>JBBILN010000018.1:1397-120240 GCA_037444905.1 bacterium | reverse complement strand
ATTTTCATTGAAAACACAAAGCTTAACCCTGACAACTGCGGAAGTTGGGCTAGCTTGAAGAATAGCACCACCTCGTAACCTGCTACCTAAAAAAAGCGGCAACCTTTCGGAGGCTCAAATGAAAATGATCGTGAGCATGGTTTGGGCGTTCATCCTGTCCACGGGCTTGCTCATCATCATCTTTCCAAACGATCTGCACGCGCAGCGCGTATCCGACTTCAAAGCAGCATATTCTCTCATGACGATCAAAGAAGCTACGCTTGAGAAGATCGGAACTTTGGAAATGGATTTCTATCGGCATAACCTTGAGATGGAAGTGGGCTTGGGGCAAAGTTTCGTAGGATTGACTTATCAGTATGCCACCAAGAAGCGCCACACCAACAAGTTCGGCAATACCTTGGGAAATACCGAAGATGGCCTAATGTTGACGGCAGGATACAATTACATATTCTCAAAGCATTTTCGTTTGGATGGCAATGGCCGTATAAGAATTTGGGGCGATACGAAACCGCACCAAGCGCTTTACGCCACGGACACGGAATGCCGGCTGAAGCTGGTCATTTTCGATGAAGATGGCGTGGCGATGTTGGCGGGCGCGCCGCTCTTTCCTTCCGGTTACCTCGGCGCCAACGTGAATCGCTACGGGCGGGTGCAAGGATTACTAGGTGCGGGAATTTGGTGGAAAGGCCTCGGGCTCCATCTCGCCGGTTACCACGCATTTAACGGCGTGAACGAAGTTCTCAGGCCAGGCGCCAACGCAGACAATATCTTCGCGAATCTCAAGAACCGCGGTGCCAGCCTCGCGGTGACATATGAGTTTCATGATTTCCTGCTTTGGGTGCGACAAAATCATGCGTTTCATAACGGCGGGCACGATCGCACTTTCAGTTTGCAGTACCAACATTTTTTCCAAAAGCAGAGGATAAACGATGGGAAAATGTAAGTGCGTGTTGCTGGCGGTCGTTCTTCTCGCAGCCTTTGCAGGGGTCCCGCGTGTGCAAGGCCAGTGGCTTGCAATCAAAGGCGCCATCCAGGAAGAGGTAAAAATCATAGAAGAGACCGAGGCGCGGATCGTCCTATTTCACCCCACGGAAAACGTGCTGCTCGTGCTCACGACTTCGAAGCAACCTGATTCGGATATCTTCGGCGCTTTGGAAGTCAGGCGCGGCGGCAATCCCTATCGTGTTTGGATTACGACCAAGCAATATGAGCAGAAGCTTTCGGAGCGCCGCAACAGCGCAACGCTATTTTTTCAAGAGGGCTTCGTGCACAATTTGCAGACGGAAGATACTCCAATAAACGAGGCCCCGCTGCCGGAGGCAACGCCAGAATTGACGAGCAGTGATTCGTCGTCTCGCCCTTGGGAAGAGTTGAACAGTCTGCGTGCCGCGGTAATGGAAACCGTTAAAACCGTTTTTGCCGTGGCGGAGTCGTTGCGCGCACCGGAGCCGGAGAAATTTTTGTCGCCCGCGCTGCTCACGCCCTTGCCAGAAATTGACTCCCGCATCAAAACAAAGAGAAATGCTGCGCACACGGCCGAGACCGGCGCTGGCGCGGAGTTACCGCAAACTTCTCGTCCCCTAGCTTCGCATCAAAGCAGCCCTGCGCCTGTGAGTATCAATGCCGAACCGTCGCCCATCCGAGTTGATAGCCTTGTTGCGGAGAAACAGATTGACAGCACCCTCGCCGACGCAGATTCCAAGCAAGCCCCCGAGACGCAGCGCGCTGAACCTCCCGCGAAAGTGGCGTGGCCGCGCCTCGGCCGCACCGCATTCATGATGCTCTACCTGCTTGGCGTCCTCATGGCATTGCTGGGTTTGGTGATGCTGGCTTTGATCGCTTTTTCAGCGCGCTTTCGCGCGCGTATTTGCATTTGGCGCGATGACTATGACACGGCCGTGCGGATTTACGAACGCGAACTGGAACGCCATCCCCAAAAGATCAAGCTCAACTCCGCATTGGCGGATCTCTATTTGCTGTTAGGCCGCCATGATGACATGGCCATGCACGTTTACAAGACGGTTTTGCGTTTGAATCTTAAAACCGCTTATCGTGAGAAAATCAACGGCATCGTCGCGCAACAACTTTTGGCGGAAGGCAGAACCGATGCCGACGCCATCGAAATTCTCGAAAAGGAGTTGAATTCCGAGCTGCTGCGCAAAAACAAAACGGAAAAGAAGTGAGGCGGGGAAAAGAATTCAGAAGTGGCAACCGCCCCGTTTCGGTTGATGGAGCGGCGCGTGTTTTGGTTCCACCACTCGATACGAATAAAAAATCCCGCACTAGCCCAAAACTGGTGCGGGATTTTTATTTACAATCGGCTCGTTCCTTCACCGCGATAAAATCATCTTTCGTGTGAGAGTAAAATCTCTTCCCTCGCCTTTGCCCGCAATCAACCGATAAAAATACATCCCCGAACTTACGAGTTCTCCCGCGTCGTTGCGGCCGTCCCATACGTGTAGATACTTTCCCGGTGCGCGGCGCTCATTCACCAACTCGCGCACTTGCCGGCCCATCACGTCGAACACCACCAAGCGCACCTCGCGGCTGCCGCGCTCATCCTGCGGAATGCTGAAGACGATGTTCGTGGAGGGATTGAAGGGATTGGGATAATTCTGTTCGAGCGAGTATTCACGCACAAGGATGTCGTTAGTTTGGAAATCATCGACTGCGGTCGTTCTATCGGCATTAAACTTGAGCACGTGCGGATTCAGCTCGCGATTTCCGTACTCATCGACGGCTTCGGTTTTCAACGTCACCGCGCCGTTGGGCAAATTGGTCAAGCGCACTTGCCACTTTGAAAAATTCGGGGCGAGCGCTTTGACTTGCACGCCGTTCACGGAGAGTGAAGCCACTTTGCTCGCATCCACGCAGCTTCCATAAACCAGCAACTCGCCGTTGTTCAAACGCAACGTTTGATCCGCCGGAGGGTACGTAATCACCGTCACCGGCCCGAGCTTGTCCGTTGCTTGAATGGGATTGTTCGGAAAGGGAACATTCACCTCCGCGACTTTCACGTACTCTTCAAACGTCGGCGTCATGGTTTGATAATTCAAACCGTCGTTGCGGCTTTGGTTCGCGGGAATCACTTTCGCGTCGCGATTGGGCCCGAAGAAATCGTGCAAGTAGAGCGTGATCTCCGGATTCGCCTCGGCATGATCCGTCTCGCTGCCCGCGCCGTTGCGATTGCCTTCCACATTCGTGAGTGTGTAATTGCGCACGTGAATCTCGCACGGCTCCGTGCGCGTTTCGCGACCCGTGATGCGAAACGGATATTGGCTCAAGTCGTCGAGCACGAGATTCTCGAACGTGTGCAAGCCCTCGGGCTTTTCATAAAACTCCAGCGACACTTGCGAAATGGTTCTGCCCTTCATGCCTACGAGCTTTACGTTTTTCGCCGCAGTGCCGTAAAAGCCATACGAGCTGTCCCACAAATTCAAATCCTCGACCTGCGTGTAATTGCCCACGGCCTTCAAGCCATAGCGCAGTTGCCAACTCTTCTGTCCTCGAATCAAAAACGGATTCGTTGCCGAGGCCTCGCCGTCACCGCTGAAGCCGTACATCATCATGCCATGCGCTTCGTTGTTCGCGAAACTGATGAACGGCAAATTTTCCACGGGGACGTTGTCTTTGAACGAGCCGTCGGGCTGCTGCACGCGAAACGTTTGGCCGTGCGGCACTTCGAACAAATAGCCGTAGCGATCACACTCCGCAGCCGTGTTATTTTGAAACGCATTGAAGCCGTTCGGCCACCAAAAGCCCGCGCCCGCGTTCTCGTCATATTGCAAAGCTTGATTCGGCAGCTTTTGATGATTGAAGCCGAGCACCGCGAGATTGTGATCGAGAAAGTTGAACGCCTCGGTCGCGTCTTCCATGAAATAACCGTGGCCGACCGATTTATAGCCCACGCAATCGCGCACCACGAGATAGTTCGTGCCGTGAATCGTGAGAAAGCGATTGTGCGAATCCCAAATCGAAGCGCCGATCACGCTCGCGCCGCGATGTGAATCGCTCAGCACGTGGAAGTGAATCGGATAACGCGCGAGCACGTCTTCTTTGCCGAGGTGCGCGAACTCCGCGAAGCTGATGCTGCCGCGCGAGTTGTAATGATACAGCGTGTGCCCGCGCACGCCGTTGGGATCGCGCGACTCGACGATCACATTGCGCGAGAGATTCGCCACTTCCGCGCGGAAATCGCCCGCGCCGAGATGCGTGTATCGCAACGGCGCACCGAGTGTGAGCACTTTGCCATTGACGGCTTTGATGAAGAACTCTTCGGTCTGCGCTTTGTCTTTATCTCGAAACGAATCGCCCTCGCCTTTAAAGCTAGAGAATTTGTATGTGCCTGTGACGATGATGCGATCTCCGACTTTCCAATTCACGGAGTCGGTGAGTGTGATCGTGGTCGCGCCCGCGTTCGCGGTTTGCCCGAGCTTGAGCCACGTGTGATTCAGCGCTGTGCCGTGAAAATCCATGCGGCCGCCGTAGTTGATGATGCCCGGCCCGCAATCGTCGCGCATGTCCGCAAAATCGACCAAGCGAATGCGCGCCGTGATGTTGCGCGGCATCGGATTCATGGACGCGCCCACTTCGAGCGTGGGTCGTGGCTCGCCGAGATAGACTGATTCGTGCCGCACGCTGCAATGAAAGTTCTCGTCAACCGTTTCGCTGTTTTGCAGAATGATCATGCCGGCGTCGAGCTGCGTATTTTGTGAGCGTGAAAATACGAGCTTGCCACGCACGTGAATGAGGCGAATCGCTTCCGAGGAAATCAAATCATACGTGATCGTGTGCCCGAGATTGATGAGCACGTGATCGCCCTGTTTCGGAACTTTGCCGCCCGCCCAAGTATTGGGATTCGACCAGTTCCCGCTGCTTTTGCTTTGCACCGTGACGGAGGAGAAGACGAGCGCGTGATTCTCTTCGGCGATGAGCAGATTCGGATGCGCGGAATTTAAAATGCTCAACAGCATTCCGAACCAACGTATGCGCGCGAGCTTCGACGCTATCATTCCCCCCTTGAGGGGGGCCAGTGGGGTGTAATTCCTAAAGCGATTCATGCTGCATCCCAAAAAGAAAAGTCGTTGCCGCAAAACCTTCATGGCTGTGACAACGGCGGCGAAATGTGCGAACGAGCGGCCCTGTTCATTCGCGGATTTTTGGAGCATGAAGACAAGGATTGTACCACGCGCGGGCGAATAGGTAACGCGCAATTCACACGCCCTTGTCATTCAGAAGCAATCCTTTTAGGCCTTCAGGAATAATCCAAATTCTAACGGCTTAGGCAACGCCGCAAAGGGTTCACCCTGAGCGACACAACACGAAGCGGGTGCGAAAAATAAATTACCGTGACAAATCAAACCTCGTGTTCAAAGGCAACGCTTACAAGATCGGCATTCGCAAGTACGATATGGAATCCGTTTTTTATGTTGGGTCGCTGCTCCACCGCAGTGTCATCTTTGCTTGTTTATCTCACCTCTATCTTTTCAAGCTAGCTGACTTCAAAGCGATGGCACCCCGTTGCCAAGCTTGATGTTCCAACCAAAGGCTTGCATTTGCAAACGCAAATTTGCATATTGCTCGTCCATTTTATTTCCACGGTGTTGTTCAGGCGCTGCCATTCCGGAGGAATCCTTGCACGTGCTCGGCGCGATGCCAAAACTCAACGGCATCGCAAGCGCTCAAAAAGATTCCTCCGGAATGGCGCGTCTTGAGTCTGTTTTGATAATGCGAAACAACTTCACGTGTCGAGCATACTATGATTTTTCGCTACTCCGAATGGCGCGACGAGCAGGGCAAGAGCCGCCTGACTTTTGACGACCTGATGCGCCTCTTCAGCCAATTGCTGGTGCAAAGCGACGGCGATGTCGGGCAGGCGCTGCAGTGGTTGACGCAACTAGATCAGCGCCATCGTTTGTTTGATGACGAGCCGGGCCAAGGCCTGGGCGATTTCATCGAATGGCTCAAACAACAGGGCTACATCGAGGAGATCGACCGCCAATATCGCCTCACCGGAAAAGGAGGAAAGCGCATTCGGCAGGATTCTTTGAATCAAATCTTTTCTTCGCTGCGCAAGAGTCCGTTGAGCGGCCAGCACAACCTTCCGCAATCCGGCGAAGGCATCGAAAGGCTTTCCGAAACGAAAGCCTATCGCTTCGGCGATTCTCCCACCAATCTTGATTTTACTTCCACCATCAACAACGCCATCAAGCGCGACGGCATTGAGCGCATTAACATTACTGAAGATGATTTGGAAGTATATGAGACCGAGCATCTCACCACCTGCGCAACGGTGCTCATGATCGACGTGAGCCACAGCATGGTGCTCTATGGCGAAGACCGCATCACCCCCGCGAAGAACGTCGCGCTCGCGCTGTCGGAGTTGATTCTCACGAAGTATCCGAAAGACAGTTTGCACGTCGTGCTCTTCGGCGATGACGCCGTGGAAGTAAAAGTCGGAGACATTCCGTTTGTGACGGTCGGCCCGTTTCACACAAACACCAAAGCCGGTCTGCAGCTTGCGCGGCAAATTTTGAAGCGCAAGCGCAATGTGAGCAAACAGGTGTTTATGATCACCGACGGCAAGCCTTCCGCCATTTTCGAATACGGCCGGATTTATAAAAACCCCTTCGGTTTGGATCGCAAGATCGTGAATAAAACATTGGATGAGGCGGTCATGTGCCGGCGCGAGAAGATTACGATCACGACGTTCATGATCGCGCGCGACCCGTGGCTCGTGCAGTTTGTGAACGATATGACGCAAGCCAATCGCGGCCGCGCGTATTTCTCTTCTTTAAACAAGCTGGGCGAGTACGTGTTCGTGGATTATATTCGGAACCGGAAGAGGACGGTGAGGTGAATGAAGCAACTCTTGTTCGTTAGCAAATGCGAGCGCGGCAAAACCGGAAAAATTTTATGAAGAAGTCCAAGCCGATAACGATCTACGCAAAAAATCGCGAGCGCTATTCATGAAATGAGAAGAATCCATCGAAATAAATCTCATGAGGCGAACGCCCCCTCACGCTGTCATTCTGCAAGAATCTTCCCCGGCACTCGGAACAATTCTCAAAGCAAGAGTTGATTCCAGCACTAGGGAAGGTTCTTTCAGAATGACAGTGAAGAAGGAGAATCGTAAACAATCTTTATCTTCAACTGAAACCTGCTTACTGCCGATTCGAAATCTTTCAACCCTTTTGGATAATAATGACCAAACTCCTCGACCTACGCACCGTCGGCCAGCTTCGCGCTTCCGGCTATCAAGTTCTCTCCGTCAAAGACGAAGTCCGCAAAAACCTGGTAAAGAAGCTACGTAGTAAGGAGCCGATTTTTTCGGGCATCATCGGTTATGACGAGACTGTTATCCCCGATCTCTGCAACGCCATTCTTTCCCGGCACGACATCATTCTGCTGGGATTGCGCGGCCAAGCCAAGAGCCGCATCCTGCGCGCACTGACCGATTTACTCGATGAAGCCGTTCCGATTCTCAAGGGCAGTGAGATCAACGACAATCCTTTTGCGCCGGCTTCAAAATACGGCGTGGATCTGCTCCATGAGCATGGCGACAACGCGGAAATTGAATGGATCGGCCGCGACCGCCGTTACGGCGAAAAACTCGCAACGCCGGACGTGACCATCGCGGATTTGATTGGCGACATTGATCCCATTAAAGCGGCATCGCAGCGCTTGCATTACGCGCATGAAGGCGTCATTCATTTCGGCATTATTCCGCGCACGAATCGCGGCATCTTCGCGATCAATGAGCTGCCGGACTTGCAGCCGCGCATTCAAGTGGGCTTGTTCGATGTCATGCAGGAAAAGGACATTCAGATTCGCGGCTTTCCGATTCGCATTCCGCTCGACCTCATGATCGTGTATTCAGCGAATCCTGAGGATTACACGAATCGCGGCAATCTCATCACACCATTGAAGGACCGCATCGGCTCGCAGATTCATACCCACTATCCGCGCACGCTCGAAGTCGGCATGCAGATCACCGCGCAAGAGGCATGGATCAAACGCGACGGCATGCCGCCGAAGATACTTTACTTTCTGCGGCAAATCATTGAGCAAACCGCGGTGGAAGCGCGGCGCAGCGAGTTTGTCGACCAAAAGAGCGGCGTTTCCACGCGTCTCACCATAACATTTCTCGAAAACCTGGTGAGCAACGCCGAGCGGCGCTCGTGCCTGACGGGCGAGACGGAATTGCTGCCGCGCGTTTGTGATTTGTTCGCAGCGCTCTCCGCAGTCACCGGAAAAATCGAATTGGTTTACGAAGGCGAGCAGGAGGGCGTCGCCAACGTGGCCAAGGGCCTTTTAGGCAGGGCCATCAAAACGATTTTCCTGAGTTACTTCCCCGATCCTTTGGCCAGCATGAAGAAAGGGGAGAATCACTATCGTAAAGTCACCGCATGGTTCAAAAACGACCGCAAAGTCGACCTTGCGGACGTGATGTCCACTTCGGAATACGTGCATGCGTTGCAGCGCGTGGAAGGCTTGAAAGAAGTAACGCTGCAATACTTGCCCGGTGCGAAAGAAATGACGGCCGTGCAACTGGCGGTGGGCATGGAGTTCGTGCTCGAAGGGTTGCATCAAAATTCCATGCTGAGCCGCGATGAGCTCGGGCCCGTGCGCACGTACTCGGACATGCTCAATCGCATGTTCAGCAACATTTCCCGAAAAGAGGAAGACGAAGAAGAGGAGGAAGAAAACTGATCTGGTATTTTCGCGCTTGCTTCTCGCAGGCTCGTTCTCTATCTTCGCAACGTTTTTTAAACATGAATCCGAACTATCTCCTCGGTTTTCACCTCGATTGACGACTTCATCTCTGCGCGCGAGAGAGAGAAGGTTTGAAAAACGCAACTGCTCTGGCAGTGATTGGGTTTCGTTGGGAGTCAGCAATTGACCTTTGGAGCAAGGTCGAAGGCGGACTTCAAACCTTCAAGCACTATTCTATTTTGCACGCAGAACGCGACCAACTGTTTATCTGAAGTCAAATCCTCGGTTGTTCTGCGGAATCTTGGGCCAACGTGAAGGCCACATATTTCTTCCGCGCGGCCTGCAGCGCAATATCGCACAGTATTTTCTCGTCGATTTGCACACCTGAACCCGAGAGGCTTCCCGGCTAAGAAGCCTCTCGCAAACCTGTGAGGCAAGGATGGTTGTGAGGACAGCGAAATATCATCATCCTGTTTCCGAGAGCAAGCTCCGGCATGCCTGGGAACGACGATCACGCTACACAACTATTGCGAGGAACATCATGGGCAGCGATCGCTCGGATGCGGCGGTTTACGAAAATCTACAGTCTCAAATTGCTCGTCTGAACCAAATCGGTATTGCACTTTCCAGCGAACACAATCTCAACAAGCTGTTGGAGCTTATTGTCACCGAAGCCCGGCGTTTCACAATTGCCGATGGCGGCAGCTTGTACATCAAAGAGGGCGAGAAGCTCAACTTTCTCGTGGCGCAAACGGAATCGCTCGAAGCAAAGACGCGCGAGAAATCTTTCAAATCCTTCTATGTCCCGCTCACCAAAGAGAGCATTTCCGGTTATGTGGCGATCACTGGAAAAATTCTGAACATTTCCGACGTTTATCACATTCCTCCCACCGTCGAATATCGCTTCAACAAAGAATTCGACCGGCGCATGGGCTATCGCAGCAAGTCGATGCTAACCGTGCCGATGCGCGACCACAAGGACGAGATCATCGGCGTGTTGCAGTTGGTCAACTCGCTGGACCTCGACGGCCGGGTGGTGCCTTTTCGCAAAGAATACGAAACACTCATTCTCTCCCTCGCGAGCCAAGCCGCGGTGGCGATTCGCAACGCGAAGCTCATCGAAGAGATCAAAAGCCTGTTTCGCTCGCTGGTGCGCTATTCGGCAAAAGCCATTGACTCGCGCTCGCCGCACACCGCCGGTCATTCCGGACGCGTGGCGAAATTTTCCCTACGCATCGCGCAAGCGATCAATGATGAAAAAGACGGCGTGTTCGCCAATGTCAAGTTTTCACCCGAGCAATTAGAAGAGCTGCGCATGGCCGGCTGGCTGCATGACATCGGCAAAATCGGCGTCAAAGAAGCGGTATTGGAAAAAGGCACGAAGCTCACCGATGATCAAATGGAAACCGTCGCCGAGCGTTTTGCAGTCATCAAGTCTTCGTTGCTTTTGGAGCATTGCCGGCAGAAGAGCGAATTATTGCAAGCCGGTGGAGAGCAAGGCGCGAAGCTGGCGGAGCTGGATCACACGCTCGCGGAGGCGCTTGCAGCGGTCGAACAAGACCTCGAATTTCTCCGCCGTATCAACATTCCGGAAGTGATGCAGGCGCAAGACCTGGATCGTCTGCGCGTGATTGCGGAGAAATCCTTTGTCGATCCCTGCACCGGAGAGATGCGCTATTATCTCTCTTCGCATGAGTATGAAAACCTAGCCGTGCTGCGCGGCAATCTTACCGCCAGTGAGCGCAAGGAGATTCAGCGGCACGTGGAATATACGATGGAAATCTTGCGCAAAATTCCGTTCACGAAAGATTTGGAAAATATTCCTATCATTGCGGCCGCGCACCACGAAATGCTCGACGGCTCGGGCTATCCTTACGGCTTGAAAGGCGACGATATTCCGCTGCAAGCGCGTATCATGTGCATTTCGGACATCTATGACGCGCTCAGCTCCAAAGATCGGCCCTATAAAAAAGCCATGCCTTTGGAAAAAACCATTGCCATATTGCAGGAAGAAGCCAAGCGCGGAAAACTGGATGCCAATTTGATCGAGTTGTTCGTGCGCCGGAAGCTCTACGAAGGCGAGCGCAAGGCGGAGGAAGAAGAAGAGCAGGACTAAAATCCTTTTGGATTGTTGGAGTAGTGGAATGATGGAGTTTTGAAATGATTTTGTGAATGTCATTCTGGAAGAATCTTTCCTGGCGCTCGGTACAACTTTCAAAAGGAGGGATGTCGCAAGCGCTAGGGAAGATTCTTACAGAATGACAAAAGAGAAAGTGACAGTGCAAATCCATTCTTACAACACAGCCACTCCATCACTTCAAAACTCCAGCAATCCAAGCACCCATCGCGCCACCACACTCGTATCGGCCATGCCCACGATACCTCCTCACATCATCGACGAAGTGCGCTTCGCGACTGATATCGTCAGCGTCGTTTCCGATTATGTGACTTTAAAAAAATCGGGGCGGAATTTTGTCGGCCTATGCCCCTTTCATGCGGAAAAGACGCCTTCTTTCAGCGTCAATGCCGAGAAACAAATTTTCCATTGCTTCGGCTGCGGCGTCGGCGGCAGCGCTTTTGCCTTCGTGCAAAAAATTGAAGGCGTGAGTTTTCCCGAGGCCGTGCGCGCGCTCGCAAAACGGGCAGGCATCGCGATTCCCGAGCCTGAGCCGGAAGATCGCGCCGCAGCGCAAGAGAAAGAAACGCTCTATTACGTCAATCAACTCGCTGCGGAATTTTTCAAGCAGACGTTATGGAGTGACGAAGGCAAAATCGGGCGGGAGTATTTGCAGCGCCGTGGCTTTCATGACGAAGCTTTGCAAGCTTTTCATGTAGGATTTGCGCCCTCCGGCTGGGAAGGGCTGGTGGAATATGCCCGCGCGAAAGCGGTGAATTTGGATACGCTCGTGAAAGCCGGTTTAATCAATCCGCGCGAAAAAGACGGCAAAGCCAGCGGCTACTACGATCGCTTCCGCAACCGTATCATGTTTCCGATTCACAACCTCTCGGATCGCGTCGTCGCGTTCGGCGGCCGCCGCATTATCGACGACGATTCCCCCAAGTATATCAACTCACCTGAAACTGCGGTCTATCAAAAAGGCCATTTGCTGTACGCCTTCACCAAAGCGCGCGACACGCTGCGCAGCGCCGATCGTTTGATCATTGTCGAAGGCTATCTCGACGTGATGCGCATGCACGTGTGCGGCTTCACCAACACGGTCTCGACCTCCGGCACCGCATTGACCGAGCACCAAGCGCGTTTAGTTTTGCGCTATACAAAAAACGTTACTTTGCTTTTTGACAGCGACGCTGCCGGCTCCTCCGCAACGTTACGCGGCGCGGATATTATGGTGGAAAATGGTTTGCAAGTGCGCGTCGCAGCCGTCGCTGTGGGTGATGATCCCGATAGTTTTTTGTTGAAAAATCCCGCAGCGGATATGCAGCGCATTTTGGACGAAGCGCCGGCGTTGCTTGATTTCAAAATGCATTCCGCCGCAAGCGGGACGGTATCCAGCGAAAAGCTCGAGCAGAATCGCATGGAACAATTGCGCTCGATCATCGACACATTGGCGCGCGTGAATGACGGACTAGAGCGCCAAGCTTTGGTGCATCGCATGGCCGAGCAAATGCGTGTGGATGAAGGCGTGTTGTGGGAGGAGATCGGTCGCTTGCGGCGCTCGCGTCCCGCTAAAGCGGGACGCCAGCCCCTTCGAGAGTCCCGCGCCAGCGGGATGCAACCCAACCTGAATGCATTGGCGACGGCGGAGAGCCGCATGACCACCTACGGGCGATTGGTCGAGCTGGAATTGATCCGCATCATGGTTTTGCATTGGGAGGCGATTCGCTTCATTTTCAGCTTTATGCGTCTGGAAGATTTTCATGATCCTGAAGCGCATGCCTTTGCGGAAATCTTTTACAGTTTTCTGGATCGCGAAATTCCGCTTGAGCCGGAAGACTTGCTGCACTATTTTCACGATCCTAAGCAGGCGGAGTTCGTTTCCGCTATTATCAATGTAGAAGGGAAGAGGCCGATCGAGCGTGACCATCGCCATTGGGCCGCGGATTGTATGGCGCGCTTGCAAAAGTATATGATCGAAGATCAAATTCACGTTATTCGCGATCAACTCAAAGCCGCGGAAACGAGCGGCAGGGACGTGACGGAGCTGCTGCAACAATTCGATGAGTATCAAAAACATCTCAAACGCGTGCGCCCGGAAAATTTTTTAATCGGCTCGTAAAGTCCACTAGATAAGGTTGAGGCTTTTCGGCTTCCCAAAAAATCACTACCTAGCCAACGAATCATACATCGAGGAAAACATGACTGTAGAACAGGAAACTGCGGAAGTCAACAACAACGAAAAAAATGAAATCACAGATAACGATGTGCCGCGCGTGCTTTCGCCATATAAAA
Organism: bacterium; assembly: GCA_037444905.1. Lineage (GTDB taxonomy): Bacteria > Zhuqueibacterota > Zhuqueibacteria > Zhuqueibacterales > Zhuqueibacteraceae > JABWAN01. Next base: position 107,114 of record JBBILN010000018.1, on the reverse strand, counting down.
GTCACGGTCTCTTGCGTTGCATGACGTTCATCGACGGCTCGTGGCTTTATCATAATCAAGACATGCTGGTGAAGGCATATGCCGCCCCGTATAAAATCGATTTCAGCAAGATAAACGCCGTGGCGCTCAAACGCCTGCGGCAGCACATGGTGAATACGTTGGACGCAGACCCACCGGCGCTCGATCTCGTGCGCACCTATTATTACGCCAGTGTGCCGTGGAACGTGCATCCGGATGATGCGCTGAAGTTGGAGGATCAACGCAAGTTTTATATGCTGCTCAGTGAATCACTCGGCTTCGAATTGATTCTGCATGAAATCGATTTTCGCGGCCATTATATGGCCATGCAGGATCGCATCATGCGCGAAGGCGACCCCAACTTTTTGCCGAAAGAGCGCACCATCGACATGGCGCTCGGCATCAACATGCTCTATCTCGCCGCGATTAACGCGTATGATATTGCCATTGCGGTTTTGGGTGACGCCGATTATCAACCCGCGCTCGATCGTGTGCGGCAACTCGGCAAACGCGTGATGATCTTCACTATTGGCGGCTCGGCTGCATATGAATATCTCTATCCCAAAGCCACGGCACGCTTCAGCGATTTTCCCGTGGTGCGTTTTCAAGATCACTTGGAGGATTTGCGTTTGGCGCATCGTGTGGAGCGCGAAAAAGTACTGTACACATACGCATGCGCGCGCTGCGGCAAGCTCTTCGAATCCACCTACAAAGCTGCGCCCAAACAAAACATGTATTGCGACGAACACCGCATCTGGCGCGACCGCGCAGGCAACGGGAATGCTGTTTCCCCACGGGAGACGGCGCCGGAGAGCCAGGGCGAGCCGAGCGCGATGAGAGAAAATTCAGCTGCGAGTGGAGAAATAAACCGAACGTTCAGCAAAGAAGGAGTCTACGATGATCACGAAAGAACTGCTCAAGACTGAAATTGACAAGGTACAAGACAAGTATCTAGAAGCATTGTATCAGGTCATTGCCGCGTTTGAAATGCCTCGCCGTGTTGTGGCAATGGATCGGCCCGTCACGATGAAAGCAAGCGTCGAAGCAAACTGGCATGATTTCATCAAAGCTACGTATGGTAGTTTGGCCGATGCCCCAATAACTAGAGGCGAGCAAGGACAATACGAGACCCGGGAGGAAATTAAATGACCTATTTGCTCGACACAAATACCTGCATCAATTATCTCAATGGACGCTCAGAAAAGATTCGGCAAAAACTGGAGGCTCTTCTTCCGGAAGACATTGTTCTTTGTTCGATTGTTAAAGCGGAGTTGTTCTACGGCGCTGCCAAGAGTGCGAAACCGGATAAAAATTTAGAAAAGATCAATCAGTTCGCCGTTCGTTTTGTCTCTTTGTCCTTTGACGATGAGGCGGCGGAGGCTTATGGTCGGATTCGCGCCCGATTAGAACGCATAGGAGCGCTGATTGGGCCGAACGATTTGATGCTTGCAGCTATCGGGATTTCCAATGTGGCTACTATCGTAACCCACAACACGCGTGAGTTATCAAGAGTGGAAGGCTTAATGCTGGAAGATTGGGAAGCTTAAAATGTTCGTATAGCAATTACTGGAGGGCTCTCTACTTTGTTTATGGCATATTTGTGTTTGGAGCTTGTGATTTGAACTTCACTCTTCCTTGCGAAAGTGCAAACAATAATGATGAAACGTATTGCTCACCCATGCATAACGATAGCCGAACGGCGCGAGTTTGAGATCATCTTGGCACCAGAACTGTTCATGACACAAAATTAAGTTACGGCTCAGCGCGAGCGCCAAATCCCAAGCAAGCGGATAGATTTTTCCCTTCTTCTTCACGTTCTTCACAATGATCGTCATGTAACGTCCGGCGGCCAAGTGCGCAGCGATGCGCTCGTAAATCTCCACAAGCGTGTGGAGAAAATTTTCATAGTCATCATAGTTGCCCAGATCGCGCGCGTCTTGGGAATAGAATTGCAGCAGCCCGGCCGCTTTGCGTTTTTGTTGCGTTTCCGCGCCTTTCATGCGCAGCATGTCCCAATACGGCGGGCTGGTGAGCACGTAATCAAATTGCTCCGGCAAGTTTTGATAGCTCTGCGCCTGGCTTGCATCACCGTTCACGATGTGCCATTGCGGCGCAGCGAGGAACGAAAGCTGGTGCGTCGCGAATTTCTCGATGCGCTGTTTGGCGATTTCATGAAACTGCGGATTTAACTCGATGCCATACGCCGCACGATTTTGCGACAACGCCGCGAGCAGCGTGCTGCCCGTGCCGGCCATGGGATCGAAGACCCGCTCGCCTTCGCGCGAAAACTGGTGGAGAAAATAGATCACCAACGACTCGGGAAACTTTGCGGGGTGCAGCAACACGCCCTTCTCGCGCGGCGGCGGCTTCGGCACAAACCACGAAGGCTGCGGCGAAGTTGAAAGTGTGGCGCCGGCAGATGCCAGCGGTCGTTGCTCTGTTTGAAAGTTGATATTCGTGTTTTGTGAAGAGGCGTCGTCGTCACGGCGAAAGTTCAAGCAGTAAATTACATCCTGTTTGGTTGTCCAGGTTTTCGGCTGTTGGCTGTGCTCATGATATACCGGAGAGGAGGAGCCGCTCGACAATTTGCCCGTGCTGCCAATCGTGTTGAGCGTGCCCGCCTCGGATTTACACCCGATCTTTTCATCTTTAATCGACAAAAACCCGCTCACGCTGCGCCCGATCTGCCATGCAATCGGCGCAAGCACTCCGTTCTCATCGCGATTGCGCGCGAAGATGGTGAGGTAAGTTTGCGGCTTGAGCTTTTGCGCGAGGCGGCGTATGCGCGCCAGCCAAACTTCTTTGGTTTGAAAAAAAGCCTGTTCATTCGGAAATTGCCCGCAGAGATCGATCAAGCCATAGTCGAGTTGCGCGGCTTCGCTTTCTGCTTCAACAACAACGGGCTCGCGTTCGAGTTCGTGAATGAGCGGCGTAAACGCTTCGGCGTTCTCTCGCAACAAACCGATGCGCGCGCGGCGGCCCTCGGCGTTTTGCTTTTTGGTGAAAAAGAGAATAAAATCGCGCGGCGTTTGCGGCGAAGGAATGAACCAGCTCTTTTGAAACGTCAGCCACTCGCGGCTGGTCAAGTCGTTCAAGCGATTATTAGGATCGACTTGCGCTTTTGCGGAATTGGTGTTATGCTTAGGGGCGCCGGACATTTGCACCTTCCTGCTGGTTTCTTGTGACTTCTTATTTTTGCTTGTCATTTGTAAGAATCTTCCTTCGCTCTGAAAAGAGAGCCGAGCACGAGGGAAGTTTCTTGCAGGATGACATTTCAAAAAGATATAATAAACTAAGCCAGAAGCATATCGTATTCGAAATTTTGGGGCTCATATGCGCGCGGAAGAAGTCATTGCTCTCGCCATTTTGCCGGAAGATGTTGCTGCCGGCGTCGCGTATGCGCGGCAATCTTTGCACTACACCTTCGACCGCATGCGTTACGGCGCAAAGCCCGAGCGCCGTTTTGGCAACATCGCCGTGGGAAAAATGTGCGAAGCCACATTGCTGCGTTTCCTGCGACAACACGGCGTTCCGCACTTGAGCCGTGAAGGCGCGACGCCGCACACGCAGCCGGATAGATTCGATCTGCGCGTACTAAACGAGATTGTCGATCTCAAAACCTTTCGCGCGCCGCCCAACGCCGCGCGGGGCGCGAGCTTGCTGCAGTGTCTGGCGCTGATTCCGTTTCAGCATGATAAAGATCAATGGATGCAAAGAAGAAAATACCAGCGTTTCATCTTTGGTTTCTTCAATGGCGAGTTCCGCGGGCGATCGCAGTCCGAAAATAATGCTTTTGACCCGCAGCGTTTTGCCGTGCAGCACGCGCCTGCAGTCTTCTTCGTGACTGCTGCTCCTGCATTGGCAGAATGCGAAGCGCAGTTCGCAGAGATTGCCGCAGGCACGAAGTGCGCGCAATATCCTTTGGGCACGCGCATTCGCAATATGGGCTGCGCCATCAGTGCTCTAACTTCCTTCCAAAGCTTTTTGGAAAACGTCGAAAAATTTTGCCGGAGATGAACATGGCGTTAGGCCTTTCCAGAAACACGAGTTTTGAAATTGCTTCCGATCCTCTTGCAGCTCCTTCACGCGTGACGCCGGCCGCGCGCCGGCGCGCTGTGCGTGCGCCCGAAACTTCCGACAATAAAATCTCACGGCATGCCTTGAATACCCTCGATCGCTTCAGTCTCATTGCGTTGGCGCCCAAAGCCGGCGAGCATATTCTCGACGTGGGTTGTGACAATGGCCGCCGCTTCGCGCGTTTTGCGCAGATGAAGTGCACGGTCGTTGGGATCGACTCCGCTTTTGTTTCTCTGCGCACGGCGCAACGCAAATTCCCCGAAAGCTGGGTGCTGCAATGTGCGTTGCAAGACCCGTTGCCGTTTGGCACGCATCATTTTGATGCCGTGCTCTGTGCGCTCGCAGGCGAGCATTTGGATCGCATCCCGGCGGTACTGCGCGAGTTTTATCGCGTGCTGCGGCCCGGCGGGCGCATTGTGCTGGCGTTGCATTATCCCGATTTGCATGCGGCGCACCTTAAACAAGTGCAGGACAGCCTGTTTGAAGCGGAGTTTGAATTTCAAACCGGGTCGTTTCGGCACTCGGTGCATGATTATACTTCTGCGCTCATCGGCGTCGGATTTGTCGATATTCGCCAACACCAAGTGGCGCGCCCGGGACGGCAAGCGAGTTTATTTCCGGAAGAGTTTGCTAGTCACACACACAGCGAGTATCCCACGCAGGTGGTGCTGCAAGCGCTGCGGCCGCAATGATGATAGCGCGAGGACGAAGGAATAGCAAGAAGTTTTTGAACGAAAGAGGTTTTTGGACTCAGTCGTTTCACGAGCGCGTGAAAAGATTCCTGAATGACAAACCCGAATTGGTCTTGCGAATCAATCGTGCAATCTCATTTTAACAATGTGCGTCCGGCAGAAGGATGCCATCGCTTTGAAGCCACTCTGCTTTGAAAAGATTGGTTAGAGAAACAAGCCGTGAAGAACCCTCGGTAAAGCAGCGACAAGCCATAAAAAAATTCTGCCTGAGGTTGCTGCGGCGATGATGAAGATGCACGATCATGGTCTTTGTGAGGAAGGAAAATTAGATGCGAATAGCTTTTGCGACGAGTGAATGTGTTCCGTTTGTGAAAACCGGCGGGTTGGCGGACGTGAGCGGGGCATTGCCCAAGGCTCTGGCGTTGATGGGGCACGAGGTCAAAGTTTTTCTCCCGCTCTATCAATCCATTCGTGTGTTGGATCATGATTTGACTTTTGCGCACGAGTTTCATAACACGCAACTGCGGGTGGGCGAACGCACCGTCACTGTGAATGTTTGGTATAAACGCAACGGCGCCGGCGTCGAGCATTACTTCGTCGATTGCCCGCACTACTATCATCGCGAGCAAGTTTATACCTCGCACGCCGACGAAGACGAGCGTTTCATTTTGCTGCAAGACATGGCGATGTTCATTTTGCAGCGCTTCAATTGGGCCCCCGGGGTGTTGCACTGCAACGATTGGCAAACCGCGCTCCTGCCCGTTTTCCTTCGCGAAAAATACAATTGGGATCAACTCTTCGCGAAGACGGCCTCGGTGCTCTCGATTCATAACGTCGGCTATCAAGGCCGTTTTGGAGCTTCAGCGGTGGGGCACGCAGGCTTGAAGTATGACAAGTTTCATCTCGGCGGCGCGTACGAATTTTATGGCGACTTTTCTTTTCTCAAAGCGGGCTTGATGTACGCCGAAATGATTACGACCGTAAGCCCGACCTATGCGCGCGAGATTCAAACTTATGAGTACGGCGCCGAGTTGGAGGGGGTATTGCGTTATCGCGGCAGCGACCTCGTCGGCATTTTGAACGGCATTGATGTTGATGATTGGAATCCCGCCGGTGATCAGCACATTCCACATCCTTATACGATTGACGATCTCGACGCGAAGCTCAAAAACAAGCAAGCCTTGCTCGAACGCACCAACCTGCCCTATCAAGCAGGCGTGCCCACCATTGGTATTATCACGCGTTTGGCGGAACAAAAGGGCATGGAGCTCGTCGCTTCGGTTTTGCCGCAACTCATGGAATTGCCGGTGCAACTGGTGGCGCTGGGCAGCGGCGCGCAGAAGTACGAAGATTTCTTTCGCTGGGCCGCGCACACGTATCCGGAAAAGTGCTACGCATACATCGGATTCAACAATGAGCTTGCGCATTTGATCACGGCCGGCTGCGACATGTTTCTCATGCCTTCGCGTTATGAGCCATGCGGTTTGAATCAAATGTACTGCTTGAATTACGGCACCGTGCCGATCGTGCGCCGCACCGGGGGGTTGGCGGATACGGTGCGCGATTATCACGAGTACAACGAGCAAGGCAACGGCTTCTCGTTTTATGATTTCACGCCGTACGCGTTGTGGGCTTCGATTCTGCGCGCGTTGGATTTGTATCAACAAAAAGAAGTGTGGCAAGACATCATGCGGCGCGGCATGGCCGAGGATTTTTCGTGGAAGCATTCGGCGCAACAGTATGTGGAGGTTTATCAGCGCGCGATCAGCAAGCGCGGATGAGCCTGCGGTTCATTGCAACACGTAAAGCGGCAACGAATTACTTCGATGGGTTGACCGCCGCAGCCTAATATTCCAGCGCTTCATCCATCCTACCGTTTTATCTGCGATCCAACAGCGAGTTTGCCATGTTATCCCAATTTTTTTCCGATGAAGAGCAAGTGACGTTTTATCCCACGTATGGCTATAAAGCAAACTTGCATTGGAGAATTCCGATGCGCGTGTGGGTGCACGAGCCACGCAGCGTCACGGAAAGCCTTATCACCAAAGTTGTCGCAGGCCTCGGCGATCTCGAAGAGAAAGCGCGCAACAATTTTCGCGCGCGCATTGCTGATTTGGTCGCAGATGATGAATCCGGAGAAACGGTCAAATTCAAGTTTGATGCCGATGAGGAGCACGAGGAATTTCGCGTGCAAGGCGAGAACGGCGCGCCTCTGGATAGCGATTTGAATGGGCTAATCGAGGGCTTTATCACCCTTTCCGAAGCCAAGGCCGAGCACTTATTGCGTGCGCAAAATTCCAAACAAGGGTGGTTGAGTTTTCGCGCGGTGTCGAGGGAGCATACAGGATTAGGACGTGTGAGATTGCTGGCGCCGCACGGGCTTTCCGTGATTTCAGATATCGATGACACGATTAAAGTAACCGAAATTCTCAAAGGCGTCAAAGCCATTGTGCGCAACACCTTTTTCGAGGACTTTGCCGCCGTGCCCGAAATGGCAAAGCGCTATCGGCAATTCGGCGAAGCGGCGTTTCATTATGTCTCCGGCGGACCGTGGCAGTTATATCGCCCGCTTGCAGAATTTCTCATTCACGGCGCGGGCGGTTTTCCCGAAGGCTCGTTTCACATGAAGAATATCCGAAAGAATATCTTTTCGATGGACACTTGGGAAGACTTGCAAGAGCTGGCGGGCGGCGATGCCACCTTCGAGCAAAAGATGGAGCAGATTAGTGCTATCATGATGAGGTTTCCTGAGCGCAAATTTGTTTTGATAGGAGACTCCGGCGAAAAGGATCCCGAAATCTATTGCGCGATTCAGAAACGATTTCCGCAACAGGTGCAGGAAATCTGCATTCGCGATTTGAACCGCGAACGCTTGCAAGGCATGACGACTATCTGAGGGGCGAGACGATGCACGAGCAGGTAGGGCACCATCGTTTTGCGCGAATCGCCTCGCATGGAGGTACTCAATAAGTTCTCTTTCAGCTTTTTTGAACGACCTCACCGCTAAAATTTTGGATTCATATGCAAAGAAACCTTCACGAACTTTCGAACACGGCGCACGATATTTTGATCATTGGCGGCGGCATCTACGGCGCCGCGGCGGCATGGGATGCCTCGTTGCGCGGTCTCTCGGTAGCGTTGATTGAAAAGTCGGACTGGGGCGCCGCGACCTCCTCCAACAGCTTGAAGATCATTCACGGCGGCTTGCGCTATTTGCAGCATGCGGATTTCAAACGCATGCGCGAATCCATTCGTGAACGCATGGTGCTCATGCGTATTGCGCCGCACCTCGTGCATCCTTTGCCGTGCGTGATGCCAACTTACGGCCACGCCATGAAGGGCAAAGAAGTGATGCGCATTGCAATGTTCATGAATGATCTCGTCGGCTTCGATCGCAACGGCTTGCAGGATCCGCAAAAGTTTCTGCCCGCGGGCCGGGTTATTTCCAAAAGAGAATGTTTGGAATTCATCCCAGGGATCGACGAGAAAAACTTGACCGGCGGCGCGGTTTGGTATGATTGTCAGGTCTACAATTCCGAACGCATGCTGCTTTCTTATTTGCACTCTGCGGCGCGTAACGGCGCGCAGCTCGCCAATTATGTGGAAGCCGCCGGCTTCCTGGTGAAAGACAATCGGGTGCTCGGCGTGAAAGCGCGCGACACGCTCTCACACAATGAGTTTGAAATACGGGCGCGTTTGGTGATCAACAATAGCGGGCCGTGGGTGAATCAGACCTTGGGCTTGCTCAAGCAGAAGCCCGACGGCGCCAAAGCGCAGCTCTCGAAGGCCATGAATCTCATTTTGCGGCGACAGATTGTGCCGAAGTATGCCGTTGGCGTGCCGAGCAAATTCGAGTTTAAAGACAGCGATGCGATTATCAACAAAGGCTCGCGTTTGTTGTTCATCACGCCGTGGCGCGAACGTTCGATGGTGGGCACGACGCATGTGGCATATCACGGCGAGCCGGAAGATTTTCGCGTCACCGAAGCAGATATTCAAACCTTCCTCGAGGAAGTGAGCGCGGCCTTTCCGGCGGCAAACCTGAAGCGCGAAGACGTTGCGTACTTTAATGGCGGTTTGTTGCCCATGGAGGGTGTGAACCCTCGTTCCGGAGATGTGCGTTTGGTAAAGCACTACATTTTGCGCGATCATCAACAAGAGCATGGCCTCGCGGGCTTGCTCACCGTGGTCGGCGTGAAATACACCACCGCGCGCGACGTAGCCGAGAAATCGATCGATCTCGCGATGCACAAACTTGGCGTGCCTCACAAAAAGTCGCCGGGCGCGATGACGGCGATTTACGGAGGAGATCTTTCGCGCTACGAAGATTTTCTGCAAAGTGAAATCCGACGAAAGCCGCATGGCCTTTCGGAAAAAATTATGCGGCATCTGCTTTACAACTACGGCTCCGCCTATCCCGATTTGTTCGAGCACATTGCGGATGATTCGGCTGCCTTGCGGCCGCTTGGCGCGGGCACGGAAGTTTTGCAAGCCGAGGTCGTGCACGGTGTGCGTGCAGAAATGGCGCTTAAGCTGACGGATGTGGTGATGCGCCGCACAGAGCTGGGCTCTGCCGGACATCCCGGCGCGGAAGCATTGCACACATGTGCGCAAATCATGGCGAAGGAACTGCGTTGGGACGCAGCACGAGTAACCCGCGAGATTGCGGAGGCGGAAGCCGTGTTTATGCCAGCGCATAATTGAGAAGATGACCGGAAGCTTTTCGTTTCACAAACTAGCTGCTATTTTTTGCAGATTAAAAGCCTGCATGACTTGATTTGTTTCTGAAATGCAAGCTCAGTGACATAATGATCGCATTTCTACTTTCTGCATCTGTCCGGCTTTTAAGGTAACAATGATTATGTTCAGCGCCGGAGTGTGGTAAAGTGACAAGGACGTGAAATTGCCGCAAACTGGGGGGAAGGCTTGCTTCAGCATTTTTCCGAAGGAATCGGAAAACCCAATCGCGTTTTCTGAATAGCTCCCACCGCTTTTTCTGCGCGGCCACTCTGCCTCATTTTCAAACCAATAACCCGGCTCCCCAAGTTTATCATGCGCCCGCAAATGCGGATGTGCAAGCCGCAATGCCGAACCGCTTGCAGGCTTGCATCAGTATGCTGCATGGCGAAGCGGGCTTTTGTTTGTCGCTTGGGGCGGACTGAATTCACGCGCATAAGATGCATGTAATCGTTTAGGACTTAAGCCGAAGGAGTCGGTGACGTGAAAATTTTTCTTTCTTTGTTGTGCATGACAACGTGGGCATGGGCGCAGTTCGCAGGCCCCACACAGCCGAGCCCGATATCTTTTCAACTCTACAACACGGCGGCCACGGATTCGAGCAAGAGCCGTCTGCTCGTGTGCGTCGCGGTTTTGCACGACAATTTGAGTTTTGCAAAAAATGATTCCGGCTATGACGCGCAATATGAGTTGGGACTCGACCTCACGAACGCCGAGGGTGAATGGGTGGCCGGCCGCGAACAAAAAAGAGCCATTCATGTTCCGCGTTTTGACGCCACGAATTCGCGGCGCAATTACAACGCGCATGCCTATGAATTCGATTTGAAACCGGGAAAGTACGTCGCCGCCTTCAATTTTACTGATCGCGTGAGCGGCGCTGTGTCGCGCATGCAAGTCACGAAAGAGCTGCGCGCATTTTCGGGGGAAAAAGTGCGCGTCGAGATGAGCGACATAATCTTCCTGGATAAAATCAAAACCGACTCTCTGCAACGCACCGTGGTCAATCCTGATTTGCAAAACAATCTCACCACGCCCGAGGGCGAATTGTATGTATACACCGAGTTGCTCTGTCCAAACATGAGTGCGCCGTTGCTGGTGCGGCAAACGATTCGGGATTGCCAGGGCAAAGAGGTGTTGGCGCAACAAAGAGAGTGGCCGCGGCGGGCGCGGCTCGAACGCGTGGTGTTGCCAATCAACGTCAACGCGATGCCGTATGGCGCTTATGAGATCGAGATGAAGATTTGGCAAGGGAAAGCCGCCCGAAGTGTGCGAGAGCGTTTTTACGTCACATGGAATGGCATTCCCGAAACCGGTATGCATTTGGACCAAGCGCTCGCCACGGCAGAGTACGTTGGCGATAAAGAAGAGCGCAAGCAATTGGAAACCGCCATTCGGGAATTTACCAAAGAACAAAAAGCCGCAATGTTGTTCAAATTTTGGCTGCGCCGTGATGAAACGCCCGAAACGCCGGGCAATGAAGCGATGGACACTTTTTATCAGCGCGTGGAGTTGGCAAATGCCAAGTTCAGCGGCGCGCAGGAGGGATGGAAAACCGACCTCGGCAAGACGCTCGTGAGTTATGGTATGCCCGACGCCATTGAATTTCTCGAGCGGAATAATCAGGGTGCGCAGATTCAAGTTTGGCACTATCGCAGTCTCGCTCGAGATTTTGCGTTTATTGATGCGCACGGCAACGGCGAGTATCGCCTGCTCATGCAATAGTCTCCCTGCACAACTGTTTGCCTCAAGCCTTCCTTTGCGCGCCTCGACCTAGCGGAGATTCAAAACCTCCGCTAGGCGCTCGAAGCGCCCGCCCTGCGATTACCAGCAAAAGTCTGATATAAAACTTTTGTGGCTGCCATTGTCTCGCAGCGAAAAATCTCTTCACACTGCACTGCTTTTTTTGCCTGTCGCTGCGCGTTCTTGAGGTTCATCTGCGTTTGTTTATCGAGGGGGCTAGTTCACCGGGCTGACCCAATGCGGACGAGCCGCAACCGAAAGGCTGAACACGGAGAAAACAGAGTCAACAGAGATATTCATAAATGGAAAAATCACTTTTGCTTTGTAAGCTCCGTTTGCTTTGTTTTCTCCGTGTAGAAAATCTTTGCTTTTTTGCACACATTTGACTGCCAAGACACCAAAGAGTCACGCGGCGTTCAGGTTTTCGCTTGACTTTTCCTGCCTCTGAAGCTACATTGCCGCACATTTTTTATACTAAATTTTGTGCGCATGTCAATGTGGAACCGCTTCTCATGTGGAGATTCTGTGCATGCCAGTGACTTATCTCGATGGACACCGTTTGAAACATGCGACGATTGCCGGAGCACAGCGTCTTATTCAAATGCAGGAGCATCTAAACAATATCAATGTGTTTCCGGTTCCGGACTCCGATACCGGCACGAACATGGCGTTGACCATGCGTAGCGTGGCCGAGGGCGCGTTGAATTGCAAAGAAGTCTCAGTTCATGCGATGAGCGCGGCGCTTGCGGACTCCGCGTTGATGGGTGCGCGCGGCAATTCCGGGGCGATTCTCGCGCAGTTCTTTCAAGGCTTGGCCGAGGGTTTTCACGGCCTATCCCGCTCGGATTTGAGAAATTTCGCACAGGCGGTACAGCACGCGGCGAAAATGGCGCGCGAAGCGATTGCGGAGCCGCGCGAAGGCACAATTCTCACGGTGATTCAAGACTGGGCGAAGTATATTCAAGAGACGTGGGAAAAATTTTCCGATTTTCCGGCGCTGCTGCACAGCTCGATGCAAGCGGCCACGGAATCATTGCAGCGCACGCCGGAAAAATTGAAAGTGCTCGCGAAAGCCGGTGTCGTGGACGCCGGCGCGCAAGGCTTCGTACATTTGCTCGAAGGCATACTCGGTTTCATTCAGTCCGGCAAGATCGAGCGGCTCGCGCGTGGTCTCTTTGACTTCGGCAATGCCAAGGCCAAAGTGGAAGAAGCTCCAGAAGCCATCACATTTCAGTATTGCACGCAGGCTTTCATTACCGGCACAGCGATCGATCGTGGTGCGTTGAAAGAACAATTGCGCTTGCTGGGCGATTCGATGATCGTCGCCGGCTCCAGTGAGCGCGTGCGCATACACATTCATACCAATGAGCCGGAAGAAGTCTTTACGATTGCGCGTTCGTACGGCGAGCTGGTCGATGCCCGCAAGGATGATATGCGCAACCAGCACACCCGCGCGCACCACGACCCCGAAGTGCAAACCGTGGCGATTATCACGGACTCCGCTTGCGATCTCCCCTCGGAAGATTTCATTCGTCATAACATTCGCATGGTGCCGGTATTGGTGATGTTCGGCAATCGCAGCTACGTGGATAAAGTCACCATCACCGACCGTGATTTCTATCACATGCTTACGCTTGCCGCGCAACTGCCCACCACTTCTCAACCCGCCCCCGCGGATTTTCGCGAAGTCTATTTGCAAGCCGCGCAAAACCATCGTGAAGCGCTCGCCATTATTTTGACCGGTGGCGCCAGCGGCACGTATCAGTCTGCGGTGCGCGCCGCGCAAAGCGTGAAAGACCAAATCAACGTGCAGGTGGTGGATTCGAAAAATGTCTCGATCGGATTGGGCTTGATCGTGCGCGAAGCCGCAGAGGCCGTGGCCGCGGGCGCGCAGCTCGAAGAAGTGAAGCAACGTGTGGCTTGGGCGGCGCAGAACGTGCGCATTTTTATCAGCGTGGAAACCATGCACTATCTCGTGGCTGGCGGCCGGGTCTCAAAGTTTCGAGGTGCACTTGCCAATCTGTTAAAGCTCAAGCCGCTTTTGACCATCAACGCGGAAGGCAAGCCGGAAGCGGTGGCTAAAACTTTTGGCGGAGAACATGGTCACAAGAAATTAATCGAGTTGGTAAAGCGTGAGGCCAAGGGCAAGCGCAATTTGCGCTTCATGGTGGCGCACGCAAATGCGCCGGAAACCGCGGCCTTTTACGCAAACGAAGTGCGCAAACATTTTGAATTGCGAGAAGTTCCCATCGTGTCGGTTTCGCCTGCGCTTGGTGCGCATGCCGGTCCGGGCGCGGCCGCCGTGGCATTTTTAGGGGAATGACAAACACGCAATAGATTTTTTTGACTGGGAAGGTGAGAATTTGAAGTCTGGACTTTTCATTTTGCAGCGCTCTTGGTGAGGCCTATTGCAATGTTATCCTTCGTCACCGTTGTGATCGTGAGTTACCTCGTCGGTTCAATACCGACCTCCATTATCGTCGGCAAAATTTTGCGCGGCATGGATTTCGACATTCGCAAGGAAGGCAGCGGCAACGCGGGCGGCACCAACGTATTTCGTGTGCTGGGCTGGAAACCCGGAATTTTTGTGATGGCTGTCGATACGCTTAAAGGTTTTGTGGCGACGCTTTGGATTTCACGCTGGCAGCCGTTCGGTCCTTCGCATATCGATCAAAGCGTGCTTCCGATTATTTGCGGCGTCGCCGCGGTGGTCGGACACATCTGGACCATCTTCGCGGGTTTCCGTGGCGGCAAAGGCGTAGGCACGGCAGCAGGAATGATCGTTGCGTTATATCCCATTGCGGCTTTGCTCTGCTTTGCAGTCTTTGTCGGCGTGGTTTATCTCACCCGCTACATTTCGCTCGGTTCGATGATCGCAGCGACTTGTTTGCCGATCGTGTTGTTGCTCGGAGAAAAGTTCTTTCGGCAGGAAGTGCCGGATGCGATGTTCCAATTCAGTCTTGCGCTCACCGTTCTGATATTCTATACGCATCGCCAAAATATTCGTCGTTTACTGGCGGGCACGGAAAATCGTTTTGGGCAGAAACGCAATGCGAGTATTTGAGAATACGACCGCGCCGCTGCCGCAACGCAGCGCGTTGCCGGTCGCTGAGATTGCACAACTGGCCGGTGATTTTTTTATGAACCGAGGCGCTGTTTACGAAACCATGCACCGCCTCGTGCGGCGGCTTGAAGAGGAAAACAGCGATTATGCCGTGATCCGCGCCATGGCGCTCGCGGCGCACGGCTATCCGCGCCTGACGCTCGACATCGATTTGCTGCTGACCGCGGAAGGGTTGCAAGCCTTTCACGAACGGCTCGTGGGAAGAGGATATCTGCTCGCGTTTGCCGGCGCGCGAAAAACGTTTAGAAAAGCTCGTCGAGCTCAAACTGGCTTCCGGCATGACCGCGCCGCACCGCATGCGCGATCTTTCCGACGTGCAGGATTTGATTATTGCTCTCAAACTGCCTCTCGCCTTCAGGCATAAACTCGATGCGAGTGTGCGCCATGAATATGAGCGTTTATGGCAAGCTGCGCAGAGCGCCATGGAACCTATTGAACAAGAGCAATAAAGGCTTCATGCGCCGCCCTATTCGTTGCGAAACCAAATCAGAGCCTTACTTGAAAAAATCTCCCGAAGAAATTCGCGCCTTGATCACACTGTTGGGCGATGAAGACGCCAACGTTCGAGACGTGGTGCGTGAGCGCCTCTTTCAGTTCGGACTGGAAGCCGAAGACTATTTACGAGAAGCCACGATCGCCGATCTGGAAGGCAAGGTGCGCATCGAGGCGCGTCATATTTTGGAAAAGATTCGACAGGAAGAACTGCTCAGCTCGTTTTACCTGCTCGGCTTGCGCGACGATGAGCAGATCGATTTGGAACATGCGGCGTTTCTATTGGCGCGTTTCGGTTATTCGGATCTAGACGTCGCGCCTTTTCAGCGCGAACTGGATGAATTGGCGGAGCGCGTGCAAAGCCGCATCAACCGCATGCCACACGAGCCGAGCGGCCGCATGCTCGTGGAAGCCATCAACCAAGTGCTCTTCGTGGAAGAAGGCTTTCACGGCAATGTCTCCAGCTACTACGATCCGGACAATTCCTATATCAATCGCGTTTTGGAGCGGCGCACCGGCATTCCGGTTTCGCTGTCGGTGGTCTATTTGCTGATTGCGCAGCGTTTGCACTTGCCGATTCGCGGCATCAATATGCCGGTGCATTTCATCTGCCAATACTACTCGCCGCGCGAATCCTTTTATTTTGACCCATACAAGAATGGACGCATCATTACCCGTGCGGAATGCGCGATGATCCTGCAAAGCTCCGGCTACACATTGAGTGAGCAAAGCTTGCAGCCGGCGCCGCCGCGCACCATCATTACGCGCATGATTCGCAATTTGGTTTTAATCTACGAGCACCAAGCTCAAAACGAGAAGGCCGCGCGGTTGGATCGTATTCTAAAAATGTTGAGAACAAACGGATAAAGGAACATGCAATGAAATGTCAAAGTTGTGGCCATGAATTGCCGGAGCAAAGCCGTTTCTGCTCGCACTGTGGAGCCAAGGCGGCGCCTGCCGGCGAGAACAAATGCCACGCCTGCGGAGCGGCTTTGAAACCGAACGCGAAGTTTTGCAGTCACTGCGGCGCCAAAGTAAATGTAGGAGAAGTTGTTGCCGCGGCCGGAACGCAGTTGGCAGAAATGCCTCCCCAAGCCGGACCCCAATCGCAACGATCGCCGCTTCTTATTCTCTTGCCGTTGTTGGGGAGTGTTGCGTTGATCGCCATATTATTCTTGTTGTTCTATAACCCTGCGAATCCCAAGCCCGGTGAAGCGAATGGCATGTCGAATCAAGCGCAGTCCATGCCGCCTCAAGGCGGCGCCGATCAATTCGACATGTCCTCCATGGCGCCGGTGTTCAAGCAGATTGATTCGCTCAAAAACGCGGTGGCCACGAACCCGAAAGATGTTGGCGCGTTGGCGCATCTCGGTGCGCTCTTTGACATGGCCGGAAAATTCGAGCAAGCTGCAGGTTACTATCGCGATCTGCTTGCGGTCGAGCCGGAAAACGTCGAAGCGCGCATGAATTACGCGGGCGCACTTTTCAATAACAAGCAGCGGGACAAAGCGCTTGAGGAATTGCACACGGTTCTGAAACATCGCCCGAATTATGATTATGCCATGTACAATCTCGGCGTCATCTACGCCGCGCAACACGAGCATGACAAAGCCAAAGAATGGTGGGACAAAGTGATCGCACTGAATGCCAACAGTGATCTCGCCGCCCGCGCGCGGCAAAGCCTCGACGCGATGGCGAAAGAATGAATTCCATTGGATTGATGGATTGTTGGATTCATGGAGGGTTGTTTTTTTCATCAATGCAACGACCCTCCGGTCCACAAATTCATTGCTCCATCAATCCACTCATCCATGAATCCAATTTCTTCGGAGGAAGCGCGTTATGCCGACTGTGACTTTTCAAAACGAGAACATTAAAGTGGAAGTGCCGGAGGGAGCAACCTTGCGCAAAGCCGCGCAAAAAGCGGGCGTGAGCGTTTACGGCGGCCCCAACAAGCTTTTGAACTGTCGCGGTTTCGGGCTTTGTGGCTCGGACAAAGTCACGGTCACGCCGGATGCTTGTGTCAGCAAACTTTCATTTTTTGAAAAGCTGCAGTTCGGTGAAGGTTCCAAAACGCGCCTGGCTTGCCAAGTGAAGATAATGGGGGACGTGGTGGTGAACACCGCTCTTGCGATGGAGTATGGCGCGGAAATGCAAGAGAACCTCAAGTTCGCTGCGCTCGCCGGCATCTTCGGTCTGCTTACGCTCGGCGCGGTCATATTCATGGTTTTCGAGATGGTCGGCAAGCCGCTGTTTTGATTTTTTCGAACGCAGAGACGGCGGAAAAGCGCGGATTTTGGGAGATAAACCAAAATCTCGAAAACCGTTTTTGATCAAAGCTTTTTTCGTTCCATCTGCGTTCTCGTTTTGTATCATGATCAAATCCTTTCAGTTGCATCCCGCATTGTATATTATCACCGAGTGGAATGCCATGACAACAATGACTGAAGAAAAAGCCTATAAAAAAGAGAAGGCCTATATCGAGGTGGAACGGCCAATCGCCTCCTCGCCGCCCGCGATACTGACTTTGGAGCAAGCCACAAAATTGGCGAATGGGCAGCCGTTTGAATTGATCAAGGGAAGAATGGTTTTCAAAATGCCGGATTATTATCACGCACGCACTCAGATTCGACTTGGCAGCAAGTTGGACTACTATTTTGAAGCGAATCCAATAGGCCAAGTTCTGACTGAATTAACGCATCGCCTCTGGCCGGACAACTCGTATGAAAGCCGCGTGCCTGATCTTTCGATAATTCTCAACGAACATATCGAAGTGGGCCAAAGCTATCCCACACGCGCGCCCGACATTGCCGTTGAAATCATTTCCAGTGACGATGCCTGGACCAAGCTCTTTGAAAAAGCCAAACTCTATTTTGAAAAGGGCAGCCGCGAAGTGTGGCTCGTCGATCCCTATGAAAAAGGCGTGCTCGTGCTCACGCCCACAGTCCGGCGTTGGGAATGGATCACACTCACTTCTCCCGAACTGCTGCCTGGTTTTCAGATTGAGTTGAGCCAAATCTTCACCTGGCCGAACGTGCCCGCTCCAACCGCGCCCAAGCCCGAAATCTAAAATCGCAATTCCTCAATCTCCAAATATCCCAACTCCAGTTCCCCCGATGCGCTTCGAAAGACACATCTTCATCTGCACCAATCAACGCCCTCCCGATAACCCCAAAGGCTGTTGCGCTTCCAAAGGCTCCGAAGCCATTGCTGCGAAATTCAAAGAAGAGCTGCACAAGCGCGGCTTGAAAGGCAAAATGCGCGCGAACAAAGCCGGTTGCTTGGACATGTGTGAGCACGGTCCCACCGTCGTCGTTTATCCCGAAGGCGTGTGGTACAAACACGTCACGCTTGAAGACGTGGAGGAGATTATTGATTCGCACTTGCTTGGAGGGAAGGTGGTGGAGAGGTTGAGGGATGGTGGAAATAGTTAGTTCAGATTGAAATGTCGTTTTTCGTAAATCAGATTCATTCATGATTGCTGATTATTTGACTGGCGCAATCAAGAAAGGCGAAGCCCTATAGACAAAGTGATAAAAATCTGGTACGATGAAGAGGGCCACTATTTGGAAATTTTGTTTGATAAAAAAAGCAAGCTTCTTCAAAGAAACGGCCAATGACACGGTCATGGAAAAGGTTGATAGCAAGGCAAGTTGATCGGCTTCTCAAAATGAGCGCGATGCTCAGTCGCAAGCCCATCTCTGTTGCACATGTAAGCAAAGCTGCTTGACACAAGAAAGAGCCTTCATGACAACAACCACCTCGGCAAAGTCCGACACCTCCGGTTTCAGCGGCCACCCGCGCGGCCTCGCCACGCTGTTCTTCACGGAGCTATGGGAGCGCTTCAGTTATTACGGCATGCGCGCGATACTCGTGCTCTACATGGTTGCGCCGTTGCGCGAAGGAGGGCTGGCGTTTGATGTGAAGACTGCGTCCTCGATTTATGGCACGTATACGATGTCTGTTTTTCTCACCGCGCTGCCCGGAGGGTTGATTGCCGATCGCATTCTCGGCGCGCGACTCGCGGTGTTACTCGGCGGCATCACCATCGCGTGCGGGCATTTTTCAATGGTCTTCACTTCGCCGGTATTTTTCTACACGGGACTTGTGCTCATCTCGATCGGCACTGGCTTGCTCAAGCCGAACATCAGCACGATGGTGGGCAGCCTTTATGGCGAGAATGATCCGCGGCGCGACAGCGGCTTTTCGATTTTCTACATGGGCATTAATATCGGCGCGGTGCTCGCGCCGCTCGTGTGCGGCTTCCTTGCGCAGAGTCAAAACTTCAAAGACATCATCGCGTCAATGGGCTTCGATCCGGCCATGAGTTGGCATTGGGGCTTCGGCGCCGCGGGCGTGGGCATGACGCTCGGCTTGATCGTCTTTGTGCTGCAACGCGGGCGCTTGCAACACATCGGGCAAAGGTCAACGAGCCCAAAAGCCGGTGCGCCAAGTAGCCAAATATCCCAATCCCCCGATACCCCTTTGACCACAGCAGATTGGAAACGCATCGGCGCAATTTTCATCTTCTTCCTTTTCACCATTCTCTTTTGGGCCGGTTATGAGCAAAAAGGCGCGAGCCTCAATCTCTTTGCGAAAGAGCTCGTGCGCACGGAAATTTTTGGCTGGACGTTTCCTTCGAGCTGGCTGCAATCGCTCACCGCGTTTTTCGTGATTCTGCTCGCACCGTTTTTCTCATGGCTGTGGATTCGCATGGGCGACCGCCAACCTTCGAGCCCGGCGAAGTTCACGTTCGGTTTATTGTTCATCGGCTTGGGTTATGTGTTGATGGTTCCTGCCGCGATGCTCACGGTCTCCGGCAAAATTAGTCCGCTGTGGTTGGTGGGATTGTACTTTTTGGAAGTCGTCGGCGAGATGTGTCTGAGCCCCGTAGGCTTGAGCACGGTGACGAAGCTCGCGCCGGCAAAGGTGCTCGGCATTATGATGGGTGTGTGGTTTCTGGCCGCGGCGCTCGGCAACAAACTCGCCGGTTACTTTGCGGGCTTCTTTGAGGCGAGCAATCCCGAAGTGCTAATGAAGCTCTACGGCGGTATCGCCGTGGGCTTACTCATTTCCGCGGCGGTGCTTGCGCTGTTGACGCCTTCGGTTCGGAGACTGATGGGGAGGGTGTTGTAGCAAAGAGCAAGGGGCAAATGACAAAAAGATTGGCGAACTCCTCCATGAAGAAACCTTCTCCACAATTATCTTCACCGACTGATGCTCATCGCATTCCTCTTTTTGAAGAAGAAGATCTTTTCGAACAACTTGGCTCTCATAAAGGCTCTTCGTTGTGGCTGGGGCGCTTTAGTGAAGAAACCATCTTGCGCGCGTTGGAGAAATCCGGCTTTGTGGCAGCGCTTGAGCGACTGGGGCTTCATCCCATCCTATTGCAGATCGAGTCGCTTGACACGTTTTTGCAGTCGCTCAAGGTGTATCACGCGCAACCGCGGCCGGAGCATTTGGTCGCGGAGTTTCGCTTGCGGGAGTCGACGCTGGCTCCGCGAAAGCGTTGCGCCGATGCTTGGGAAGAGGTGATGCCGCGCGTGCTCGCGATTGAATGGCTGCTGCTGCAACACCCGTATGCGACCTTTACGAACGAGCGACCGATGCTGCCGGGCCAAACGCATCCGGGCTTGGGACAAGCCAAGCGCATTCTGGAGCTTCTGATTCATCTCGCCAAGCACATGGAATTGGAAGGCATCAGCAATTACCCCGAATACTACCACAACGCATTTTTGTATCAGCACTTCTTTCATTTTTATGATCCCGAACGCGAAGGCATGCTCGAAGCTTTGTCGCGCGATTTAGCGAAGCTTTCTTTGGCGGAGAGAACGTGGGCCATCGAGCGCGGTTGTGTGCATCATGCGACGGGCGAAGCGTTTGTGTGGGAATCCGACTTGCTGATTTTGCCGCTCTCGCAGCGGGTGCGTGATTATTTTGAGGGTGCGAGTTATCGTGCTGCGGTCGCAGCGGCGAAGGAGTCGCAGCAGTTTTGCTTTGTAGGCGCGCCTCGTTAGGATTGTCATCCTGGAAGGAACTTCTCTAGCACTCGGTGCACTTTTCAAAATGGAAATTCTTCCGGGCACGAGGAAAGTTTCTTACAGAATGACAAAGCTGAGGAGGGCTGCTAAGCTGCACAGCGACAGCGTGAAAGGCAATTTTGCAATGCAGCGCTGGGCGGCGGGAGGCCGTCGCTTTGAAGTCGCCTCGCCCGAAGAGATAAAGGCGAGGTAAACAAGCAAAGATGAACCCTGGGTGAAGCAGCGACATGGCAAAAGCAAAGCTCATTTTGAGAATAGTGCCGAGCATTAGCATGCTGCAAACATGAATTTTGTAGTCTCTGCCCTTTGCGGGCAGCTTTTTCGAACAGCGACCCACAAGGGGTCGCGACTACAAAGATGAAGAAATCAATCGCGACGAGGAGAGGAAGCATGGAATATCAATCGATCTATCAGCTCTTGAACGTGGTCACCGCGGCCAATGCGAACAAGACCGCGTATCAATACAAACGCGCAGGCCAGTGGCAGAGCGTAACGTGGAGCGAAAATGCGGCGACGTGCAAGGCGATCTCGAAGAGTTTGCTGGCGCTCGGCGTGCAGAAAGGCGACCGCGTGGCGGTGCTCAGTCAAACGCGTTTGGAGTGGGTGCAGTGCGATTTGGGCATTATCAACGCGGGCGGCGTGACGGTTGGGATTTATCCCACCAATCTGGCCGCGGATTGCGCGTATGTGATCAATCATTGCGAGGCCGGGTTGATTTTTGTAGAGAACCACGCGCAGCTTGCCAAACTGCTTTCGGTGCGCGAAGATCTTGTGCGCGTGCGGCATTTGATCGTTTATGAGGGAGAAAGCGACGCACAAAACGGCGTGATGAGTTGGCAAGACTTTTTGCAGAATGGCAGCGCAGTTTCCGATGTCGCTTTCGAAGAGCGCGCCGCGGCAACGCAGTGGGACGATCTTGCGATGTTGGTATATACCTCCGGCACCACGGGCATACCCAAAGGCGTAATGCTCACGCACGGCAACATGCTTTTCACGACGAAATCTGTGACGGCCTCGCTATATCTCGAACCGTATTTTGTGACGTTGCTCTTTCTGCCAATGGCACACGTGTTCGCGCGGCTGCTCGTTTACTTTTCCATGAGCAACGGCATGACCGTCGCGTTTGCGGAAAGCATCGAGAAGGTGCCGGACAATCTGAAAGAGATTCGGCCGCACTTTATCGCGAGCGTGCCGCGCATCTTTGAAAAGATTTATACGAAGGTCACTTCGAGCGTGCAGGATGCGGGCGGCGTGAAAGCGAAGCTGTTCAATTGGGCGCTGCATACCGGCTATCAAGTGAGCGCGCGGCAACAGAAGAGGCAAAGCATTCCAGCGGGATTGAAGCTGAAGCACGGCCTCGCGAACAAGCTGGTGTTGAGCAAAATTCAAGCGGCGTTCGGCGGGAGATTGGTGTGGGCGGTTTCCGGCGCGGCGCCGCTGAACAAAAGCATTGCGGAGTTCTTTCACGCGTGCGGGATTTTGATTATCGAAGGTCTCGGCATGACGGAGAACACCTCGTTCACGAATGTGAATCGTTACGACAACAACAAGTTCGGCACGGTCGGGCCGGTGGGGCCGGGCATCGAGATGAAACTCGGCGACGACGGCGAGATTTTTTATCGCGGCCCGAACGTGATGAAAGGTTATTTCAAGGAACCCGAAGCCACGGCGGAAACGATTGACAAAGACGGTTGGCAAGCAACCGGCGACATCGGCGAAGTAGATGCCGACGGCTTTCTGCGCATCACAGACCGCAAAAAGGATTTGATCATCACCGCGGGTGGAAAGAACATCGCGCCGCAGCGCATCGAAAGAGTTTTGCGGACCTCGCGCTACATCAGTCAAGCCATGGCTTACGGCGATCGCAAAAAATACGTCACCGCGCTCATTACGTTGAACCCCGAACACATTGGGCCGTGGGCCACGGCGCACGGCATAGAATACAAAAACATGGAAGAGCTGGCGCGGCACCCCAGAGTGCTGGCTTTGATCAATGCCGAGATCGAGGAAAAGAACAAAGAACTGGCCTCGTTCGAATCCGTGAAGCAGGTTCGCATCGTGCCGAAAGATTTTAGCATCGACGCCGGCGAGCTCACGCCTTCGCTGAAGATCAAGCGCAAAGTGGTGACCGAGCGCTATCGCAATTTGCTGGAAGAGATGTATGCGGAGTGATGGGAATGAAGTGAGGGCGTCATTCCGGAGGAATCTTTTTAAGCGCTCGGCAATATCTGCAGCACGTAAAATGATTCTTCCAAAATGACAAGCAAAAGAGGGCATTCCAAACCATATCATGGGCGTCTGCCGGGCCGTGAACTTTACCCCGCGCATCAAATGCAAAGTGAACTTCTTGCATTGCGCTTGTGTCCGCTGCGCAATTCTGTCGCCGCTTTCGCGGCGTGCGCTCGTGTGCAATCGTAACCAAAAGCAAAAGAAGCGCTCGCTTGCAGAGACAACAGCTCTCTGCGGCCACAGTTCGGCGGCGGCTAAACAAGCACGCCTCAACTCATGTGGCGACATTTTTTGACATCTTTTTACTCACGCATGACATCTCGCTTTGAGAGGCTGCGTAGATTCTTGCCATGCATTCCTCCTCCACACCTGCACGACCTCGCACTTTAGGCGCGCGCCTTTGGTTTTTGGTGGGCCTGTTATTGTGCTTGCCCGTGATCAGCTACACTGCGCTTGAGCTTACGCGCCTCAATGAACAAGAGGCTCTCATCGAAGACCTCTATCGCGCGCAGTTGGGCGCCATCCTGTTTTCGGTCAATCAATACTGCTGGGATGTGGTCAGTGGGTGGGGAAACTCATTGCGCACAGAGCTGGCAGCGGCGACGCATTCCAAGACAGAGCGAGTTCAAATGAGTTTGATGAGGGTGCAACAGCGCCACGAGCCGATACAGATAGCATTCGCATATGCACAAAAGCGCATCGTATTGGCACTCGCCGATTCGCTTGCGCCACAACGCGAGCAACTTGCCGCTCGCATCGCGGAAACGCTCGCTCGGCACATGCGAGAAACCGATAAGATGCTGGAACACGCCAGCAAGGGTTATGTTCGCCCCGTGGTGCTGGAACTAGCGCCAACCTCGCGCGGGAATGAGACGCTCATCCTGGTGTTTGCCGGGGAGGAAGAGAATTTAGAAGGGCTGTTGATATCCACCGCGAGCTTCGTCCGCCAAGTGCTACGGCCCAAAATTTCCGAATTTGAAAGCAGAAATTTTTTGCTGGCTGTCAAACGCACAGACGACCAGTCGATTCTGCTTGCCACAAATGCAGCGGCTCGTGAAGCCTTCGAGTACGAAGAGCCGCTTTGGATTCTTCCGAACATGACGCTTGCCATCAAGCTGCAAAACACCAGCACGGCAGAGATTGCGGCGACCCGCACGCGGCGCACGCTGTGGCTGATGTTGGGTGTGAACGTCATCATTCTCACGACCATCGCACTGATCTTGCGCACACTCTTTCGCGAGGCCCAACTGGCGCGCTTGAAATCGAATTTCGTGGACAATGTTTCGCACGATCTCCGCACGCCGCTCGGCTTGATTCGCATGTTCGCCGAAACGCTGCAAATGGGGCGCGTGCCCTCGGAAGAGAAAAAGCAGGAGTACTACGGCGTGCTCGCACGCGAAACCGAGCGTTTGACGCGCATGGTAAATAACCTTTTGGATTTCTCCCGCATCGAAGCCGGCAGAAAAGTTTACGATTCGAAGGCCTTCAATCTCACCGCGGTAATTGCCGAAGTGTTGAACAGTTATCGTTTTCACCTTGAGCAGCGCGGCTTCACGCTGGTGCAGAAGCTTTCGCCGGAAATGCTGTGGATCACTGCGGACGTGGAGGCGGTGAGCCAAGCTTTCGTCAATTTGTTGGATAATGCCGTCAAGTACAGCGATGAGCACAAGCACATTACCGTGGCGTTGTATCGCGATGAAAACTGGGCCGTGCTCGCGGTCACGGATCGCGGCATCGGTATCGATGCCAAACACCGGCACAAGATTTTTGACAAGTTTTATCGTGTGGAAACCGTGGGCCGCGACACGCGCGGCGCGGGCATCGGCTTGGCGCTGGTGCAACACGTGATGGTCGCGCATAATGGCAAAGTCGAAGTGCAGAGTGAGCTGGGGAAGGGGAGCAGTTTCTATTTGAAGTTTCCGATTTAGTTTCGAGCACACTTCCTCTGCATTGTCATTCTGTAAGACACTTCCCTCGCGCTCGGAATCGTGCCGAGAACGAGGGAAGTTCCTTCCAGGATGACAACGCAAATTGAATACTGCGGAGCAATGCAATGCCCAAAATTCTCGTCATTGAAGATGAGCCGGAAATGGCGCGCGGGTTGGCGGATAATCTCGTGTTCGAAGGTTACGAGGTTCAGATCGAAACGAACGGCGAAGCAGGATTGCAGTACGCGCTGGCTCATCCGGTGGATTTGATTCTGCTCGATCTCATGTTGCCGAAGCTGTCCGGGTATGAAGTCTGCAAAGCACTGCGCGCGAAAGGCAACATGACGCCGATCATCATGCTCACCGCAAAAGGGCAGGAGATTGATAAAGTGCTCGGCCTCGAGCTTGGCGCCGACGATTATGTGACCAAGCCTTTTAGTTTGCGCGAGCTGCTGGCGCGCATTCACGCGCAGTTGCGGCGGCACAAGCCGGAGGCGAATCAAATTACAGACGCCTTTACTTTCGGCGAGGTCATGCTCGACTTTAAGCACTATCGCGCCACCAAAGCCGGTGAAGAAATCGAGTTGACCGCCAAAGAGTTTGAGATTCTCCGTTTTTTGATTGCCCATCGTGGCGCAACGGTCAAACGCACGGATTTGTTGGACAAAGTTTGGGGGTTGGAAGATTATCCCACCACACGCACGGTTGACAACCACATTCTCAAGCTCCGCAAGAAGATTGAAAATGACCCCGCAAATCCAGAGTTCATTATTACGGTGCATGGGATTGGATACAAGTTTTTGGGGTGATGGATTCCATTCGCAGTGTTATTCAAGCTTCCGCCGGAATGTCCCTCTTGAGTTTCATCCTACCTTTTTCCGTGACAATTTTTGACAATCTTTGAAACGGCTTTGACAACCGGAAAACTCTCCGGGCGTATTATTAGCCGTCGAATGAATGAAAGGAAGGGAGTACTATGATTCACATTTTTCGCAACGCGCGCGTGACGGCACAAGTGTTGAGTTGCTTGCTCACACTTGTCGCCGCTAGCGCACCGCCCCTTTACGCGCAAGAGTGGCGTGAGGCGTTATCGCTTAATGGTCTGTGGAAGTTCGAGATTGGCGATGATCCCAAGTATGCCGACCCGAGTTTCGATGACTCGGGCTGGGAGAAAATTCGCGCGCCGCGTGAATGGGAGCGGCAAGGTTTTCCGGGTTATGACGGCTATGCGTGGTATCGCACGAGCTTTCGCACACCGGCAGCAGCCCAAGAGTATCAACTGTATTTGTTTCTCGGGCAGATCGACGACGTTGATGAAGCGTATCTCAACGGCCACATGATCGGCTATCAAGGCAGTTTTCCACCGGATTATTCGACGGCTTACATCGTGCCGCGCCGGTACACGGTGCCCACGGGATTATTACGCAGCGAGGGCGAGAATGTGCTCGCCGTGCGAGTGTATGACGACGAGATTGCCGGCGGCATTGTGCATGGCGACCTGGGGCTATTTTATAAGCGCGATCAATTGCGCGTTGCGCTTGATCTCTCCGGAAGCTGGCGGCTCAAAATCGGAGATGACCTGCAGTTCGCGCAACGTGATTATGACGATTCCTCATGGCAGCAGGTCTTCGTTCCAGGGATTTGGGACGGCTATGGCCACAAAGATTATGACGGCGCGGGCTGGTATCGCACGCGTTTTCGGTTGCCGGAGAAGCTATTAAACGAGAAGCTCATTCTCGTGCTTGGTAAAATCGACGACCTCGATGAGGTGTATTTGAATGGCAAGTTGGTGGGCAAAACCGGAAGCTGGTCCGAGCGTCGCGGCGGGCGTGAAATCAACGGCGATGAATATAACCGGTATCGCGCCTACTTTGTTTCGCCGGATATGTTTTTGCCGGGCCAAGAAAACGTTTTGGCCGTGCGCGTTTATGACGCGATGATTCATGGCGGCATTTGGGATGGGCCGGTCGGCATCGCCACACGCAAAGCATTTTTGTCTTGGAGCGAGGATCGTTCGCCTTTTGAAGAAATTTTTTTTGAATTGTTCAAGCGTTAGTAGTTGAAGATGTGTTGCCGGACTATCGCGCAGGATTTGCCATGAAACAAACCATGCTTTTCGTCGCCATGATTACTGCCCTTACCTTGCAACAAAGCCGCGGGCTAGATTCCGACGTTATCGTGCGCTCCGCAGCTTCGGTCGATACGGTCAGTACGAATGCAATCTCTGAAAACTTTTCTCTTTCTCGCATCGGCGCGGGGTTACTAGAAGCGTGGGCAGGCTCCGGAGCGGCGGGCAACGGCGTGTGGTTCGGCACCCGCAAGAATGCAGCGTTATACTTTTTTACGGAAGGCGAAAAAGCGCACATTACGATTCATCCTTCTGGCAAAGTTTCCCTCGGCAACTCTCTTGCGGTCAATGGCGCCACGACCACAAAAATTCTCACGGTCACCGGCGGCGCCGATGTTGCCGAACCTTTCCCCATCTCCGACGGCGAACCGATTCCGGCGGGCGCAGTGCTGGTGATTGACGAGCAGAATGACGGCAAACTGAAGCTTTGCCGGAAGGCTTATGATACGCGCGTTGCCGGCGTGGTCAGCGGTGCCGGCGGTGTGTATCCGGGTTTGATTTTGCATCAAGAAGAGCCGCCGGCAGAGGGGCGCATTATCGCACTCAGTGGCAGAGTTTATGTGCTAGCAACCGCAGCGAACGGTGCGATCAAGCCGGGTGATTTACTCACCACTTCTGTGATCTCGGGTCATGCCATGCGGGCGACGGATAGAGCCGCATCATTCGGTGCAATCATCGGCAAAGCTTTGACTTCACTTGATTCCGGCGCGGGGTTGGTTGCGGCGCTGGTGAATTTGCAGTAGAAGAGAAATTCATTACAGGTTGGTGCGAGGTGCCGCCTCAACGTTGTCATCCCGTAGGAGTGACGAAGATGAATACAAAACCTGCAATGACCGGCGCGTTAGCTTTGAAGTTGCTTATTGGCTTTTTTTGCCAAGCCCATTTAGCGTTTGGTGATGAAGAAGACGGCGTCATCAAGATCCGGCTCTCATATAAAATCATCTTGAGTCCAAAAGATCACAACCGGCCGAGGCTTCACACGCAGTATGCGGAAATGGTGAGCGATGAAATAATTCGAGAGGCTGTGGATGAAATGAACGCAGTGATGGCTTCCTACTGGCGCGGCTATCGGTTTGAGTTGGTTGAGATTCGGGAGGTCGGTTCGTACACCGGCTCGTATCCCGACCCCAGCCATTGGTTTGACGTTGATTTTATCGAACAAGACAAACAGGCGAAACTGCTGCGCCAAATGGAAGCAGCGATTGAGGCGTACCCCGAGCGTTACGCCTGGAGAGAAAACGCCGTCAATATCTATATCAATCAAGCGACCAACGGGGCAAAATGGAAATTTAGAGATTCGATTGTCATTGGCGCGCACTCCGTGCGCGCGGGTTGGGTGCAACTTCATGAGCTCGGCCACTATTTTGATCTGCGCCATACCCAAGGTGATCTCGGCGTTACCATGCTTGGGCAAACTGGGGAAGGTTACACCAGTCCGGGCGACGATGAAATTGAAGACACCATCAAAGACTTGCCAAGCTGGAGTCGCAACGAGATTGCCAAACACAATTTTTCCGTCAAGTACGATAAGCTCGACGCTGAGCAAACGGAGTTGGTGGATGACGTTGCTGAAAATATCATGTCGTATCATTTTCTTAAGCCCGTGGGCGCCAATTTACGACGATTGACGGAGGGGCAATTGGATCGCTGGACCGATGCGACGCTGAACTTTTATCGCCGGCAAGTTTGCGACGGCCGCACTTGGTTTGTTGATCGCCGAACGCCTTGTAATGAAGGCACCAGTAATCACCCATATGATTCCGTGCAACTCGCTGCGGCTGCAGCCAATGACCACGGCGGCGATATCATCTTGCTGCGGCCGGGTGAATATCATGAAACGGTTACGATCAACAAGCCGCTCACGATTCGCGCTACTCGCAGAGGACCGGCGTCGATTGGAACACCGTTCGTGTACGCAGAAATATCTGCTGAATAAAATCTCAAAGCAATTGCTTCAAGCTTCACGCAAAAATAAGGAGACACGACCATGATGCGCAGTCTATTTTTTGCAGCCCTGCTTTGCTTGGCATGCACCGCGCCCTTGCGCGGCGAAGAACCACAAAAGCAGCAAGTCGCCAAACGCAATTATCTCACCTCGTTGCAATCGGAGCATGAAGGCGTGCGCAACAGCACGATTTATCGCGTGCTGCAATACAAAGCCGCGTATGAGCGAGATGATTGCAGCGCTTTCCTCAAACGCTTGCAGGAAATGAGCCTCAATGACCCCTCGCCCAAAAACCGCGTGTATGCTTTCTTGGCGTGCGCGTTACTGCAAGATGCGAAGCTGATGGCAGCGGCACAACCGCCGCAATTGGAAGAAGAAAAGGATGCTTATTTTGCGAACCTGCAGGAAGTGCTGCAACGGCAATGGGCTGTGGCCGACGGCAATTAGTGATGTGAATATGAAAGATGCTTTGCAAAACGTACTTGAAGCCGCTGCACAATGGGGGGATTCGCGTCTCGCTGGTGGGGTGTTCTTACCAATCGTTGGAATCTGGCGGCTCCTCTGTCACCGCGATTTTTCGTTGCGGTGCAGTTCAGCGTGGAGAGTATGTTGGAGTCAGAATGCAGCGGCGGCTCGAGCCGTGTGCGACGCTCGCCCAAAATGTGTCGCACACAGCTACTTCTACTTCGGTGGTTCGTACTCCGGCGGAAGCTGTGAGCCTTGGCCGAAGAAGAAGGCTTCAGTCTGTTGATCGAGAAACGCGCTGGCTTTGGGGTCCGCGAGGTTGAGGCGATACTCATTGATCAACATCATCATTTGCCCTTTCCACACGGCCCAGGCTTCTTTCGAGACGTTCTCGAAAATACGCTGTCCCAGCGGCCCAGGCATGGGCGGACGTTCCAGGCCTTCCATCTCTTTGCCAAACTTCACACATTTGACCATTCTTGCCATGATTCACCTCGGCTGGGTATTCGTGCGACTACGTTGTTTAATGCCATTGCGAAAGAAGCATTCAAGCACTGGAGCGGCTTTCGGTTTTGCCCATTGCACCGCGCGGTGGAAAGGCTCTCGCTGAATCGCAGAAATAGAGCACAGTGCTCATTCAGTGCGCCAACTTGGGTTTACTGAACAGCAGCTTTGTTGCGGTCGAAACGTATTTCACTTTTTTGAATACGCGCAGCACTTGCATATAGCTGCTCACCACAGCCTTGATTTCGTGCAATGAGCTGGGTACGACTTCGAGATTGATGATGCCGTCATAGCCGCTTTTTGCAACGTGACGAAGGAAATCGGAAATGGGCATCTCGCCCTGGCCGAGCGGCAGATGCGCATCGTGGCCTTTGGCGCAGTCGGAAAGGTGAATGCAACGCACGTATTGGGAGATTTCGGAGTAGCGCTCGAAAATATTTTCGCCGCGCAAGAAGGCGTGCGCCGGATCGAAACACAAACCGAGACTCTGTTTCCGGAGCTCGGTGCGAAATACTTTTGCAAGGCGGTCAAAATCGCCCTTGCTCCAAGTCTCTATGTTTTCCAAAATGACGGGCACTTCGAGACGGACGAGATTTTCTAGCAGAAACTCCAGCGCTTCTTCGATGCTTTCGTTTTCATCTTTGGCTTCGGGCGGATGCGCGACGCAATAGAGCAGATTGAGATCGAGGCGATGCTGATTGATGAGGTAGATGGCCTCATCGATCTTCTCTTTGGCCTCGACTTGCGTGAAGTCATAGCCGTGTTCGGAAATCAAAGGCAGGTGAAAGCCGGAAGCCACGTCGGTCATGTGCGGAATGACATTCGGCAGATCGCCAAAGACCGTGGGATTGAACTCCACGAAGCCGACGCCGAATTGCCGCACGAGCGCGAGCAGTTCGCTCGGTTTTTTGCCGTTAAATTCGCTGAGAGTGAGGCCGATTTGCATCTGGGATTTGTTTTTGAGATTTGCGAAGCGCTTTAAGTCAGCTCGTTTGCAAAAAGACTTTCTCGCAAAACAAGCAAAGACGGCACCTTGGTGCAGCAGCGACAAAACAAAACCGTTTTGTTTTACTGTATTGTAGTGCCGGCATTGGATATTTGTAAAGAGGGCAGTTAAATTTTTATCCCCGTGTTCGAAAAGAACGCGGCGAACTGATAGATGAGCAGCACCAGCAACGAGCAGCACAGCAGAAAGGGGAGAAATGCTGCGAGCACGACGCGCCCGCTAGAGCTGTCGTGCATTTCGCGCCAGCCAATGATCATCACCACGAATTGCCACACCGCCGCGATGAGGCCGCCGCACCACGGAATGCAATCGAACAGGCGCGGGCCATAGCTGTAACAAACCGCGCGGAACGTGGCTTCCCAGCCGCTTTTTCCGCTGCCCACGAGCAGCAAGCTCACATGATAGATGACGGAGGCGAAGAAGATCGAGAAGATCACGATGAAGGGAGAGAAAAGCGCCAGCATGCGCAAAAAATCGCGGTCGAGGGCGAGGCCGAACAGTTCTTCGAACTGTTCCATCTCGGTGAACGATCCCCAGAATAGATATTGCCAGAAAAGCGAAATGAGACTGGAAACCATCCCGATGAGAAATGCGAAGAGAAGCGCGGAACCGAAATGCCCTATCCGGGGCGTGCGACGAAAGAACTCCGCCGGCCGAAAGGTGATGTCGCTCCATGTTTGGCTAAAACCGCGCAAAAAGCCAAGCCGCTCGCGATCTTCCCAATGCACATAATACTCGGGTTCGGGAGCACGGATTGAGGGTGAAGAAAAAGCAAGGGGAGAGGGTGGTTCCTCCGGCGTGGCAGATTGAGCAGCGTCATACTCAAAAAGCCCCGCTTGGCCTAAAGCTGCGCCGCAATAAGGACAGAATTGACCCTCAACGTTTTGTGGAATTTCCCTTTGGCAGTTTTTGCAGTTCATTCGGCATGAACGAAACGTCTATGCGCTTCAAGCGGCGGCCAACACCGGCTCATAACCGTTGAGCAGTTCCCGCACTTTGGATTTCAATTCTGTGAGGTCGGAGGATTTGACGAGATACGCATCCGCGGACCAACTGGTGAAATCGCTCATATAGCTCGAATACGCGGAATTGAGAATGACGCGCAGACTTTGATTGTATTCCATGAGTTCGCGCAGGACATCCAAGCCGCTTTCGCCGTCGAGCCGGATGTCAACGATGGCCAAATCAACCTTGCGCTCCTGGGTGTGCTGGCGGGCTTCTTGTCCATTTGCCGCCGTGATGACTTCGTAACCTTCAGCTTCCAACTCTTGCGAGTAAAGTAGTCGCAGCTTCCACTCATCCTCAACCACTAAAATCGTCTTCATCCCGTGCGTGCTCCTTTCTCCTTTGGTGTAAAGCGCTTCCTAAAAACTTTGCAAGCCTTGCTGCTCACATGTCACCCGCTCCGTAGCTGCTCTCTCACAGTTGTTTGGTTCGGCAAAACGTAGCCGGCTGAATATTGGAACGGCAAGATAGAAAGATTTGTTTGAAAAGCAAGAATTAAAACCGGGCGTCCTCGGCGAGAAGAACAGTAACATTGCGTAAGGCGCTACACAAAACGATTTAGGGCGAAACCATTTAGAATTGTAATACAGAATTATCAAAAATGGTTACGCCAGCAACAGCTTTGCGAGGGGGCCTTTATCTTTTCTCTTCAATGCGCGCGGCTTTGCCTTTGAGATTACGTAGGTAGTATAGGCGTGCGCGGCGGACTTTACCGCGACGGAGATGGTCGATGTGATCGATGTTAGGAGAGTGCAATGGAAAAATGCGCTCGACACCGATCCCGTCGGAAATTTTGCGCACGGTGAAAGTGGCGTTGATGCCTTCGCCGCGGCGTTGAATGACCACGCCTTCAAAAGTTTGGGTGCGCTCTTTGTCGCCTTCCACCACTTTGTGATGGACGGCGATGGTGTCACCGGGAAAGAAGTCGGGTATGTCGCTGCGCATTTGCTGCGCCGTGAGTGCATTCATCTTGTTCATGGGGTATCCTCCGTGAATATGGGTGTTGGGTATTTTTCTAATAAATCCGCTCTGCGCTCGCGTGTGCGCTGCTGCGCAATTTCTCTCCGCCATGCCGCAATCTTCGCGTGATGCCCCGAGAGTAGCACCTCGGGCACGCGATGCCCGCGAAACTCTTCGGGGCGCGTGTAATGCGGGTGGTCGAGACTGTTGCTCTGAAACGAATCGCCGTACGCGGAATCCAGGTCGCCGAGCACACCAGGGAGCAAGCGAATCACGGCATCCATTACAATCATGGCCGGCAACTCGCCACCGGTGACGACATAATCTCCAATTGAAATTTCTTCGGTGACCAAAAGCTCGCGCACGCGTTCATCTACGCCTTTGTAGTGGCCGCAGATGATAATCAAGGCCTCTTCTTTTACCAGAGCATTCGCTAGGTTCTGGTTGAAGACCGCGCCTTGCGGTGACATCAATACAACTTTGGCAGACTCGAGTTGATAAGTTTTCTGTATGTGTTCAACGCATGCGAAGATCGGTTCCGGTTTTAAGATCATCCCCGGGCCGCCGCCATAGGGATAATCGTCGATCGAGCGATGCTTGTCGGTCGTAAAATCACGGAGGTCGTGCAAGTGAATCTCAGCAAGACCGCGCTCGCGTGCGCGTTTAATGATGCTTTCGGTTAATGGGCCCGTGAATAAGTTTGGAAATCCTGTGACGATATGAAACTGCATTGCGATTTGTATTCAGCTAGCAAGGCGAAATGATTTGAACATTATCATTGCTTATGCGGTATTGGCCGCGTCGTTCAGCAAGCCGGGGAGCGGGTTGATGATGATGCGCTTTTCTTCCAAATTTACTTCTTTTATCACCGAAGCGATGGCAGGAAGCAGAATCTCATTATACTCATCATCGCGCACAACCCAGATGTCGTTGCCGGGGTGTTCGAGAATCTCGCTCACGGTTCCGAGCATACGGCCCTCGCTGGTTTGCACCGGCAGGCCAATGAGATCGAAATGATAAAACTGGTCGGCCGTCGTGGGCAGACATTCGGAGCGAGGAATGCGAATTTCCGCACCACGCAGCGCTTCCGCTTCATCAATAGAGTCGACTTCGCGAAATTTGACGAGCAGATTTTGAGGTTTGCTGATCTCTACCCGCTCAAGGCGAAATTCACCAATCCGCCGGTCTTTATGATGGAGACTAACTTTCACAAGGTCGAAATAGCGATTTGGGTCATCTGTCAACGGCCGTACTTTCACCCAGCCACGCAGACCATGCGGGCGCAAAATGATCCCGATCGCCACTTCATTTTCTGTTAACATGTTTGATCGAAACACCTAGATGACAAGGCGCAGGCGAAAGCACCCCCTCGCCCTGATTGCCATTGCGAGTATGCCTTTTCGAACCTGTGGTCACGAAGCGCGAACGAAGTCAGAGGGGTAGACTATTCTAAAATTTCCAACACGGCGCATTTGCCGCATTTCGCGAGCGCTGTAGCGATAATAATGCGCAGAGCCTTCGCCGTCTGCCCATTTCTTCCGATGACCTTGCCTGGACGACGAGGTCTTTGCGTAAGGCGATCCCGGATTGCGGGTGTGCATCTTAAGCCGCGGCAGTGCCGGCAGCTTTCTCTGCTTCTTTCTTCTTCTTGCGCGCCAGTCGTTTTTCTTCACGAAGCGCTTCGTGGCGTTGGTTGCGCTCTTTTTGCGCGACTTCCCACTTTTGCATTTCTTCAGTGATTTTTGCTTCTTCGAAGCCACGTTTGCGCAGATGCCATTGCAGCAACACGCCGCGGCGGCTGAGAATGCTGCGCACGGTTTCAGTCGGCTTGGCGCCGGTGCCCAGCCAGTACAACGCGCGGTCTGCGTTCAAACTGATACTCGCGGGTTCCGTACGCGGGTTGTAGGTGCCGAGGTTTTCCAAATATTTGCCGTCGCGGGCCACACGCGAATCAATCGCTACGATGCGATAGAACGGTTGCTTTTTCTTGCCCATACGGCGAAGACGAAGACGAACAGCCAATGCAAACCTCCTTGTAATTTGTTGATCATAGTTGATCGTTGCAAATTTTGAATTGCAAATTTGCAGCTCAAAATATAATAGATGTTTCTCAGAGTCTAAAACAGCCGGCCTTTGCGGCCGCTGGCGCTTTTCATCATCTTGCGCATCATTTCGAACTGTTTGATGAGCCGGTTGACCTCTTGCACGCTCGTGCCGCTGCCTTTGGCAATGCGCAAGCGCCGGCTGCCATTGAGCACTTGCGGTTTTTCCCGCTCCAAAGGCGTCATGGATTGAATAATCGCCTCGGTGCGCACGAAAGCTTTCTCGTCGATCTGCGCATCTTTCGGCAATTTTCCGCCCATCCCGGGAATCATCTCCACCAAGTTTTGCAGCGGGCCCATTTTTTTCACCTGCTGCATTTGATCTAGAAAATCTTCAAGTGTGAATTCTGCCTTTCGCAGTTTTGCTTCCAGCGCGCGAATCTTCTCTTGATCAACCGCCTGCTGCGCCTTTTCGACGAGCGTGACGATATCGCCCATGCCCAACAAGCGCGAAGCAATACGCTCCGGATGAAATTTCTCGAACGCGTCCAGCTTCTCGCCGAGGCTGATATATTTGATCGGCTTGCCGGTCACGGCCTTGATTGAGAGCGCCGCGCCGCCGCGTGCATCACCGTCCATTTTGGTGAGCACCACGCCGGAATAATCCAAACGCTGCACGAATACTTGCGCAGTATTGACCGCATCCTGGCCGGTCATGCCGTCGGCCACGAATAAGATTTCGTGCGGCTTCAGCGCCTTTTTGATGGCGACCAACTCGTTCATCAATTCTTCGTTGATGTGCAAACGGCCGGCGGTGTCAAAGATCGCGACATCGAGCAAACGCTGGCGTGCTACGGTTATCGCATTGCGGCAGACCTCGAGCGGCGTGGAATTCGCTTGTGAAAAAAATTCGCAGCCTGCGGTCTTCGCAACAATCTGCAACTGTTCGACGGCCGCCGGGCGTTGCAAGTCAGCGCCGACCAAGAGCGGCTTGCGGCCGCGCGACTTGAGATGTTTGGCGAGTTTGCCACAGAACGTGGTTTTGCCGGCGCCCTGCAATCCCACAATCATAATCATCGTGGGAGGAATGTTGGCTTCGCGCATCGGGGCTTCATTCACACCAAACAGCCGCGTCAACTCATCGTGAACGATTTTGATCATTTGCTGCGCGGGCGAGATGCTTTTCAATACCTCAACGCCGAGCGCCTTTTTCTCGACGGCGTCTACGAAGTCTTTTGCAACCTTAAAATGAACGTCGGCCTCGAGCAAAATGCGACGAACCTCTTGCAAGCTTTCCGAAATATTCTCCGGGGTCAGCTTGCCGTGTCCCTTCAGCTTGCGAAAGATTTCGCCAAAACGATCAGTGAGTTGTTGAAACATGCGCGCCGTTGTCGTAACAAAAAATTATCCGCCCGAAGCGGATAATTTTCTAACCAAGCCTGTTTTTCAAATGCGATTATTGGTGCAAAAAAAGCCCGCAATAGTAGGAAAACTTTCTATTTGATGCAAGCGAATTTTCCGCACGAAAATGTCCTTGACTTTGCAGAAAGATTTTCGCAACTAAACAAAAATGAGGAGCCACCTGTCATGAAAGTTGTAAATCACATTCTACGTGCTGAGGGGAGCGAGCGGATCATTCATTCTGAATCACCCAACCGTAGTGGCCCCATGGTCCCTGATATTATTGTCATTCACTATACCTCCGGACGGGATGCCGAATCCTCGGTCGCGTCACTTTCGGATCCGAATGTTCGGGCCTCGGCCCACGTGGTGGTGGCACGTGACGGCCGAATTTTTCAATTGATCCCTTTTAATACGATTGCTTGGCATGCGGGACAAAGCAGCTATCGTTTTGCCGACGGCACCCTTCGAGAGGGCTTCAATCAATTTTCTATCGGCATTGAAATCGACAATGCCGGTATACTCACCAAAAGTGGCAACGTGTACTCTGCATGGTTTGGCCGCACCTATGAAGAAAAAGATGTGCTCAAGGCAATTCATCGCAACGAACGCACACCTAGATTCTGGCATAGATTCACAGAAACGCAAATTACTGTGGTCGAAGAGCTGTGCCGGCTCTTGATCAAGGAATACAATATCAAACATATTTTGGGCCACGAAGAAATCTCACCCGGCCGCAAGGTCGATCCCGGCCCGGCTTTCCCTCTCGACAAACTCCGCGATCGCATCTTGAAACAGGATCGCAAAACCAATGAAGGCAACCTCATTATCAATTTCCCAACTAACGGCTTTGTCATTGCGAACAAGCTGAATCTTCGTTCTGATCCCAGTGAGTTGGCGGAGAAAATTGCCCGGCCGCTGCCGCAAGGAGCGCGCGTGCGAGTTTTGAGCGAAGCCAATGGCTGGTATCGCGTTGCTGTGGAGATCGAAGGTTGGGTCGTTCGCAAATATGTCGGCGTTGACCAAGTTTGAATGACAGCGTTTGACGGCGTAGAAAAAGGCGCTTTTATGAAAAAGTTTATCATCTTATTCTTAGTCATTGTTGCCGTTGTTGTGTCGGGTTATTTGGTGTATAAAGGCATTATCAAGTGGCAGCCTCTCACCATGCTGTTTGCCGCGCTCGCTGCGCCTTTTCGATTTATTATGGGGCTCTTCGGAAACGATGAAGATGAGATTCGAGAAAGGCACGAGAAACTGCGTGAAACCGAAGCTGCTTTTCACGAACGCCTGCTCACACGCGTGCAAGAACGGGAAAACAGAATTGCCGAGTTGAATCGCCAGATCGAAATAATAGATGGCAAGTTGGAATTGCTCAGATTGAAACGCCAAGCGGTGGATCAACAAGTTGAAGACATGAGCCTTTCGGAATTGCAACGCGAGGGTCAGCGTCTTTTCGGTTCCTGAGAGAGTGGATTCGCATTGAATCGAAGTCAGAGAAGTTTTTGTTGCAGCAGCGTTTATTGCCAGAGAGGTGTGAGAGTATGAAAAACTTGGCGCCGCGTCTTCTTGCGTTGTTCCTCTTGTCCTCCGTGCTCACGGCTTCATCGGAAAAGCGCCACACCGTGCTCAAGCCCGGTGCCACTTACAAGAACGAGGGAACGGAGCCGGTCTATATCATTTACGAGATTCCACCCGAAGGTGAGTTTAAAAACGAGACGAACCATGAATTTGTCGTCATGGAAAAGGAGCTCTTCTGGAAACAAAACTACCGGATCGAGCTGGAAGCCAGAATTGCGCGCGAAGAAGAAAAAATTGCGGCGACCAAAAAGAAAATGCTCGAGCTAGATCGGAGCATGTCAGAAACGAAGAGCCATGAATAGTCTGATAACCACAATGGTGAGAGTTGCATCTTGAAGAAGCTCGTTGGGTTCATGATATGTTGGGCCATGGCCGGCGCGCTCAACGCGCAAGAGCGGGAGATTCCTTTTCCCGTTCCGGTTTTGCCGGGCGAGCGTTTTACCGTCCCGGCCAATCTTGACACGCTCTGGCTATTGAAACATACGCAATACAAGCGCGCGCTCAAGCTCGCCAAGAAATCCGAGATTGACAGCACGATGGTCGCATTGCTTGAGCAGAAGCAAGCGCTCCTATCCGAAATCATCACGCAAAAGGACTCTCTTATCGCGCTGCATCGCGAAGGCTACGTGCACTATCGCGAGCTTTGGGACAAGACCGACCGGGAGTTGGAGGCGGTTGAAATTCAGAATGGCAAACTCAAACGCAGCAGAATTCTCTTTGCGCTCGTGGGCGCCGTGCTCGGTGCGGCCGCAGTAAAAGTATTTTGATCGGATTTCTGTTTGCGCAGCTTGCAGTGTGAATCAACTCAATGGCAATGCCCTTTCGTTTCAGCAGAGGAGTGACGCATGGAAGATTTTTTCAAAGACGGGTTCGCGTATTTTTATGTGCCGGTCTTGCTCTGGATAATTGGCGTTAGCATTGTCGTCATTATTCTGATGAGGCGCTTTACTTTTGGCAAGTGGACCGTGGAGAATCCCAATCCCTACGCGCTGGAATCTTTCGGCATGCCCCGCGGCGTGATGCGCGGCATTCTGGCAATGTCGCTTTTGTTTCTCGTCATGCTCCTCGAAGTCGTGACTCTGCGCAAACCGGAATTTGAAAAGAATATCGATCAGTTGCTGGTTGCGTTTCAAATGATGCTGGCGTTCTATTTCGGCTCGAAAGTCATGCACCACATCACCAAAGCCGATGAGCGTAAATCCAACGAAATGGCTTCGGCCCTGTCTTCCAGCCAGCCGCTGGAGACTCCCGCCCCGTTTGCCGACGAAGAAGCGAAGGGATGAACTCGCACGGTGATACGAACGTGTTTCCAACGATTGACTTAAAGCCGCGTGACCCCGGCAAGATCACGCTTTTTGCGAATACCGGCGAGGCCATCGTGTTTTGGCTGAGTCTGGGCGGCCTAATCTTTCTCGCCATTATCACGTTGTTTCGCTATTTCACCGCCGAACGAGTGGGGCGCGACTATCGCACGCTCGCCTCCAGCCAGCTCGAATTGCGCAGCACGTGGGAAAGACAAAGCAGCATCATGGCCGCGCAAATCGACAGCCTCAAAGGGGAGCTTGAGAAAAGCCGGCGTGAAATCGCTGCTCTGAATTTCGCCCTCGCGCAGACGCCAGTCAAAGATTCTGCCTCTCAAAAAGTTCCTGCGCGTCCACAGCAACCCACTGCCATCGAGCGCAGAAATCGGCTCTTTCTGGAGACTTTCAAGATCGAGAAGCCGCAGTAGCATTCCGCGGCCTCTTCCTTCACAGAGTTTTTGTTTCACTCCAATTCAAGCACAATTCTACGAGCAAACGTACTCCCCATCCCGTACCGCCTTTGGGCGCAAGTGCGGTTGGCTTTGTGGAAGAAGCCATGGCCGCAATGTCCAGGTGCGCCCATTTGTAACCTGCCACAAACGAAGCCAGAAACGCCGCGCCTTTGCTCGCGCCCGCGCCTCTTTTGGAAGCAACATTGCGAATGTCCGCAATTTCGCTTTCGAGCTGTTGCGAGAATTCCGGATAGAGCGGCAACTCCCACACGCGCTCGCCGGTATGTTGGGCCGCGTTTTTAATACGCGCCGCAAGCGATGCATCATTTGCAAACAAACCAGCAGCCGCATCACCGAGAACATAAAACATCGCTCCCGTTAAAGTAGCGATATCAATCACAGCCTCCGGTTGGAAGCGGCTGGCATAGGCGAGTGACTCGGCAAGAAGCAAGCGGCCCTCAGCATCAGTGTCAGCAACTTCTATAGTTTTGCCGTTGCATGCGCGCACCACGTCGCCCGGACGCTGCGCAGTGCCACTCGGCATGTTTTCCACCAACGGCAGCAAGCCCACCAAATGCAGGGGGGACTCAAGTTCTGCCAACGCACACATAGCGGACAGCACAACGGCCGCGCCGGACATATCATACTTCATATCCAGCATCGACTCGAGTGGTTTGATGGCAAGGCCGCCGCTGTCAAATGTAACACCTTTGCCAACGAGCACGAGCGTTGGTTGAGTGGCTTGATGTGCGGCGCTTTCTAAAATTACGAAACGCGGCGGCTGCAAACTACCTTGCGCCACGCCTAAAAGCGCCCCCATGCCTTGCTCGCGAATTTTGTGCTCGTCCCACACTTCACAAGACAGTTTTGCCGCATGTGCATACTCTTGTGCGAGCTCGGCGAAACGTATTGGCGAGAGCGCATTGGGCGGTGTGTTTTGCAGATCGCGAGCGCGGCAAGTCCACGTCCCTAAAACCCTTCCGATATGCGCCCCGGATTTCACGGCGGCCTCAGGTTTGCAATTCTCGAGCAAGAGGGTGAGCGTTTGCAGCACCGTGTTATTTTTTTCCGTCGGCGTTTTATACTGCGCGAAGCGATAATTCGCAAGCAGCACTGCTTCTGCGACAAGCCGCGCCGCGTTTGTGCCGCCGAATTGATCAAGCATCGGGCCCGCGAGCGGAACGCAAAGCTCATTAATTCCGAGCTTGCGGCTGGCTGCAACTGCGTTGGCGATCACGCGTTGCAGAAATGCGCCATCAAAATTTTCATCATCCTTGTCGCGTCCAATGCCGGCCACGAGCAAACGTTGAGCGGGCGCGCCTTCGAGATAGAGCCAGCGCAGTTCCCTCGCTTTGCCGTGAAAATCACCGCGCTGAACGAGAGTCGTAACTTTGGAAAGATAGCTTGTGGGTTGGGAGAGATTGAAGGCCGCAACTTTTTCGGGCGAAGTGTGCGGCGCAAAAAGCAGCACGAGCGCGGAAGTTGTTTGTGCTTCCACGGCATTGCACGTGACCGTGATTTTCATACCTTTCTCCTGTTGCAGTGCGATGAGGTGAGCAGCGGTTGCGCGTCGATCGTGTGTAAGGAAATTGAATGAGATGCTCTCGAAGATTTTTGTCGCAGGCCTCGCGCCGCATAGCCTGCCGGCGGGCAGTCTATGCTACGAATGTTTCCAAAACTCTGCTGCGCGAGAATTGCGCCACTCATTTTGTAATTGTTTTACACTGAAAGTGCCCATCTCTGTAATGAGGCACTGTGCAGTTTGTAGATCGACCTCCTCAAAATAGAAATTATGTCTCGTGATGTTTGGCGGCGCCCCAGGCCAAACCTCCTCGTTTGGGTGCTGCGGTTCTGCGCCGAAGGGCAAAGTTGTGGACCACAATTTATTCCGCGCTGCGAGAACCGCAACGGGAATTTTGTGAGCAGAAGCCAGCAGCGCCAGGCTGTGCGAGCCGATCTTGTTCACGAAAGCCTTCTCTGAAATGCGATCCGCGCCGAGCAGAACGAGATCAACGCTATTCATAAAATGTGCGCGCGCATCATCAACAAAAAAGTGCACCGACATTCCGGCGCGCGCCAAACGTTCGGCCATGCGTTGCCCCTCATTTGCCGGCCGTCCTTCGCTGAGATACACTTCCACCTCTATGCCTTTCTCATAAGCATATTCCAAAGCCGCGGCGACGGTGCTGCTAAAGCTGTGCGTGAGCACGCGCGGCTGCTCTGCAAGCCATGCAAAGGCGCGCCGGGCAATTGCAGCATTTATTTGCGGTGCTTGCAACGCCTCTTTTTCAAGCCATGCCAGCGCCTGTGCAATGCGTTCCTGCTCATTCAGGCGCTCCTGCTCGAAGATGAGCGCAAGATCGTTCGCGAGATTATACAGCGGCGCCATGGCAGGCTGTGCGTGCAACAGCTCGCGCAGCCACTGCGGCCATTCCTGCAAAGCCGCTTTGGTTTGATCAAGCAAAGACAAGTGCCGAATGCAGCGCTGCAGCGCGTTCGCATAAATCGCGCTCGCGCCGGAGAGATTATCCGCTGCAATTTCACGCCAAAGCGCATTCACTTTCTCGTTCATTCGTGCGCCTCCACATTGGCTTTCGTTCCGCAAACCGCCTTTTTGCTGCTAATCTGAAACTAACATTTTGCCTCTGAATTTGAAAGTAATTCCACATGGGCCCGGTCATGAAAAGCAATCCCCAAAACCGTCTGTTGCTCGCCCTCGCCATTTTGATTTCGGCGTGCCAAATGGAAGAACCTGCAAGCCCGGACAACGCAGCCAAACTTGCACTGACGATACTGAAGCCGAGCGCGATGAAGAAATATCACGCCGGCCAGAGTTCCGATTCGCTGCGGTGTGTGATCAGCAAAGGCGACTCCGTGCATGCCGATCAAACACTGTTCATGCCCGATTCTTCTCTGCAAATTGATTTTGAATTGGAAGCGGGCGACGGTTATAGCGTTGCGCTTTACCGTTTCGAACAAGGCGAACTCTCGCACCGCGCACACAGAACGAATCTCCATCTCAAAGCCGGCAAAACCACCACGCTTGTGATGACGCTCGCCGCCTTTCAAGTCACCTTGCGCGAACCAGCGCCGGGTTCCTCGCTTAGTGAGAGCACTCCCACGTTGCGTTGGGACACGCT
Organism: bacterium; assembly: GCA_037444905.1. Classification (GTDB taxonomy): domain Bacteria; phylum Zhuqueibacterota; class Zhuqueibacteria; order Zhuqueibacterales; family Zhuqueibacteraceae; genus JABWAN01. Next base: position 64,109 of record JBBILN010000018.1, on the reverse strand, counting down.
GCCCGGTGCAACGGCTTATGAACTGCAACTCAGCAGCGACGAACTCTTCGCGGCCACCATTGTTTCTGAGAGTAGGCTCACTGCAAACTCGTTCGGCGTGAAGTCTGCGTTGCCGGAAAACACTTTCTATTGGCGCGTGCGTGCGCGTGACGATGCGAATCATTGGGGCAAGTGGTCGGCAACCCGCAGCTTCGTCATCAACCTCACCGGAAATTTGCCGCCGAATTTGCTCGCGCCGGCGAATGGCGTTTTCCTCAGCGATCATTTTCCCACTTTCGAATGGGGAGCGGTGGATGACGCGCAAGCTTATCATCTGCAAGTGAGCACCAATAGCGGCTTCGGCGTGCTCAGTTTCGAGCAACAACTCACCGCCACCTCGTTGCGCAGCCCGCTTTCATTAGGCCCGGGTCCGCTCTATTATTGGCGCGTTCGTGCGCAAGACCGGCAAGGCAATTGGGGCCCGTGGTCTGCGGTTTGGAGTTTTCGCATCGAACTCTCCGGCCCGGCTGCGCCGGTGTTGCTTACGCCCGCGCACGGCGAAGTGACCAGCAATGCCATGCCGAATTTTATGTGGAATGCCGTGTCCGGCGCTGCGCAATATCATCTGCAATTGGCGGGCGACAACAAATTCACCCAACCGCTGTTTGAGGAATTCAATCTTGCGAACAATGCTTTCGCGCCAACGCAGCCCTTGCCAGACACGACGGTTTATTGGCGCGTGCGCGCGCAGAATAACAGCGGCGCGTGGGGAGATTGGTCGGCCGTCGCAGTCTTCAAGATCATCACCCGGCCTGCGCTCACTTCGCCGCGGAATGGCGCGGCGCTGAATAGCAACACACCCGCGCTGAGTTGGCAGAGCGTGCCGCAAGTCAATTCCTATCGCTTGCAAATCAGCACGGACGAGCATTTCATCAATCTCCTTCTCGAAGAGGATAATATCGCGGGCTTATCTCATACTCTAACGCCGCCGCTCGCGGACGGGCTTTATTATTGGCGCGTGCAGCCGCGCGATCAAAACGGGCGAGGGTTGAATTGGTCTGCAGTGTTTCGTTTCACGATTATGACCGTGGCGCCGGAGGCGCCCATGCTGCTCATGCCCGGCAACAATGCGGTCACCAACGTCAACACGCCCACGTATGAATGGTCTTCGGTTGTAAATGCAACAGAGTATCATCTGCAATTGAGCACGTTCGCTGATTTCTCCGCTTTAAGACTTGATAGGTGGTCGCACGGCAGTTCGTATGTTGATTCGCGTTGGGTGCAAGAAGATCGCGGCAGCTATTTGGAATACCCCAGTCTTCCCGTTGGCTCGTATTACTGGCGTGTGCAAGCAAAAAATATTGCCGGCAGTGCGAGTGCATGGTCGCAAGTTTGGAGTTTCACGGTCGTGTCTCCGGCATTGCTTGCGCCACGCCTGCTCACGCCAAACGCGGAGCAGGCGATGGCTGCAAGCATGCCGAGCTTCACGTGGACTGCGCAGGATTTGGCGCGCACATATGAATTGCAGGTGAGTGCGTCGTTGGCATTCGATGATTTGGTTGTGCAGCAACGCAATCTTTTCGCGGCGAATTACACGCACGATCAACCTTTGCCGAACGGGCGATATTATTGGCGCGTGCGCGCGTTTGATCAAGCGGGCGTTGCAAGTTTGTGGTCGGAGCCGCGTCGTTTTTTTCTCGATGCCGGTTTCGGAGACATGGCTTTGATACCTGCGGGCTGGTTCACGATGGGCAGCGGTACCGGGGAAGCCGACGAGCAACCCGCGCATTCGGTTTATGTGGATGCGTTCTACATGGACAAATTTGAAGTGAGCAACGCGCAATTCAAAGCCTTTTGCGATGCGACCGGAAGAGTTTATCCGCCCGAGCCGATGCCCGGATATTTGCGCGACTATCCCGATCATCCGGTCGTGAACATTACATGGGAGCACGCGCAGGCCTTTGCGGCATGGGTGGGCAAGCGATTGCCGACCGAGGCCGAGTGGGAGTATGCTGCGCGCGGCGGACTCGAAGCGAAAAATTTTCCGTGGGGTGATGAAACGCCGGCCACGCGCAGCAATTATCAGGAGTATCACGGCGCATTGACCTCGCACATGGCAAACTTCGCCAACGGTCGCGGGCCTTTGCCACGCGGCAGTTTCTTTCCGAATGCTTTCGGACTTTTCGATATGAGCGGCAATGTGTGGGAATACTGCCGCGATTTTTACGACGCGAGCTATTACGCGCGCAGCGCGGAGCGCAATCCGACCGGGCCGGTTGCGGGAACACGGCGCGTGGTGCGCGGCGGCTCGTGGCAAGAGGCGAACGCGAGTGACTTGCGCTGCGCGAAGCGCTCACACTTTCATCCGCTCGCGCGCCAAATTCATGTCGGGTTCCGCTGCGTGGAGACGCCGTGAGGCGGGCGCGAACGCGGTTTCATTTTGGCATAATCTAAAGCAGCGATGATTTTTGAAGCGCAAGAAAGACATTTGCAAATGTATTCGCTTTTTAATACTATCGGCATAAATGAAAAGGAGGCAAAATGCCAAAGTCGGCCGTCATAAAAGCGCGAGTAGAACCTGCTCTTAAAAAGGAAGTGGAACAGATTTTTGAAAAGGTGGGATTGTCGACCAACGAAGCGATAGGCCTATTCTATCATCACGTGAAGCTCTATCGCGGTATTCCATTTAACGTGAGAGTGCCGAACCGCACAACGTTGAAAACCTTCAAGGACACGGATGCCGGGAAGAATTTGGTTCGATGCAATGATGCCGATGATCTGTTTCGAAAGCTGGGGATTTGATGAGGATACCCGTTTATCAAAGCAGTTCGAGCGTGACTTAAAGAAAAGCCTGAGGCGCGGAAAGGATGCCGCGAAAGTTAAAGCCGTCATTGCCAGACTTATCAACGAAGAAAAGCTCGCGCTCCAAAATCGCGATCATAAGTTGGTGGGAAAGTATTCGGGGCGCCGCGAATGCCACATTGAGCCGGACTGGCTGCTCATTTATAAAATCCACGGCGCTGAGATCATCTTTGAAAGAACGGGCACTCATTCAGATTTGTTTTGACCGAAAGCTGTTGGCGATTAAACGGATCCCGTTATATTCCTCGAAACAAAAAGGAGAAAGCCGTTCGTCTTTCTCCTTTGAAATTCTTCCGCAAAAGCCTCCGCTTACATCACCGAGCGCGCCAGGTCTTGAAAGATTTCCATCCAGCGCGCAGGCGACACCCCCAAGTTCAACGTGCCGAATGCGGCGATGAACAGCGCGAGCGCGACCGCGGGCAGCGGATCGAACGCGGGCTTCTCTTCCTCATTCCTGTGCATGAACATTTGCACGACCACGCCGAGATAGTAGTACAAGCTGATCATCGAATTGATCACCCCGAGAATCACAATCCACAAGTAACCCGATTGCACCGCGGCGAGAAACACGTAAAACTTGCTGATGAAGCCCGCGGTGAGCGGAATGCCCGCGAGCGAGAACATGAAGATCGACATCGCAACGGCAATGAGCGGATGGCGATACGCGAAGCCGCGCAAATCTTGCAGCGTGATGTTGTCGCGCTCGCCGCGCGCCATGAACGCGATCACGCCGAACGCGCCGAGGTTCATGAACGTGTAGCTCAACAGATAAAACAAAACCGCGGAACTGCCCAGCTCGCTGTTCGCGAGCACGCCGACGAGAATGTAGCCCGCGTGCGCGATGGAAGAATACGCGAGCATGCGCTTGACGTTCTCTTGCCTGAGCGCGACGATGTTGCCGATGGTCATCGTCGCGAGCGCGATCACCCACATGACTTGTTGCCAATCGATGTTACTCATCATGCCCGAGGCGATGACGACGCGCATCAACGCCGCGAAGCCCGCGGCCTTTGATCCCGTTGCCATGAACGCGGCAATGGGCGTGGGTGAGCCTTCATAAACATCCGGCGCCCATGCATGAAACGGCGCGAGCGCGATTTTGAATCCGAAGCCCACGACCATCAACACGAGACCGGCGGTGAAGAGGCCGGGCGACGCAATCGCGCTGCCGTTTGCGCCGCTGATCGCTTCGGCAATCGCGCTGAGTTTCGCGCTGCCCACGCTGCCGTAAACGAGCGCGATGCCATAGAGCAAAAAGGCGCTCGCGAATGCGCCAAGCAAAAAGTATTTGAACGAAGCTTCGAGCGAAAATTTATCCGTGCGGCGAAAACCGGCGAGAATGTAAAGTGAAACGGAAAGGGTTTCGACGCCGAGAAAGAGCGTGAGCAAATGCGCGCTCGCGGCCATCAAATTCATGCCCACGGTGGCGAAGATGATGAGCGCGAAATACTCGCTCACGAGCAGCGAGCTGCCTTCAAGCGAATTGAGCGAGAGCAAAACCGTGAGGCCTGCTGCGATCATGAACACGACCGCAAACCCGTGACTGAACTTGTCAACGGAGATCATGCCGTTGAAGATGAGCGCTTTGTCACTCCAGTTGTGATTGACGATGATGAACACCGCAATCGCGATACCGATCAACACCACTGCCGCCATGGTCTCGCGATATATGCGCGGAAAGATCAAGCCCAAGATCAACACGCCCAGCCCGAGCAACGTCAGCGTGAGTGTGGGCAGGAACAGCAGGAAATCTTGCGTCGTGATGCCGATGCCGTTCATAGGCTGCCTCCGTTCTCCTCATCAACTCCCCCCTTGAGGGGGGCCCGGGGGGTGTTCTTCGAAACTGGATAACCAATCGAATTCATTTCGTCATTCATCAAATCTTTGCTCTCGAAATTTTCGTGCTCTAGTGCTGACGCGAGCGACACCCCCCTGACCCCCCTCAAGGGGGGAATACTCTGCGCGCCTCCACAGCAAACTCCCCCCTTGAGGGGGGCCCGGGGGGTGTTCTTCGAAACTGGATGAGCATTCAAATTCATTTCGTCATTCATCAAATCTGTGCTCTCTAAATTTTCGGGCACTGTCGATGATACGAGTGACACCCCCTTAACCCCTTTCAAGGGGGGAATTGAAGCCACATACGGCGCGAGGCCGGGCGCGTCGTTCACTTTCGCGGCGCGGGCTTGCACGTTCCGTATGAGATAATCCACCGAGGTTTCCATCTTCGCCAAAAACGGTTGCGCCCACACGCCGATGAGAATCATCATCGCCGTGACCGGCGCGAGTATCATAATCTCGCGCGTGGAAAGGTCTTCGAGCTTCGCGTTCTCTTCTTTATCCAACTTGCCGAACATGACGCGCTGAAACATCCACAACATATAAACCGCGGCGAAGATCACGCCCGTTGCCGCGAACACCGCATACCACTTGTTGCTCAAGAACGTGCCGAGCAAAACGAGAAATTCGCCGATAAAACCGTTCAAGCCGGGCAGGCCGATGGAAGCGAGCGTGGCGATCATGAAGAACGTGGTGAAGATCGGCATCTGTCGCGCGAGTCCGCCAAAGTCCGCGATCAAGCGCGTGTGGCGGCGTTCGTAGATCATGCCCACGATCAAGAACAGCGCGCCAGTGGAAAGGCCGTGATTGACCATCTGCATCAATCCGCCTTGCAGGCCCTGATGATTCAGCGTGAAAATGCCGAGCATCACAAAGCCAAGATGGCTCACGGAAGAATACGCGACGAGCTTTTTAATGTCAGGCTGCACCATCGCGACCCACGCGCCGTAGATGATGCCGATGATCGCGAGCACCGAAATGAGCGGCGTGAATGCCATGGCCGCGTTGGGAAAGAGCGGCAAGCAAAAACGCAGAAAGCCATACGTGCCCATCTTCAACAACACGCCCGCAAGAATCACCGAGCCGCCCGTGGGCGCTTCGACGTGCGCATCGGGCAGCCACGTGTGGAAAGGAAACATCGGCACTTTGATCGCGAAGGAGAGTGCGAACGCGAGGAAAAGCCAGGTTTGATAATTTTCCGGAAAGAGCAGCTCGCGGATTTGCACAAAGTCGAAGGTCAGCGTGCCCGTGACGCGGCCGTAATAGAAGTAGATGAACAAAATCGCGACGAGCATGAGCAAGCTGCCGAGCATGGTGTAGATGAAGAATTTCACCGCCGCATAAATTCTGCGCTCGCCGCCCCACACGCCGATGATAAAGTACATCGGAATGAGCATCGCTTCCCAGAACACGTAGAACAGCAGCAGATCGAGCGCGACGAACACGCCGAGCATGCCGCATTCGAGCATGAGCATGGAGACGAGATAACCTTTCACGCTGCGCTTGATATTGTCCCACGAGGAGAGAATGACGAGCGGCGTGAGAAAGGTCGTGAGCACGAGCATGAGCAGGCTGATGCCGTCCACGCCGACGTGATACGTGGCGCGCAACGCCGGTATCCATTCCGCGCGCTCTTCAAATTGGAACGAAGTGAGTTGATTGTCGAATCCGAAGAAGAGCGGCAGACTGATCACGAACGCGAGCAGCGAAAACGCCAGCGCGAGCGTGCGCATGAGATTCGGATACTCGCGTGGAATGAGACTCACGAGCACCGCGCCCGCAACGGGCGTGAAGATGAGCAGAGTGAGGAGAGGGAGATTGTTGAGCATGTCAAATTTTATTCAATGAAGAGAGTTGTTTCGTGAAATGTTTTGCGGCCGCATCAATCACAATTCGGCACTCCGAGGAAGCAGGGCAGTTGATCAACAATCACATTGACATAAATCAACACGAGGAACGCGCCAACTATCAGCCCAACCCAGTGCCTGGGTTGCAACGCTGCGAAACTTCTTTCCGCTCGGAGACGCCGTAAAGCCGGCGTCAGTGACAGCACGAGGAATAACGAATGCAGCGACATGAACGTGAAAAGCACGAATGGAAATTCTTCCTGCAATGCCCTGCGATTCACCAATTGAAGGACGGCGAATGGCACAACCAAAATAGCGCTGAGCAATATCGAAGTGACAAACGATTTGCGGGTTCCAATAGCGACTTGATCCTGAGTCATCATCTCGATTCTCCTATTTGGTAAGCGGTTCGCCGAACGTATCATTGTGCTGCGAACATCAAATAAGCTTTTATATCTTCATTCGCCAACAACGGATATTGCTGCAAAACTTCTTCGGCGCTGTCACCGGCGCTCAAAAATTCTAAAATCGTCTGCACAGTAATCCTCGTTCCCCTGATTGTCGGTTTGCCGTTGCAGATTTCGGGATTGATGGCGATGCTGCCGCTGAGGAAGCTTGGAGTTTCATTCTTCATTGGAGCTCACCTATCTCTAAAACTTAAATCCCAGCTTCGTGAAATAAAACGTGCCGCTGAAACCCATTTGCACCGCGTCCCACAAGCCGCCGGTTTCGGTTTCCGTGTCTTGCTGCGTGGGGTAAACGTTGAAGAGATTCGCCGCACCGATATTGAACGCGAGGTTTTTGGAAATATCATAACCCAGCGTGAGGTCGGTGACGATCTTCGATTTGTAAACGTCCAGTGTGCCGACAAAATCTTCCAATACGATTTCGCCGAAGCGAATGAAACGGAGGTCGGCATTAAAGCGATTGAGCTTGTAATCGAGCATCAAGTTCATCTTGCTGTCCGGCGCCGAGGCAAGGAGAAATTTTTGCTCGCGCGTGCCGAAGTAAATGTCTTCCTTGCCCGCCAGCTTCGCGCTGGTGTTGATGTCGCCCAATTCCATGTCATTGAAGTTGCCGGCAAACGCGGCGCGCACGCGGCTTTGCCCGAAATTTTTCGCCCAGCTCAACACGACGTCCACGCCTTTGGTTTTGGTGTCGATGGCGTTGGTGAAAAATTGCGCCGCGGCGACGTTCAATGCACGCAGATCCGCACCGATGTCCGGGTCGGTGTCATTGAACGAACCGGTCAACACGATGCGATCTTTGATGTTCACATAGTAGCCGTCCACCGTTGCGGCAAACTCGCCGAACGTGGCCGTGAAGCCCGCGCTGGCATTGGTCGCGGTTTCTTCTTTCAAAGGAGGAATGCCGAGTGCGCGTGTGATCGGACTGTTGTTCTTCGCGATGAGTTTGTCAATCGCCACGCCCGAGACGAAATCCGTGAACGTGGAATTGAAATAGATTTGCGGCAACGAAGGCGCGCGGAAACCGCTGCTCACCGAAGCGCGCAAGGCCACCGCGTTCGTCAGCTTCAAACGTGAAGCCAGCTTGCCGTTGATCGTGCTGCCGAAGTCGCTGTAATCTTCCGCGCGCACCGCGGCGCCGAGCATGAACTTGTCCGTGAAATCAAACTCCGCATCGACGTATGCGCCGAGATTGGTGCGAAACTCATCCAACACATTCGAAGGCCGAAAACCGGGAAAGCCTTGCGAGCCTGCGGGCCGTAACTCGCCGCTGGGCGCAAACACTTTCAAAGAGTCGGGAGTGGTTGGGCCAACAACGTTGCCGTTCTTGTCATAAAGCGCATACGAGCCTTCTTCGCCGGCGAAGATTTCATAGTTGTCGATGCGATATTCGACGCCCATGGCCACGTTCACGCCGCGCAGCGCATTCGGAAAAAACTTGCTGAGGTTCAATCCCGTGGTGTTCTGGCTTAATTGAAAGCCGCCGGCATCGAAGCGCGTGGGCGATTTCGCAAGCAGCGAAGCGTTAAGCGTGCCGTCGATGACGTAATGAAAACGATTCGCGCCGTAGGTGTTGTTGAAATCAACCTCCCAGCCGCGAAATTTCGTGCGAATGCCCGCGGACAGCGAGCGATCGGTAATATTCGAAGTGATGCGCGGATTGAAGCCGTTCGGATAAATTGCAGGCACGTTGCGATAACTGTCCGCGGTGCGCGTGTACGCGAACGCATCGGTGAAGCGATGATTCAAACCGCCGAACGCATAAAAGCTCGCGCTCTCTTTAATGGGCACGGCGACATTGGCGAAAGCCGCAAAATCATCCGCGGCTGCATCGCCGTATTGCTCGCGATAAATGGAAAACACCGCCGGGTCCGCCGGGCGGTTGGTATGCTTGCGCGAAAGATAATCAACGGTAAAATTTGCGAAACCGCCGTTGCCGAGGCGCACGCCGTAGTTCGCGTTTGTGTTGTAGGTTTCGCCGTCATAATCTTTGCGCACGAGCACGTCGATATCGGAACCGGGGTCGGCCTTGTTCGAGCCGGTGGTCACGTTGCCGGTAAATTCCTCCACCGAAGATTTGAGCACGATGTTGATCACGCCCGCAATGGCGTCGGAGCCATATTGCGCGCTCGCGCCGTCGCGCAGAATTTCGATACGCTCAATCGCCGCGGCCGGAATCGTGTTCAAATCCGTGCCGGTGTTGCCGCGGCCGCGCGAGCCGAAAATATTAATCAGCGAAGATTGATGCCTGCGCTTGCCGTTGATGAGCACCAGCGTTTGATCCGGGCCCAAGCCGCGCAACGTTGCGGGATCGATGTGATCCGCGCCATCCGCGCCTGATTGCTTGTTCGAATTGAATGAAGGCGCGGTGTATTGCAGCAATTGGTTCATGTCAAGCTGCCCCACGCGGTCGGTCACATCTTTGATTTCGATGATGTCGATCGCGACCGGCGTTTCCGTCACCGTGCGATTGAAGCTGCGCGTGCCGACAACCTGCACGCCGCCGAGCTGAATCGCGCCTTCTTGCAGCGTGACGTTCAAATCCGCTTGTCCGCTCAAAGCCACTTCCTGCGTGGCGTAGCCGATATAACTGAACACCAGCGTCGCGGTGGATGAGCTCACGCGCAAGGCAAACGCACCGTTGAGATTGGTCTTCGTGCCGTTGAACGTGCCCTTCTCTACGATGTTCACGCCCACGAGCGGCTCGCCGTTTTCAGCTTTGACCGTGCCGTTGACGGTGTGCTGCGCAATAGCTAATGCGGCGTGCAGAAGGGAAAAGGCGAGGAGCAGGATGAGTTTTTTCATTTGAATTTTCCTCCGGTTCCGGTGAAAGAAGTGCGATCAATACAAAGGCTAGACCTTTACACAGGGACGCAACCTCGGGAAGAAGAACCTTGCGATGTTGCGTGGATATTTGCTTTATCAGTTACATTGGAAAAATGCCACAATCAAGAAGATGTAATAGTGCAAGCTTCCAGCTTGCTTTCGTAGGCAGTCGGGAAGACTGCGCTACGACGTGGCTTTCGCCATTTCGGAAGCAGCAGCCTCGACCGGACGGCTTTTCAAATACAAAGTATCGTAGCTCAGATCCAAGCCGCCGGGCCATTCTACCGAACCGGCCACCACGGCCGCGGCTTGAAACAGCGCGGGATTTTGCAGGCGGATGAAAATGCCGCGACTCAAATAGGGGTTCAACTTTTCTTCGCCGGAGTTTTGAGCTTCTTCACCTGTTTGAGCGATTTTTTGTTCTCGGAGGCAAAGCCGTCTTTCCAACTTTTTAATGTCCTCCTCCGGCGGAAGATTTTCCGATTTGATGCCGCGTTCAATCAACGTTTTTCGGATAGCATCGTTATTCTTGACGTGTTCATCGGTAATGGCCGGCTCTCCGTGCAGGCTTTGCTCTTGGACATTGAAATTCGTTATCTCGGTTGCCAAATTTTTTGCGGTGATCGTTATCGTCGGGAGAAAATCAGCCAACGGACGGTTTTGCGGAACACTCAAACGATACTTCATTTGGCGGGTATCGTAGCCGCCAAACATGGCAGCGTCGCCTTTGCTGCGTATCCGGCCAAATCCTCTTTCATCAACTCCGCGTTCGTAGATGAGCTTGGAAAGTTCGACTTCGCTCGATACCAGTTTCTCTCTCGCGCGCAGCCGTTCCGCGAGACGAAGGCGTTCTTCCAGCAACTCCTGTTTCCGCGTTTGAAGCGCGAAGTATGTTTGCGCAAACGCGATTTCATCTTTGCGTGGGTCGCCGTTTTGTGCGATGAGATAGCACGCATAGCGCGTGAGAACGATGTCGTCTATTTCACGGCTTGCCTGTGAACCGATGCTGACCATTTTCCTGACGTCAAGAAAATGGTCGGCAATCAAATTGCCCGCGTTCTCACAAGCGATTTCTGCCTTCTGAACGACTTTATAGAAATTCTCCCACTTATCATACCCCAAAGGCTTTTGAAGATCGCGCGCAAACCAGCATTCGACCCCGTCGATTTCAGTCGCGAGGGATTCGAAATCTTTGGTGAGAGTTTGTATGAGTTCCTTGTCCATGTCGCACGAGAGCAACCCTTAAGAAGCCTTTATTCCTACGCCGCAGAAGCAAAACGATACGGCTCCACATAAGTGAGCGGAACGCGCTTGGCCGGCGTTGCTTGAAAATGAGAGAGCTTTAGAAATTGATTCACGGGCGCTCTCATGATAAGGCGTACCGCCAACTCACGCAGGGCTTCAGGCAGTGCTTCGAGACTATCAAGCGGAAAACTGCGCGGGCCATACTCCGTCAATTCCGTGAGTATCGCGAAATTGCAAATCGTCAAGCTCACGGCGCGACCGGTTTTCTGATTGAGCCGCAGAAGAATGTGATCCGTTAGCTCGACGCCGGTGGCCGGTTCGTTCTCTCCGAAAACAATTTCCAGCACGTCTCCGGTTTCGTCATACTCCAGCCGGATTTTCTCTCCGTTGGCGGCCAGCACTTCGCTGCGATGTAATCGTAATTCACTCATGGCTGCACCGATTTTGGCTCAATGTAATTGGCCCAACCTGTGACGACAAAATTGTTCGGCACGTAATGGCCGCTTTCATCAAGTTGGGTTTTGAAAATGACTTTAGCAACGAGGTGATTGTTGTCCGGCAACGGTTCATCGAACTGTTTGGAATAGCTGTATTCGTTTGGGATCAATGCTTCTTGTCGCCGTCGCCCTGTGCGTATCGTTTCGAGAAATTGCTCAAGGAGCGGCTCCAGTTCCGGACGCGATTCCAAGATATGATTCCAGCGCTCTTCAGTCAAGTAGACCGTGTTGCCGTATCTATCTTGAACCGTCCACTTTTTCATTTCTTTTTTCTCGTTACGATGAGATGAGCTAGCGCGACTGCAATCTCACGAAACGGCTTCCGCCATTTCAGAAGCAACGGCCTCGACCGGACGGCTTTCCAAATACAAAGTATCGTAGCTCAGATCCAAGCCGCCGGGCCATTCTACCGAACCGGCCACCACGGCCGCGGCTTGAAACAGCGCGGAATTTTGCAGGCGGATGAAAATGCCGCGGCTCAAATAGGGTTTCATGTCGAAGAGGTGGCGCTCGTCAGTTTGAAACTCTAATGCGAGTTGATAATCTTCCAGCGGCTCGACTCTTTTCACATAGGGGTTCATCGCCAGCAAGACAAATCATTCTCAAGCCATAGGCTTCTGTTGCAATCGTTGGTTGAGAATCACGCTTCCGCCCACTTCGATTTGCATGCCCAAATCATAGCCGTACATCAAACTCATGCCAACCAAAGGATCGGTGTCAGCTTCGTCTATTGCCGTGCGGCGCAATTGGCCGTCCCACATCACTGCGCCCTCGTAGATGTCAAACAAGCTGTCGCTTCCATCCGCTAATTGCGCGCGTCCGCGTCTGCGAAAGGGAAGGCCAAGCATCGCAATGAGAGCAGGAGGCAAACTCAACCAGCCATTGAAACCAGTGTCGACCACTGCCTCCAACTCTTCTTCTCGTCCTTGCGGCCCTCGCACTTTCAAACTAATGACCGCCTCACGATGGGTGTTGACGACGCCGATGATCATGCCGCCCTCGCGTGATAACGCGGCCCAAAGCGGCGCGCGTAGCGTGAGCCTGCTTGCGTGACCCAAACCTGCGCTTGGGGATGGCGAGCGAGAAGGCGATCAGAGGCCGCAAGCTCGTCTTCATCGATTTCATATGCAGCGGAATCTATATCGATGACGACGAACTTGCCGTCATCACTTTCGGCGAGATTTGGGCGAACGAAGCGTTCATAAATTTCGTCGCCGCGACGCGCGAACTCTTCTTTGGTGTAGCGGGGTTTTAGTTCTACCATGATAAACCTCTCTGCAATGAGATAGAGTTATTGCGATCTCACAGCACGGCTTCCGCCATTTCGGAAGCAACGGCCTCGACCGGACGGCTTTCCAAATACAAAGTATCGTAACTCAGATCCAACCCGCCGGGCCATTCTACCGAACCGGCCAACACGGCCGCGGCTTGAAACAGCGCGGGATTTTGCAGGCGGATGAAAATGCCGCGAGTCAAATAGGGTTTCATGTCGAAGATGCGGCGCTCGCCGTTCTTGAACTCTAATGAGAGTTGGTAGTCGTCCAATGCTTTGGCGTTTTTGACATAAGGCTGCATACTTGTCGCTTAAGCCGTATTTGTTCTCAGTTAACCGTCACAACCAGGAGACTCAATGGAACAACGCGGTGATAACTCCCCTTTTCATGGCCTACCCAAAATTCTGCATAATCGTGCCCAATATCGGTGAGCGTAGCCGAGCCAGAATCATTCGTGGATAATTTGGATGTGGAAAAAATATAGCATTGGTCACTGCTGACCAGCGCACCCTTTCTGCCAATGAAATCGCGCAAAAACTCCGCATAATTCTTCATGTTTAGGCCTTTTGAATTAAACTTTGTTGCAGGTGTCAACCAGCAAGTCCTTTTTATCCGTATGAGTTTCCACGTTGATTATGGCCTTTAATCTGTGCCAGTGAGATGAGTCGTCTAATCTATTCTGTTCAAATCTTCTAACGCTGCTGTTGAGCTTAAAACGCGAAACGGCAAATTGGGAAGCTCTGATAAAAAATGTCGATTCTCCGAAACCAAAGTCTTTATTCTCTCTTCTTCGAGATGCGCCGCTACTGCGGCATCCCCTAATCTACAACCCAATTGTTGAAATTTTTCAATCAAAGGAAGATTTGTTGTTCTCCAATTGATGCGGATGCGATTGGGGTAGCGATGAAAAAGGCTGAACAGTTCATGCACTTCATCGGGCTGAAGATTGTTGTGCAACTCACGGATGATTTGCCGAGGGAGATAAACTTGAAGCTCACCAATTCTCTCCAACAATTCGACGCACGCCGGAAACTTCGGATTTTTTCGAACACCGAAAATATAAATGTTGGTGTCGAACGCGATCCAGTCATCGGCGATAGTCATCGGCAGCCACTGCCTCTCTTACGCGCGCCAACTCTGCAAAGATTTCATCAACGGATTGATCGAGCTTGCCTTCGGCACGCAGACGGTTTTGAATTTTCTCCGATAGCTCTTTCAAGCCGCGACGGTAATTCAACTCGGCGAGCTTTTGAAGAAGGTTTTGCTGTTGGGCGGCTTCCCAGTTTGCAATTTCTTGCGCGACTTCATCAACGCGCGAGTCGAGAGTCGTCATGTTCTACTCGTTTGGTTTGATAGAACGCCATCGAATCTTGCCATTCTATAAGAGCCTTCAGTACAACGCCCATTTTTGAAGGGTGTGCCGAGCACGAGGGAAGATTCTTCCAGAATGACATTTTAAACTGAGCGCGACAAATCAAATAAAAAGCAGCATGCGCATTAATCTTCACCTCATCAACAAATACCCCAGCACCGCAAGCGCGCCGATCAACAGCGACACGGCGTAGTTCTGCACGATGCCGGTTTGCCAGCGGCGCAGGATATTCGCGGCGGCGAGGAAGGTTTGCGGCAGGCCGTTCACGAGGCCGTCGATGATCTTCACGTCGAACACCTTCCACAAAAAGCTTTCGGAGAGACGATGAATCGGGCGCACGAAGAGGGCGTTGTAGATTTCATCGACATAGTATTTGGCGGAGAGCAATTTGTACAAGCCACGAAAGCGTTGCGCGATCTCATCGGCTTTGCCGGTTTGCTTCAAATAAATACTGCGCGCGAGGAAGATGCCGGCAACGGCAACGAGCACGGACAGCGCCATCAAGCCAAGTTCCAATCCTAAATTCGGGGGCGGCTCTTCATGTCCGCCGGGCGGCGTGTAGCGCGCGAAGACCGGATGGAGATATTCGCCGATCTTGTTGAACACGTGCGGCACGCCAACGTAGCCGCCAATCACAGAGAGCACGGCGAGCACGATAAGCGGCACGGTCATGATCTTCGGCGACTCGTGAATGTGATTCATCGCTTCCGGCGCGACGCGCGAGGTGCCGTAGAATGTGAGATAGATCATGCGAAACATATAAAACGCGGTGAGGCCCGCAGTGATGAGCGCGATCACATAAAACGCAATCGAACCATGCGGGCTGATATAAGCGTAGAGTAGAATTTCATCTTTCGAAAAGAAACCGGAGAGCAGCGGCACGCCGGCAATGGCGAGGCTGGCGATGAGCATGGTCGCGTGCGTGACGGGTAAATGCTTTTTGAGATCGCCCATTTTCATGATATTCGTTTCGCCGCTGATCGCGTGCATCACGCTGCCCGCGCCGAGGAAGAGCAGAGCTTTGAAGAACGCGTGCGTCATCAAATGAAAAATGCCCGCGGCGAACGCGCCCACGCCGCATGCGAGAAACATATAACCAAGCTGACTCACGGTGGAATATGCGAGCACTTTTTTGATGTCCGTTGCAGTGAGCGCCATCGTGCCCGCGAAGAGCGCAGTGAGCACGCCGATAGTGGCGACGACGGCGAGCGCGAGAGGGGCTTGCAAAAAGAACACGCTGCAACGCGCGACCATATAAACGCCGGCAGTGACCATCGTGGCCGCATGAATCAAGGCTGAAACCGGCGTCGGGCCGGCCATGGCATCGGGCAGCCACACGTAGAGCGGAATTTGCGCGGACTTGCCGGTGGCGCCGACGAAGAGCAGGAGGCAGATTGCAGTTGCAATCGCAGGATCGAGGCCTGCTGCTGCGCCTGCAAACACAGTGTCGAAATCGAGCGAGCTGAAATTGGCGAAGATGAAAAACATGCCGAGCAGAAAGCCGAAATCGCCGATGCGGTTGACGATGAAGGCTTTGCTGCCGGCTTGCGCGCACGTCATGCCCGTGCTTTCGTCGAACATGCGATCATAATAGAAGCCGATGAGCAAATACGAGCAGAGGCCGACGCCTTCCCAACCAACGAACATGAGTAAAAAGTTATTGCCCATCACGAGCAGCAACATGGCGAACGTGAAGAGGTTGAGAAATGCGAAGAAGCGTGCAAAGCCGCGCTCGCCGTGCATGTAGCCGATGGAATAAACATGAATCAAAAAGCCCACGCCGGTGACGACGAGCACCATGAGCATCGAAAGCGCATCGAGGCGAAAGCTGATGTCGAGCGCAAAGTTGCCGGTGGCCATCCAGCGATAGAGCGTTTGCACGAACACGCGCGACTCGGGCGCGAGTTTGAGCAATTCGAAGAACGCGAGGGTGCCCGCAACGAAACTGGCGAGCACGGTGCCTGCGCCAATGGCGCCGATGGTTCTCTCGCTGAATTTGCGGCCGAAGAGTCCGTTGAGGACGAAGCCGAGCAGAGGGAAGAAGGGAATGAGCCAGAGATAGTTTTGCATGCGATATATCTTTCGAACATTTTTTCCAACGGATAGAAGAACCCAACGGATTGCACATTTGTTGGGTTCTTCTATCCGGTGGAAATTTTTCTTATCAGGCTACCATTTCATCAAATTCAATTCATCCACAAACACGGTTTCGCGCACGCGAAAGATGGCGACGATCAGCGCCAGTCCGATGCCCACTTCCGCAGCAGCCACAACCATCACAAAGAAAACGAAGATTTGCCCTTCGATATTGTTGAGCTGTGCTGCAAACGCGACGAAGGTTAGATTTACGGCGTTGAGCATGAGCTCGATGCTCATGAAGATCACGATGGCATTGCGGCGCAGGAGCACGCCCGCGACGCCAATGGCGAACATGATCGCGCTGAGAATGAGATAGTGAGAGAGAGGCATCTGTGTTCCTGTCTTATGAACGAGAATTGAAGATTGAGAAGGGATGATCGAGGATAGAAGATTGATGAGCGCGCCGCTGCAGGTACGAATGAGGCGCTTTTCAACTCTCAATCCTCGATTCTCTATACTCCATCCTCAATCCTCAGTCTTCTAATCCAATTTCCGTTTCGCCAAAACAATGGCGCCGACCATTCCCACCAACAACAAGATCGACGCGACTTCAAAAGGAAAGAGATACGTCGTGAACAAACTCTTGCCGACGACTGCGGTGCTGCCGACGATGGAGGTCGCGCTGGGCACGTTGTTGCTCACACCATCGTTGCCGGTTGCGGCGAAGAAGAGCGCGCCAAGCTCGACGATGAACGCGAGCACTAAAATCGCGCCGAGCGTGCGGCGCGTCATTTTTCCGCGTTCGCGTGCGGGATCCCGTTTGAGATTGAGCAACATGATGACGAAGAGGAAGAGCACCATAATGGCGCCTGCGTACACAATGATGTGCACGGCGGCAACGAAGGGGGCATTGAGTAGCACGAAAAAGCCGGCGAACGCAAACAATGTGACGATGAGGAAGATGGCGCTATAGACCGGGTTGCGGTGCAGCACCATCGCCACGCCGGAAGTCACGGCGATCAATGCGAAAAGGTAGAATAGGATTTCTTGCACGATGATTTCGCTCTTATTATGAGACAAAGCCGCGGACTTGCAAGCGGCGGCGCCAATGAAGCACAGAGCTTTGTTGGTTTTGAAATGCTCGACGGAGTTGGAGCAAGGTAAGATTACGCGCCGATATGTTTCGAGTGCGCCGGCAAGAGGCCGTGAAGGATTGGAAAACGAAAGGCTCGAAGACTATCCAAAAATATGCAAATCGACACATTGAGCGGCTCGAACTCCCACAACCAACCTGCTGAGGAACGATTCAATCCTCTTCTTGCGAACGTGAAGCTAGAGGCGTTAAAGGATTATTAAAACGGGTGCAATATACGATCTTTGCCTAAAAAGTCAAGGGAGATTTTCCTGCCCAAATCAATCGCGTGGCTGCAACATACGTGTTGCGCAGATTTTCACTTCACACGCGAAGGAAGTAAGCATAGATCCCGGTGGAACCTTCCGCAATTTCTCCGAGATGCGAGTACCTGCTCATTGTGAACTCTGCGCTTGCGAAACGTAGAGCGCCAGCATTCCATGGAAAGGGTCGTTGAATGAGCGGCAACTTGGTTTTTATTTTGGGCAATTACAAAAGCGGGAGCACTTGGCTATTAAAAATCTTAAGCCTTCATCCTGAGATTCGTAGTCTCAGTGAGACGCACATCTTCCATCATGTTGCTGCGGCGCAAAATTTCGAAGACTGCACACACAAGCTCTTCCACGAAGTGCCGTGGAGCAATGGCGGCACGCGGCATTTGCTGGCGTATCGTCTCTTGCATCTCTCGCGGCCGTTGGTCAAGCGCTGGCGCCCGGATTTTGCCCTGCCCTCCCGAGACCGCCCGGCCGGCCTTTTGGATTTGAGTTGGCTCGAGCAGCGCGCGCTGCAACGCAGCCTGAAGATGATGGACACGAAGGAAGAGTATTGCCGCTGCTTTTTTCAATTTCTCGCGGAACGCTTGCGGCCGCGCAAATTCCTGCTCGAAAAATCGACGGATGCCACGCGTTATGCGCCTTTCATTCATTCCGTTTTTCCGCAGGCGAAACTCCTCGTCATCTATCGCGACGGCCGCGATGTGGTCACTTCGAGCCGGTTCTTCACGGAAAATCATCTCAAGCGCAATTCTTGGTCGTTGCAAAGCAGCATCATGAAATGGCGTTCGGAGATCGAAGCGCAATTGCAATACGGCGAGTCGCACGGCCTCTTCACCTGCGCATATGAAGACCTGCTGGCCGACAGCGCAGTCGTCGTGCAGCGCTTGTTCAATTTTTTGGAATTGCCCCAAGATGATCACCTCCTCACTCATATCCTGCAACGTACTTCGTTCAAATCCATGACGGGCCGCAACGCCGGCGAAGAAGCACGCGATCGTTTCATTCGCAAAGGCGTGTCCGGCGATTGGCAAAATCATTTTACCGCCGAAGACAAAAGCACATTCAAAGAGCTTGCCGGGGATTTGCTCATCAAACTCGGCTATGAAAAGGATAACAATTGGTAAGGAGTGCCGATGAAGCGCAAACTCTACCACCTCAGCCTAAGCCTCTCTCTGTTCGCGATGTATGCTCAAGTCGCAGCGCAATCACAGCCCGTCTTTGATAATCCCCCCTTGAGGGGGGCCGGGGGGGTGTCGCTAGCAACTTCATCCGCACAGATTGGCGAAAACGGCGCATCGAAAGCACATCCCCCTCAAGGGGGGATTATTGATTTGAAGCTTGCGCGGCCTCATGTCGATGCGCTACGGCAACAACTCGGCCTTTCTTCCGATTTAGAATTGCAATGGCTGCCGAGTCGCACGGGGTCCGACACTTTGCGCGTCACGGATCGTTTTAATCGCTCTGCGATTGGCCCGGACTGGGCTTTGGACTCGCGCTATTGGGCGATCAAAGACGGAGAGCTGGTGCTGACCAAAGATGCGATTTATGAGTGGCGCTATCTTGCCGTGTTCTTGCCGGTGTTCAATAACAGCGAGCGCGAGATTTACTCGGTGACGTACACGTGGGGCAAAAAGGCTGATGCGGTGGGCATAGGGGAGGGCGCACACGCATTGATGATCGATCCGCCTTCCGCGCAAGGCAGCGGCTATTGGCTGTGGCGCCGCACCAATCAAAACTCGGTGTGGCTCTATGCGATCAAAGACGGCGCATGGGAATACACGCCGGGCGAGAGCAAAGAGTTTCATCGCGCCGATTCGCACACGCCGATTCCGCAAGCCGGCGACGTCATTACCGCGATCATTCGCAACGAGCCGCACGCCGTGTTTTTCGATTACTATATCAACGATCATTGGGATGCCACGGTCTACGACGGCTCCAAAGAATTCGCGCAAGACAACGAATGGTACACCGGTGTGTTCATTCACGGCCAGGATTTGAACAATCAAGTCGATGATTTCACCGTGACGTGGTTTGGCGGAGATACTGTTCCGCCTGCCGCCGTAACGGATTTGCGCGCTATCGATAGCACCGCCACGAGCGTGACGCTCGCGTGGACGGCGACGGGCGACAACTTTTGGGATGGCCAGGCCGATCATTATGAAATCCGTTACGACACGGCGCCGCTTACGGAAGACAATTTTGCCTCCGCCGAGCTGGCTGCGAATATTCCGGAACCCGCGCCGAGCGGCGAGCTGCAACAATGCACCATCACCGGTTTGCAGAAGAACAAAACATATTACTTGGCATTGCGCGCTTACGATGAAGCGAATAACCAAAGCGGCCTTTCGAACCTCGCCCATGTTGCCACAAAGGAGGTTCGCGTCGCGACCGCATTGGAGTTGGTGAGTGGTTGCGATCAAGCCGGCGTAGTGGGAACGCCGTTGCCGCAACCTATCATCGTCGTTGTGAAAGATCAAGAAGGCTCGCCCTTCGCGGCTCAGCCCGTGAAGTTTGCCATCCAGACTGGAGAAGCGCGTTTCGCAAATGACACAACCGAACTGCATGTCAATTCGGATGAAAACGGCCAAGCCGCGGCAGAAGTAAAACTGGGAACGACTCCGGGTGCGATTGCAATTGAAATCAGCGCGCCGGGTTTGCAAAACTCACCGGTCTCGTGTAATGCTATGGCCCACGCCGGCGCCGTGTCGGAATTGGTCCAAGTGAGCGGCGATCGGCAACTGCTTTCTGTGGGAAAAAAATCCGCGCCGCTCGTTGTGCGTGCCACAGATCAATATGGCAATTCCATTGTGCAAGCGCCCATCGCTTTCGAAATCATCGACGGCGGCGGACGTTTCGCGAATAATCAAATTTCCTACATTGCGCTCACCGAGTTGAACGGCGCCGCGAGCGCAGAGATACTTGCCGGCGAAATTGCCGGCGACACGACTACTGTGACAGCAGGCTATGATTCCGCGCACGCAATGCGCTTTCTCATCTTCACGGCCGCCCCGGATTCGCTGCTTGCGATCAGCGGAGATAATCAAACCGCTCCAGTGCGCGCGCAATTAGCGGAACCGCTCGTGGTGCGCGCGCTCGATGAGCTGGGAGAGCCGCTCGGCAACATTCCGATTCTATTCAGCGTGAGCGCGGGCGCAGGGGTGTTGGAAAATGGCCAAACTACGGCACAGGTGATGACCGATAGCAGCGGCACTGCTGCAATAACTTGGTCGCTCGGCCCGAATCCAGGTTTGAACCAATTGACTGCCTCGATCGAAAGTCTCCCGACCACTGCGATTGTTTTCACCGCAACGGGTGAGATTGTTTCCAGCGTGAAGGAAGCGGCAGCGGCATTGCCAAAAGAATTTGCACTGTTGCCCAATTCGCCGAATCCGTTCAATCCCGAAACGATGATTCATTTCGCTTTGCCCGAAGCCGCAGAGGTGACGCTGGTGTTGTACGATGCAAATGGCCGCCGCGTGCGCAGCCTCATGAGCGCCGCGCTGAATGCCGGCGCGCATCAAGTGCGTTGGGACGGTCGCGCCGCCAACGGTCGCGCTCTCGACTCGGGGGTTTATTTTTGCCGCATGCGCGCGGTTGCGAAAGTCTCCGGCAAAAGCTTCGAAGCGACGCGCAAGCTCATGCTCGCAAAATAATCATAATTGCTTCCTCCCTCCGAGGCCGGCAAGGATGTTTCTTGTCGGCCTTTTTGTTTTGCCCCGTTGCATCCACACCTCTAAAACAATACTTGACACACCTCACTCCTCGTACTATATTGCTTCCCGAAAAATTTTGACTTCCTGCATCGGTAAGAGTGTTTGAACCGCACGACTTGCCAACCGAATGACCTCACTGCATCCGCTTTCGCGCCGGAGATTTTGCCAGCAACTTCTCGTTGCTACTTGCGCTCCGGTTCTTCTGCCATTCACCAAATTTGAGACAGCCACCTCGCGCCAACGTTTGCGTGCTCTCGGTATCATCATTGGCTCGTTGCCCACGGGACCATGGAACGCGATCACCGACGTGCCCGGCGTGAAAGTGGGCCATTGCACGCGCATCGAAGGGGAGGGCGCGCTGCAAGTCGGCCGTGGCCCGATTCGCACCGGCGTAACCGTCATCATGCCGCGTGAAAACATTTTTCATGAGAATGTCACAGCCGCGCGCTTTGTGCTGAACGGCAACGGCGAGATGACGGGTGTGGGCCGTGTGGATCAAACCGGATTGCTGGAATCACCGATCTTTCTCACCGACACTTCGAACCTCGGCCGCGTCATGAACGGCGGCCTCACATGGTTCATGCAAACCTATCCCGAAATCGGCGACACGGCGCGCGTGCCTGTTCCGGTGGTCGCAGAAACGTGGGCGGGATTTCTGCACGATACCGAGGGTCGCCATCTCCGCGATGAGCACGTGCTCGCTGCGATTGCAAATGCGAAGACCGGCCCGGTGCAAGAAGGTGTCGTGGGCGGCGGCGTGGGCATGATGTGTTATGATTTCAAAGGCGGCATTGGCACGGCCTCGCGCGTGCTGCCGCAAACGCACGGCGGCTATACTTTTGGCGTTTTGGTGCAAGCGAACTTCGGCGACCGCGAGCAGCTTATGATTAACGGCGTGCCGGTAGGAAAAGAGATTCCCGATTTGCAGCCTGTGGAAGGCAAAAAATCCAAATCCATCATCTTGATCGGCGCAACCGATGCGCCGATGATTCCTTCACAGTTGCAGCGCCTCTGCAAGCGCATGGCCTTGGGGTTGGCGCGCACGGGCGCGCTTTCCTCACACGGCTCCGGCGATCTTTTGCTGTTTTTCTCAAACGGCATTGTGCTTCGCGAGCACGACACGGCCACCGACATTCAAATCTTCAACGACGAATGGATCAGCCGTGCGCATCAAGCGGCAATGGAGGCGACCGAAGAAGCGATTTTGAACGCGCTGTGTGTAGCAGAAACCATGGTAGGCATCAACGGTAACACGGCGTTCGCGCTGCCGCTGGAACGCTTGCCGGAGATTATGAAGAAGTATGGACGCTAGCTCACGTTGATCGTGGAGCGTAGATTGTGCATCGCTAAAAGAAATTCCCTGCCGTGCTTATTCCGAGCTAAATTGGATTGATTCCATCGTGCAAGCAATCGTGCTTCAAAATAGCATCACCGACGTTCGTGGCGTTCATTTTGGCCATTTCACCTTGGCAAGCGGCGACGTGCAAACCGGACTTACGGTGATTTTGCCATACCCACTGGCGCAACGCAACCGCAAACTTTTTCTCGGCAGTTTTGCTGCCGGCAATTGGAACGAATGGACTGGGCTCCACGTCGCGCAGGATTTTGGCACTTTCTCTTCGCCAATCGTTTTGTGCAATGCAACGACTGTCGGAATTGCATACGATGCCCTCATCACTTTCGGCCATCAACGCGAGCCGGGATTGCCCATTGACAATGCGTGGCCGCCGATCGTGATTGGCCTCGACGACGGCTATCTCAACGATTTGCGTGAGCGCCGCATTACGCACGACGACGTGCTGCGCACGATTCAAGAGGCAAAGAATACTCCCATGCTTTGCGGCAGCGTCGGCATTGGCCGCGGGCTTTGTGCGTTTGGCGGAAAGGGAGGAGTGGGCGAAGCGTCACGCGCGGCCGTAATCGGAAGCGAGCGATATGTCGTTGGCGCCGTGCTCGCGGCGAACGGTGGGCTTGTGCGAAATTCTGAGACGAGCGCCGCAACTTCGCTCGCACCGAGTTTTGTGTTGCTCATTGCCACGGATGCGCCGCTTTTGCCGGAGGCGCTGCGACGACTCGCGGAAGCGGGCATGCGCGGGCTTGATGCCTTCGGTCTCGCGGAAAACGATGCGCAACAGCTCGCACTCGCGTTCTCGACGACGAATGTGATCGACAATGCCTTCGAAGAGAAATTCCAACTCTTCAAACAGCAATGGCTCACGCACGACGACCTTTCTCCACTTTTTCACGCCGCCGCGGAATCCGTGTGCGAAGCATTGCGCCGAGCGGTGGAAAACGCCGAGGCCGTGACCGGAAGAAAGGGGCGCACGCTCGCACCGATTGCTTGGCAGCGTATCGTCGAGGGAGTCAAGCCGTGAAATCGACGCACAAGCCGCGGAGAGTTCGCTCATCGACGGCTTCATTTTTATCATAGGTAATAATCGGATGTGGGAATGCCAATGAACGTGCGAGAATACAATCGCTCCGCATGGAATCGCCAAGTCGAAGCCGGCAATAAATGGACGATTCCCGTGAGCCGCGAAGCAATCGCGCGGGCGCGCAGTGGCGAGTGGAAAATTTTTCTCACGCCGGAAAAGCCTGCGCCGAGAGCATGGTTTCCTGATTTGAACAAGTGTGAAGTGCTCTGCCTCGCCGCGAGCGGAGGACAACAGGCGCCTTTGCTCGCCGCCACGGGCGCGCATGTGGCCGTGCTCGACAATTCGCCGAAACAACTGGCGCAAGATCGCTTCGTTGCCGAGCGAGAAAACTTGCAAATCAAAACCGTCGAAGGCGACATGGCCGATCTGCACATGTTCGATGATGAGAGCTTTGACCTCATCGTGCATCCGTGCTCGAATGTATTCGTGCCGGAAGTGCGGCCTGTGTGGCGTGAAGCGTATCGCGTCTTGCAGCGCGGAGGCGCATTGCTCGCGGGATTTGTCAATCCCGTCTTTTATATTTTTGATGACGCAAGGATGGACGAAGGCAAATTTCACGTGCGCCACACGCTGCCTTATTCTGATCTGCGTAGTTTGAATGAAGAAGAGCGACAGCGCTATCTCGCGAGCGGCGCGCCGTTGGAGTTTGGGCACACATTAGAAGATCAAATCGGGGGCCAAATTGACGCCGGCTTTGCAATCACCGGCTTTCTCGAAGACAAATGGGAGGCGTGGCCGCTCTCGCATTTCACCCCGACGTTTATGATGACGAGAGCGAGCAAGTTTTAATGCGAGGCGGAGAGTTGCGGAGCAGTTCTGGAGGGTTCGGCAATGAGCTTTTTCGCGAGCCAGACAGAGGTCGCTAGTGTTTCCGTTGCACGGTGACGATCACACCTTCCGCGGCGGCCACAAGATTATGGTGCAAGTGCAGAGTACGTGGTTTCCCGTGATCGACCGTAACCCGCAGAAGTTTGTCGAAAGCATTTTCGCCGCGAAGGAAGAAGATTTTCAAACCGCGACGCAGCGCGTGTATCGGTCGCAGAAGTTTGCGTCGTGTGTGGAGGTGCCGATGGTGAGGGAGTAAGAAGAAAATACTTGGGGAGGTGGGCAGTCACATGTGATCTATCAATGATCCCCGATGACTACCCTGTATGAAGAACATTAAACGTCTGTATCGCTAGTCGCTTTGCACAGTTTGTCCATGAACATTTCATTCGCTTCTTTGATCCTGAGTATTGCGGGCAATAATAATTGTCAAGCTATCCAGCGCGTCGGACTCGAATTGGATCCAGCCAAACTCATCAATAGTTGCAGATAATCCTAATTCCTCTTGCCATACGCGATGGTGGAGTCGGGAGAGCCGAACGTTGTAATCTGCCATGACACTTCCTCAAAATTAACACTGCAGGTGGATTGTAGCAGAGTTAGCTATTATTGTGCGTATTTCAATAATGAACATGGCGAGGCTTGCCATAACCGTAAAACAGTTACAGCAAGCGGCAAATATTTTCTCTGAGCACTTGAAAAAACCTGAAAGTTGATCCATCAATTCGTTCTAACTCGAACGATAGATTTGGGATCATCAGTTCATACTCATCGCCTTGCGAAGTGCATCTCTCAACTCGACAGCGTAGTCAAGGTCAGTTGTGTGGACCGAAATCTCTTGCCCGTCGAGGAAGTCAATGTCAACCACATAATGTTTCTTAAAGATGTCCTTTAGGTTCCAGCCGGATATGGCACAAGCACCGAGTCCCAAGAGACTTAGAAGAGCGTCGAATTTGAATATCAACCAAATACCTCCAATAAAAAATAACCCATTCCAGAGCATATTCTTAAATTCAAATGGCATCTCAAAATCTGTTACCTTCGCGATATTCTTTATTGGGATGACTTGAGCGTTATATTTGAAAAGTTTTGGGGTAACTTCAACCCGATCGTCTTTTTGGAAAAGGACTTGGTCGCTCATAGTTTATCCTTGTTTGATTGGAGATCATTTTTTTTGCGTAGAGCAACTTGTGCGCATATATTCGTGGTTTACACAAGTTGCTTTTCCTTGGTTTGAAGGGAATTCGTTAGCCAGCCATTCGTGTAGAAAAAACGAATTGGGCCGCTTAATATAATAGTTTGTTCGAAGGCACCTCTTGTCAAACACTTTCGTGCATGTACCAAGAGTGTTGGCAATTTTTACAATAGTCGTTTGGGGGTTTGTTCGGAATGTATCCTCTGCAGTCGCATGCCTTGCACGGCCCAGATCCTTCGATTGGCGTATCATCGTTCGTGAGCAGGGTCGTCCCAACCTGATGATCGCTTTCGGCGCACATTTCCTGAGTCATAGGCGAACCGAGCGTTAGCTTCATTGCAAGTCTCCTTTCAATTAATTGAACGGGTTTCTGCCAGCATCTCAAGCTGGTCACACATTTTAGATTGCATATAAAATTGGCAAAAGCGGCACTCTGCTGCCTGTAAGAAGTCACGAGCTTGTTGAGTTTGAAGGCTTCAAATTTTGTATCCGCAACATGGTTATCTGAAGCAGTAGATTCTTAGCCTTTGGGCTTTGATGAAGATCAGCGCGTCGGTGCCGGAGAAGATTCGGATTCGGAAGGAAAGAAGAATGCTGATCTAATGGCTGGTAAGTGCAAAAAAAAGGGAAATGTCAAGTGTAATTTTTTGAGGGAGGGCGTCGAATCGAAGCAATCAGGTGTAATGTTGAATCAAATTTCATTCATGTTTTGAGCCCTTGTTAAGATTCGGGTAGCGATTTCAGCCTTCGGTGGCAAAGTGGTGAGAGAGTAGGAATTCTTTCAACCGCAACGAGCTATATTCGCCCAATCAACTGTTCTTTATCTTTCCGCGGCAATCAACCGCTCCACATTCTGAAAGCACTGCGGCAGCTTCATCAAACGCATGGCAATGAGTTTGCACAGTGGGCAGTAAAACCAGCGCGGCCAGTTGCGATCGACTTTCATGTTCCAATAAACCTGCGTCCCCTCCGTGTTCGGCCTCAGCTCGCCGGTGATAATGAGCTTGAGAAAACCTCGGGAATAGCGCACGGTAAAATATTCAAACGGCCGCCAATCCAAAATCTCTTCGATGAAACGATAGCTCGAACAGTGATTGTGGCTTCCGGCAGCGGTGCGTCCGCGCGGCCGCTCTTTCACGGCCCAGGAAGAACCCTGCATCCAGATGGTGCGTTTGGGCGGATCATTCAACCAATCCCACACAATCGGCGGCGGCGCAGCAAACTGATGCGTCAGCGCAACGTCCGCGTCTTCGGCTTTGAGCAACGTGCGACGATCTTCGGTGAGTTCCTTATAGCGCAGATCCAAGTTCATACTATAAGTTTGGACGTCGCCCAGATGCGCATAGGTTTCGACGACTTCGTGCATGGAGTTCGGCCAGACTTCCATTTGCTTCAAACTCTCCTCAGAGCACAGGAGATAGCCGCGCCAGCCTTTGGTTTCGCTCACGGTATTTTTGAGCAGGCGATGCGCGAGATTCACGCACGAGCCGAGCGGCTTGTCGCGGCCCATGACTTCTTGCAGAACATACTCGCCGTAATGCACGACAAATTTTAAATCCAGTTTGGAAATCGCCTGGCAGGCATTGCACGAGCAAGTCGCGTTGCGTTGCATGGTTTTTTGGCGGTCGCGGAACGCAGCGTAAGTTGTCTCGATGAGTTCGAGCAGAGTCTCCCCGCGTCGCATCCTCGAGTGCGGCGTATACACGAACACGGCGTCGCCTTCGACCTCGGCCAGCGTGAGCGTGGGCGTGAGATTATTGATGAGGAGCGTGATGATGTTGTTCAAGATGCCTTGCACATGATCAAGCTCATTGCTCGCCATGAAAGAGGTATAACCGGAAATATCCGCCAAAACAAAATAACCTCGTTGAATCGCGGAGGCCATTCGCCACACTCCTTTCTTGAGTTGCGCACACGTATGAGGCCGCTTAATAATTTCGTAAAAGCGGCACGTTCTAGCGGCTGAAGGTTGTTGGAGAAATGAATTCATACTCGCCGCAGCGCCCCACAAAGGGGCGAGACTACTTATGCGAACAGCTTCACAGCCGATCCGCCGGAATGTACGGGATCAACCCTTTTTTATAAGCGATCTCTTGCACTTCGCGCGGCATATGGCGCACATCCACAAGAAAGCCGTTAACCTGCAGCGTCCAAACGAGCGGATTTTTATCAACAAGATGGGGCAAACACCAATTGGGGTCCAGCGGCATCATGTTCAACATATCGCGAATGAGCTTGGCTTTGTTTGCGCCGCTGCTCGTGCTCACGCCGCAGAGCGCGCACAACTCGTCCGCGCGCAAGTGCGGCGTTTGTGTTTTATCAAAGAGAAAATTCACCGCGCCGAGCGCATAGAGAATCGCGCACGCCCAAATCTCCGGCTTGCCGCGCACGATCGGCGAGGGCCGCTTGCGCGCCAATGTTGCCGCCAAACGATGCGCGAGTTCAGCATATTCGTTGTTCAAATGCTGCGCGCAAATCGTGTCGAGCAATGCGACGATAGCCGCGTGTGCAGGCGCAACCGCGCTGGGAATAGCTTCAGATTGTTTTTGGGGCATGGGCAACGCCTAAAGTTTGATGAAGTGCTCTTGCGGGATTGAGTGGTGTAAAATGAACCGGCATTTTGAGAATAGCAAGTCCGAATTTGCGCTGCTGATTATCGCGCAAACGTTTATTGAAAGGAGCGGCCCCAGCCTGCGTCAAAAAACTCCCTTGCGCTTTGCGGGGGTTGTTCTAAATTTGAAAAAATTGATGCAAGAATATTTAACAAAATAAAACCATGAGCCAAACTCCACAAGCCGCCGCACAAACGAATCTCGAACCGTCCGACTACTCTTCTTACATCGCCGGCTGGAAACAACGCCGGCAACGTGAGAAAGAAGAAATCGAGAAACGCCGCGCACACGCGCGCCAAATCGCGGCGCAGGCCGTGGAGATTCTCGAGCAGCACGGCGCAACGAAAGTCATTCTCTTCGGCTCCGTGCTCGATCATACTTCCAAATTGGATTCGGATATCGATCTGGCGAGGTGCCGCGCGAAGCGTGGCGGCAGTGGTTTCTCAAGCTCGGCGAGGAGTTAGATTTTCCGATTAATTTGATTCATTTGGGCAAAAACAAGCAAGACTTGCGGAAGAGCATTTTAGATTTTGGCGAAGTTCTTTATGAAAAAGTAATGAGCCGCTGAAAGAGCCGCAAGAAATTTTATAGGAGCATCAAGCTATGTCGGAAACCATGATCGTTCGTGTGATCTATCCTCTGCAAGACGGCCGCATCGTGTTGCGTATGGATGAAGATTGGAATCGCAACCTCGAAGCCGCGGGCGTCAACAGCGAGCGCAACGTGTTCGAGTTTCGCGTGGGCACGAGCAAACCGTATTTCTATTTCAAGCCGTGCATCGAAGACGGTAACGGCTGGCATTGGTCGCTCGGCAACAATTATCTCGCGGTGGTCAACGCCGGCGAAACGAGGGACGTGTATCCGCATTTCTTCAGCGCACAGGCCGGCACGATTTCCGAGCCGATTGATTTCTACTCGCAGTTGTTGCAGAACTCGCATCGCTTGCGCATTTACTTCCCGCCCGGATATGATGAAAACACGCTCAAACGCTATCCGGTTTTGTACATGCACGACGGCCAAAATCTTTTTTTCCCGGAAGAGGCTTTCTTTAACAACGAGTGGCGCATCGACGAGACCATGGAACGCCTCAACGCGATGAACGTTATCGACAAAGTGATCGTGGTGGGGATTTATCCGCACGACCGCATGTATGAATACACGCAGCCGGGGTACGAAGGCTTCGGCCGTTTTCTCGTGGAAGAATTGAAGCGCGAGGTGGATACGCATTTGCGCACGCTCGCGAGCGCAGCAAACACCGCGGTGATGGGTTCCTCGCTCGGCGGCGTGGTTTCGCTCTACCTCGCGTGGCAATATCCGCAGGTGTTCGGCAAAACTGCGTGCCTGTCGAGCACGTTCACGTATCGCGACGATCTTATGGCGCGCATCGCGCAGGAACCGAAGCGCGATTTGCAAATCTATCTCGACAGCGGCTGGCCCGAAGATAATTATGAAGTGACGCGCAGCATGCGCGATTTGTTGTTGCGGCGGGGTTACGTCTTCGGAGAGAACTTGCTCTACTTTGCGTTTCCCGAAGCGTTGCACAGCGAGACGCACTGGGCGACGCGCAGCCATATTCCGTTTCAATTCTTTTTCGGGAAGGCGCCGAGGTTTCGCGCGGGGTGAAGTGTGCGTGTCGAAACGGCAAAAAGCAAGGGAACGATTGCTTTTTGAAGCAACGCTGCTTATTCTTCATCATCAATGAAAGGAAAGGTCGTATGCAAGACGTGCTGATTTCCAAAGACCAAATGCTGCATAGCGTGCAAGAGCTTTTTCGTGGACGCCAAAGGAAAATATCTTTGCGGCGGGCGCTCTATACCATCTATGTTCGACATGCGATTGCTGAAGGCCGTCGCCAAGCAGATCTAGGGCAAAAGATTCCTCATGAGAAAGTAATGGAGGACATGTGGAAGCAGATCAATACCGGGTTGTCTGGACGCGCTCGGCGCAACGGCGGCTCCGCGCGATCGTCGCGGAAATCTTAGAGGCAGCGCCCTCGCGCGCTCTTCCGTTCGGGCGAAAATTGCAGCTCGCGGCTGCGACACTGAGCCGCAGCCCTTTCCGAGGTTCCGTCGCGCCGGAACATCCCGCGTATCGACAACTCGTGGTGAAGCGCTATCGAATTATCTACCATGTTACGACGAGCGAAGTTGTTATCGATACGATCGTTTTTCCGTATCAAATTTTTCGGCCAGAACAGTTATAACAGGAGGACGAGGAGGAGCACGTGAAATCAGAGTACGTCAAATTCCGCAAGCTCGGCAAAGAGATGGCGAATCGTATTATGAAAACCGTAAAGGGGCACGAGCTGTCTACTGCGGCACACTCACTCCAGATTATGCATCGGGGCGTTATGATCTTCGACAATGAAGATGAAACCAGCTCGCTCATGGATCGGATTTTTTATGACCTCCCGCGCGGCGAGCGCAACGTCGTTTCGGATTTTTATCTTTCGCGTCCGCCGGAAGAGTTCACGCCGGACGAACGCCGCCTCTTCGAAGCGAAATTGAAAGCCTGGTTTTCGCTGTTTCAAATCGAGGACGTGGATAAAAGGGAGAGCGCGGTCTTCCTCAAAGATCTGATCAAGCAATCCGGGCCGTATAAGCTCATCGATCTCAACCTCTCCGCCACTTGCCAACTCGGCTCGCTGTTGGCGACGCGCCTGATTCCGTTTGGCGATTGGTGCATGACTTCCGGAATCAGTTATCCTTTTAGATCAATCCGCGCCGCAGAGCTTTTAGCAGGATTAAAACGCCGCGTTCCGGGTTCGACAAAGAAAAAATACCGCATCGTTCCTCCGGAGGAATACAGCAGCTATTTCTTTTTGCAATTTAAGGCGCTGGGCGAGATTGAAACGAGGTATGAAGATATTTGAGGGAAAGGGCAAGGGTGCGAGCAGGAGCGCAGCGCGCATCGTTTTGCAAAGATCAACTCATCTGCCCCTTGCCCATGAGTTAGAAGCTTTAGGCTAATTTCACTTCAACACAATCCCCACCGGGCAGTGATCCGAGCCCATGACTTCCGTCATGATGAACGCCTCTTTCAAACGCGGACGCAGCGCGGAAGAAATGCAAAAGTAATCGATGCGCCAGCCCACGTTGCGTTCACGCGCGTTGCTGATTTGGCTCCACCACGAATAATGCCCGCCTTCTTTCGTAAACTCGCGGAAGGTGTCAATGAATCCCGCTTTGACGATTTTATCAAAGCCCGCGCGCTCTTCCGGCGTGAAGCCGTGGTTGCCCACGTTGGCTTTGGGATTGGTGAGATCGATTTCAGTATGCGCCACGTTCAAATCTCCGCAAAATACCACGGGCTTTTTCTTCTCCAGCTTCTTCAAATATTTTAAAAAATCCTTGTCCCATTGCATGCGATAATCCAAACGCGTCAGCTCGCGTTGGGCATTGGGCGTGTACACATTCACGAGAAAAAAATCCTCGTACTCGAGCGTGAGCACGCGGCCTTCGTTATCGTGTTCGGCAATGCCCATGCCTTTGGTGTGGCGCAGCGGCTCGATTTTCGTGAACGTCGCCGTGCCGGAATAGCCGGGCTTCGCGGCCCAATTCCAATATTGCATGTAGCCCGGCAGTTCGAGATTGACCTGCTCCGGCCGCGCCTTCGTTTCTTGAATGCAAATCACGTCGGGCCTGGCTTTCGCGATGAAATCCGTGAAGCCTTTTTTGAGAATGGCGCGGATGCCGTTGACGTTGAAGGAGAGAAGTTTCATGAGGGCCTCGGTTTAGGATTGCGCTTTCATTCAGGTCTTGTCATGCTGTAAGAATCTTCCCTCGTGCTCGATACACAGTCGGTTTGAAGCGGTGTGCCGAATGCTAGGAAGATTCTTCCCATTAGACAATTGAGAGGGATGCGTCACGATCTCAATGCGCGGCGATCACACGCGCAAGCTGCTTCTGCAC
Organism: bacterium; assembly: GCA_037444905.1. Classification (GTDB taxonomy): domain Bacteria; phylum Zhuqueibacterota; class Zhuqueibacteria; order Zhuqueibacterales; family Zhuqueibacteraceae; genus JABWAN01. The sequence continues at coordinate 31,727 of JBBILN010000018.1, read as the reverse complement.
GATCTCCCACGCCTTCCGCACGTGCCGCTCTTCGGTGCGAATGCCGCCGATGGCGCAACGGAGCACGAACTGCCCGTTGAGTTTGGTGTGTGACAAAAAAACTTCGCGCGTGTTGTTCACGGCTTCCAAAAGATTTTCATTCAGGCGATTGAGTTCTTCTTCATTTTGAATGTGGCCGGGATGCGCGCGAAAGCAGACGAGACTGAGCGGCGCGGGCGCCATGCGTTCGAAATCGGGATGCGCGTCGATCCAACCGGCGAGTTCTTGCGCGAGGCGCACGTGTTCACGCAAGCGCGCGGCCAATCCTTCCCAACCGAAATAACGCAACACGAACCACAATTTCAGCGCGCGGAAACGGCGGCCGAGCGGAATGCCGTAATCCATAAAATTTTCCACTTCGCGATCTTGCGCGGTGCGCAGATATTCCGCAACGAGGCTGAAGGCGCGGCGCAGCACTTCCGGCTTGCGCGTGTAGAGCACGCTCAAATCCAACGGCACAAAAAGCCACTTGTGCGGATTGACGACGAGCGAGTCCGCATGCTCGCAGCCTTCGAGCACCCAGCGCAGCTCCGGCACGATGGCCGCGGAACCGCCATACGCCGCATCAACGTGCAGCCACACGTTTTCTCTTTTGCAAATTTCGGCGATGGCTGGAATCGGATCGATGCTGGTGATCGAAGTCGTGCCGACGGTGGCAACAACGCAAACCGGCCGCCAACCTTTTGCGCGATCTTCGTCGAGCGCCCGCTGCAAAGCCTCGGGCCGCATACGGAATTTTTCATCCACCTCGATTTTGCGCACGCCCGCTTGGCCGAGGCCGAGAATGAGCGCGGCTTTGTCGATGGAAGAGTGCGCATGCTCCGAAGCATAAACGCGCAAACGCGGCAAATCCTTTCTTCCGGCCATGCCGTGCTCGCGCAGTTCGAGATCATCGAGTTGCTCGCGCGCCGCGGCCATGGCGTGCATGATGCTGATTGAGGCGGTGTCATACATGATGCCCCAAAACGTTTCGGGCAATCCCATCATGTGGCGCAACCAATCGAGCGTCGTTTGCTCAAGCTCGGTTGCAGCCGGGCAACTCTTCCACAGCATCGCGTTGGGGTTGAGCGCGGCGCTCAACATTTCCGCGAGCACGCCCGGACCGCTGCCGCTGCTCACGAAGTACGCGAAGAAATCGGGATGATTCCAATGCGCCATCGCGGGCATGATGAGACGATCGACGTCCGCGAGAATGTCGTGCATTGGTTCGCCGGTTTGCGGCGGAGTTTGCGGCAATTGCGCGCGCAACTCGCCGGGCTTGCTCGCAGGCAGCACGCGCTGCGCGTCGAGATTGGCAAAGAAATCTGCGATCCAATCCACGAGTTGATGGCCATAGCGCCGAAATTCTTCCGGCGGCATATCGCCGAGTGGTTTGGTTACGAGGAAATCGTGTGAGGGCATCATTGGGTTTGAGGAGAGAACGCGGTGCGAGGGCGCTTATTAAGTTCGTTCGTAACCGTTCCAACCTCGGCTGCGCCGAGGTTTTGTTTCATGATCCGCCGTGAGCCGTGCGCTTTGAATGCAACGGCCAAGCCGTTGCGAGAACATCGCTAAGCCCCGGCCATTCCAGCTCATTTCTTCGCGGGCAAGGAGGAAGCATACTTCACTCCGATCTCAACCCATTTCGCGAGCGCCGGTTCGGTTTTAAGTCCGCCCGCTTGCACCAAAATCCAGCCTTTCATGGGCCGGCCCGACAAGTCGAAGATGCGCGTGTGGCGCTCGCGCAGGGCTTGCTCGGTTTGTGAAGGATCGAGGCGCACGATCATTTCGTCGCTATGGACGCCGCAGCACATGTTGCCGTTTAGCAGAAAGGCGAGACCGCCGAACATTTTTTTCTCGGCCAGGCTTTTGCGTTTGCCGAGCTGTTTGCGCATGCGCTCGGCGAGGGTGAGGTCGAAAGCCATGTTGTTGCTCACGTCTGCTTTGAGGTTCGCAACTGCGCGAGGAAGCGTTTCATTCTTTCTTTGTAGACCTTTTTCAAGCTTAAGGTTTTTTTATAAACAAGGGCGATGCGCTCGGGATCAAGCTCGTAAAGATACGCGTGGCGAAACACGTGAAGAAAGCCGCGCAGGTCTTCGAGCAACTCATGCATTTGAGGAGAGATGAAGGCCGGGCGGATTCCCGGAATATCCGTGGCCATGCGTTTCAGAAGTTCCTTGTGCCAGCCGCCTTGCTCGGAAATGTGATTCTCAAAATGATTCGCCACGATGCGAAACAAATCTTCAAACGCGGAATAGAGGTTGTGCAACTGATATGCGAGGCTCTCCAAAGCGATCGGATCGTGGGCAGAGGCTTTTTGGCGTGAAGCGGCCTTGCGATAAACGGCGTCAATTAGCTTTTGCTGCGCCTGCAAATCCGCCTCGAGCAAAATCAATTTTTCTTTTTCCATCTGATGCCGGTCTCCAGAATTTTTTCGCGCCACGGGTGCCGCTCCAGCTCGACGACGTCGACTTCGCGTTCGAGGGCGTTGTGCAGCGCGGCCATGAAGGCGAAATAATTTTCCTTCTTCAAGCCTCGCACGGCGAGGTCCACGTCGGAGTGCTTGCGAAAGCGGCCCGGCTGCGTCAAGGAGCCAAAGACATAGGCTTCGCGCAAGCCAAAGTCGCGCGCGAGCTTGGGCAGCAGGCTCATGACTTGTGCCAGCGTTTGCTCGCGCTTGCTTTCATTCTCGGCGCGTTCGCGCTGCAAGTATTGATCGAGAATGTCGGTGTTGAAAGTGCGGCGCATGATTTGTGAAAACGGCATGGTGAGTGTGACGTGCTTGGAACAATAATAACGAGATCGCGCGCGTTGCGCAAGGGAAGATTTTCGGCGGGAAATTGCCTCTCAACTTCAAGCCCGTCATGCCAGGGGCAGAATAATTCGCCGTCAGAATGACAACGTCATTATTCTGCCGAAAAATTATTCTGCCTGGTTGTTTCCAGTTTAAGATTATGCCCGCGCCAACATTTCTTCCGGAGCTATGCTATCCTTGCGCCCGAGTTTTTTTAGGAAGCGATAGTGCGCCGCAATCGCCGCGCGCACGGTGGGATACGAAACATACTTGATGCCGAAATCTTCGCAGGCCTTCTTGACGATTTTGCTGATGTCGGGATAATGGATGTGGCAGATGCGCGGGAAGAGATGGTGCTCGATTTGAAAATTCAAGCCGCCGAGCAACCAGTACGCCAATTTATTCTTCGGCGCGAAGTTCGCCGTGGTTTCGACCTCGTGCACGGCCCATTCATTGTCGATGCTGGGCGGCGCAAGGTTCGGCTTGGGAAACGTGTTGCCTTCGATGACGTGCGCCAATTGAAACGTGAGCGCGAGCGTGAAGCCGAGCACGAAGTGTACGAACACGAAGAACGCCAGCACGTACAGCACCGGGTGAAAGAACATCGGCAGCACGAGCATATAGCCGAAATAAAAAACCTTGGTGAGAAAGAAGAGCGTGGTTTCAGAGGCGGAAAGCTTGGGGAGCTGATACTCGCCGATACGGCCCGAGAAAAATTTGCGGAAGTCGCCGATCGTGACCCAGAGCAAAGACATGAAACAATATGCCGGAAAGGCATAGAGGTGCTGCAGGCGATGCCACGGCTTGCGCGGCTGTTCCGGACTCATGCGCAGAATGTGATCGACTTGAATGTCTTCATCCAACTCGGTGATATTGGTGTAGGTGTGATGAAGCACGTTGTGCTTGTGCTTCCAAAACCAGTGGCTGCCGCCGATGAGATTGAGCATGAAGCCCATAACGCGGTTCACGTATTTGTTTTTGGAGTAACTGCCGTGATTGCCGTCGTGCATGATGTTGAACCCGACCCACGCGAAACCCTGCGCTACGGCTACGGCGGAAATGATCGCCATAATCAACGAAGAAGTCGCGAAGACCAGAATGACGTACGAGGCTGCGAGCCAGAGCAGAATAAGCGCGGTCTTGAGGTACATGCGCCAATCGGCGTGCGGTGAGATGCCCTTCTCTTCGAAATAGCCGTACACGCGCCGTTTGACTTCTTCATAAAAACCGACGTGAGCCGTGAAACTGAGTTTCTGCATAGCGCACATTCCTTTTGGTTTGACGGAGCATCGCAACGAAGTTGGCGGCGCTTCCAGAGTTGTGGTTTTGTGGGATTGACGTGATGGTGCTGTTTTCGTTCAAAGCGGGGCGGAAGGCTCCTTATTCTCGTCGCTTTGAAAATATGGGCGGCAACGTACAACGAAAAATTTCTAAAAACAAGTTTTCAGATGATTTCTTTTTCTGAAGAATATGCAAAGCCGCGCCGCGCTTCGAACCCTCTTACACGAGCGGCATCTCAATGAACGAATGGCGGAACATGAAGGCCACCCGGAATCTGCCGTTGCAACGCTATTGATTCTTGCACGTCTTCTGGGAAGCACCTTTCGGGCAGAACCTGATCGGCGCCTTGCAACAAACTTCACAACTTTAAAGATTTTTTCAGGAGAACGCTATGCCAGCAAAAACGTCTGCGCGCCTGCAAACGCCGCGTTGCAATCGGCGGCTTGTTGCTGTTTCACTTCTTTCCGCTATGATACTGCTTCATGGGAACAAGCAAATGGCAAATGCGCATGCACAAGGGAGCAGCGGTGCGTGGCGCGTTGTTTTGGCTTCGGAGAATGAGCCGGGCGAGCCCATGGTGGTGACGGGCACGGTTTACGCCGCAGATGGCAAAACGCCACTACCCGGCGTGGAAATCTACGTCTATCATACCGACGCGGAGGGTTACTACCGCAAAGGGAAAAACGACTCAAACAATCCGCGCCTCAAAGGCACGATGCTTACGAATGCGGAAGGCAAGTATGAATATCGCACCATCAAGCCGGCGCCCTATCCGGGCGGCGGTAATCCAGCGCACGTGCATTATGTGATCACGGCGAAGGAGCAAGAAAAGCAGTATACGGAATTGCAATTCGAAGGCGATCGCTGGTTGCCGAATCATGGCAAGCTTTCAGACGAACAGAAGAAAGATACCTTCGCAGAAATACGTCCGTTCGTGAAAGACGAGCAGGGGGTGTGGCAAGTGAGGAAGGATGTGAGATTGAAGTAGGCCGCACAGCTATCACTTTTGGCATTCATCTTCCGCTAACGACCTCCCCGGCACGAGCGTACACAAATCCGGATGCGGCATGCCTTGCAGACAATAAAGCCGGCGCTTTTCGAGCACTTCGGGTTGGCGGCGGTCTTCAACATCGGCGAGCACGCCGTATTTGCACTGCAGGCATTTCGCGGGTTGCCATTCAAAGCCGGTGGCAATGGAACGCGCGACGAGCGCCTTGCTCGAATTCCACTCTGCCGCTTCTTCACCGCGCTCGACGATTTCGCTGCGATGCACTTTTTCAAACAGCACGCGGTTGCGACTGAGCGTGAACACGGCACGAAACTCGATTCGCATGCCCGGCGCGAATTGCAAACGATCCTGCACTTCCTTCCCGACCACGGCGTAGCTTTCATCGTCGAGATGATCGTTCTCCACGAAGGCTTCGGAGAACGCGATTTGAAAACCGCGCAAACGCAGCTCGTGCGTCTTCGGATAAATGAACTGCTGAAACCGCGGCTTGACCGCGGAGATTGCGCCGAGCACGTTCACTTGACGATTCCGCAAGCGCTCCACCCACTCCGCAAACTCGTCGTAGCGCTCGCGCCATTCTTGATATTCGGCCTCTGAGATTTTCAGCTCAGGCCGATTGCTGATTTTGTCTTCGATGAAATACTCGCAGCCGGAGCAGAGCCTGCCGACGTAGTTATAGCCGCGCACGCACGCTTTGCCTTTTTCAAACATTTTGCAGCGCCAGCGATGATACACGCAGCCGTGCGGGAAGCAGCTTTTGCGCTCGAGGATGTGCGCGGCGGAAACTTTGTATTCGAATTTTTCGTGGCTATCGTGGCGGCAACGGAAAACATCCATGCGCTTGAACTCGTTGCGATAACGCATGTCTCGACTCGCGTATTGAAAAAGGCCTGGCCGCACGCGGATCAAAAACACACGCGGAAGAGCTTTTGTCCGTTTGCGTATTTGATCCGTGTGTGGCTTGCTTTAGATTCACTGCAACGCAACGATCTTGGACGCCCGCCCGTTGCGGCAAGCGGAAAAACCGCTTGACTTTGGGGAGCAGAATTTTTATTGTTCGCCCATCCCAAAAGGGGCTGTAGCTCAGTTGGGAGAGCGCTTGAATGGCATTCAAGAGGTCGCCAGTTCGATCCTGGTCAGCTCCACATTGACAAACTCGAATTAAAAGATGGCGCAGATAAGCGCCATTTTTGTTTTCATGCGGACATTGTTCTTGATTCTCAAGGTGTTTCTTATTATCATTCGCGCATCGTTTTGGTTGCGTAAGCTGTTCGCCGCATTTTCATGCAAGGGTAAGCGCCATGTCCATGCTCAAAGAGACGATCGAAATCAAAAGGCCTTTAGCTGAAGTTTGGCAATATCTGGATATCGCGCGCTGGCCGCAAGTTTCTCCGATCTTTCAAGAGGTGGAAGCCGCTGACAGCGGCATGCAGGTGGGAGCAAATTATACCGTCACTGCCGGGCCGGGCGAGGCGAAGGTGAAATACAACATTGAAGTTTTGGCCTACGATCAAGATTTGGGACGGTTGGTTTACAAGCGCACGGGCGGGCCCTTGCCGGGCACCAGCGAATGGTCGCTCACCAAAACCGCTTCGGGCACGAAAGTCGTTTACACGAATCATTATCAACATGATTTGACCTCGACGGTATTAAGCTCGATCACGCGGGCAATGGAGCGTTTTCTGAACGATATGCGCAACGCCGTCGAGAAAGAAAAAAGCTAAGTTGGGAGATTGTGTTTCTTCAAGCTCCCAATCAATGTGAATAAACGCCATACTCTTCAATTCGCGCATATGGGCGGCCCTTCGGGATTCGAAAATCTTCCCCCTTAAACTCTCCTCTCACAAGTTCCACGACCACGAATAAGACAACCGCGCTTGCCGATCTTTTTTAATGCGGCCCTGCACGAAGCGTGCATCCGCTTCGCGCACGCTGAATTCTACGCGATGCGCATTGTCGCGATACAGCGAAGAGCCGAAGTATTCCAACCCAAACGACCATTCGCGGATTTCCGGAAAATCTTTTTTCACGTCATGATCGTCGCGTTCGCCGAACTCTCCCACGCGCGCGCCGAGGCTGCCGCGACTGTAGGCGCGAAATCTTCCCAACGTCAATTGTGCTCGTGCGCCGTAATAAACATTCGCAATCGTAAACGCGCGCTTGCCGTATCGCGTCTCATATTGCGCCGTTTCGATGCGCGCGTGCTCCCCGAAATATAATCCCGAACGATAGTCGCCGTTGCCGATCGTCATCAGTTTCAGCGCCGCGGAAAGCGGACCTTTGTCGCCGCCCGCTTCAAGTTGCAACGGCGAGAGCGTCGTTGCGTAGGCGTCATTGCGCCAATCGAGCGCCTGCATTTTTACGTAATCGCCCTGCCGATAGTAACGCGCAATCGCCGCGAGCGCCGCCCCGCCTTGCACGCGCTTCGTTGCTTTGCCCGCGTTGTCAAAAAATTGCAGATGAAAGGGGAGAAAGGCATAACGCTGCGTGTAAAGTTCCGAACGTCGCGGCGCTTCGTGATTGCCCGCAAGCTGCAAATCGATCCCGCGTCCGAAATCGTCGTCATCCTGCACGCTTGCGGAACGAAAGACCGCGAGAAAGAAGCGCTCGCCGCCGGAGTATAATTCGGGATAACTCGGACGAAAGGCCGCGCCGGTTTGCCAGCGCGCGAATGTTTCAGACAGTGCCGCGATGCGCTCGTGCTCCGTTTGCGCCGTCGCAGAATATTTTTTGAGCGCGTTTTCCCGCAGCGCGGCGATTTCCGTTTGCGTTGCGCCGCGTGTTTGCGCGCGCGCGATCTCTTGATCGAGCGTGATGTACAAATTCTGCAAGCGCCGTTCGACGCCGGCTTCAGTTTGTGAAATCCTCGGCGAGGAGTCCTGCACGGGCATTTGCTTTAAGGCCTCGCGATGCCGCTCGCGTGCGGCTTCAGCTTGCGCGCGTAAAGCTTCGAACTGCTTGCGTTCGTTTTCAGAGAGCAGTTTCATGCCGCCCGACTCCTCGCGCACCATGGCCATGAACGCGCGAATCACCAAAGAGTCGTTGCCTGAGAGCGAAACTGCCGTGTTCGTGCGGGCTTCGAAATTTTCGAGCAAGCTCGTGGGAAAAAGCGGCCGCGCGTCTTCATACCATTGCACGAGATCGAACGGCGGCGCGATTTGCAGGGTATCAAGCCGTGTCGTTATGCCCGCGGCTTGCGCCACTTGATCGGGCGAGATCGAGGCGCCGGTGAACGACGGGCTCGTGGGGAATTTGATATCCACAAAACTTTGATACGCCAGCTCGCTGCACACAATGGCGTCGAGCGTGTTCACGTCGAAGCGGAAATCGTACGGCTTGCCGTATTGCAGCAGCGCGAGCGCCAAAAAACGCGCGAGCATCTTTTCATAATCTGCGCGTGCGCCCTCGTTGCGCAAACGTGTGGCGACGAAATCATCCACGTACAAAAAATGCTCGAAAGGATTCATGGTCACGCCGCCCTCGTGCGCGGCAATGGTTTGCCCGTCGCGCAACGCTTCGATCACGTTCGCGTGTTTGTATTTGAGACGATAGAGCGCTTCAAAGAGCAGGGGATTGAGCGGCGCGCCGTTGAAATTTTTCCCCGCCAGGCGCCGCCGCATGAGGGCATAACCCAGCCATTCTTCTTTTTCATTAAGACTCTCCAACTCGCGCGCGTAATCCGCCAGAGCGTTTGCAATGTCATCCGCATCCATGCCCGAGGCCGCTTGCCGCATTTCCTCGGTTTCGAACACGCCGAGTTGTTCGAGTGCGGCATAACTCTCCAAATAGATCGCCACGTGGCCGAGATAGCCGGGGATGAGCTTGTCCGTAATTGCGAAGCGGGTTTTTTCGAACAACAAATCACCGGCGCGAAGGCGACTCGCAATCGCGTTGACCAGTGCGGGATGCACGCCGTGCTTCTCGCCGGCAGGATGGGGATAGTATTCATAAAACGCCGGCAGCGCGTGCCCGCGCGATTCGCCAATGCCGATGGCATTGAACACGCGAAATAAATTGGTGCCCACGAAGTTGCCGAAAAATTGCGAAAGGTTATGCACCGTGCGGCCCGCCAAGTCCGTGGCGGGATCAAGCGTCGCCGCAAAACCTGCAACCGAGTTATTCCAAGTGACGGCGATATCGCTTTGGCTCGCGACATGGCGTAGTGTTGGATCATTCAACAAAGTTTCCGCGCGTTGTTTCAAAGTTGGTGAGAGTGTGCCACGCTTGGCGTTCTGTTTTTTTAATTGAAAGAAGCGCGAGCGCGTGCGTTGCCGCCGTTGCGGGTCGAAATAATCCGCGCTCATTTTCTCGAACAAACCATATTGCAATCCGAACGAACGGTTGCCCTCATTCAGACGATTCTTCACGATGATGGAATTGCCCGCGGCGCTTTGCAGAGAATCCGTAATATCATACAACGCGCGCTCGGCGTCGAGCAGAGTGAGCAGCAATTCGAATTGATCGTGTTGCGCCGTCTCTTGGCTCCTGCTGTTCGACCATTTCAAAAACTTTTCAGAAGATAATTTTCGTATCGGCTCATAGCGCGCGGAAAAAGCGAGCAGACTTTGATAACTCTGATTGAGCTGCGCCATGTCGCGCGCCCATTGCGCTTGCGTCGCAGCGCTCAATGTGCTGTTCTCGCCGGTTGCCCGTGCCTCACGCCAAGCTTTGACGTATTCAGTGAGCGGGCGCGCCGCGCGTTCGGCCGTGCGCGTGATTTCGTTTGCGGTTTGAAGTTCCTTGCGCCAATCGTTGCTTTGTGAATATGCGGTTGAGGTCAGAGTGAGGAGAATAGCGAACAGGAAGAGTGCAAGATTCCGTGCGACGCACCCCCGGCCTCCCTCAAGGAGGGGATTTTCTTGCGTGGCATCTGCCGCATCGCCCCCTTCTCGAATGGGGGAATTTTTATATGCGTCACCGCCACCATCATTCCCCCCTTGAGGGGGGCAGGGGGGTGTTAAAGCGCTCGCGATACTTTCCGAAATTCGATCACGTTCACGCGAAAAATTTTTAACGCGGGTTTCAATCTTCACACGATGCTCCTCAATCAACTCGCGCTGTTCGGGCCAGAAGAGGTTGGTAATTGCGTCGAGCGGTTGCCAAATGAGCGCGTCGTGATTGTGTGAATCTGTGGGCGTGGCGTGCATTTGCGGAGTAAAAAAAAGAAAGTAGTGCGTTTCTTTCCACGACGTCTTGCTAAAATTCAAGCGCGATTTGACGCCGAGTTTGTCGAGCAGGGTCAAGTCCGTGAGTCCGGTTTCTTCTCCGATTTCGCGGCGCGCGGCCTGTTCGAGAGACTCGCCTTCGTCCACGTGGCCTTTGGGCAAAACGTATTCGGCGAGATCGCGTTCGGTGGTGAAGGCGACATAAATGCGCCCGTCCTCAACGCGCGCGACGACTCCGCCCGCGGACTCGTGCCCCGGCATTCCTTCCGGACGTTGATACCATGATTGATCAATGAGCATGATGTTCCTTTTGTGTATTTGCCCGCGGCGCGTGGCATTAAGCTAAAATCGCGGCAATAGGCAAACGAAGCAATCCGCTGATGGCCCAGAATGGCGCAGATAGATGAACCCTTATGAATCTGAGCTCATCGGCGTGATCTGTGGAAGTTTTCCTTTGGGTTTGCAAAAGGAGTCAACGAAGTCTTTGCTTTTTACAATCCGCGAAGCGCTTTAAGTCAGCTAGGCCGGCTAGCCCCCTCGGTAAACCAGCACAGAAGAACGCCAATATGCGCAGCGACAGAGCATAAAAATTTCTGTGGAGATGTGTTCGAGCGATTAGAGCAGGCTATCCGCGGTCGTTTCTTCCATGCCAAGTTCGACAGTGGTGACGATATTGCTGGGCAGCAGCTCGTGCGCATGTTTTTGGATCTTCGCGATGGCATGCACGATATCTTCCATGTCGCTCTCGGTTCCGAGCAGCACGCTTTGCGCGAGCCACACGGCTTCTGCGTCGCACGCGTGCTCACACACGGGCAGCGCGAGTTCGTGATAGTTGCGGCCTTCGATCCACGGATATTCACGCGGGTCGAGCGCGAACATTTTTTCGCGATAGAGCGGGCTGTAACCTTTGTATGCGGGAATGCCTTCGGCTTGCAGAGCTTCGAGAAATTTTTCGCGCGGCAGCCCGTCGAAGGCTTCGGCTTCGTAGCGCATAATGTAAAGATGGCGGCTGTGGCGCGTAACGCCGGGATGCACAATGAGCGGACGAATGCCGGGAATTTCGCAGAGGCGTTGATCGAGATAGCCGGCGTTGCGGTCGCGCAATTGCATGTCGCCTTCAATCGTCGCGAATTGCGCGTTGAGAATCGCCGCGGACCACGCGGTCATGCGATGGTTCGAACCGAGCACGCGATGTTCGTACCACGCGCCTTCGAGCGTGCGACCGCAATTGTGGTATGAAAAGCAGCGCGCGAAAATTTCTTTCGCGTCCGTGACGATCGCGCCGCCTTCGCCCGCGCACATGTTCTTCGAAGATTGAAACGAGAACACGCCGGCCGTGCCGATGGCGCCGACGCGACGGCCGCGCCATTCGGAGCCGTGCGCTTGCGCCGCATCTTCGATGACGGGGAGATTGTGCTTTGCGGCAATGGCGAGAATCGCATCGAGGTCCGCGGGTTGTCCGGCAATATGCACGGGCATGAGGGCTGCGGTGCGCGCAGTGATCGCGTCTTCGATTTGTGTCGCATCGATATTGTATGTATTCGGATCGATGTCCACGAACACGGGGACGGCGTTGGCCATGAGCACGGCGCTCGCGGTGGCAATGAACGTGTACGGCGGAATGATGACTTCATCGCCGGCTTTCACGCCGCAGGCTTTGAGCGCGACCCACAATCCGACCGTGCCGTTCGCGCTCGCGAGTGCATGCTTGGCGTGTTGAAATTCGGCGAAACGTTTTTCGAACTCGGCAACGTGCGGGCTGCGCACGCCCCACACGCCGCTTTCCCACGCGGCTTGCAAAGCGGTGAGTTGCTCATGGCGCAGGAACGGCCATTTGGGAAAAGGTTTGGTGCGCGTGGGCGTGCCGCCGTTTATGGCGAGGTGAGGCATATTGATCTCCGGATAATTTTAAAACTGTCATTCTGTAAGAATCGTTCCTCGCGCTTGAGACGCTGTTTGTTTTGAGAAGCGTGCCGAGTGCGAGGAAGGTCCTTGCAGGATGACAGTGCAGAGATGCGTTCGCGTTTTTTGAAAACTGAAAGGCAAAGCTAGGAAATCCGCATGCTTTGTCAAGTTGTTTTTGTCTGCGCAGTTCGCTGCCGAAGGGTTGCTTTTTGGAAATCGGCCTATTATATTGGCCGCGCATTTCGAATGAGTCATCTGCATTTCTTACGTCACACCTCCATCTCGTCGCGAAGTTTACGACGCAGCGTTGCCATAAATCTTTGGCAGAATGATGCAACAGCAGAATCATTTCAAATCATTCTGCCGGCGGATTATTCTGCCAGTTTGAGCTTAAAAACTACGCACTGCAATCTTCCATCTTTCGGGAGCACTCTCATGGAAAAAATCACGGCCCGCGCGCAGGAAGAAATCAAATCCGGTCGCGTCACACCCGCGCCATTCAACCCTTCGAACGAAAACAGCGAACGTGAACTCACGCGCGATGAAGTGCTCGCGCTGCGCAATGAATACATTCCGAATGTCGTGTTCAAATATTATCGCGAGCCGATCAATCTCGTGCGCGGCGAGATGCAATATCTTTATGACGACACGGGCCGCCAATATCTCGACGCCATCGGCGGCATCGTGACGATCAGCGTGGGCCATTGCCATCCCGAAGTAATTGCGAAGACGAAGGCGCAGATCGACAAGATTCAACACACGACCACGATCTATTTGCATCCTGCGATGCCGTTGCTGGCGAAGAAACTCGCAGAGAAAATGCCGAGCGCGGATTTGAAAGTGACGTTCTTCACCAACTCGGGCAGTGAGACCAACGATCTCGCGCTCACGCTCGCGCGTTTATTCACGGGCAATCTCGATGTCATCACGTTGCGTAACGGTTATCACGGCGCGAGTCTCGCGACGAACAGCATCGTCGGTCACAGCACGTGGCGCATGAACGTGCCGATGACGGGCAATGTGTATCACGCCGCGCCGGGTTATTGCTATCGCTGCCCGTTCAATCTCACGTATCCGAGTTGCGACGTGCAATGCGCGCGCGATGTGGAGAGCGTGATCAAATATAGCACGAGCGGCAAGATCGCAGCGTTTCTCGCGGAGCCGATGCAAGGCGTGGGCGGAACCGTGACCCCGCCGCCGGAATATTTTAAGATCGTGTATGAGATTGTGAAAAAATACGGCGGCATTTTTATCGCCGATGAAGTGCAAACCGGTTTCGGCCGCACGGGCACGCATTATTGGGGCATTGAAAACTGGGGCGTAACGCCCGATGCGATTTCAATGGCGAAAGGCATCGGCAACGGCATTCCGCTCAGCGCGCTCACCACGCGCAAAGAGATTGCGGATTCGATGATGGGAAAGATTTGGTTCAATACGTTCGGCGGCAATCCGGTTTCGATGGTGCAAGGTCTCGCGACGCTCGAAGTGATCGACAAAGAAGGCATTCAAGCGAACGCGCTCACGGTTGGGAATTATTTGAAAGAGAAGCTCACGGGTTTGATGGACAAGCATCGTCTCATTGGCGAAGTGCGCGGCATGGGTTTGATGCTCGGCGTGGAGTTGGTGAAAGATCGCAAAACGAAGGAGCCGGCCACGAGCGAGACTGCCGAAGTGATGGAGCGCACGAAGAACTACGGCCTGCTCATCGGCAAAGGCGGCTTGTTCGGCAACACGCTGCGCATCAAACCGCCGATGTGCATTACGAAGAGCGACGCGGATTTTTTGAGCGAGGTGTTGGATAAAGTGCTTGGTGAAGTTGAGAGCATGGCAAAGTAATCAAAAGGGGGAGTTGAAATGTTTGACCAGCCGACGTATCAGCAAAAAATCTCACGCTTCACAAGAAGAGAATTGCTGCGCCTTTGGAAATCGATTGAAGCGAGCGACACGCCGGAGTGGGAAGCAGGAAGAGCTTTTGAGTATCTTGTGCTCCGAGCGTTCGAACTCGAAGGCGCGGAGGTGCGTTGGCCGTATCGCGTCGAGCTTGGTGGAGAAGAGATCGAGCAAATTGATGGTGTGGTTTATTCGGACGGGCTGGCGTGCTTGATTGAGTGCAAAGATTCAATCGAAAAAACGAAGATTGAACCGATTGCTAAACTGAGGAATCAACTCTTGCGCAGGCCGGTCGCGACAATAGGGATCGTTTTCAGTCGCAGCGGTTTTACGGAACCGGCTGAAACTTTGACCCGATTTGTCGCGCCGCAAACGATACTTTTGTGGCACGGCGCTGAGATGGAATTTGCGCTGCAGCGGAAGTATATGCGGCAAGGACTGCGGGAAAAGTATCGCCATTGTGTCGAAAACGGAAATTTCTATCACGACTTAAGACTTGGAAAAAAGCCATGAAGCAAGCATATGTTGTCACAACCGAGCCTACCGAGGCGGAGATCATCAAAAAGCTTCTGCCAACGAAGACTGCTAAAAACGTCGTGTTTATGTCGGGCAAGGAAAGCTCTGCCTCGCGGTCGTTGGCAGGCACAATTCTAACCGTCAAACGAGTGCCCGTCGCGCTCGTTGTCGATACTGCGACGCGCGATGAAATGGTGGTGAATGAAAAACTCGATTTGATTCGCTATCTGCTTCGGCAAAATGCGGCCGGTGTGCCGTTCAAAGTCGTGCCCGCCATTCCTGAAATCGAAGCGGTGTTTTTTGAGGACAGAAATTTCATCGAGCGCATCACCGGCAGAAAGTTTTCAGACTTGGAATGGAAATTCGCCAAGCTCAGTCCCAAAGAAGCGTTGACGACATTTTTGGGCGAGTCGAAGCAGCTTCATAAAAAAATTCTCAGCCGCATGACCAAGGAAGACGTTCGCGCGCTCCAAAAGCACAGCTTGATCGTTGAGTTGAGCGAGTTTCTGGAGGCGGCGTTGGCGAATGGGGCGACCAGTAGGGAGATGGCGCATGCGTGAGCAAGGCAATGCAACAAGGAAATCGCGATGCCTGATCTATTGACTACTATCAATATTATTGCGAATGTAGCGACTGCTTTGGGTTTCTTTCTGATAGCATTTGCCTTGTTGCTTCAATACAAGCAATACAGGGATGCGAGAGCGGTAACCATTCGTGAGGCCACTTGGACAGTCTTCGAGAAGTGGTGGGGAAAAGAATTGGCTGATTTGCGAGAATACTTCTATTATTTTATCGAACATCACTCGGATGAATTGAGAGCCTTGAGGGAAAAAGGCGACATTGGGTTAGGTCAGGTCAAAGATCATTTTCCAAAAGATCAAGGTCGGTTGCGCGATCTAACGTATTTTTTTGATCAAGTCGGATGGTTAGGTGCTCACGGGCTTATTGAAGTAGACTACATCCTCGGACCTATGCAACATGTTATGAGGCGAGTGTGGTGGGCCACAGATTTCCTCATCAAGAACCAAAGAAAGCTTTCAGAAGATAGATGGCTCGACCCGGTTCGACATTGGGGACTGCAATGGCTTTTCGAGCGGTCAGAGGCCAAATCGCAGATTAAGCTTCTCAAGAAGAGATTTCCAAAGCTCTCTTTACTTTCTGATGCTCATCTTCAAGTCATGGAAAAGAACATCAGAGATGACGAAAACAGATTTAAGATTAAAGTCGGTTACTCTTGAACAAAGCAGAGTCAACCACCCCCATGCCCCAATACCTCGCCTTCCTCCGCGCTATCAATGTTGGCGGCCATACGGTGAAGATGGATCAGCTTCGCCGCATGTTTGAAGCACTCGGTTTCGCCAACGTCGAGACGTTCATTGCCAGCGGTAATGTCATCTTCGCGTTGCCCTCAAAAAGCGCGAAGGCGTTGGAGAAAAAGATCGAAAAACATTTGCACGAGAGCTTGGGCTACGAAGTCGCGACGTTTATTCGCACTACGGCGGAGCTGGCGGAGATCGCGCAGTATCAACCTTTCAGCGCAACCGAGCTGAATGACAAAAGCAATAGGTTGTACATCGCGTTCACGGCAGAACCGCCCAGCGCTGCCGCGAAGCAAAAGCTTTTAGCAAGCGCCACGGAGACCGATGAGTTTCACATTCACGGTCGCGAAGTTTATTGGCTCTGCCGCACGCAATTTCACGAGTCCAAATTCTCCGGCGCGCTGCTCGAAAAGATTTTAGGCATGCCGGCAACCGTGCGCAACGCGACGACGGTGCGAAAGATGGCGGCAAAGTACGCATGAGAATTTGATTGAAAGATTTTTTTGTAAGCGGATTTATGAGGTAAGCGGATACAGCTTTGGGCTTTATCCGCTTACCTCACATCATCCGCTTACAAAATGCTTTTGATTTTAGCTAGCTCTGGAGGTCGGCATGGGAAAGCTCATCTATGAGGATTTGACTTACTCGATTCGCGGCTCGTTGTTTCGCGTCCACAATAAGCTTGGCCCCGCATTTCGGGAAGAAGCTTATAAGCAAGCCGGCCGAAGTGACAACGCAAAAACTCGCTGCGCAGGAAATAGAGGACGACGCGATTTTTTCTTTGCCGCCGGTGGATGAAAAACGTCTGCTAAAGTTGGAACCGGAAAAAGCAAAGCTCTTGCTGCGCGATTCGATTAGCCCTCTACCTTTGCACAAAACATTGGTGTTGCTCGAAACTTTGCGGCAGAATCAAAGCGATGCTTATTTTAAACATGAGTTGCTCGCATTGGCGAAGGCGTTGGTTTTTTCTATCAGCAATTTGCGCTTCGGGCCGGAGGTGGGACTGGGCAAGCTTAAAACGGATGCGCCGGTCATCAGCGCGTGGCTGACCGAGGTCGAGCGCATCGCGCGCGATCTCAAATCTCTGAAGCTTCACAAAGACATTGAAGCCTTCGTACACTTGGCCGATGCGCGCGAAGCGACGCATTTATTACAACCCAACTCCATCGACGCGGTGATCACTTCTCCGCCGTATCCGAATGAAAAAGATTACACGCGCACCACGCGTTTGGAATCCGTGCTGCTGGGCTTCATCAACAGCCACGCTGAACTACAAGCGTTGAAGCGGCGCTTGGTGCGCTCGAATACGCGCACGGTTTATAAAGGCGATGAAGATGATCAATGGATCGCCGAACACCCCGAAATTCAGCGCATTGCCAAAGCGATCGAGCAAAGACGTATTGAGTTAAACAAAACTTCCGGCTTCGAGCGCATGTACGCGCGAGTCACGAAGCTCTATTTCGGCGGCATGGCGCGGCACTTGGCCGGCCTGCGGCGCGCGCTCAAGCCCGGCGCGCAGCTCGCATACGTGGTCGGCGATCAAGCTTCATATTTGAGAGTCATGATTCGCACCGGACAATTGTTGGCGGACATCGCGCAATCGTTGGGCTACGAAGTCGTGGGCATCGACTTGTTTCGCACGCGCATGGCCACGGCAACGCGCGAACAATTGCGCGAAGAAGTCGTCGTGCTGAAATGGCCGGGCCATAAATCATTCGAATAGAATAACGTTCCAAATTTTGACGCGCTATGTCTTCCACTACGAATCGGTATGCTCAGATTATTGAGAAGATCTTCTTCAAACATTTCAAAGAAGGCGCGACTGAGGCCGTATTTGAACGCGAAGACATTGTGCGAGTCGCGCGGGAGTTGAAGATCAAGTTGCCGAAAAATCTCGGCGACGTGCTGTACAGTTTTAGATATCGCGTGAATTTGCCGGAGGCTATTCGTACCAAAGCGCCGGAAGGCCGCGAGTGGATCATTCAACCGCGAGGCAAGGCGCGTTACGCCTTCGTGCTCGCACAGATGAGCATTATCATTCCTTCGCCCTCGCTCATCGAAATCAAAATACCGGATGCGACGCCCGGAATCATCGTCAAGTATGCGTTGAGTGATGAGCAAGCGCTGTTGGCGAAGTTGCGCTACAATCGTTTGATTGATATTTTTACGGGCATCACGTGCTATCCTTTGCAAAGCCATTTGCGCACGACGGTGCCGGGGATGGGGCAGGTCGAAACGGATGAAATCTACGTAGGGCTTGATCGACGCGGAGCGCATTACGTTTTTCCGATTCAAGCGAAGGGCGGGAGGGACAAGTTAGGTGTCGTTCAAATCGAGCAGGACTTTGCCATATGCGCAGAGAAATTTCCCGAGCTTATTTGCCGCCCGATCGCTGCGCAGTTTATGTCGGAGAATGTGATTGCCATGTTTGAGTTTGGAAAAGGAGAGAAAGGCATTGCGCTTTCTTCTTAAAAACACTATCGCCTCGTTGCAGCGGATGAAATGACTACTGAAGATTTAGAATTTTATCGTCATCAGGCTTTATAACACCATGTCTCAATATCTCGCCTTCATCCGCGCCATCAATGTTGGCGGCCATACGGTGAAGATGGATCAGCTTCGCCGTTTGTTTGAAGCGCTCGGCTTTGCCAACGTCGAGACCTTCATTGCCAGCGGCAACGTCATCTTCGCGTCGCCCTCAAAAAGCGCGAAGGCGTTGGAGCAGAAGATCGAAAAGTATTTGCACGAAAGTTTGGGCTACGAAGTCGCGACGTTTGTGCGCACCACGGCGGAGTTGGCGGAGATCGCGCAATACCAATCCTTCAGTGCAACCGAGTTGAATGACAAAGGCAATAGGTTGTACATCGCGTTCACGGCAAACCCGCCCAGCGCCGCGGCGAAACAAAAACTTTTAGCGAGCGCAACGGAGACCGATGAATTCCACATTCATGACCGCGAAGTCTATTGGCTCTGTCGCACCCAATTTCATGAATCCAAATTCTCCGGCGCGTTGCTCGAAAAAATTTTAGGCATGCCCGCCACCGTGCGCAACGCGACGACGGTGCGAAAGATGGCGGCAAAGTATGTTGCAAAGTAAGTCCGCAGAGGGCTCAGCTATGGAAACAGAAACAAAAGAATCGAGTCTTGAAATTCGTTTACGGCGTTATGCCAATTGGGGCATTGTGCTCGGCGCCGGCGTGTGCGCATGCTACTTCGTTGGCTTTATGATTTACCATTCCGTCATGTCCACCACTGCGGAAAGTAGCTGGCTGCTGCAAATTATCGTGAAGCATTATGCCGCGTCGATCGGCGTGCCTTTGTCCGCGCTTGCCGCTTTTTGCATCGTGTTGCTGCTGAAAGTCGTCGTCACCGGCCCGATTGAGATTGAGGCGTTGGGTTTCAAATTTCGCGGCGCTGCGGGGCCGGTAGTGTTGTGGATTTTCTGTTTTCTCGCGATGGTGTTCGGGGTGTATTTATTGTGGGGAAAGTAGAGCAGGTGGGAGGGATTAATCTATGAAGATGGGATAGTCGTAGATTTTGTTGTGATGCCCGATGAAGCGAAACTCAGCAATGTCTGTCGCGAGGAATTTGAAGACAATGCGATGATCATAATCGACGCGAAAACTCCAAACGCCGCGTGTTTTGGGATGGAGCTTTTCGGTTTGCAGGATGGGGTGGAAGGGATTCTGTTTGAAAATTTCGGTTCTCTGCGCGGCCTTGCGTTGAATGCGCTTGTCGAGCGCTTTGAAAAGCTTGTCGAAAGTTTTGGTGGTAACGATTTGCATTATTCGCCCATGAGTTCGAACAGGCTTTCGCGTTTGGTCACTCTTCCGGCGCGATGGTCTTTTTCTGAGTCGCGCAGCAGCTTGAGAAAATCTTTGCGAAAGAAGCCGAAGGTATTGCAGAAACGTTCGAACTCGTCGCGGCTGATTTCAATGCGAATCTTGCCGTTGGCGGCGCGCTGAACCCGCGCTTTGAGTTTTGTTGCCATAAAAATCCTTTTTGAATTGTGCTTTCTTGATAGATAATAGCAAACGCTTCACGAAGAAGCAACGAGCAATTTTGAGAGATGAAGGAGAATACTATGTCTAGACTCCTCATTCGCGGCGGTGAAATTCTCACCGGCACCGATCGCTATCGCGGCGATGTTTATTGCGAAGACGGCCTCATTCGCGCGATTGGCGAAAAACTCGATGTTCCCTCGGGAACCGAAGTCGTTGACGCGGGCAATCAACTCGTCATGCCCGGCGGCCTCGATCCGCACGTGCATATGGCGCTCCCGTTCATGGGCACTGTGAGCGCGGATGATTTCGAATCGGGCATGATCGCCGGCATTTGCGGCGGCGTCACCTCGATCATCGACTTTTGCATTCCCAATCCCAATCAATCGCTGCTCGATGCGCTCAAAGATTGGGATGAGAAAGCGAAGATCGCGGTCGCGGATTATTCCTACCACATGGCAATCACGTGGTGGAGTGAGCAGGTTTCGAAAGAGATGGAGATCGTCGCGCGCGATCGCGGCATCACGAGCTTCAAACACTTCATGGCTTACAAAGGCGCGTTGATGCTGAATGATGATCAAATCTATCACAGCTTTTCGCGCATCAAAGAGTTGAATTGCATGGCTACGATTCACGCCGAAAACGGCGACGTGGTTTGGAATCTTCAGCGCAAGCTGCTCGCCGAGGGCAAGACCGGCCCTGAGTATCACGCGGTTTCGCGCCCACCGGAAGTTGAAGGCGAGGCCACGAATCGCATCATTCGCATGGCGGAGGTTGTCGGCATTCCGGTTTATATCGTTCACATGTCGTGCAAAGCCGCGCTTGATGCCGTGATTGCCGCGCGCTTGCGTGGGCAGCGCCACGTGTTTGCCGAGTCGTTGATCAATCATCTCTTGCTCGATGACAGTGTTTATCAAAAACCGAACTTCGAGGCTGCGACGTATGTGATGAGTCCGCCGTTTCGCCCAAAGGGAAATCCCGAAGCGTTGTGGGACGGCATCAAAGCGGGCATGATTCAAACAACGGGCACGGATCATTGCGCGTTCACGATGGCACAAAAGGCCATGGGCAAAGATAATTTCACGATGATTCCCAACGGCTGCGCGGCAATTGAAGATCGCATGAGTTTGTTGTGGCATCACGGCGTGAACGCGGGTCACATCAGTGCGCACGAGTTTGTGAATCTCTTTACGACGAATGCGTGCCGCATCTTCGGCATGTATCCGCGCAAAGGCGCGATTGCGATTGGCTCCGACGCCGATCTCGTCGTGTTCGACACGAAGAAGTCGCGCACGATCAGCGCGAAGACGCAGCATCACAAAATTGATCGCAGCATCTTTGAAGGCTTTGATGTAACTGGCTGTCCCTCGCATGTGATTGCAAACGGCAAGCTGGTTTATAAAGACGGCGAGGTGCGCGCGCAAAAAGGTGCGGGCAGATTTGTTCCACGCAAGCGATTCAATGCGAGCATGTAGCAAGAGAATTTTTCGGAAGGCACGCGGATCAAAAACACACGCCGCAAAGCTTTTTCCGTGTGCGCTTTTGATCTGTGTGTATTCCAACCTTTTGAAGCTCTTCAATTTTGGAAACTCAGCGATCTCTAAAACAGAATCCTTATGAGCCTGCAACCGACCCGCCTCAATCCCGAGCAACTCGAAAAAAACTTTGCCGACATTGCGCCGGCTTTGAGCCGCAATGAAGCGTTGCTCGAAGCCTCGCGCTGTTTGTTTTGTTATGATGCGCCGTGCATGCGCGCATGTCCGACACACATCGACGTGCCGAAATTCATTCGCCAAATTTTGGAGCGCAACCCGCTTGGCGCGGCGCGCACGATTTTTTCGCAAAATATTT
The DNA here is from genome assembly GCA_037444905.1 of bacterium. GTDB lineage: Bacteria > Zhuqueibacterota > Zhuqueibacteria > Zhuqueibacterales > Zhuqueibacteraceae > JABWAN01. The sequence goes on along the minus strand of JBBILN010000018.1, from coordinate 9,978 downwards.
TAGGCGGCGCATGCGCGCGCGCATGTCCGACCGAAGTGTTGTGCGAAGGCGATTGCGTGCTCAATGGTTTGAATGAAAAGCCCATTCAAATTGGACTACTGCAACGTTATGCCACCGATAACGCGATGGCGAAAGGCGCGCAGTTCTTTGAACGCGGCGCAGCAACAGGAAAACGAGTTGCTGTGATCGGCGCGGGACCGGCGGGACTCGCATGTGCGCATGAGTTGGCGAAGCATGGCATCGAAGCTGTGATCTTCGAAGCGAGAGACGTTGTTGGCGGACTGAATTCCTATGGCATTGCCGCATATAAAATGACGACCGACTTCGCGCTTGCTGAAGTTGATTACGTGAAGCAAATCGGATTTGAAATTCGCACGAACACGCCGGTTGGAAGCAGCTTGCCTGTTGCAAAGTTGCTCGCGGACTACGATGCGGTTTTTCTCGGTGTGGGCTTGGGCAAAACTGCCGCGCTCGGCATCGAGGGGGAGGAGCTTGCGGGTGTTTATGAAGCGCTCGATTTCATCATGCCCACGCGCCTGCAGAAAATGCAGGAGTGCGTGATCGGCGAGAACGTGCTCGTCATCGGCGCGGGCAACACGGCGATTGACGTTGCCACTGCCGCGCGACGGCTCGGCGCAAACTCGGTAACGATTGTTTATCGCCGTGGTGAAGCAGAGATGCCTGCGTTCAAATATGAATATGAATTGGCGAAGGCGGATGGCGTGAAATTTCTCTGGCACACTGCGCCGCAGAAGATTATCGGCGAGAATGGCAAAGTCACAGGCTTGCAATGTATGAAAGCCAAGCCGAGCGCGAAAGATGCAAAAGTCGAATTGGTTGCCGGCTCGGAACACACGTTGCCGTGCGATATGATCGTTGCCGCACTCGGGCAAGAGCCGCTGTATGATCTTTACAAAACCATTCCCAGTCTCGAAGTGAAGGGCAAGAAAGTCGCGATTGATGCGAACACCGGCGCGACTTCCGTGAAAGGCCTCTTCGCCGGCGGCGATTGCGTGAACGGCGGCGGAGAGGTTGTCGATGCCGTGGAGATGGGGAAGATTGCGGCAAGGGGGATGGTGAAGTATTTGATGATCAAATAAAGGCACGAATCATGGCTGAAGAAAAGACAACAAAGCCCATCTCGATTGATGACCTCAAATTCGACCCAGAAAACCCACGGCTCCCTTCAGGAATAAATGGCCACAAGGAACCTGAGGTTTTGCAATGGATGCTCAGTGATGCCACGATTCTTGAACTCATGGGAGCCATAGGTGTGCGTGGATATTTTGCGGGTGAGCCTTTGCTGGTTGTGCCTGAAAGCAAGCAGCAAGGCCGTTACATAGTGGTAGAGGGGAATCGCCGGCTCGCTGCGGTCAAGTTGCTGCGAGAGCCCAAGCTAGCAGCGATACGACAAAAGGCCGTGCAAAAGATTAGCGATGAAGCACACAATAGACCCGATGAACTGCCGGTTCTCGAGTTTGCCAAGCGAGATGAAATCATTCTGTATCTTGGCTATCGGCATGTGACGGGAATCAAGGAATGGGATCCTTTGGCGAAGGCGAGATATTTAGACCAGCTTGCACTAAAGACCAAGGGGCCGTACTCGCAAAAGAAATTTCAGGAACTGGCGCGAGCCATCGGCAGCCATTGGGATTACGTCGCACGATTGCTCACCGGCCTCGCCATTTACAGGCTTATTGAAAAGAAGAATTTTTTCGATATAGAAAACCTTGACGAGAATACCATTGATTTCGCCGTTCTCACGACAGCCTTGAGCTATGAAAATATCGTCAGGTTCCTTGGCCTCGAAAGCGCGACAGAGCCAGGCATAAAGGGGTTGAAAGGATCGGAGCTCGAGGAATTAACAATCTGGCTTTTTGAAGAAGATGAAAATGGGCAAACGAGGCTGGGTGAATCGCGCAATTTAAAAAACCTGAACCGGATAGTGGCGAACACAGCGGCTCTCAAAGCTTTTAGAGCAGGCTATTCCATTCATCAAGCGGATCTGTTGGCTGGCGCGCCAAAGGAAATATTCCAAAGTGCGCTTCACGATTCAAAGAAGTCATTGGAGACGGCAAGAGACCAAATGCATTTGATCGACCAGCCGGAACAAACCGATGCAGATGTTGTGGATGATATTAGCAAGCTAGCTCATCTGTTGCGGGAATGGATACGAACCAAATTAGGCAACGCCTGAATCGACTATGGCATCATCTTTTTTGTCACTGGAAAAACTTCCCGATTCCGGCGACATTCATTTGTGGGCCGATTACCTCGAACTGCGATGCTTAACGAATAGCGACTTGACGGTTTCTAAATCGGATCTGCAATCTTACGCCAAGAAGAGAAGCGATTTGCGCAAGGGCTTGGAAGACTATGGCGATGAGCCTGAGTTGGAGCCGGAGTTGCGCAGATTGCCAATTGACCTCAAAAAGGCAACACGAGCCGAAGATTTATTCAAGCACCTGGAGTATCGCGCCTCGGCGTTCGCCGATTTCTATCCTTTCTCGCTTTCGAATGGCGGCGATATTTTGTCGCGCAAGCTTCGTTTAACGAAGAAACACATGCTATATTTGTTCTTTCTTTTGTCATCAAACCTTAGGCACATTCCTGACCGGCGACATAGAAATCGTTTCGCGGACGCTTTTGAAATCGTGAGTTTGACGGCGTTGAAGGGATATTTGCCAAACAGGGCCGAAGTTCATCTTTTCGGCACAAACAGCTTGAAAGAGAAAAGCGAGCGCTACTCCGTGCCGCTGCTGCTCGAAAGGATTAAGCGTTTGGCTGCTGACCTCAAAGAAAATTTTATTGGCGATGAAAGTGACTTCGCTCCAAACGACTGTGGCGACAACGGCTTGGACGTTGTTGGTTGGATTCCCCTCGATGATAATGCTCGCGGCTTTTTGTTGGTGTTCGGCCAATGTGCTTGCAGCGATGACGAGTGGCCAACGAAACAGGCGTCGTCTAGCCTTGCGCATTGGCGAAAAACAATGACGTTTTTGGCTCCTCCCAACAACATGATCTTTATTCCTTTTTGTTATCGACGCAACAGAGGCGAATGGCATAGAACACGCACCATAGACGACGCCATCCTGATAGACCGCCTGCGTCTTGTGAAATTGCTTGAAGGCAGCTATCATCGCTTGAAAAGCCTGCCTTTCGAGCTTATCAATAAGGCAGTCGATCAAAGGGAATTATGGATATGAAAGAAAGTGTTTTGCCCAGCAAGTTAAGAGATGGCGATATCCAAGCGAAGGAGATTGCGTAACGTATGGCGCGCAAACTAACTGCCGTTTCGCTGTTCTCGGGATGCGGAGGCTTTGACTGGGGCGCAAAGCAAGCAGGCGTTGAAATCATTTGGGCAAATGACATTGCTCATGACGCAGAGAATGTTTATCGGGCTTTGCTTCCCGAAGTTGAGTTCGCGCCTGGCGATGTTCGAAGCATTAAAGAGTTTCCCAAGGCGGATATCTTAATCGGCTGCTACCCCTGCACAGGTTTCAGTTTGGGAGCGCGCCGCCGGTGGCATGATTTGGCTGAACGAAATCTTCGCGACAATAAAAATAATTTTCTGTACCAAGAATTTTTGAGGGCTCTTCGGCAAGTTCAACCGAAGTATTTGTTTGTTGAAAATGTGAAGGGCATGATCTCTGCAGAGGAGGGATGGTTTTTTGAAAAACAGATAAACGGATTCCGGCGACAAGGTTACGCAGTGAAATGGGCAGCGCTCAATGCCGCTGACTACGGCGTTCCACAGTCCCGCAAGCGGATTTTTATCGTCGGCATAAAGACTGAAAAAGAATGCTGTGACTATGTTTTTCCCAAGCCCACGCATGGCCCGATGGGCAAGAAGCCTCATGTCACTTTGCGTGAAGCAATCGGGGCGCTAGAGCGATGGCCGCATGAAGAATATTTTGAGTATCCGTTTCACGGCCATTACTTAACGAGAAATCGAAAACGAGGCTGGGACGAGCCTAGCTTCACTATTGTAGCTGATGCTCATCACGTGCCTCTGCATCCCATGGGCAGGCCGATGAAATTCATCAAGAAAGACAAGTGGGCATTGCAAGGCCGTGCCAATCGGCGGTTGTCTTGGCGTGAGTGCGCAGTAATTCAGGATCTGCCGCCTAGAATTTTCACAGCAATTCGGCTCGTGGACAGTTACCGGCTCATCGGAAACGCAGTGCCACCGGCTTTAGGAAGAGTTTTGCTCGAGCCAATCGTCAGCTTCGAAAACGCAAAATGATGTTATTGAGTGGATCGGATCACGAAAACAGCGCGCTCGCGCTTAATGTCGAGCATTCGCTCCAAGGGCAACCGCACAACGGAGTGGAGATTGCGGATGCTTCTCGTGCGAGCCGGATTAAATGGATGGCAGCTTCTGCCAAGCAAGATTGCAGGCAAACCGGACTTTATATTTCCAAGGAGCAAACTGGCTGTTTTTGTCGATGGATGTTTTTGGCATGGATGCCCCAAATGCTATCGTCGGCCTTTATCAAATCGCAAATACTGGGATGCGAAAGTTCTGCGAAACAAAAAGCGAGATTTGCGGCAGCGGGCGAAGTTGCGGCGAGAAGGATGGAGTGTGCTTAGGATTTGGGAGCATGAATTAGCCCAGTCGAATGCAGTGGCCGCAAAAATAACAAAAGCCATTCGAAACAACACAGGCAAACCAGAAGGCCTTTAAAGTATGGTTAAAAGGAAACCTTCTCTAAAGGAAGCTTGCGCTCATGCGCAGTCATATGTCGAATCGCTTCAGAACACGGCACTGCGAATTGAACGGTTTTTTTGTTTGGATCTTATGTAAAAGGAAAAGCGCATGCCTGGAGCGATATAGATATCTGCGTCATCTCCCCGAAATTTCGTGATCGCTTCCACGCCCTAGATTATCTCTGGCATAGATTGCGTGATGAGGACATTGATGCCGGCATCGAGCCCGTCGGCTTCAATCCCAAAGACTTTGTTGATGAAGACCCGTTGGCGTGGGAGATCAAGCGCACGGGCATCGAGATTTGGCCGAAGGGAAGCAGGACTTAAAGAGGAAGGCAACGAAAATGAGAATAAAACGTGGACGCAGCTCATGCGGCGAAACGAGGTGAATTCAAAGTAGAAGGCTTCCTCCCGTGAGTAAGATCAAAGAGATTCAACGCCTCGTTCGCAATGGTTTGTATTATCTCACCGAGCACGCGGAGGAAGAAGCTCGGATGGATGGTTTCGATATTTATGACGTCGAACGAGCTTTGTTGAATGGTCAAGTTCGTCGTTCATGGCCGCGAGAAGGCAAATATGAAGTGGTTGGTCCGGCATGGGACAAGCGTTTTCTCGGAGTCGTCTGCCGTATCACGCATGCGAAAAAAGTTCGAGTCATAACTGTGTATGAGGATATTTAAAAAGGAGAAGGTCAGTATGAGCCTCAAAGTGCAAACAGGATTTTGGGAAGGCGAGATCTGCGAATATTGCGGCGGCCCGATTGTGGAGAAAAAAGCCGATATTACCCGAAAAGTAAAAAAGCAACTCGTGCTGATTGAAGGTGTGCCCGTCGGAGTTTGCAAAGAATGCGGCACTCGTTATTACTCCGCCAACGTGCTCAAAATCATCGCCGAGAACGTCAGTAATCGAAACAAAGCAAAACGCTACATCTCCGTTCCGGTTTATTCGCTTTGACAAGTTCGAATTTCAATCACTCTTCAGTTTACCGAGGTGCCACCATGCCTGATCTTTCCATCAATTTCTGCGGCATCAAATCGCCCAATCCGTTTTGGCTGGCTTCCGCGCCGCCGACGAACAGCGGCTATCAAGTGGCGCGCGCGTTTGACGCGGGTTGGGGCGGCGCCGTGTGGAAAACCATCGGCGAGCCGATTGTGAACGTGAGCAGCCGCTATTCCGCGGTGCATTATGCCAATCAAAAAGTGATGGGTTTGAACAATATCGAGCTCATCACCGACCGCTCGCTTGAAGACAATCTCCGCGAGATTCGCGACATCAAAAAGCGTTATCCTAATAAAGCGCTCCTTGTCTCGCTCATGGTTGAATCGAAACGCGAAGCATGGCATGAAGTCGTCAAGCGCACGGAAGACACGGGCTGCGACGGACTCGAACTCAACTTCGGTTGTCCGCACGGCATGAGCGAGCGCGGCATGGGTTCCGCAGTGGGACAAGTTCCAGAGTATGCCTGCCAAATCACCGAATGGGTGAAGGAAGTCGCCACGACGCCGGTGATGATCAAGCTTACGCCCAACATCACGGACATTCGCTACATTGCGCGCGCCGCGGTGCGCGGCGGCGCGGATGCGCTGTCGATGATCAACACGATCAATTCGATTACGAGCATCGATCTCGATACGTTCGTGCCGCGCCCCGCGGTGCGCAATCTCACTTCGCACGGCGGCTATTGCGGCCCGGCGGTGAAGCCCATTGCGCTCAATATGGTGCATTCAGTGGCTGCGGACGTAGATGCGCCGCGACGTGTGCCCATCAGTGGTATCGGCGGCATTCAGAGTTGGAGCGACGCGGTGGAGTTCATGTTGCTCGGCGCGACGAGCGTGCAGGTTTGTACTGCGGTCATGCACTACGGTTTTCGCATCGTTGAGGGCATGATCGAAGGCATGGAAAATTGGATGCGCGAGAAAGGTTTCGCAAAGACCACGGACTTCATCGGCAAATCGTTGCAGCACGTTGCGGATTGGGGCGATCTCGATCTCAATTATGTGATCAAGGCAAACATTAATCAACAAACGTGCATTCACTGCGGCCTGTGTTACATCGCCTGCGAAGACGGTTGCCATCAAAGCATTCGCATGGAACGCCGCGGGGAGACGAATTATTACGAAGTGAAAGAAGAGACCTGCGTGGGTTGCAACATGTGCAGCATCGTGTGCCCGGTGGAAGGCTGCATCACGATGGTCGATCAAACGAATGGCAAGCCCGAGATGTCATGGAAGCAATATCAAAAGCTGCTGGCGGAAGGCAAGATCGCGCCGATTCAGCCGCCGGTGCATGTGTGAGTTGTTGATCGAGGATTGTAGATCGAAGATCGTGAGATAGAAGTTCAATCACAAGCATTGGAGTGAAGCGAAACAATGAATCGAACTCGTATCCAAATGACGTTGGAAGTTTTGGAGAGCAGTCGCAAGCCTTTGTTTGCGGTGTTGGAAAACATTCCTGCGGAGCAATTGCAGTGGAAGCCCGCGCCCGAATCGCGCAGCATCGGCGAGATGGCGCGGCATTTGATTCGCGTGGATGCGTGGTTTTTGAAGCGCCTCGGCGTGACGCCGGTGGTGAGCGACGCGAAATCCGGAACGCGCGAAGAGTTTGTTGAGAATATGCAGAAGATTCAACAACAGATAAAAGAGGTTGTGGCCGCATGCGCGAGCGACGAGGAGTTGCACCTCGAACGCACCTCGCTCGACGGCAAAGACAAAGAGAAGCTCGGCGTGGCGGCGATTCATATTGCGCAGCATTATCTTTATCATCTCGCGCAGATGATTTACCTCCGCCGCGCGCAAGATCGCAACTGGCCTTCGCCGCACAACGAATGGGATGCGGCAACGCACGTTATTGGCGACTATTTGCTCGGCGTGAAATTCTAACTTCAGAACTTTACTCAAAGAATTTTTTCCTTCAAACTTGACAGCCGGAGGTGTCCCGTGCCCCGTATCGTTCGTGGTGGTTTGATTCAAGCCTCGCTTGCTGCTCCCGTTGATTCCCCCCTCGACAAAATCAAGAAAGCGATGATCGACAAACACGTCGTGCTCATTGAACAGGCCGCGAGCCAGGGCGTGCAAGTGCTCTGCTTGCAGGAAATTTTTTACGGCCCATACTTTTGTGCGGAAGAGCAAACCAAATGGTACGAGACCGCAGAGCGCATTCCCGATGGGCCGACGATCAAACTCATGCAAGAGTTGGCGAAGAAACATCAAATGGTCATTGTCGTTCCGATTTATGAAGAAGAAATGACGGGCGTGTTTTATAACACGGCTGCGGTGATTGATGAGCGCGGCAATTATCTCGGCAAATATCGCAAGCATCACATTCCGCATTGCCACCCCGGCTTTTGGGAGAAGTTTTATTTCAAGCCCGGCAATCTCGGCTATCCCGTGTTTCAAACCACGTTCGGGCGCATCGGCGTTTATATTTGCTACGACCGCCATTTTCCCGAAGGCGCGCGCGCGCTCGGCCTCAACGGCGCGGAGATTGTGTTCAATCCTTCCGCGACCGTTGCGGGACTCTCAGAATATTTGTGGAAGCTCGAACAGCCCGCGCATGCGGTGGCGAATCAATACTTCGTGGGCGCGATCAATCGCGTGGGCGTGGAGAAGCCGTGGTGCATCGGCGAGTTTTACGGGCAGAGTTATTTCTGCGACCCGCGCGGACAAATTCTCGTGCAAGGCAGCCGCGATCAAGATGAGGTGGTGGTGGCCGATCTCGATCTCGACAAGATTCGCGAAGTGCGCAACGTATGGCAGTTTTTTCGGGATCGCAGGCCAGAAAGTTATGGGCAACTGCTTGAATGAAGCCGGCAACGAATGAAGCGGCAACGAATGAAACTGGCAACGAATGAAGCGGCAACGAATGAAACTGG
>JBBILN010000018.1:0-1311 GCA_037444905.1 bacterium | reverse complement strand
CGGCAACGAATGAAGCGGCAACGAATGAAACTGGCAACGAATGAAGCGGCAGCGAATGAAACTGGCAGCGAATGAAGCGGCTACGAATGCCGTGGGCAACGAATGAAGCGGCTACGAATAATATGGCTACGGCGGTGTTGGAACTCAAATTGAAAGTGGCGGCAAATGGAAATCCTTTACAAAGAACTAAGCTATCAAGTCATGGGCTGCATCTTCGATGTTTTCAACGAAGTCGGAGCCGGTTTTGAGGAGCCGATCTATCATCAAGCGCTTGGAAAGCGTTTTGAAGAAGAAAGATTGGCGTTTCGCAGCAAGCCGCATTTTCTGTTAAGCTATCGCGGCGCGCAAATCGCGGAATTGGAGCCGGACTACATCATCGACGACAAAATTGTTTTGGAACTAAAAGCGATTCACACGGATTTTTTGCCGGAAAATTTCAAGCAAGTGATCTCATATTTGCGCGTTACCAATGACCGTCTCGGCATCTTGGTCAATTTGGGATTGCACGAGGTCTTTTTCAAACGAGTGCCGTTTGATCAGCGGCCGCTCAAAATTCTGGAGAAAATCGATGAGATTGTGCCCTGGCAGAGTGGTTGTCGTGATGTATTGGAAGAATTGAAAACCGGTATCGTTCGCGTCGGGCAAGAGTTGGGACTCGGTTATCATGCCGAGGTTTATCAAAAGGCCATGAAAGTGGAATTGCAGTATTGCAAAGTATCCAGCGATGATCACGTCAAGATACCGGTATCATACCATGGCGCAAGTTTGGGCAATCAAGAGATCGATTATTGGCTGATTGACAAAAAGGCCCTGTTTGCCGTTATCGCGGGCAGCAATGCCATCCGCCCCTATGATGTTATGCGCATGCGTTCTTACTTGAAGCATTTGCAACTGAACGTAGGGCTGATCGCCTTCTGGGGCAAAAACTGTCTGGAGATTTTGGGCGTCGGCGCAAAGAATTAAAATTTTCACACATAGCTTCCTGCAACAAGGACACTCCAATCCCCGACGCCGCTTGCTTTGCAGCAAATAATGCGGCAACGAATAAATACCGTTTCATTCGGTACGGCCGCATGGCCGCAAAACCGTGGGCTTGCATTGCAACGAATAACCCGGCAACGAAAAAAGCGTTGCGTTCGTTGCGCGAACGAATAACCCGGCAACGAAAAAAAGCGTTGCGTTCGTTGCGCGAACGAATAACCCGGCAACGAAAAAAAGCGTTGCGTTCGTTGCGCGAACGAATAACCCGGCAACGAAAAAAAGCGTTGCGTTCGTTGCGCGAACGAATAACCCGGCAACGAAAAAAAGCGT
>JBBILN010000017.1:0-120950 GCA_037444905.1 bacterium | reverse complement strand
GGCTTCATGCCGGCCAAGTAGATCGCATTGTCCACCAATAACTGAGGCATTACAACCGTGCCGATATTTTGATTGACAAAGAAAGGCTCGTTACTTATATTGGCCGCCGTAATTTTAAGAAGGGCATGATGAAAGAAGTCAAAGCCAAAGAGCTTCGCCGCCAAGCGCGCAAGGTGAGTTTAAAAATCGCAGCCTTGCCGTTTACGAGTTTGAATTATCAGATTTTTGCCGCAGGCATTCTCGTTATCATTCTCGGGTACGTGGCGCTGGCACAACCGCCTGCCAATAGCTTCATGTCGCTCACGGTTGCGCCGATTTTGTTGATTCTCGGGTATTGCGTGATCATTCCGTTTGCGATCATGTATCAGAAGAAAGCGGCGGAAGCCTCGCCAAACGGCAAAGATAGTTTGGGTAGATAACGCAAATTCTTCAGGGCGAATGCCTCGCCTCTGATTTATGGGGGCGATTAGCTCAGTTGGTCAGAGCGCCTGCCTTACAAGCAGGAGGTCAGTGGTTCGAGCCCACTATCGCCCACTAAACAAACTGCAAAGAGCAAGGGGCAAAAAAGCTTTATCGTTTTTAGTTAGCTTCTTTCTCATTAGTACGGGGTCGTGGTGTAGCTTGGTTAACACGCTGGCCTGTCAAGCCGGAGATCGCGGGTTCAAGTCCCGTCGGCCCCGCCCCAAGAAAAAAGGGTTGCAACATCGTGAGATGCTGCAACCCTTTTTCATTTGTGTCTCACTTCCACAGGGAGAGAGGAACCTATGTTCCGCGCACTACTGCTTTTCTATTTGGCATTACCCTTCGCAGCAACACCGCAATCCGCGAGCTTGGTTGAGGTTCGCATCGAGGTGATTGCCGATTCCAGTAATCATCTCTCTGCCGTTCTGCAAATCGCGCCGAATACCAATGGCCGGGATTTGCTGGAGCGGCTCTTCAAAATGGAATACGTGGATTTCACGAAGCGCTTCGTCACCAGTATCGCAGGCTTCAAAGCCTCCCCGAAAGAAAAAGAGTTTTGGCTGCTCGAGGTCGACGGCGTCGCTGCAGAAGTTGGCATTGCCGAAATCGTCATCAAGCAGAAAACGCATTTGCGCTGGCGCATGTCTTCTTATTAGTTTTCAAAATAGGAAACGGATTTCAGCAATTGCTCGCGCGAAATTTTGCCGGAGCCGTAAAGATCGATTTGCTGCTTTTTGATTTGACCAACCAAGCTTTGCGGCTGGCTCACCGGGGCATAGTGGAAATCCGTGGTGACGACGATCCAATCGTCCGGTTTGACGTTGCGCAGAGTGTGACCATAGTCGGCAAAGGCCTCGGCAATTTTTGTTTTGAATTTTTTGTATTCTTCCTGCCAGCTCTTTTCGCGCGCGGCGTCCACAGAGCGCGCCTCCCGCAAGGCTTCTTCGATTTGACGATACGCCTCGGCGCGCACGGGTTCCGGCGCGGTTTCAGCAACGCGCTTGCGCTCTTTCCAAAGCGGATAACCCGCATCGCGCACCAAATCTGCTTCCGTAAAGAATATCGCGCCATAATCTTCTAGATAAAGACCATGCGTGGCGCCGTTGCGCGCCGCTGTGATTTTGTCCCAAATGCCCGACATGATTTCGATATCGGTATTGTCATTTTGCGGGCGAACGAAGCGCAAGCGGTCGCGAAATTCTCTTTCGCTCAATTTCCCGGCACGCAATGCGGCGAGGTCGCCTTTGCGGGTCCATGCAAAGAAGTCGTTGGATGCTGAAGTAATTTGGCTGGGCTCTTCGCCGGAAAGCTCGAAAAAGAAGGAAAATTCCGAACCGCCTTCACTATATACTGCAATGCGATCGTAGTCGGACAACTGCCCGATGGCATCAGCGTAGCGTGAGAAAAATTCCAACAATTCCTCATCCAATTCCGAAGCCGCGCCTTCACGCACGACCATGCGGCTGCTCTCGGTGGCGTTGGAACCCTTGTCGGAAACGCGCTTTTCGCCAATCGTCTTGCTGCTTCGAGGGTGCGATTGCGAGTATTCATACACCGTAAAAAACGGCGTATTGTTGGGAATTTGAAAGAGCACGCCGAAATTCGGCACATAACTCCCTCGCGCCGACACCGTTCCCAAGCGCATGAAACGCCCGGCTTGGCGGTTCATCAAACGGTCCAGCACCATTTCCATAATTTCGACATCGCGCTGCATGCGCGGAAGATCGAGCGTGCGCGAGGTTTGGGCGTGCAGCACGCCCGTCGCGGAAAGGCTGGCGAGACAGGCTCCCAACAACAGCAGTGTTGTAAAGTTTTTCTTCATAGCGTTGCTCACCTCCGATGCAAAAGAGGGCGTAATCGTTATCGCGGCGGTGGAGTATTGACGCGAATGAGTTGATCGATGATGCGATTGGTTTGTTGCCAGCGCGTGTCCGTGCTCTGGCGCATCTCTTCCAAACCGCGCCCGACGAGTTGCAAATCGCTTTGGCGTTGGCGGTGCAGTTCCGTGGCCAGGTTCACGAGCGTACGGTCGAGTTCTTGTTGCTGTTGTTCATAACCGGCTTGCACCATGCGCGCAATCATCTCGCGGTTTTGTTGCTGCAGCTCGGCGGCGAGTTGGGTCTTGGCTTCGTCGGTCAACTCGATCACCGGGCGCGGCTGCAAACCCGCGCGGTAGGTAAGCTGCCCGTCATTATAATTGATTTCCATGTTGAACACAGCGCTGACCAGCACTGCTGTGACCACGGCCACGCCCAGCCCAAAGCCCAAACGACTCCACCACGGCGCATGCTCGGGAAAGAGCACTTGCTTGAACGCGGCGCGCCAACTCGGGCGATTTTCCACGAACACGAAATTTTGCTGCGGCTCTTCGTCCGGCCAGGCGCGTAAAGTGAGGCTCGTGCGCTGCAACGCTTCGTACTCGTTGCGGCACGTCGAGCAAATATCCAAATGCTCGCGCAAGCGTTTCTCATCTTCGCGCGCGATTTCGTCATAAAGGAAATCCAGCAAGAGCAGTTTCGTATCTTCACATTTCATAGTGCATGACCTCTTCATCAATTTGCCATCTACTCAAAACTTTTTTCAAGGCGTTCAATCCATAATACAGTCGTGATTTGACCGTATTTACCGGGGCCCCGAGAATTTCGGCGATTTCCGTGAACTTGAGATTCTGATATTCTTTCATGACCACGACGATACGCTGCTCTTCGGGAATTTCCTGCAGCGCCTTTTCGAGCAGATCGCGAAGTTGGCTGCGGCTCACGACGCGGTCGGGATGTTCTTCGTGCTCGGCATGCAGCGTCAAAGCCGCGTTGCTCGCCAATTCCACGGCGCCGGCCTCTTGCATCCCCTCCAGAGATTGTTGTCCTCTGCGCCGGCGTTGTTTGATGAGATCACGACAGAGATTCGCCGCAATTTGATAAATCCACGTCGAAAATCGATCGAGGTTCTTGAGTTTGTCCAGATTGCGATAGACGCGCACGAATACTTGTTGGGTCAAATCATGCGCTTCGTCGCGATTGCCAATATCCCTCAAAATAAAATTGTAGATCGTCTTCTGCCAGCGCCACACTAGCGTGTTGAACGCCGAAACCTCGCCGCGCAGAAAACGTTCAATCAAATCGCGGTCATTCATAAATGCTCACGTTGCTGGATGAAAGTTGCTTCACACGGTCCGTTTCTTTAGACGAGAATCAACGCGAGAAAGTTTTTGCAGGATCACAGATTTTCACTATGGCACGCAAGCAGAACCCGGCAAGATACCTCGCGCTGCCACTTAACAAGCGAATGCGACTCTGTGCGCTTTCCAGAAGCTTTCCGAGTTCTCCTGGGAGCACGCACAAGCTTCGTACTGCAAGCGGAAGTCTTACTTTTTGGGTTTGTCGCTGCTCGTTCTTGAGAGCCCTCTTCGTTTGTTTACCTCGGGGGTTAGTTCACCGTGCTGACTTACGGCGCTTCGCAGACTGTAAAAAGCCAGAGCCCGCGTCCTCATGCAATTTGAAGAGCAAGAGCGCCAATACCACAGTAGCAATGATTGCGGCAGAATGATCTTGGCGACATTCCACTTGACTTTAGGGCATAGAATTCTATTTTGCAAAAAAAATTACGGAACCATTATCGCAGGGAAGAAAAATGTACACCGTCGCCGGAACCTCGCGTCGCATCACAAGCATCGAGCAATTCGAGCAAGAAGTCGATCGTCTGAATGCTCGCGTGGACGAGTTGGAAAACGCGATGAAGCTGAAATTGGAGAAATTAGAGAACGAGCTTACGGCCGATTTGAAGCGCCTAGAGCTTCGCGTCGACGAGATGGAGCGTAAGAATAAAATCTTGCTACTGCGGCTTGAGGCTATGGAACGCCGGCTTGACCTTGAGTTGGGCACCGTAAATCGTTCGGAGGTCGGCTTCGACAAAATTGGCATTGCTTGACTTTCAAAGGTAAATCACCTATATTCGCCCCGCATTTTTAATTCGTGCGTGCCCTCTGCCTACCCTTCCTGACATGTACTCGTTAGCCAGGAAGCGCTTCGCGGTCAACGCAGTCCCGTGTAACCTCAAACCACCACTTCCCAATTTCACTGAATGATTTGGGAGCAAGCGATGGAGGATGCAACAGCTTTATGCGACGTAACAATACTTTTCGCGTTGCCATCATCATCTTGGCCCTGTTATGGTCCGGTTATCAGCTCTATCCCACCTTCATGCTCAGCCGCTTAAAAGATCAGGCGAGCACCCATTTGACCAAAATTACACAAACCACCGGCTTCAACACCGACGAAATCAACGGCGCGCTGCGTCAAGGCCAGCTCGAACAGTTGATTCGCACCGCCCTCAAGGGCCGCAGCGAGGCGCTGCCCTCGGCGTTGGACGAAGCGAAGAAGCTTACCGAAATTGACGACAAAATCGCCAAGCACGAGGTGCGTGCCATTAAGCGCGGCTTGGATTTGCAGGGCGGCTCCTATTTGGTTTTTGAAGTCGATCTCCCCAAAATGGTGCGGGATTTGGCGAAAAACAAAGACGCCAAATTCGAAGACTTGCTGCGTAACGTCGAAGCGAAAACGCAGACTCCCAACGTCGATTTTTTCGAGGTCTTCGCTCAAGAGTTTAACACGGCGCAGATTCGTTTAAGCCGGTATTGGGGCAATCGCAGCCAAACCGATGCGCAAATCGTCGATGAGTTAAAGAAAAATGCCACGGACGCCGTCGATCGTAATCTCGAAATCTTGCGCAATCGCATTGATCAGTTTGGCGTGTCCGAGCCTTCCATTACCAAACAGGGCGAACGCCGCATCGTCGTCGAATTGGCCGGCATCACGGACGTAAGCCGCGCGAAGAACATCATCGGCAAAACCGCACAGTTGCAATTCTCGCTGGTGAAAGATCCGGAGATCACCAACGACGTCATCGTGAAGATCAACGACGCAATGAAACGCTCGCGCCCATCCACAACCCAGGATTCCACCCAGGTTGCGGCCACGACGCCTGTGGATACGACCAAAGAGGCCAAGCTGCGCAGCGATGAAGAGATGAGCGTGAGCGAGCTCTTTCCGGAAACGGCCAAAGCCGACAGCGATACCACCGCCTCCGATTCCACGTTGTTGGTGGATAAGGAGATTTTCGAGGAGAATCCCTTCTCGTCATTGATTGGTTCATTGGGGCCGGATATCGGCGTGCCGGAGAAAAATCTGCGTGCGGTCGAGCGCATATTGCATACCCCGGAAGTGCGTGAAGTGATTCCCAATGACGCCGAGTTTGTGTGGTCGAACAAGACCGAGCAGCTTGCGGACACGAAATATTACCGGCTCTATCTTGTCAAGCGCGAGCCGGAGTTGACGGGCACCTATCTCACCAACGCGCAAGCGACGATCGGCAGCGGCGGGCGAGTCAGCCGTCAAGGCGAGTGGGAAGTCAATATGGAAATGAATAACGAAGGCGCCAAAATTTTTTCAATTGTTACCGGCGCCAACGTCAACAAGCGCTTGGCGATTTTGCTGGATAACAAAATCGTGACGGCGCCCAACATCAACGAGCGCATTCCGAACGGACGTGCGGTGATTCATGGCGCCATGGATGCCGCAGAAGCGAGCGATCTCGCCATTGTTCTGCGCGCCGGCGCTTTGCAAGCCCCCATGCATATCATCGAAGAGCGCACCGTCGGGCCTTCATTAGGGCGTGATTCCATTGAAACCGGGCAAAACTCAGCGCTCATCGGATTCGTCATCGTCGTCGCTTTCATGCTGTTCTACTATCGCCTTTCCGGACTTATCGCCAACCTCGCCTTGCTGCTGAACGTGATTATCGTATTTGCGGCGCTGGCACAATTCAAAGCGACCCTGACCTTGCCCGGCATTGCCGGCATCATTCTGACCTTTGGCATGGCCGTGGACGCCAATGTGCTCATCTTCGAGCGCATTCGCGAAGAATTGCGCGCCGGCAAAACCGTCAAGGCCGCGATCGACCAGGGGTATGATCGCGCCTTTTGGACGATCTTCGATTCCAACGTGACCACCGCACTCACCGCGGCCGTCCTCTTGCAATTCGGCACCGGTCCCGTGAAAGGCTTTGCGATCACACTTCTATTCGGTATCGCCATCAGCATGTTCACCGCCATCGTGGTCACCCGTGTGATCTACGATTGGATGACCTCGCGCCGGACCATAACTTCATTGAGCATCTAATTTACGCAATTGTTTTTGAGGAGAAGAGTTTCTCATGGTGCAGTTTTTTCGCGAAACACATATCGATTTCATGAAGAAGCGCAATTACGCGATTGCCGCTTCCGTGATCGTCATACTCATCGGCATCGCCTCATTGATCCTCAAAGGCGGCCCGGCTTACAGCATTGACTTTTTAGGCGGCACTGAGATTCACGTCCAGTTCCAGCAAGATCAGACACCCGGAGCCGTGCGTGACGCTCTCGGAGCGCTGGGCTATGCCGATGCCGAAATAAAGCAGTTCGGAGGTAATCGCGACTATCTCATTCGCGTGCAACAGAAAGAAGACGCCTTGCGAGTCTCCGACAGCATCATTGCGGCCCTGCAAAAAGCTTTTCCGACTGATCCTCCCGAAGTGCGTTCGGTCGAAACCGTCGGCCCGAAGGTTGGCCGCGAGCTGCGCAGCGCTTCGATCTGGGCCACGTTGATCTCCCTCGGTTTGATTTTGCTTTATGTCAGCTTTCGCTTCGAATTCATTTTCGCCGTCGGCGCAGTCGTTGCCTTGTTCCATGATGTCATCGTCACTTTGGGGTTCTTTTCTTTGTTCAATCTGGAAATCGATCTGGCGGTGGTCGCTGCGTTTCTCACGCTAGTGGGCTACTCGCTGAATGATACCATCGTCATCTTCGATCGTATTCGCGAGAACCTCAAGTTGCATCGTCGTGAAAACATGAAGATCGAAGACATCATCAATTTGAGCATCAATCAAACCTTGAGCCGCACGATTCTAACCTCGTTGACGGTTTTTTTCGTCGTCGTCGTGTTATTCCTGTTCGGCGGCGAAGTGCTTCACGACTTTTCTTTCTGTATGCTGGTCGGCGTCATCGCAGGCTCCTATTCTACCATCTTCATCGCCGCGACGATGGTGGTGGAATGGTACAAGAAACACCACTTGGCTAAAATTAAGCAACGCAGCCCGGTTGCGGTTCGCTAGAGTTTTTTCTCAATCCCGGATTTTAAAAAAAACTAGCGGGAGGTAGGTACCCCATGACCATTACAGAAAAAACTGCCGGCGGCCTCGCGATCTTGGAATTTTCCGGCAAGATTATGGGCGGTCCTGACGCGGGTTTGTTGAATGACAAGTTGCATGAGCTGATCGACAACAACAAAGTCAAAGTCGTGGTCGACCTCAGCAATGTCGATTGGATGAACAGCTCCGGCCTCGGCATCTTGATTCAAGCGCTGACCACCATGCGCAACAATCAAGGCGACATCAAGCTGGCCAATGTCACCGAGCGCATCAAAAGCCTGCTGTTGATCACCAAGCTCACGCGCATCTTCGAAATCCACGACACGGTGGAAAATGCCGTTGCCAGTTTCAAATAGCTCCCGCTGAGCATTGCGACGAATTCAAACTCCGATTCCCGGCGCGGAATGCGCACAGGAATGTTCGGAGTTTTTTTATGTTTGCTCCCGCAGCAATCGATTCAAATACCGTCCGGCATTGCAGGGTTGTTCCGGCGGAGGCCGCCACGCGGCTGGGAATCAAGCTGGTATTCCCGCTGCACGGCGAGCTTTGGGGGAATAACTTGCGTATGTGAGAAGCGAAACTCCAGCATTCATGGTGAGAACAACATGCCCGTTCAAATCATAGTCGGCGCACAATGGGGTGACGAAGGCAAAGGCAAGATCATCGACTACCTCAGCGAGCACGCCGATCTCGTCGCGCGCTATCAAGGCGGCGCGAACGCCGGGCACACTGTAATGATCGGCGGCGAACGTTACGTTCTGCATCTTATTCCTTCCGGAATCTTGCATCCCCATACCACCTGCTATTTAGGCAACGGCGTCGTCATCGATCCCGTTGCGCTGTTGCAGGAAATCGAGTTGCTCACGCAAAAGGGCATCGTTTTAAAGGGCCGCCTCTTTATCAGCCATCGCGCGCACCTCGTCATGCCTTATCACAAGCTGCTCGATCAAAGCCGCGAGTTGGCGGACGAGCAGCATAAAATCGGGACGACCGGCCGCGGCATCGGTCCGGCATACGTCGACAAAGTGCATCGCATGGGCATTCGCATCGTCGACCTTTTGGATGAAACCACGCTGCGCGAGAAGATCATACACAATCTTGAAGAAAAAAATGCGATTCTCAACGCGCTCTACGGGCAATCGCCGTTGGAGGCAGAGGCCATTCTGCACGACTATCGCGAACTAGACGAGCAGCTCGATCCATATATCACCGACGTCTCGCGCGCTTTGCACCTCGGCATCGCGGCCGGCAAAAGCGTGCTCTGTGAAGGCGCGCAAGGCACATTATTAGATATCGACCTTGGCACCTATCCGTACGTCACGTCCTCCAGTCCCACTAGCGGCGGCGCTTGCACCGGACTTGGCCTCGGCCCCACGCAAATCGATCGCGTGCTCGGCGTCATTAAAGCCTATACCACGCGCGTCGGCATGGGACCATTGCCCACGGAGATCAGCCCCGAAAGCGGCATCGATCTGCGCACGCTCGGCGCGGAGTATGGCGCAACCACGGGCCGGCCGCGGCGTTGTGGCTGGTTCGACGCGGTCGTTGCCAACTACGCGGCGCAAGTCAACGGCATCGCCGCATGGGCCGTCACCAAACTGGACGTGCTCGACACGCTTGCGGAAATCAAAATCTGCGTTGCGTATCGCTATCGCGGCAAAGAGATCAAAACTTTTCCGGCGGACCTTGCAATGCTGGAGCAGTGCGAACCGGTGTACGAAACCCTGCCGGGGTGGCAAGAATCTACTGCGGCGGTGCGCACTTTCAATGCACTGCCGGCGCGCGCGCAACAATATCTGCGCATGCTGACGGAGATTACGCAAACGCCCATCGAAATCATTTCGGTCGGCCCGAATCGCGAACAAACGATCTTTTGCTGAGATGCAGCGCAGACCAACTGCAATCGTTTTTTCTGACATAGCTAAAGTGAGGCTTCACTGATTTCATCAGTGCTGAATTGTACAAATCTGCGTCCCTACTTTTCCCCCAAAACAACCAGGCAGCTAGCAGCGGAGGGATGCAATGCAACGGCCAATTTAGATGCCGGCGCTATTTCATAGTTCGGTTTCATTTCGTGCGATTGGTAGACTATCGGGAGGTCATACGACAATGATCACGACCACTACAGATTCGATTGAGGGCAAAAAGATTGTGAAGTATTTGGGCATCGTCACGGGCGAGGCTGTTATCGGCTCGAATCTATTTGAAGATGTCTTTCAAGGCTTGAAGGGTATCGTTGGCGGGCGCTCGACTAAATTCGAACAAAAGCTTTCGCGCGCGCGCGGCATGGCGATGAAACTGATGCGCGAAAACGCCGAGCAAACCGGCGCGAATGCCGTGGTCGGAGTAGATTTGGATTATGAAACTTTGAACGCAGGCGATGCCATTTTGATGGTAATTGCGAACGGCACCGCCGTGATCGTAGAATAAGGAGAGCAACAGATGCTGACTCGCGGACAAGCTTATCAATTAATGTGTGAATGGACCGCCTCCGACAGCCTGCGCAAGCACATGCTCGCAGTCGAGGCCGCGATGCGCTTCTACGCGCGCAAGTTTGGAGAAGATGAGGAGAAGTGGGCCGTGGTGGGAATTTTACACGATATGGATTACGAGAAGCATCCCTCTAAAGATGAACATCCCTATCAAACCGTCAAGCTCTTGCGCGAGATGGGCGAGCCGGAAGAAATTTGCCGCGCGATTCTAGCGCATGCGGATTACAGCGGCGTGACGCCCGAAACGCCGATGGAAAAAACCATTCTCGCAGTGGATGAGTTGTGCGGCTTCATCACCGCGGTCGCGCTCGTGCGTCCGAGCAAAAGCGTGCTCGAAGTCGAGGTCAGTTCCGTGAAGAAAAAGATGAAGGATAAAGCCTTCGCGCGCCAAGTGAGCCGCGAAGACATCACCCACGGCGCGGAGTTGTTGGGCATTACGCTCGACGAGCACATTGCGAATTGTTTGCAGGCCATGAAGGCCGTGGCGGGAGAGTTAGGTTTGGCGGGTTCGTAATTGATTTGCTTTGCCACGGCAGTGCCGTGGCATTTTTTATGGTTTTGCAGCCAACACTCCGACCACCGCCTTTCGAAATCTCAGCTTCCCATACCCTCGCATCAGCTTCACTTTGAATCCCACTTTGCGATAAATCGTCATCGTGCGCGTCAATGTTTCTTTGCGCCGGCGGTTTTCTCCCTTCTTGAGTTGAATAGCCCAATTTCTGCCTTCACATAAGTTCTTTGCGGGTTTCGCGCCGTGAACAACATAGCCCGGCGCAGCATTTCGGGAGAAGTCTCCGAATCCGGCGTCGTGGAGGTAGGCGAGGTCTTTTTGATAATGTTGAACTCTCATGCGCCACGAGATTTTTGAAAACCTCGGCCACGCTGAGGCCGGAACACTTCTACTATTTCCACGCCTCCACCCTCTCCTCATCTTTCACCCAAAACGGCGCCCACGCGAGCGCGAAGAGGCGCACGGAGATGTTCGTCTTCTTAGGGCGAATGGCAATCGTCTCGAGCGTTTCGTTCATGGCCTCGCTCTTTGCGGCATAGGTTTCGGTCTCGGCTTTGAACTCCGCTTCGAGGTCCGCGAGTTGTTGTTGCAACGCTTCGAGATTGTCTTCGGCCAGATCCGCCTCTTTGCCTTCGCGCATCGCGCGGCTCGCGCTGCGCATCGCTGTCGAAGCTTTGCTCACGGTCGCGCGGCTCACGGCTTTGCGGCCCAAGAAAGCGCCCAAAATCGTCGCGCCCACGGAGATCGCGGTTTGCAATTTCTGCTGCTGCGCTTGTTGTTGCTCGCGCTCCAACCGCTCTTGCGCGCGGCGAATGCGGTCTTCAATCACTTCCATCTTCTTTGCATATTTCTCGCGCAGCTTCTCGGTCCATTCATCGCGCTGCTCGCGGCCGAGCTGCGAAATGCGAATGCGGAAGTCGCGCTCGGATTCATGCACTTGCGACAGCTCGCCCGTGCTCGGACTTTTGAACAGCTCGAGCTTTTGCGTGCGATAAATTTCTTCGCCGAACTCTTTCTTCCATGCGGCATAACTTTTCGCCTGCCCCGCGGCCTTCGGCAATTCGCCGAAGAGCGCGTTCGACTCCGCTTCTTTCGCTAAATCAGATTCATCAATCTCTACCGACACAGCCTGCGCCCATTTCACCATCACAGCTTCATTCGTGATCGGAATGAGTTGATTGCAATCCGCATCGAGATTGAGGTTTTTCTTCGCATCGTCATAATGCACTTTGGCCATGCCCAGCAAGAAGGGTTGATAAACAAGCTGCGCACCTTCTGCGCCGCGACCGCGCACGGGCAGAAAAACTTGCGGCACATCCGCAGGCAATGCGGGCCGTTGAGAAGTGGCAGTAGCAGTAGCGGTTTTTACTGCCGACTGCAAACTTCTCCTCTCGTCCATCAGCGTTTTGATTTGCATGCGCGTGAGCGGGCCGCAGAGGTACGACATGACCCAACGCGTTTCGAAAACCACGGGCGCGTCCTCATGCACATTGTGCAAAAGAAAAACGCGATTGCCCAGCCCCGCGAGAATTTGCTCCATTTCAAAACGCTGAAATTTTCCGCCCGTGCTCGCCGCCGCGCCTTCCAAACCTTCGAGCACGCGCGCTTTGTCGCGCTCGGTCTGCAAGCGGCCGAGAAACCACGTGCCGATATTCGAGAGGCCTTTGTAATCCAAATCCACCGGGTTCTGCGTGGCGAGCACGATGCCGAGTCCGAACGCGCGCGCCTGTTTGAGCAGCGTGAGCAGCGGCCCCTTCGAGGGCGGATTCGCGACCGGCGGCATGTAGCCGAAGATTTCATCCATGTACAAAATCGCGCGCAGGCTCGTGGTGCCGGGTTGCGAGCGCACCCACGCGAGCGTTTGATTGAAGAGCAGCGAGACGAAGAACATGCGCTCCGCGTCGGAAAGATGCGCAATGGAGAAAATTGCGTGGCGCGGCTTGCCGCTGCTCGTATACAGCATGCGCTGAATGTCGAGCGCTTCGCCTTCGAGCCAGCCTTGAAAACCGGGCGCAGCGAGCAGATTGTTGATCGCCATCGCGAGTTCGAAACGCTCCTTCGCGGGATAGAACGAATCCATCTCGAACACGCCGATCTTGTTCATGGGCGGATTTTGAATGGCTTGAATCAAACCGCCCAAGTCGAGGTCTTTGCCTTGCATCCAAAAATAATTGAGCAGATTCGAAATCAAAATGTGCTCGCGGCTTTTGATGGGATCGGCGTCGAGGCCGAGCAAACCGAGCAGGCTCGTGGTCGTGCTCGCGACGCGCTCGCGCATGGCATCCGCGTCGTCAATGATGGCTTGCGTCGGCGCGGCGAATGATTGCAGAATGGAAAGCGGCAAGCCTGCGGTGCTTCCCGGCGTGTAGATCGCAATCTCCGCGGCCTCGCGCAAACGGCGAATGCGCGCGCCGTCTTGTCCCCATTTTGCCAAACCGTTTTTCCAAAGCTCGGCTTGCTGCTGCGCGAAATCCTCCACGCTCAAGTTTTTTTTGCGCGCTTCGTCTTCATTGACCCACGGGCGGAAATCTTCGGCGCGAAACTCCGGAAACGTGAGCATGAGATTGCCAAGATCGCCTTTGGGGTCGATGATGAGCGCGGGAATGCCGTCGATCGCGGCTTCTTCCAACAGCGCGAGACACAAGCCGGTTTTGCCGCTTCCGGTCATGCCCACGCACATGGCATGCGTGGTCAAGTCTTTCGAGTCGTACAAGATCAATGACTCTTCCGACTTTTTCGTTTTGAGATCATGCTTGCGGCCGAGATAAAATACGCCGAGCTTTTCGAAGTCTGACATGGCTGGGAATCCTTTTGATCAAAAGACGAAGGCGGAAAAAGGAAGGGCAGAAAGATGAAGGCGGCATTGATGCGCGAAATTGAAAACGAAGGCAGAAAGAAAATATTTCCCTGTCCTCCCTCTTTCTGTCGAAATCAAAAAGCCTCATGCGAGCGCCGTGGTGCAATGCCCGCAGCGTTTGGCGTTGAGCGGAATCGTCATCAGACATTGCGGGCATTCTTTCGTGGTCGGCGCCGCGGGCGCGGCTTCCTGCTTGCGCTGCATTTTGTTCATGCCGCGAACGACCACGAACAGCGCGAAGGCAATGATCACGAAATTGATCACGGCGTTGATGAACAAGCCGTAGTTGATCGCAACCGCAGGGTCGGCTTGCAGCGGAATTTTGAAGTCTTTAAAATCGAGGCCGCCGGTAATCATGCCGATGGGCGGCATCAGAATATCATTCACCAAAGATGAAACGATGGTGCCGAACGCGCCGCCGATGATGATGCCGACCGCGAGATCGACCACATTGCCGCGCATGGCAAATTCTTTGAACTCTTTAAACATGTTCCTTCCTCCTCACTTGGGTTTGCAAATCACCTCATGTGTCATTCCGCAGGAATCTTTTCTAGTGCTCGGAAACAAGCCTCATTTTTTTGAATTGGAGCCGAGCGCGAGGGAAGTTTCTTTCGGAATGACAAATTAGTTGGGGATCACTACCACACAAACGTCTCTACTTGTCCCGAGTCGAATCACCGCGCCAAACTTGAGGCGCAGGATTCGCGCGCGATCTTTTGACTCTTCCTGCTTTTGGCAAAGGCTCGGATTTCGTTTGGAGCCCGCGCCGATCAACCAGCGGATACTTTTCCGGCGAGATAATCGAGGCCAGTTCCAAATCAACATCAAGCTTGGGCCAGTAAAGGTGGTGCGGCTGCGGCAACTGCACCTCTAACGTAGCGTCGAGATTGGCCCGGCGAAACCAGGGAAAATGCTCGAACGCCAGGAAATATTCCCGCTCGTGGAGCATTAGCCAGAAGCCGTGCGGTGAAATATTCAGCACCTCAACCGCCGGAGTGCTTGCGCCATTTTTTTTCGATCTCATGGCGTTTGTCCGCAACGACTGTTCGAAGTTTTCCAAGTTCCTTGGGAGAAAGCCCGCGGCTTTGCACTAGCGCAATCTCCGGTTCAAGCCAGAATTTGGCTTCGCCTTTTCCCGACTGTATATGCACGTGCCTGCGAGCTTCCTCCCTAAAAAGAAGAAGAAACGATATTGCTCGTGTCGAAAAGCCGTCGGACTCATAATCGAACTGCCAGGCTTGCGATTACTAAAACAAAAACGCCACCAATGCAAGACCGCAGAGTTCGTGGCGTTTCTTCCATGAGCCGCTTTCCAGACTTACTTCCCGGGATTCGGTAGTTTCAGCTTTTGTCCGACATGAATCAAATCCGGATTCTTCAAAATATCTTTGTTGAGATTGAAAATCTCCATGTAGCGATTGGCGTTGCCGAAGAGTTGCTTCGCGATTTTCGAAAGGGTGTCGCCGGATTTCACGGTATAGATTCCGAAAATGTCCGTCTTCTCGACTTTGATGTCGGCCATGATTTCGTTTTCCCAATTGGAATAAGTTTTGATCTTATCCCACAACAGGTTCTTTTCGAGCTGATAGGTGGTTGTGCCTTTGATATGCAGCTTGCCGCCTTCTTCTTTCACATCGCCGTTTTTGACCTCGAGCTTTTTGCCAAGCTCTAGTAAATCATTATACTTTTCTTTCAACATGGCATGCCTCCTTGCAATTGGTTACGGATAAAAGTGATTAAAAAATTCGCGCGCTTTGCGCTAAAATGATAACAGCCGCCTTGATGAAAAGCAATAGACTTTTATTTCCTCACGCGAAGCTGCTTGCGCGCCGGCATCAAATCTTTTTGCCGCTCACTGGAAGCTTTCCGTGTACAAAACCCACACCATTTGCGGCGACCCATTATTCGAAGAAAGCACAGCGAATATAACGCGCTCGTCCTGCGCAGATTCTCGTTTACAGGTGCGATTTGAGCGATATCACCCGCCATTCATATCGCAAAGGGTGATTTGACCATGCCCTAAAAAAAAATCCCCAGCAGGCTTCGAACGGGTCGGGATTTTTGCAAGCGTGGCTCTGGCAGCGATTTTTAGTCGAACGTCAACCGCCCTTTTTGCATGATGTCGCGCCCGTCAATGATAATCGTCGGATTGACCACGATGCCGCGCACCAAAACTTCCGAAGGCCGCGCAGGCGTGGATCGGCGCCCGAAACCCAAATGCACCGTGCCGAGAACTTTCTCGTCTTCCAATTCTGACTGGCCGAGTTTGGCGTTTTCGTTCAAGCCCAAACCGATTTCCACGCAATGCCGGCCAGCGCTCGGCTTCGCTGCGCCTTCGGGGCTTTCCGAGGAAGTCCAGGTCGAGCGCAAACGCCGGCGCAGCACATTGGAGTTTTTCCCGCCTTTGATGAAAACGATCTTGCCTTCAGCAATGCGCAATTGAATGGGCTGGGAGCTGAAACTGCGCTCACCCGCAATGCCGTTCAACAACATCTCGCCCGAAACGGAGCTAGCCTGTGTCGAGGAAAACGCGCGGCCGCACGGCAGGCTCGCGCAAAACATTTCGTTTTCCAACGGCATCACTTCCGCATGGCCGCGGCGCTGCGCAATCGAGAGTTCCAGTTCGAGGCCGGACTCGTGGCGCAAAGTCAAATTGCGCCCGATGGTGAGAATATCCGCGAGTTTGCGGCACCGCTCACGCAAACGCTTGTGGTCGCTTGCCGCGCTGCGAACAATGGCATCTTCTTCCAAATGCGGCCACACGATGGCGCGGCTGCGCGTTTGATGGCGCAGCCAGTGCAGGCTTTCCGCGTCCAGATATGAAGCGAGCACGACCACACGTTCGACATGATGGATGAGATTGCGCGTTAGAGTGGAAAGCAGAGGGTGTTTGTTGTGGTTGGGAATTTCAAGAAATAAAACTTCCACGCGCTCCTTCTCCGCGACTTTTCGAAAAATGTGCACGGCAGGCGCCAGTTTGGGTTGGGCCACAAGCAATACGGTTTGCTTCGGCTGCGCGTCCAAGCCTTCGAACAATGCCAATTGCGCAGCCTTTTCTAGTCGATTCATGTAAGGAGTAAAGTTCCTGCTTCCATAATGAGACGGCCATCCAAGCGCACGGTGGGTTGCAGAATCAACCCATCGAGGTGGCTGGAAACGGCAACCGTGCCGCCCATGGATTTGTTATCGCCGAGCGCAATGTGCACCGTGCCCATGACTTTTTCATCTTCCAAAATCACGCCGGTGATTTGCGCTTTGTCATTTGTGCCGATGCCCAGCTCTGCAATATTGCGGCCATACGGGCCGACGCTGTCCACGAGTTCAGTGAGCTTCTGCGCTTCCGGCCCGCCGGTGATTTCCACTGCCATGCCGTCGCGCACGACGATGTGAACATTGTTTTGCAGCTTGCCAATACCTGCCACTGCGGCCTCGAACACAATCTTACCTTGCGCACTGCCTTCCATCGGCGCGAAGAAAGTTTCGCCCGCGGGCAAATTGCCGGAGTCGCCGGCGTTGTGATAGAGACCGGTGTCGGGTTTGGGATAACGATCGCCGCGCAGCAGTTTAATGTCCGTGCCCGCGGGACTCGTCACATGCACTTCATTGCCGGTTTGCAGAATCTCCGAGAGACGGCGGCTGCGCGCGGCAATGGCGTTGTAATCCGCGCTCAAGCAGCGGATCATCATGTCTTCGGTAATGCCCGGCAACGTGGCGATACGCGCGCCGCGTTTGCACGCCTCGCGACGAGCCTCTGTGTGCGTGACGGATTTCGTGGTGGGACAGAGCACCACGCTGCTCGCAGCCATGAGGGCAGCCACCGGCGCGGGCGGCTCTTCGCCATTGCGCGAGCGCGGAATGATTTCAACGAGCGTCACCTCCGCGCCAAGTTCTTTCGCAACATTCCACATGGCCACGCCGATGTTGCGTTTGTTTTCATCGGTGATGATGGCCACGGTCTCGCCCGCGGAAACTTTCATGCAATCGCGCAACGCAATACGCGCCGCGTTTTCGAGTTCGAGCGAAGTTTGCGGCGCGGCAATGACGGCGGGAGCGAGGGCGGGTTTGGGTTTGGCAATGCGCTTCGCGGGCGCGGATTTTTTCTGTGCAGCAGTTTTCTTGATAACGGCACTGCTCATCGCTTTGCCCTTTACAACTCTGCTAGTTGCTGGCTTCTTCGCGACGGATTTTTTGTTGGCGGATTGCTTCGGTGATTTTGCAGTTGGCATGGGTATCCTCGTTGCTTATGCTCAACATAATGTTGTTGCGCTCAAAAACTAAAAATCATATTACTCGGTATCATCAAACAATGATGGTCCTCGTACCGCGCGATATTTCTCATTCAAGACAAAGCGCGGTTTTCCTCCATCTGGCCGGATGATGAAACCTCTTTCCTGCAGACGATTGAAGAGATAGCGCGTTCTCCGCAACACATCTTCGAACGCTCGAATATCAACGACGCGCGCGTTTTTCTTGAAGTACAAAAACCTACCTGCGCCATTAGCGCTGATAGTTTGCTGTGCGCTAAATTGATTGTACTGATAAATGACTTGCAGTGCATCCTTGTAATCGCTTTTCAGTTCGTCATAATCTGCACCAAACAACTTGCGCAACGGCGTGGTAAAGTCGGTTTGTGTTAAAACTCGGTCAACTGCATAGACTGGAAAAAGAAGGGGACTTTTGTCCTGACGAAAGATTAACTTCTTGTCTTCCAAATCGGCAATAACGTCGTAATGATTATTGTCGCGCGTGAGCAAGATGGTGTACTTTTCCGAACGATTAAGCCATTCCGATTGATAGAAGTAACACAACATCGTTTGCTCTTGTGCAGAAAGCGTTTTGCCTCCTGCTTTCTTTTGCAGATAACCTGAAAAGCTCTCCAGCCAAAACGCCATCTTCTCATCAAGGCATTTGCCTTTGGGAATGAAAAGACTGATATCGTTTTCCGAATGAAAAATATAATACGGCACGCCGATTTGATTGTCCAAACAGGCATTGACCAACGAAGCCATGCCGATGCCGCGG
Organism: bacterium; assembly: GCA_037444905.1. GTDB lineage: Bacteria > Zhuqueibacterota > Zhuqueibacteria > Zhuqueibacterales > Zhuqueibacteraceae > JABWAN01. Next base: position 102,424 of record JBBILN010000017.1, on the reverse strand, counting down.
CCTTCCCAGCGATCAAACGTTTTGAGCACGTCGGCGAGACGGGGGTTGCGCGCTTTGGCAATGGGTATGATGCGGCGCACTCTGATCTTTTGCTCCGCATCGTCAAACACGAGCTTCTGCTCCTGTCGAAAGCTCCCAGGATTGCGAATCTCAATGCTCTCGTTGGGCTTGATGATGATATTTACGAACTTGTCGATGCTATAGTCGCGATGCGCGAGCGCGTTGTTGACCGTTTCGCGAATCAATTGCTCGGGATACTCCGGCGCGGATGAGCCGCTATTGACATGACTCACGCCGACTCGAATGTTTTTATAAACAAAGCCGACACTACGCTCCATCAAAGCGAGTATATTGTCTTTGAGCACCTGCTTGTTTTCGGCAATCTGAATTGGCGAATCCACGAAGCCATCAACCTGGCAGCGCGCGCCGATATAATCTTCGACATTCTTGCCGCACACAAGCATGCCGAGTAATGTGGGCTTGTTCTCACGAACAAAGGCTTTGCGCGATAAAAACGAAAGCGCGGAAGGTATATCGGCCTTGAGCGTTTCGACGCGGACATCACGATTGAGGCGAACAATGTAGTCGTTCAACTTGTCGACGTCGAGCGCATCGAGCGTGACGTTTTCAACCGTCTTCAGCTCGCGGACATTTTCCAACTCAGCCTTCAACTCGTTCTGCGCTTCAATTTCCGCGGTCGAGAGTTTATGATCGCCCGTGATTTTGCGTTTGTAGGCTTCGCCTTTGTAGAAAACGTACTTCTGCTCTTCATCGAGTTTCTCAACATACACCACGCAAATCTTGCCTCCCATGAAATCGCGAATCTCATAGCTTGGAAAAGAAAGCGCAAGATCGAGAGCATAGCCTTGTTGGGTTTGAAATTTCTTCGGCAATTCTTTGAGGGCGTTTTCAATTTGAGGATTGTAGCCTTTGACCGAGTAGCGCCTCTCCTGCGCCGCTTCCTGCACGCCGATAATGATGATGCCGCCTTCGGCATTCAAGAAGGCGCATGCCGACCGATAAAGCTCGTCGGAGACGCCGCCGGAAAAATCTTTCAACTCGACTTTGTCGGTTTCGATGACTTCGTATTTGCTGTGCGTGATGCAGGCTTCGATTTGAGCCAAAATTTTATCTATCGCTCGCATGGCGTTTCATTTCATCACCGTTCAGCCACGGCTGGGCCGTGGCTTTTATTTGCTGCTGAAACTCATCTATAGCTGATGCTGCAACGGTTTTCTTGAACTGTCATCCTGGAAGGAACTTCCCTCGTACTCGGTAGTCTTCCCAGCGCGAGGGAAGTTTCTTACAGAATGACAAATGAGGGAAGGCGCGAAACGACTCATCATGAGCCTAGTTGAGATGAACCGAAAGCAAGCCACGGTACAACCGAGGCTGAACACTCACTGCTTCACTCTTCCTGCATAAACACATGCGCAAAAACCTTCGCGTCATTGAGCAAATGCTCCACGAGCGCGAATTCGTCGGGCGAGTGGGCGGTGTCTTCCATGGTGGACCACACGGCCGCGGGGAGGCCGGCGCTGCGGAAGACCGCGGCCACGGTGCCGCCGCCGATGCCCACGGCTTGCGTACGCACGCGGCGCAACTCGCGCATGGCTTTCGCAATGGCGAGCACGACGGGCGCGTCGGCTGCCGTCGGCGGCGCGACTTTCTCGTTCAATTGCTGCGGCGTAATCGTGATCTTCACTTTGAACTGCTTCTCAATCACTTTCGTGATCGCGCGCACGGCTTTCATCACGTCTGAAATTTTGTAATCCGGCAAAATGCGGCAATCGAAATACAGCACGTCTTCGCCGGGGATGGTGTTCACGTTGGGCACATTGGCTTCACGTTTGGTGGGCTCGAAGGTGCAAATGGGGGGATGAAAGAGCGCGTTCCGCTTCGGAAATTTTTTATACAGCGACTCCATGCGCGCGACCAAAAAACTCGCGGCTTTGTGCGCGTTGCGGCCTTTTTCCGGAACCGAGCCGTGCGCTTGCACGCCGCGCGTATGAAACTTGAGCCACAACACGCTCTTCTCCGCCACCTCAATCATGCGGCCTTTATTATCGCCCGCGTCCGGAATGAGGACGAGATCGCGCGGCGAAAACAAACTGCCATGCTGCTTGAGCAAATAATCTGCGCCGTAGATGCTGCCGGTTTCTTCATCGGCCGCGAGCACAATGCCGACATTATACTCCGGCGTGATATTCAAATCGCGCAGCGCTTTCACGGCGAACACGGAAGAGGCGAGGCCCTGTTGATTGTCTTCCACGCCGCGGCCGATGAGTTTGGTGCGGCCGTCTTTGGTTTTCTCCACGCGCACCACCCACGGATCGCCGCTCCATTTCGAAAGATCGCCGGGCGGCACCACGTCCATGTGCGACATGATCCAAATCGTTTTCGCGTGCGATTTGCCATTGAACATTGCGACGAGATTGGGACGATAGCCGCATGAGACCCGAGCATCGGGCGCGCGATATTCTTCCATGTCATCGGGACGCAACTCGCGCGCGACCCACTCGCGCAGAAAATCGGATTTGATCTTTTCGCCGTCGCCGCCGTTCTCGGGCGAGAGCGCGGGAATGGCGGTCATTTGCTTTTGCAGCTCGATGGCTTCGTTGTGATAGCTGTCGATCTTTTGCAGGAGAGCATTCAAAGTTGGGGACAAGCTTGGACTCCATCTTGTGGGTTTGAAAATGAGCGAACTTCAAAAGCGGAAGAACGCAGATGCCGCAGAAAAAGCCCGGATTGCAATGCTAGTTTATTGCCCCCCAAAATCCGTTTTGATCTTTTGCCGTTTCCGTTGAATCTGCGTTCTTGTTTTAGGGCTAGCGCGTGACGACCAGTTTCTTAACTTGCCGCAAATCGCCGGCGCGCAGCTCGTAGAAATAAACACCGGCGGTCACGAGCGCGCCGCTTTCATCGCGGCCGTCCCAGCGCACGGCATATGAGCCGCGGCCTTGCTTGGCTTTCACCAAATGCCGTACTTCATGGCCGAGCAAATCGTACACACGCAGCGCGACCGGCACGGGCTGCGTTTGCAGCAATTCATAGCGGATTAATGTGTTGCTCTGCGCCGCATGCAAAGGATTGGGGTAACTTTGCGCAAGCATGAAACGTGCGGGCGCGTGTTCCGCAATTTCCGGCTCGGCCACGGCCACGATAGTTCCGCACGCAACATTGGAAAGCGCCGAGGCATTGCCATAATCGTCAAACGAGCGCAGAATGAAACAGTAGCGTTCGCCCAAAGTTACGCCATAGACCGTAACCAATTGATAGGTTCCCGGTTGCGCGGGCGCGGGGAGATTCGTGGTCTTTTGCGCGATCGTATCAAACCACGCTGCCGTGTCATTGCCCACCGGCGTCGTCGAATAGCCGACTTCGTACGACTTCACAAACGAACCGACGTCTGAGGGCGCGGTCAAAAACAACACTGCGGAAGTATCAGTCGTAAAGCACACGCGCAGATCATTCACGCGCGTGGGTGGAACGCCGTCAAAAGTTTGCGCGTTCGCGGCCGTCTGCATGGGCGCCTCGGCGTTCGTACTCAAGGCTGCCGCCTCCGCGCGCGTGAGGCCGGGCTTGAGATAAAACGCGCTCATGCCCAATTGAAAACGCGCGACAATGGCGGAGCCGCTCGTAATCATGAAGCCGGTATCGCCGTAGGAATGATTGTCGCCGGTGTCGGGCGTGCCATCCGCAGTGCCGCTTTGCGCATCGTGAAAATAAAACTGCTGAGCGGTGTTGGCGATGGAGCCCATGCCGAAGATACCGACCAGGCTGCCATGAATACTGCTCATGTTGAACCAATTGCGTTGCGGCAGCAACACGACTTGCGCCTCCGCGGGTGTAAGCGCGCCCGAAGCTCCGGTGATGATGCGATCGGCATTCTGATTCGACCAACCCTGATTGGCGACATTCGGATCGAAATCAAACGAAGCGCGTAACAAGCGCGCAGAAAGCGTCGAGGTAAGATTGATTTCGCCGGAGAGCTGCGCGGAGTAAGGATAAAAGAATAGCGAGATGCCAAGGGTATCGATGGGAATCGGTGTGCCGAAAAGGAAGATCTGCAGGCGCTCACGCACTTCACGGATCACGCGAATACGACCTTGCACCGTGCGCACGCCGTTCGCCACGGCCACAAGGTTGTCGCGCTCGTTTACAATCTGCTCGCCGAAGATCGGAGGTACGGCGCGAATGCGAAGTTTGAGCCGATCGAGAAAATCCGCGCCGGTGCCGCCGAAGGCAGCGGGCACCGCGAGATAATCCGGAATGCCGTTCGCCGTGTGTCCTTGCACATAGCTGATGCCCTTCACGGTATCTGCCGCGGGATTCGCCGCCGGACCTGCAGCGTATCGCACGTACGTCGGCACTTGTGGATCGACCGGCAATGTTGCGGAACGATACAAATACACATAGCCTTCTTGCTGGGTGCGCGGATCCGTGACTTTGAGTTCATAACGCGGGAAGCTGCGCGCCGAAGCCTCTGCCACCCAGTCGTTCACCGGAGCACGCTCGCCGGCGTCTTGCGCCATGAATAGGAAATCATCGCTATCATCCAGCAAGCCGTCTTTGGCATTGGGGAAATAACTGTTGTCTACGGTATCGCCATCTACCGTGATCTCCATGCCGCGCTCGTCGATTTGAAATGGAATTTCCTGCCACACGCCGGCGCGATAGGCAAATAGATGCAGTTGCGCAATCGGGGCAATATCATTCGAAAACTCTGCGAGATTGAGAGGCGCCACCGACACGTGCTCATAGGCGCGATCCGCATTCAAGGTTTGCGCTGGTGCGAATGCGCACAGACCAAACGAGCCAAACAGCAATGCAAGAAAAACGCAGCGCATCTTTCTGTTCATTGCATTGTTTTCAAATCGCAAGGGTCTCATTTTGACCTCCCTGAAAAATATGAGCAACTACGCGACAATTAAATATACGGGCGGAAATGAAGGAATGCCGTTCCGGAGGAAGACGTCTTGTGCGCGGGATTGAAATAGGTGATCAGCGGAAAAACACGAGAGGATGACGCCCGCAAGGTTAACGCGACGACGCCACATGAACTCCTCCCTCTCTAGAAAAGTGTGCTGCGCTAGTTTCACATTGCCAAACTTCGAGGGTCTGTTTCTTTGTGCCTGTGGCACGAAAAAATTATACACTGAAAGAGGAAGAAAGGCAAGATGTTTTTAAGAGCAGGAGCCTGGACTGTGTTTTCATCATGCCGCACGCAGGCATTTGCTTTTTGCAGTCCGCGAAGCGCTTTATGTCAGCGCGGTGAACTAGCCCCCTCGGTAAACAAGCGAAGATGATTCACAAGAACGCGCAGCGACAAACAGAAAAGAAAACGCGGAGCCGTATGGCCTCGAAAATCGGGCGGCTGCCATCAAAAAGTATTTAGTGAATACCTCAAGGCGAGGTGCTTTGCCCGTGCGTCCAATCCGTCCAGCCAGCGTTCTTGCCCGGCGGCGGTGTGGGCGTGGTGTGAAAATCGGTGTGGTAAAAATGATTGATGAGATAAACCAGCCAAGCATCATCGCCGCGCGCCGGAAAATGTGCCTCTTCATACAACCACTGAAATGCGCGCAGCAATGCGCGATCGCTCCAATTCCACACGTCGTAGCCGGCGCGATGCAGAAGCACGGCTTGCGCGAGCGCGCCTTGCAAGGCTTCATAAACATAATTTTCTTTTTGCGGCGGCCACGTGAAGCCGCCCGCGCGGCGTTGCTCTTCCGGCAGCACGCCGTCAATCACATGGCCGTCGCGCCGCGCGCCTTTGGGATTGATGCCCACCGGCTGCGTCGAATCTGCCTGCCAAATCAAATTGCCATACTTGAAGCCTGCATAGCTTTCACGTGCTCCCAGCCAGCCGCGAAACACCTGCGCGCAACGCTGGAGCTCGGGCTCGTCGCGCAAATAGGCCGCAATCGCGAGGCGGCTTGCGCCCGCATGCGTGCCCCAGTTATTCGCGCGCTCTTCATGCGTTGCAATCAGCGTGCGGCCTTTTAGAGTTTTCGCGCGCAACTCTGCCAGCCGGTTCCGGAATTTGTTGTCGAGCGCGGCCTCGTGCTTTCGCAGGTCGATCAAATCCGCGGCAATCACATAAGCGAGCAGCTTGCGGCCAAGCGCGAGTGTGCGTCCGCCTCGCTCGGAATTCTCTGAAATGATCGTGCGCAGCGCTGCAACAACTTCGCGGCGATACTGATCTTGCTGCAGGCGAGCATACACCAGGGCTTTCGCCAAGATGATGACATTCGCGGCATCGTTCTGATTGGAAAGATCGGGCTTGTGTGCAGACTGATTCGCAGCGCGCAGCAAATTTTCCCATGCCGGACCGGAAGTGGGAAGCTGCGCGAGCTCATGCGGGCCTATCCAAATGCCCGTGTTCTGTTGAGGTGCATTTTCAATATGGGCGACACTCCCCTGGCTTCCCTCAAAGGGGGAATGTTCTTGATTCCCAACTTGAGAGGGAATCGATGGGGTTGTTAATGTCATGAAGTGAGTTGAGTCGCCGGCGGAGTTGGGTGCGAGAGATTGCGCACCAGAAATCGTTCGCACAAGAATAAGCAGTAATGGAAGCAATTTGCGAAAAAGGAGGGCTGACATGATTGTCGAAGAATTTTAAATGTTGTGCTCGCTGCTGCGGCATTTCCCTTCAAATGACTATGGCGAGAAAGCGCTCAACTCATTAAGGATGAGGTTGCGCCGCAAAATCTATGTTGTGCGTACAGTTTTTTGCGACAGAAATGTGCGGTACGCGGCATGCCGCTTCAAAATCTACCCCCAACGCGAGCCGCAACCAAACAGGCAGAATAATTTTTCGGCAGAATGATTACGTCATTATTCTGTCGATGAATCATTCTGCCATTTGAAGTTTTTGCTCTCTCTGCACAGATTTCATTCTGAATTCGGTTTTCTAATTCGCTTAATGAGTCATCTAAAGTTGTCTCTGTGCCTTGGCGTCATCGTTATATGCATCCACGGTGGCGCCGGCATTGCCATGAGACGCAGCAATGAGCTGCACAAGCTGCTTTACATTTTCTTTGAGATTGTATGCGCGCAGAACTTTTTCGCGGCCGGCCTGGCCCATGCGTTGGCGCAATGCGGGATCATGCTGCAATCGCTGCAGCGCCGCGGCCAATCCTGCGGCATCGCCGGGCTGCAAAAGAATGCCGGTGCGCTCATGCTCCACCAATTCCGGAATGCCGGACAACTGGCTCGAAATCACCGGCAGGCCGCAGGCCATGGCTTCCATCAATACCACGGGCACGCCTTCGCGTTTGCCTTCCGCGGTTGGAACACTCGCGAGCGCTTTGACGTCGGCAGCGGTCAATAAGCGCACCACATCGTTGCGTTTCATGCTGCCGTGCATGATCACTTTGTCCGCAAGCTGCGCCGCGTTGATTTGTTGGATAAGCTCCGCACGACGCGGCCCATCCCCGACTAAATCGCAAACAAAATCCACGCCCTTGTCGCGCAGCATGCGGCAGGCTTCGATGAGATATTTGTGGCCCTTCACCTCTTCCAAAGAAGCCACGCAAATGATGCGCAGCGGACCGTGGTTCCCGGTTTGGAGTTTGGGCGTGAAGACTTCCGGATCGATGCCGCAATGCAGAATGGAGGTTTTTGAGCGCGTTTTTTCGGTGCACGCGCTGCGCAGCACTTCCAAATTAAATTTTGAAACCGTTACGGCGAATGCCGAGGCCGCGACTTTTTTACCGAGCATCGTGCGGTTCTTGTGCAGATCGGAACCGTGCGCAATGAAACTATACGGAATGCCGGTGAGGCGGTGAATGATGAAGGCCGCGAGCGTGGGATGATTGCAAAAGTGCGCGTGCATGTGCGTGATGCCTTGTTGCTTCATCTTATAAGCAAAGGCCACGGATTTGGGCCAGTATGCGAACGCGCCTGCAAAGAAATTCAGATGGGCGAGCGTGCCGAACAGCACTTCGAACAGCGTGCGCAAGTAAGTCAGTGGTCGCGTCGCCACGAAATAAAGATTCGCGCGCAAGATGGCCCACGAGAAGAACGGGTGAAAATGTGCGCGCGTCATCATCTTTTCGGCTTCAGGATGCGCGACGGGTTGGCGTTCGCGCAGCAAGGGGTAAACTTCCACCGGAATGCCGAGTTTCTCGAGCTCCAAAATCTCAAAGAGAATGAAAGTCTCGGAGATCTTTGGAAAGCGCGACATGATATAAGCAATTTTCAACGAGGAATTTCTTCTTCCAATAATTTCCCCCTTGAGGGAGGCCGGAGAGATATCGCTTAGCTCTTTCAAATGTATCAATCCAAAGTTTGATAAAGCAGTGTGTAATCGATGAATGAGGCAGACTGAAAGTCTGCTCAATACTATTGCTCCTCGAGCTTGGCTCCTTGGCCTTAGCGGTGCCGCCACGCATCCACGTACGCCGCCCATTTCATGAGGCGAATACGCAAGAGCGCAGCCGTGGTGCGGCGCGTGATGTTGGTTCGGCGCAAGCGCAAAGGATCGGCGCGGCGCAAATCGTTCTGGCCATCCAAAGTAGTGAAGGCCATTTGAAAACCCTGCTCCCGCAGGAGTGCGACCACCGCATCGTCGTGGCCGCCGCTGGGATAACAAAAGATGGGCAGCGTCGTTCCGATTTCGCGCTGCAAATCCTGCTGCGCTTGTTGAATCTCGAAGCGCACTTCTCCCGGCGACAACTTGGTCATGAGCGGATGTGTGACGGTGTGCGCGCCGAGGCTCACGCCTTCACGAGCGAGCTGTCGCAACTCCTCCCAGCTCAACACACTCTTGTGCGTGGCCACTTGCCCATCCAACCGCGAACAAACCTCATCGACGAATTTCAGGGCCGCGTGATGCGGCAAGGCCTTTACGTAATTTTGTGTTTTCTTCAAACTCTCGTGTAAAGTTTGCGGCGAGTGTATCGGCAAGGTGCCCAACACCTCGAGCTTGACTTCCTTGTTGCCCGCTTGGCAAAAGGCGCGATGGAGACGATCCCACCAAAACGATCTTTCGGGATGGTCGGGATAGCCGGTGGGCACGAACAATGTGGCGGGCAGCTTTTCGCGCTGCAGAATCGGCCACGCAATTTCTCCGAAGTCGCAGTACGCATCGTCAAATGTGAGCAGCACCGCCCGTGTGGGCAAGGGCCGGCGTTGCGTGAACGCGTGCAGAACTTCTTCGATGCTCACGACGCGATACTTGCGGGCAAGCAGGCGCATCTGTTCTGCGAAGACCTGCGGTGTGGCGCTGACCATGCGCGGGTTGAGCGCGGGCGTAGCTTGCGGCTCGGCGACACGATGATAGGTTAGAATGCGCAGCATATTTTTTGATTTAGGATTTTCAATTTTTGAGGAGTTGATCGTAATGCACGAGCGTGTAGCGCCAGAGTGCATAATAGCGATTGTTCCGCAGCCACTTCAGCGTGTCGTGATCCAAATGCGCCGGGGCTTCGCGTTGATCGTGCAAGCGCATGACCAGCCCGATGAGATAACGCGTCCAACACAGAAGAAAGAGTGGCGCAAGCGTCGCGTGTGACAACCGCAATGTTGCAGCGTAACGGTCGACATAATTGTGCGCCCACGCCTGCGGCCCGAAAAACGCTTCTTGAAATGCGGCAACGTATTCCGAGTTTTTGTGCGCACCGCGGCGCGCGAATGCGATGTAGGTCAAAAAGAAAAAAAGATCGAGGCCCGGCAAGCCCTCCGGCTCGGCGAGTTCCCAATCCACTACCTGCGCTTGCCATTCCGCGGAAACCAAAATATTCGGATGGCTGAGGTCTTCGTGTGAGAGCACCAGAGGCAATTCGTGAGCACGCAACGTTTGCGCGTGCGCCAGCACGTCTTCGAGCATGCCCAGTTCCTCCGCCATTGGCGGCAACATGCGCTGCAAGTTGCGCAACGGCTGCTCGACGAGCGCTTTAAACCAGTTTGCGGTGGCATGGTGCGCATGCGCGGTGGCCAAATGAAAGTCCAATAGCCACGCCAACGCGGCTTCGACACAGGCTTTGGTATGGCTGCGCACGAGCGCCGGTTTCATCGGACGGCCGCCGAGCGCGGTTTCAATGAGCAATTTATGGCGATGATACTCTTCATACGCCAGCACGCGAGGAATAGAAACAAAACCGCCGGGCCGCGCCTGAAAGGCAATGCGCAGATTGCCGGCTTCGCGATCCAAACGTGCATGGTCGCCCGGCAAGCGCGGCACTTTGGCAACCAGGATCGGCTCGGTGCTCCCGGGTTGCAGCACGAAAAAGATGACATGACTAGACGCACGAAAACGCGGCGTGGCCAGCACACAAGAGAGCCGCGTGGGATCGCCCCAGTGCTCCAGTTCCAAACGTTGCCAGTTTTGTGTGAGGTAAGTGAGAACCGTGTTCATGTTTGGTGCGAATTTGGCGATCCAAGAGATGCGTTAAAATCCAAGATCAGGGTTGCTTGCGCGCGACGAGGCTGACGCATTGCAGCAAGCGTGCGAGCCAGGCATTCTTCATCACGGAGCGGCCCGTCGCGCTTTTGAGCTGGCTCATCAAGTCTTCCGAACGCCGGGCGAAAACAAAATCGCGCGCGCCGTTATCGTAGAGCGGAATGATTTGCACGGCACGTTCGAAGCTCGGGCGATGCCAATAAGCTTTGCTTTCCACAAAGCCCAAACGCGCGAGGCGCTCGAGCCAATCTTCGACACGCAAGGCATGGCGCGAGCGCACGGGTAATTTGCGCTCTGTGCGCCAGTCCCATGCGTGTTGCGCTTCGGCGTAAAGATAGCCGTGCGGTGCGAGCAGTTGTTGCGCGATCTCCAACTGCGGAACGGTCGGCTCGGCGAGCACCACCACGTCGAATCCGCCTTCGTTGGGCCGCGCCGTTGGAGCAAAAACGTGAAGCTCTTCACTGAATTCCCGCAGTGCGATTGCCAACGTGCTTTGCACTGGGCCGCAATAAGCCACGCGGCCCAGTTGCGGCTCGGGCAGAAGGAAGCGCCAATCCAAACGACGTGAAAGCTGCAAAATGCTGTCGGTGCGAGAGAGAATTTTCATCGGCATTCATCCTCGCGGAGGTGGATTGAGCAAGGCCAGCATGCACTTGCGATAGAACCGCTGCAAAAGCTTGCGGCGCACCGTGGTCACGCGCGAGTGCAGGCCGGCGTCCGGCTTTTGCATGCGATGCACGTTCGCAGACCATTTGAGCAGCAGAATTTTAATTTTGAAGAGGCGAATCGTTTCCCACGGAATCGGCTCGCGCTCAAAATAGCCCGCTAAAAATTCTTGTTCGAAGCGCTGCAAAGCTTCATTGCCAAAGGCCAGCCCCTGGCTCAACACCTGCGGCCAAGTGGTGATCAAGCCCACGAGAAAATACGCGAGGTCTTCATAGATGGGCATGAGCCATTTTGCTTGCGTGTCGATAGCGCGCACGCGCTGGCGCGGACCGACCAGCAGATTGCGCAGCGCATAATCGCCGTGCGTGATTCCCAAGGGGAGTTGTTCGGGCAAGATGCCGCGCGCGATGCGGCTCGCGGTATTGGCAAGGGTCTCGAAGAACTCTTTTTCCCGCACGGCTTCGGCGAGAAACGCCGTGAATTTTTCAATCGCAAAAAAATAATCGTGCGCATGCGCATCGCGTTCGATTGCTTGCGGGCGGCGCGGCAACGCATGAAACGCGCGCAGCCAGGCCCCGGCGTTACGAAAGCATTCATACAAATTGCCGGGATTCGCCCAGGGCTGCAGCCGGCTCGCTTTGGCAAAGAGCCAGCGCAGGCTTGGCTCATCAACTTCTTCCATGACGATACCGAGCTGGTCCGCGATGAAATCCAGTGGCCGAATCGCGGCGAAGCGCGCGTCTTGCAAGGCATTGAAATATTCGTAAATGCTCGCCAGCGCTTCGTACTCAATGCGAAATTTGTCCTCCGGCTCGGTCGTAGCGGAAATTTGCGCCGGCACATTCGTGTGCGGCGGCGTCTTCACCACGACGCGGTACACGCGCGCCTCTCCGCTCAAAGTAAAATGATAGAGCGTCGAAGACCGGTGCAATGAAGTGTTCGCGAGGTGCACTGCGACGGGCGCGGATGCGAGCTCCGGGTAGTATTTTTTCGCGTGGCTTTGCAGATGTTCTCGCAATGCGTACGCGCGCGCTTCAAGCATGGCTGGGTTTCTTCAAATGAGAGTCTCGGGGCTTGGTTCCGGCGCGGCGGCATTTTCCACGGAAAGCGCCGGCGCGGTTTCTGTTTTTTGCGCCGCTGCCTTGCCGAAAATTTGCAGCGCCGCTCCCGCCAGAGCCAACAAGAACCAATAATAGCGCTGATACGACAAGTGCAGAAAGACCGCCGTGCTCAAATAGCAAATAATGCTGAGCCAAAACGCCGTGGCGAGATTCGCGAGGCCGGGTTGATGCCAGCGAAAGTGTTGCCGCGCGCGCCAAAGCCGCCAGAGGAGGAACAACACAATCGCCATGAACGCAAAGAAGCCGATTAAGCCGGTGTTTGCGGCTTGCTCGAGATACATATTGTGCGCGCGCCGCGCGCCGCGCAGATATTTGGTGCCGATGGCATTGCCGTACGGCAACACATAAAACTTCGAGAAGTGCGCCGGTCCGACGCCGACCAGCGGATAATCCGCAAACACGTGCAGTGCGGCGAGATTCTGCGCAAAACGTCCGCGCAATGAACCATCGAGTGAACGCGTATCGCTGCTCGCGGTTTGCAGCTTGGCGAGATCCAACAACCCCACGATGCGCGTGACATAATCCGGCAAGGCAATGGCCACGGCGAGAGCCAATGCCAGACCTCCGGCTAAAGCATGGCGCGGTCGAATGTAGCCGAGGCACATAATCAAAAAGAAGACCAAGCCGATTGCCAAAAAAGTTCCGCGCGAAAACGTCAGCAACACGCCGGAGAGCGTGAGGCCCGCGCCTACAAGCGCGAGCCATTTGCGCCGCGGCGTGCGTTCGACCATGAACAAGTACAGCGCGAGCGGCAGCACCACGACCATAATTTGCGCATAACGATTCTGTTCGCCCACCGGACCTTCCGCGCGTTTGGCGCCGGAGTATTCTTCGTAATCCAATTCTTCGAAATCGATGCTCTTCTTGCGTTGCGCGAAACCCCAATAATTTTTGTCGTAGGTATTGGTCAGCTCTTGAAAAATGGTCAACGCGCCGAGCAGGCTGCACACAAACAGCAGCGCCCAAAACACGCGATGCAGGATGGTGAGGCTGCGAATGACATTCAAAACCAAAAAATAAAGTATGATGCCTTCCGCAACGAAATTGCCGATCTCATTCAAGCCCAGCACCACGTCTTTCGCAGCGAGCGTGGCTAAAATCAAACTGAGCAGATAAACGAACATTAGCAGCAGCACGCGATCAAACACGAGGCCTTGACGCTGCACGAACAGATAGTAAAGCAGAGGCAAGCCCAGCACGAGCGGGACCGCGGCGGCGACGACTTGCGGCACGCCGTGGAATTGATATGCCAGCACCGCGGCATTGCTGTAGAACACGACCACAAACACCAACGTCGCCAGCTCCGGCCTTTTGTATAGATATATGCCGCCGAACAATGCCAGTCCGCCGCCGATAACGAGAATGATTTGCTCCTGCCAGGCCGCGACCACGGTGATCGCCAAAAGCAGGAGCATTCCAAAGATGAAGAAAACTCTTTTGCTTTGCATGTGAGAAGAAAGCATGACAACCTCCTTTAGCTGTCATTCTACTGAAAGCTTTTTATGCCGTGCGCAAGCATGCCTTTTTGCGATTCAACCCAGCGCTAAAAAGATTCTTGCGAATGACATTTCAGTGGATTGCTCTCACCCCAACAACGCTTGCAACGCCGGCGCTTCGCGCTCTGCCATCACAAGCTTGAGCAGATTGAAATAGTGCCCACGTTCCAATTCTTTCCCGCTCAAGCGCGTGGCTTCTTTGAGCGCGCGATGCATCCAGCAAGTATAGAACAACGGCCCCACCAAGCGGCGCTCCAATCCGAGGCGCGCGCAATAGTTTTCCACCGTCTCGATAAGCAATGCGCCGACTTCCGAGGGCGCAATAAAATTCTGCGCGAAGCCTTTGAGCGTATCGCGCACGCCGGAACGGCGCACACACCAATTGCCGAACGAGCGCATGAAATAAAACATGTCCCACAGCGGCATGCCTTGCGCCTCGCCGGCTTCCCAATCAATGATGATGAGCTTGCCTTCGGGCGAGACCAGCATGTTCCATGTGCCGGGGTCGCCATGTTGAAACACGAGGGGGAAAGCTTGGGTGCTATCCGCAAGCAACTTGATCTGCGCCGAGAGAAAAGCGCTTTCTTGGTTTGATAAAGCATAGATACCGCGGAAACGTTGGAGCAATTGCGCCAAGGCCGCCGCAACTTGACTGCCCGATGAGGGTTGCGCAGAACTCACCGCGAGCTGCGTCATCCACGCGAGTGCTTGCTGCGCGAGGGGACAATGTACCGTGCCCTGCGTGCGGCTGCGAAACGGTTCACCATGCACGGCCTTTTGCCCGACGACCACCAAACCCGCGTGCCGGCCGAAGAAGAGCGGACGCGGAAAAGTTTCGCGTTCGACGTGGCCGTGTTGATCCAACAACGCGAGCACGCGATACTCGTTTTCGAGGCGCGCATTGAATTCCGGCGCGCGCGTCATCTTCACCACCACGTCCGCTTTCGCGCTGTGCTTTTCGAACGCATAGAAGATCGTCTTATTTGAGTTGTATTTGCCGCGCGCGGAAAGGCCGAAACGATACTGCCGCAAATCGAGGCCCGCGGGTTTGGCCAAATCCACGAGATATTGCGGCGCGTGGCAAACTTGCTCTTTGCGCTGCGCACGTTGCAGCAACACCGCCCGCCGGGGCATGAGTTGCGAGAACACACCGCTTTGGCTCAGAAGTTTTCCGAAGCGGCTTGCGGTGCGCTTCTTCAGCGATTGCCCAAACAGCACATGTGAGAGCAGGTATTGCGTCATTTGTTCATCGCCGAGCGGAAAAGCGGTGCGCAATTCTCCGCGCAACGGCGTGAGCCAGAAGAGCCGCGCGCGCTTGAAGCCGTCGTCGCGCAAACGCTGCAACACATGGCGTGAACCCAAACGTTGCCCGAGCGTGGCGATTTCGAAATAGACCGTGCCTTCTGGAGTGAGCAGGCGATCAAATTCATCGTGCAATGTTGGGCTGCGCCGCACGAGCGCCAAACCGTTCTCGCCCGCGAGCAAAATGAGATCAATGCTCTTGTCTTCGAGCGGCAAGCGCTTAAAATCGCGGACGTGAATCATGCGCAATTGCGAGGCGCCTTGGCGCTCAAGCTTTTGGCGCGCGGTTTCGAGCTTGTTGGCATTGGTCGAAATCACCGTGAGGCGCTTGCAGTGCTGCGAGAGCACGTTGAGCGTCGCAATCGCCGGCGCTTCCAAACAAAGAATGCTTTCGAGCTGCAAACTGGGCAGCAGAAAGCGCCACGAAGCGCACGCCAGGCCTCCGGTGAGATTGGTGCCGGGCACGAATTCAGTTTTAAGCGTGGTTTCGAGCATTACCGTAAGAGTTTCCCCACGAGGGGCAGTTTCAAAAGTTCAGGAAAATTTTCTTTGACGTTTAGTTTGCTTTTGCTCACCCACAGCACGCCCAAGGAGACCAACACGCACAGCGTCACTGCAACGTAAATAGGAACGGCGAAGATTTCTTGGAAGACGAACAAACCAATCGAACTGCCCGCGAGCAGCGCATAAAACGAAACATACTTTTTATCGAACAAGCG
The DNA here is from genome assembly GCA_037444905.1 of bacterium. Classification (GTDB taxonomy): domain Bacteria; phylum Zhuqueibacterota; class Zhuqueibacteria; order Zhuqueibacterales; family Zhuqueibacteraceae; genus JABWAN01. The sequence goes on along the minus strand of JBBILN010000017.1, from coordinate 86,715 downwards.
CAAGCCGGAGGCGTAGCGCAAGCCGGCTTGCTTGAAAATGTTGTGAATGATCATCGTGCTCGCCGTGCCGATGCCCGCACCCAAGGCCCCGAACTTGGGAATCAAAATCAAATTGAGCAGCACATTTGCAAGCGCGGCGGCGATGTTGATGTTCACGATAAAGCGCAGCTTGCCGATGACTTTTAGCGTCAAGCCATTGAAGCCGAGCGCGGCGCTGAAGTAATAACCCAACGAAAGCAGCGCGAGAATCAAACCGGAGCGCGCGTAGCGCTCGCCATACAGGAATACCGTGAGCGGATCGGCAATCGAAAACGTAAGCACGAACACCGGGAACGAGAGCACCGCGAGCCACACCGCGGTGCGCCAATACAATTCGTTGATGCCCGCAAAATCCTGCTTGGCGAAGAGGCGCGAGGCGGTGGGCGTAAACAGCATGGAGAAGCTGGTCATCACAATGCTGTTCAATTTCGCCGCGGGCAATACCACGCGATAGAATGCGACTTCCGCGGGCCCGTGAAAATAGCCGAGCAGCAGCGCATCCGCGGAATGAATCACGATCGAGACCAAGTCGGAAGTCATCATCGGAATCGTAAAAGAGAAAACTTCCTGAAAGGGAACGTTAAGCTCACCGGCCCGCAGCTTGACGATTAAGCCTTCGCGATAGAGCAAGCGCACAAACAGCCACACGTAAATGAGCACGCCCAAAATGCTGGAAGCGAGATAACCATAGGCGAGAAAGACCGCGTCGCTCTTGAACAAAATCAACAGCAGCACGACCGTGAATTTGAGCATCGGCCCCAGCACGTGCTTGCGAAAAAAAATCGCTTTGGGATTGGCAAAACTCGCGAACAGTCCGACCATCAGGCCGTCGAGCGCTTCGACGGGCATGAGAAAAATGAGCACGTAGAGTAGAGTGAAGGATTGCTCCGTGCCTTCGGCCATGAGCTTGGTGAGCAAACCGGGCGCAGCGAAGAACGCGCCGATAATGAGCAGACTCGTGAACAATACGGTCCCGAACACGAGCAGAATCGTGCCGAAGAGTTTGCCGTATTCTTCGTTCTCGTGATAGATCGGAATGAAACGCGTGATGGCGCGGTCGAGGCCGAGCACGGCAAAGCCTTGGCAGAACGAAACCACGGAGAGTGCATAAGCCCACGCGCCAAAATCAGTAGTGGAAAGATGGCGCACGAGCAATACCTGTGCGGCGAAGTTGATGCCGACCGAAAGCATTCTGCCGCTCAATAGCAGGCTCGACCCGCGCAATTGCTTGCGCGTGGCGTCTTTCGGCTTCATCTTTTTGGGTTTTAAATTTTCGGTGACGATGGTTTCCATAGAGTATTTTTGAAGACACAACTTCGTTGCAAGAATTCCCCCTCAGGGGGGAATCATCCAGCGCGCAGGAGAGACGAGAAATACGACTTCACCGAGACAACGAGTACATTTCCCAAAGCAACGCAATCGTTGTTCGCCGCACCTCTTCCGCCTCTCTTGTCGCATCAATCACGCGCATTTGCGGCAACTGTTTTTGCAGCGCGAGATACGCTTGGCGTTGCTGCTCCAGCCATTCCGGCGAGTGCTCGCCTTTGCGGCGAAAAAGCAATTCGCCCGGGGCATCGAGCAGAATCACCATGTGCGGCGTGGGCCAGCCGGCTTCCAAAAAACTACGGCGCAAACGTTTCGTCCAAGTGGTCGCGGGTTTTGCGATCCATGAATCGTAAACGTAGCGATCAAACACCACGAACTTGCCGCGCCATCGCTGCCAGTGCGCGCATGCGATGCGATACCACAACTCCGCGATGCGATTGCAATAATTGACCGGCTTGAGCAAAAGCCGCAGCGGTTTGGGCGCGCGCGTATTCTTCAGCGTGCGATGCAGCCATTTCGTGGTCGGCAAACCCACGGTGCTCGCGGCAATGTTCGTCCCCATATAAATGAGCCGTGCCTGCAGACCAAAGTCACGTTTGAGCGCCTGCGCCAGCGTTGATTTGCCGGCGCCATCGGGCGCGAGCAATGCCACGAAAAGGCCGCGACACTGCAAAGCGAAGAGCGCTGGCCGCAGTTTGCGAAGCATAAAACAGCTCGCTCTGCGCCACACTACGGCTGCGCGTTGGCCTTGCTGCAAGCGTTTCATAAGCGCGTGCCGCAGCTTGAGCAAGCCTTGCCAATCATGTCGCACGAAGGCTTGTTCCAAGATGTCCCATGTGAGTGTGGGCGCTAAAAATTTTTCCATGAGCTTTTGACAGCGTTGGTGCGCGCCGCTTTCGCGTTGCACAGCTTCGTGCAATGCGAGCAAACGCGCGCGCCGTGCTTCACGAAAACTCTTTTTGTCCAGCAAGCAATGCAGAAAGAGTGTGAGCAGCTCATGCTCGGGTGCGAGCACATACGTGGGCGCACAGCGCTGGCGCTTTTGCAGGCATTCTGCTGCGAGATCCACGCGCAGGGCACGCACCGGCGCGCCATAGCACAATTCGGTCACAACGTCGAGCTTGAGCCAGCTTCCGCTCTCTTCAGCAAAGCCGAGAAAGAAATGATGCGGCGCGTGGCCCCAATTGGGCAGCACAACAAAATTTCTGCGCGCGAGAATTTCTGCAAGGCGAGACAGGTCTTCCGGTGCAACGAGAAGATCGACTTCGAGATGTCCGTGCGCAGCCGCCAGCTCGTCGTAACCGCGCAATAGAGCGTATTTGATTTCAGCTTGTGCGAGTGCAGCGAATAAGGATGCGAGCGAGGCATAGAGCGACTTTTCCACCGGCTCGCATTGCGCCAAAACCTTATGCGCACTCGTTGCTGTTGTCGTGCTGGCTACATTCATTATGAGTATAGAAAAGCCACGGAGGCAAAGCCGTGGCTGGTATTATGTGCGTGCTCGCGATTTTTTTCACACGCGGCTGTTGCCGTGTCACTGCTTCAAGCTTGGCATTCTACGAGATTCCGCCCGGTTGCAAGCGCAGCCCCGCGCGCACGGAATTTTATGCTCACCCGCGACCAGTCCCGCGCTTGCCATGGTAAAACTTCGCAAGGTGATCGATTACTTCACCATAGACTTCATCTGCGGTTTGCGTAGCATCCACGCGAATGAAGTTCTTCGTCACGCGCCCCTGTTGGAGGAAAGCCTGCCGGCGCGTTTCGAGATACTCGACTGTGGCTTCGCCCTTGCGCGCAAACAGAACCTCCGCGGGCGCATCGAGATAGATCACAACGTCCGGCTGCGGATAAAATTTTGCCAAACACCAGCGGTGCACTTGGTCCGTGAAACGCAACTTCTCGCCGTTGGAAGAACTCTGCTCGAAATCAAACTTGAAGTGGCGATCATACACCACGATCTGCCCGGCGCGGCGAATTTTCCACGAAAGATATTGGCGATACCACTCTTCCGCCAAACGGTTGAGCAGGCGCACCGCGGCCCAAATGGGATTGGCAGATTTTCGTTTGCCGTTCGAGCGATGGTGCAACGACGTGCTCACCGGCTTGGGTGCGCCGGAATTTTTGCGCCGCTTGCGCTTGAGCCATTCGATGAAGCGCGAAGTGGGCAACGCAACATTGCTCGATTCGATGTTGATGCCCATGTACAGATACTTGATGGGCAAGGTTGAAGATTGTTCGAGACGGCGCGCGACGGTGGTTTTGCCTGCGCCATCCGGGCCGATGACTGCGACGGAGAACATGCTGGTTGCTCGATACTCGATATTGGTCGTTCGTGGCTGGTCGCTCTCAAACTTACGCTGCGTGCGCACCCACGTGATTCCCCGCTTATGAGTTTTGACTTTCAAGTTCGGTAATCGGTAAATCTGAACTCATCCCCCGGCCCCCTTCTCTTGGGAGGAGAAGGGGGAGAACTGCGAAGACATAAGCAGTCTTTTCTCCCCTTCTCTTTTTAAGAGAAGGGGCGGGGGGATGAGCTAAAATTTGCTCATTACCGATTTTGATCGTCAAACTTCATGAAGGGTTAGGGGAGTGTTCTTGGCTTCGTTCATGGATCTGTGCGACATCCGCCTGGCCCTCTTCAAGCGCGGAATGATTAGGCCACATAGCATTGCTTGATTGTTGCGCGGCCTTGAGCCAAAGCGTTTCCAATTTTTCCACGTTACGCGCCCACACGAAATTGTTCTCAACGAATGAGCGGCTGGTGCGGGCGAGGCGTTCGCGTTCCGCTTTTTGCTGCAACAATTTGATGATGCTCTCTGCAAACTGCTGCTCGCCTTCGGCTATCCACAATGGCAAGTCGGCGCGATTGTTCATGCGCAAACCGTCGGCGACGACGGGAGTGGTAAGCACCGGCACCTGCATGGCCATGGCTTCGAGAATTTTGTTTTGCACGCCGGAGGCATAACGAATCGGCGCAACATACAGCGTGGCTTGCTCCAAATAAGGCCGCAAGTCCTCAACAAAGCCGGTGATTTTGATGTGCGCATCGTTTTGCGCCGCATTTTGCAGAGCGGGAAAGGGATCGCGGCCGGCAATTACCAGTTCCACCTCTGGAAAAACTCTGCGCACGCGCGGCAGAATTTTTTCGATCAAAAACATGGCCGCGTCGTGGTTGGGCGAGTAACTCATTACCCCCGTAAAGATCAGCGTGTGTTCTTTGCGGACCGGCGAGCTGCGCCGCCAATATTCCGCATCCACGGCTTGCGGCAAAATCTCTCCGGTTTCCATTTCTCCCATCATGACTTTGCGGTCACGATGCGAAGCGAAAGTGAGATGCGGTGTTTTGCGCACGAGCCGCTGCTCGATGCGTTTGACTTCGATATAGCGCATGAGCAGCCAGAGTTTGCGCACGAGCTTGGCGTGCGATATTTCTCCGGCAACGCGGCCGGAAGTGGCATCGCAGCAATCGGCCACGATGGGCACGTCGCGCAAATTTGCAATGGCGGGGAAAGTATTCTTCCCGCTAAACATGATGACGTCGAACTGCTGCTCATGCACGAGCCGGCGCACGGCGCGCTGCAATTCGATAGCCGCCCAACGAATGCGCAGCGCGCCTTGAAATTTTCTGCCCACGAGCGGCAGATGCTGCACCTTGCGTATCACCCACGGCTCCGTTGGTTTCGGCGTTCCGAACACGGCGATGCTTTCCACCAGCGGCGCCAATACCGCACGCGCTTCTTCCGAAAGCGCATTTTTTTTTGTGAGCGAGAGATACGTCAGCTTGTGCTTTTGTCCCAATGCCCGGATAAAATGATAGTGCCGCAAGAAGCCGCTCGTGAGAGGGAACGGGATTTCGGACGTGATGTATAGAACTCGCAAAGGCGTTGTCATCGCTCAGAAATTTTGTGCACGGATTCAACGGATTCAGCGGATACTCAATCCGCGAAATCCGCTAACTCAAAAAAGCTTTTTGAGGCAAAGAGTTATGGTGACGACTTAGCGCAGCAATGTCATCTTGCGCATGCGCGAAAAATTCTCATGCCGGAGTTGGTAGAAATAGAGGCCGTTGCTCACAACATTGCCGCTTTCGTCTCGGCCGTCCCAATAGGCACGATGTTCGCCCGCGACCATGTTACGTTGCACCAAAGTGCGCACGGGTTGTCCGAGCAGATTGTAAACCCGCAACTCTACCCAACCCGAACGGCCGAGTCGAAAATGGATCTCGGTTTGATGCTCGCGTTCGCGTGCGAAGGGATTGGGATAATTCTGTGCCAGCTCGAAATGTGCCGGCGATGCGTCCTTCAAAGCATTCGTGACCGCAGTCGAGCTCGATTCCTCTACGCACACGGTGAGCAGATCCTGCGCGACCTTGTCCCACGGATAAAGGCGAAACTTGCGGTCTTTCTCGTCGTGCCAAATCATGACGCCGCGCGGCAGTTTGCGCGAAGTGGCGGCCGCAGTAACTTCCAAGCCCACGCCGTATTTCTTTGTGACGTTCCGAATGACCGCCAACAACGTGTGTTGGTGCGGCGCGCTCTGCGGGCCTTGGCGCGGATAAACTTTGACGGACTGATCATCGGGACTTGCGACGAGAAGATAGCCGGAGCTATCGGCGCACGTGTAAAGCGCCAAACCTTTACGGTCGCCTTTGAAGGTCGTCTCGTTGGCAAAGAGCACGATGCGCGTCACCGGCTTCGCCGGATCCGCATAGTATTTGTGAATGCCGATGTTGCCTTCCGCGGCATAGAGATATCCTAGTTCATCATCAACGACCATGCCTTCGATAATGCCTTCGTGTTCGCCCAACTCGCGCACGATTTTGCCGTGCACCTTGCCGTCATTTTCACCCCACAGCCGCACTTGCTGAATCTTCTTCGCATAGTCGGGATGCTTGCTGCTCACGAAGGCGTAGATCGCGCCATCGCGCGGCCGGCGATACATCGTGAGGCCGTAGGGCTGGTTGGCCACGATGATAGGCTGATTGGCCGTGATCTCGGAAAGTTTGCGCGTTAAGGAATCGACTTTGAAAACGCGAATGCGTGATTGCGTGCGCATCGAGGCGGCGACAATATCGACATTCTTGCCCGCCACGCGCAGGCCGTAGTGCACGTCAACATTGTTCGGATGCTTGATCGCCAAAAATTGCCGCAACGAGCCGTCCATATTCCACACATAAAGCCCGCCGTCGGTGGTCGTGCCTTTGTCCGTGCCAATCACCAAACTCGATTCCGGCATGGCGGGATGAATCCAAATGGCGGGATCATCGGCGTCATCGCCGACCGCGGTGGTGCTGGCCGTGTAATTCACAATCAAAGTATCGGGCGGCTGCGCGAAAACATGGGCGGCGCAAAAACCGCTGATCATGCCCGACAAAATCACTGCAACAAGACTTCTCAAATTCATGCATGTGCTCCTGTGCGCGCCGCCTCCGTGGAGGCGGCCTTCGCTTCACAATGCGGGCGCATTTTCTCGAACAGCTCATCAAATGAAAACGGATAGGGATGGCGAACGGTATAAGCTTGCTTGCCCGCGAGCGCGCGCTGTAGAATTTCAAACTGCCGTTCGTGAATGTTTTCAAGGAATTCATTTTTCAAATCCGGAAAGGCAAAGGTGAAAGCGAGGTAGTGCTCCATGAACGGCAGCAATTCGAAACGATTGGAGGAAATCATTCGCCGCGCGACGCCGCGCGGATCCGTGGGCGTAACCACCGTGCCCGGCTCGTCGTGGCTCATCAGAAGAAAAATCTTCTCCGGCTTGGCCACAAACGGGCCGCATTTCAAACCGAAAATCGCTTGCGGTTTCAAGGTAACATTGAGCTGGCGTTTCAACGCCGGCATGGCTTCACGCAGGTATTGCAGCGGCAGTCGCGTTTGCAGCTTGTCCAGCGTATGAATGCTATTGAACAACAATTTCGTTTCACGTTTGAGCTGCCGGCGCAAATGCGGAAGATTGTTCAGGTGCCAATCCCACAAACGAATATTTTCCGGAATGCCGTACATCTTCTGGCCGTCGCCGCTGAGCAGAATCCATTCGTCGCCGACGTAGCGCGCGCCGTGTTTCGCGAAAGTGAGCAAGGCTTCGGTTTTGCCGCCCTTGGCCCAGCCGGTGACGACGATGCCGGCGCCGTTAAAGGTAAACGCGGAGGCGTGCAGCGGCACGCAGTCCTTCTGCATTGCGGTGAGGTTGACGATCGCCATCAATAGCGGCACGGAGCGCAAGCCGCTCTCGCACACGATCTGGCATTGCTTGCCGATTTGCTCGAATGCGATTTTGACTTTCGCGTTCTTCTTGCTGCTGCGTAGAATAAAAAAACCGTCTTCAGTAAAACCGCAACGTTCCAATCCCAACAAGCGCAAGCCGGGCGTGGGCAAATGCTCGACGAAACGAATGATGATATCCGGCGGCCGCTCCAAACGTTTTTGCAGCGGGCCGAGTTGTTTAGCCACGGCCGCGGCATCGCTCGGCGAAGCATCGAGCAAACGCACGCCGACGAGACCATGAACGTCATAGTCGATGCAATTGTCGGGCAAATGAGTTTTACCGTTGGCGTCAGACATATTTTAACACCTTGATGGTCATTCCGTAGAAATTTGCTCCAGCGCCGGCGCAAACTTCGTGTCGCGGTTTGCGTCGCGCGTGAGGGCAGTTTTTTCCAGAATGACAGCTTGAGGAGCATGCTTGGCCACAACCTGCGGTTGCGCTTTCTTCGGAAAAATAATCCGCCACAAATCGCTCCAAAACGGGCGTTGATCGCGCCGCGACCAGACTGCATAGCCTTTGCGACCGCGAAACGTGCGCCACCATTCTCGCAACGTAAGCTCGCCGCGTTTCCAATAATAGAGCGCCGATTGCACGTCACGGCGGAGATAGATCCACTTCACGCCTTCATATTTTTGCACGCGATTCGCGGGCAGCGGCTTGCCGAGCAGGTCGCAATATTTCGAATACAACAATTCCACACCGCCGGCTTCGGCAATCGCCGAGCGGCCGGTGGGACGGCCGATGTTGGGCTCGATGATGTAATGCTTGTTCGTGCGCGCGTCGCGCTTCATTTCAACGTAACCGAGGCCGTGAAACTTGACGGTTTTGAAGAGTTGCAGCGTGGCGGCAAGCACTTCTTCATTGCGTACTTCTTCGCCCAAACAACTCGTGCCGGTTTGCGGCGGCCATTGGCGCAGTTTGCGTGCGACAAACGTGACGAGCGGCTCGGACTGCGCGTTGAAGTAACAATTACACGAATAGAGATTCGCATCCGTGCCTTCGATCCATTCTTGCACCATCAGCAAATCCGCCCACGAGGAACAGCGTTGATACACTTCCAAAAGCTCGCGCGCGCTCGCCAGCTTGAAGACTTTGGCTTTCGTGTGCTTTTCCCAGGTGGGCGTTTTCATAGGCGGTTTGAGAATACACGGATAACTCAACCGCTCGGAAGCCGTCGCCGCGTCGGTGAGGTTCCTCAAAAAATAAGTGCGCGGAATCGGCAAATCTTTTTCCATCGCAAAGGCATAGAAACTCGTTTTGTCCATGAGCATCTCAACGGTTTCCGCGGAGGGCACGGCGAGATGAAACCACTTTGTGAGCCGGGCGCGATGGCGCGAGAGCAGCAGCACGCTCATGTCCGTGCACGGAAAGAGCACGGCTTTATGCGGCAGTGTGGGTCCCAACTCGACGAGCGTTTGAATGAAATCTTCGCTGCCAATATTGGCGGGAATGATGCGTTCGACCGTGTTGGTCTTGCAGCAATAATGCGCGGGGTTCTTCGCGAGCGCGATCACCGGCACGCCGTGCCGCGCGAGAATACGCGCGCTTTGCAAGCCCGTAATGCAATCGAGACCGATAATGATGGCGTGTGGATTTTTTGTTTGTCGTTGTTTCATTCGTTCTTTCACTATTGTAGAGAATTGTCATAGGGAAGGTTTTTCCAGATGACAACGAGAGGGGCGCCGTCAAAAAGACTACTTCCTTGCCACGCGCGGGCTTTCGCTTTTTTCGTCCGCGTGCGCGAGAAAGGCGCTTTGAATCACGTGCCAGGGCACGATCTTGAAATTCTGATTGGCGGCGTCGTTGGTGTCGTCTTGCGCCACAAAAAATCCCAGCGGATAATCTTTGCCGAAATTATTGCTGGCTACGTCGATGCCATCGGTATGCGTGACCTCATCGATGCCGTTGCCGGCCACGATGTTGAAGGTGGCGACGTAATCATTGTTGCCTTCGCGGCGATAGATGACGAACGCGTTGTTGCCCTGGCTCGAAGCGAGCAAATAGCCCGTGCCCGCCTGGCCATAGTAAATCGCCAGGCCTTCCACTTGCCGCCTTACGTGCCCATCTGATTTCGTGCTGTCGATTCTGACATACTGCTCGCCGGCGTTCGGTTCCGCGCCATATTTCCGAATGCTCTTTTCTTCCACGCCCAAATAGAAAAAGGCCAGCTCATCATCAGCGACGCAGCCCTCGGGGCGATAACCAATTTCGAACGCACGCACTTTCATGGCGGCCACTTTGCCCGCACCGTTGTCGTAAAGCTCCCATTGCTCCACGGTGCCGCTGCGCGAGTTGACGAAGTAATAAAACTTGCCAGTGGCCGGGCTGCGATACATGCACGAGCCATACGGCGGGCAGGTTTTAATCTTTTGCGCCGCCACCTCCTCCAGCATGCGCGTGGTGGGGTGCAAGCGATAGATGGCCAAACTGCTGTCGGTTTGATTGCCCGCGGTGACCAGCGTAACGCTTTCGCCGCCCAGCGGAAAGCCCTCGCGCAAATCGACGTTGTTCATTTCGCCATCCGGCACGAATTGCAGCTCACGGCCGGAGAGATCATAAACCGCCAGCCCGCTATCTTTGTCTGTGCCGATGATCGCGCTTTGTGTTGGTGCATTCGCATTGAACCACACTGCGGGATCGTCCGCAGCGTCGCCAACCGAGGGCACGGGTGCGGTTTCCATCACAGCCGCGACGTGAAAATGATTTTTCTGCTGCGGCTCGGGAAACAATGCCACGAGCATCACCAAAAGCACCAGCACCCCGCCGACTAGAGGCAACACACGTTTCATAGCTCTCTCAAGTTTGCTTAAGAAAGCGCGTGCAGCAAGGAGCGTGGGGCTTGGGGCAAAGGCTTGCCTGAGCGGATAAGCCGGAATCAAGCTTAACTAAACTTGAAAAATTTAGTAAAGCTCTTGCCCCATGCTCCAAACTCCATGCTCTTTCACGCGCCGTACTTTTCTTCCAATTCGATCATCTCTTTGGTCTTCACCAATTCGAAGATGTGATTGACCGTGGCAATGCTCGGATCGACCGAGGCCGCGTTGCGCTGCTCTTTCATCGTGCGCAGCGTGTCTTCCATCGCCTTCACGGAGGCGCGCATGGGCTGATTCGCAAGGATGATCATTTGAAAGCCCTTGGCGTGCAATTGCTCCACCGTAAACGTGGGAAACAAAGTGGGCACCGCCACGAGCGGAATTTTGCCCAGGCCTTTCCAATTCGCGAGGAAGCCTTCGATCTCTTGCAGGGTTTTGTCTTTGGAGTGCATGAGAATCGCGTCGGCGCCCGCTTCGGCATAAGCATCGGCGCGGCGGCACGCTTCTTCCACGCCGTGGCCTGCGATCAATGCTTCCACGCGCGCGATGAATACGAACTCTTTGGTGGCCTGCGCCTCTTTCGCGGCGCGAATGCGACGCGCTTGCTCCGCCATTGGAATCAAATCGCGGTTGGATTCGCCTTTGTACAAACTGTTGCGTTTGGGGAAGACGTTGTCTTCCACGCAAATGCCCGCGATGCCCGCGGCTTCATATTCTTTCACGGTGCGCACCACGTTGGTGAGTCCGCCGAAACCGTTGTCGCAATCCGCGACCACCGGCAGTTGCACGGCGCGATCCATGCGAATCGCGGCCTCCAGCGCTTCGGTCATGGTCACCAAATTCAAATCCGGCGTCGCGAAAGTCATGGTTGACACGCCGAAGCCGCTCACCCAAATGGCATCGAAGCCGTATTGTTCGATCAACTGCGCGCTCATGGCATCGTGCGCGCCGACCGTGACCACCGGCTTGGAAGCTTGCAACCCCTCGCGGAGTTTATTGCGTTTGATTGTTGCTCTGTCCATTGCTGTCATTCCTGTGTGTATAAGGTTGAAGAAGAATTGTTTTTCAATTTTAAGTTTTGTCATTCAGAAGGAATCCTTTTACTCGCTGGCGATGCTTCCCAGTGCTCAAAAAGATTCCTACTGAATGACAAATGCAGAGAGGGCTCACATCACGCAATTGTCCGCCACGCCCAGCGTGGGATGGCCGGAGAGAAAAGCTGCCATGATGCGAAGAATTTGTTTGCCGATCTCGCTTTGCGCGTCGACAGTCGAGGCGCCGATATGCGGCGTGAGAATCACGTTGGGCAAGCCCGCGAGCGGGGAAATTTTGCCGTCGCCTTCTTTTTCGTGAACGTCCAAACCCGCGCCGCGAATGTGGCCTTCGGTGAGCGCGCGCAGCAACGCCGCTTCATTGACCACTCCACCGCGTGCGAGATTCACGAGAAATGCGCCCCGCTTCATCAACGCGAGCGTGTCCGCGTTGATCAGATTGCGCGTGGACTCTTGCAGCGGCACGTGAATGCTGATGAAATCCGATTCCGCCAAAACTTCGCGGAAGCTTTTGAGCGTGATGCTGTGCTTGCGCAAATTGGCCGCCACGCTCGGTGATTCGCGCTCCACACAGCCGAGGACGCGCATGCCCAACGCCACGCCGAGTTGGCCCGCGCGCGTGCCGATGTTGCCGCAGCCCACGATGCCCAGCGTTTTGCCGTTGAGATTGAAGCCCGTCATTTCCGTTTTCATCCAACGGCCCAGCCGCCACAGCCGATCAGCTTCCAACACGCGGCGCGAAAGTCCGAGCATCAATGCGAACGCCATTTCGGCCACGGCTTGCGCTCCCGGACCGGGAATGCGCACGAGCCGAATGCCGTGCGATTTGGCATAGTCCACGTCGATGTTATCAAAACCGGAGCCGGCGCGAATGATGAGCTTGAGCTGGGGAGCGGAAGCCATCACCTCGGAGGTGATGCTCACGCCGCTGCGAAAGATCAGCACCTCGCGGTCCGCGATGCGCTCTTTCAAAACTTCCGGGGAAGGGCTGAAGGCGCAAACGACTTCGTGCTGCGCTTTCAGACTTTCTATGGTCTCCGGATCAATCGCGCTTGCAATCAATAGTTTCATTGAGATTCCTTTTTAAGATCTACACTTCATTGACGAGCATTCATTTACCAAACAATTCCCCCCTTAAGGAGGGTGTTCTAGCTGATGCCGATACAATTCAAATTTGACATGACATGTTTCTGAAACTGCTCTCAAACTCGGTCACGATACAGAGTGACGCCCCCCTGGCTCCTCAAGGGGGAATGATCTACGTGCCCTGCCGCTGTGGTTGCCAAAACTCGATGCGCGTGCCGGCGAAGAGTTTGCAGAAGGCAACCATGGCCGCTGCATTGGCCAGGCAATAAAAGAACGGGATATAAAAAAATTTCAAGCGTCCGAGACGATGGCGGCGCAGCAAATAGCCGAGACTTGCCATCACATAAAAAGCGCTTTGCGCCGCAGCCGCATAGAGATAAAAAGCATGTGAAGTGTGCAATACCCAACTGGCGGCGAGCAGCATCAACAAAAAGAACGGCACCATGCGGCGCAACACTTTGTGGGAAAAGAGCACCACAGAATAAAAGCCGTAGCGAAACGGATTCAACAAACGCTTGCGCAAAAGCACGCCGCGCAAGCCGCGATTCATGATACGCACTTTTCTGCCGAACTCGCGGTTGGCCGCGGCCACGGGCTCTTCATAAGCGATGGCCTCGCTCTCGAACACGAGGCGATAGCCTTGCTCGATTACGGCCGTGGAAATGGCGAAATCATCCGTCACCGCGGCGCTGGCCGGATGCTGATAGAGCGCGCGGCGAATTGCATAGATGGCGCCGTGCGCGGAAACGATATTGCCGGTCAAGCTCTCGCTTTGCTTGAGCCATTTGTCGAATGACCAATAGAGCGTTTCACCCTGGCTGGTGGTGTCGGCCTTTTTCGCCTTCACATAAATTTGATTGCCGCATACGCCGCCCACTTCGGCATCGGCAAAGTTGCGCGCGAGCATGCGCAGGGCATTGCGTTCGTACATGGAATTGGCGTCGGAAAACACGAGCAGCTCGCCCGTCGCGGCCGCCACGGCATCTTTAATCGCATGAATTTTTCCGCGCCGCGGCAATGCGAGCAAGCGCACGCCGTGCGACGCATAACGCCGCACGATTTCTTCGGTGCAATCCGACGAGCCGTCGGAAGGCACGATGATTTCGAGCGCGTCTTTCGGATAATCCAAAGCGAGCGCGTTGTCGAGGCGTTCGGCAATCGTGCGCTCTTCATTCCAGACTGGTATAATTAGGCTGAGGCGCGGCGTGAGGTCCTGTTTGCGCACCTGCCGCCGGCGTATTTGCGCAACGAGCACCACGAGCGCAGTGAAGCCGACATAGACATAAACGAGGAGCGCCAGCATGAACCAGAACAGCAAAGCTGCGGCGTCGGGCATCTAGCTCGCTCCGCGTCCGGTGAAGACCGCGCCGACCGTGCGGAAGAGAATCTGCACATCGAGCCAGAGCGATTGATTGCGCATGTAGGCGATGTCCAGGCGCACGCGGTCGTCGAAGTCCAGCTCATTGCGTCCGCACACTTGCCACAAGCCCGTCAAGCCCGGCTTGCATTCTAAGCGCGCGGTGTGCCAGAGGCTGTACGTTTCCGAACTGAAGGAGGTCGGACGCGGGCCGACGAGACTCATGTCTCCCCAAAGCACGTTGAGAATCTGCGGCAGCTCGTCCAGACTGGTTTTGCGCAGGAAGCGTCCCACCCGCGTGATGCGCGGATCGTTGACGATTTTGAAGTCCGGATAGGTGAGTATATTGAGGTGCATGTATTTCTGCTTAAGCTCTTCGGCGTTTTTCACCATGGTGCGCAGCTTGTACATCTTGAAACGTTTGCCACCCTTGCCGGTGCGCAGTTGAAAAAAGAATACCGGCCCGCGCGAGTCGAGCTTGACGGCGAGGACGCATAATAGCAGAAGCACGAGCACCAGAGGCAAAACCGCCAGGCAGGCGCAAATGTCGATCGCGCGTTTGGTGAAATAATAAATCGCGCTGGGTTCACGGGCTTCATTCGCGGCGCCGTTGCGTTGATACCACGGCTTTTCGCTTGTGGACGTCATGGCTGTCCCGCGCGTGGCCGTCGTGTCGCTAACGCAAGAAACGCTGTGCATGTGATAACCTCCTCCAATGTCTCGGATGTGCCATCATACTTGAGCATGTTAGTGGCGAAACTATTTCACCGGCTCGGCCAGCGCTTCCTTGCGTGGTTCCAACTGGCCGTTGTTGTGAGCCGCATCTGGTTGAGGTGTATCACTTGCCGTCCGTTTGCTTCTGGCGAGTGCGAGGCCGACGAGGTCTTGCAGAATCAACCCATCGGCGGGATATTCGGCGATGCCGAAGCGCAACAAAACTTTGCTGCGTTGCAGCACGAATTTTCTCAAGCGTTGCATGGCCTGCTCGGCGGCCGCCAGCCTGGCTTCCGGAAAGAGCAGCACATAATGATCATTGGTCACGTCGTAGGTGACCATGTCGCTGCCGCGCACATTATCGCGCAGAATCGAGCTGACCAGCGAAAAAAAGAATTGCGAGGCCACTTCGGAATTGCCCATCAAGTTGATGAGATTCGAATTCTTTTGGCGATGCTGCTCCATGTCGACGGTGAGCACGGTCACGGTCAGCGAATGATGATAACGCCGGGCGCGCTCCAGCTCCGCGGTCAACCGATGAAGCGAGCGGCGATAACGCGGAATAGCGGCGTGCCAACTGCCGTACAGGCTTTTCTTCGAAGCGAAGTTGGCTTTGCGTTTGCGCCAAATCCACGCGACAATGATCACTGTCAAGCTGGCCAGCACTGTGATGAGCAGCCAGGGTTGCGCCAAAGCATATTGCAGGCCGGCCTCGAGGCCGAGCGGCGCTTCTGTTGTGCTTTGCAACTGATGCATGATGATTGGTTGTCCCGCGTCACGTGGCGTATCCGATTTAGATCGCCGCGAAACCAGCAGTACTTTGCGTCCTCAAAATTCTTCAGAGCAGAATCACTTGCGAGCGCTTTAAAACCATTTTTTCATGAGCGCCGGCATTTGGTCTTTTTGGCGATTGAGCACCACGCCCAGCAGCTTGGCTTTCGCGCGCTGCAATTCCTGCACGAGCGCGGCGATTTCGTTCGTCGAAGTGCGTTCGGCCTCCGCCACCACGATCACGCTGTTGAGGTGCATGCTCAACAACAGAATCTCGGCGTTGGAATTCAACGGCGGCGCATCGACCACGATGAAATCAAAAGCCTCGTGCAACGCCGGCAGGACCGAGGCCAGGCGCTTGGTGTCGAACGTCAAGCCATTGGCAAGGCCGCTGGCCGTGATGACGCGCAGGTTGGGCAGGCCGCTCACTTCGGCCATATCGAAAGCGCCGTTACTGCCTCCGGCGGAGCGCAAGCTGTCGCTTTTCAGCAAACGAAAGAGCTTGTGCAATTGCGGCCGCTGCACGTTGGCGTCGATCATCAAAACTTCTTTTTTCTGATCCATACTCAGCCCGAGCGCGAGGGTCGCCGCAATCGCCGTTGCGCCCGAACCTTCGCTGGCGCCGGTGACCAGCACCGAACGCACGCCTTGCAGCTCATGCGCCAACAGCACCGTATTGCGCAATTGCAACTGCTCGCGGGAGAGCGCGGGAATCATGCGCTCCGAAGCTTGCTGCATAAAATGTTGCTCTTCTTCGTGTGGCAGCGTTTCGTGCGCGCTCCGAGCACGTCCGGCGCCGGTAGAAAGAGAACCTTGCGGAAAAGCATAAGATGAAGTCATATTGTTCTCCTCGGCGCGCGTCAACTTTTGGGAACGCCGTCATTGGCGAGAGATTCTTCCAGTAACAGCTCCGGCGGCCATTGCCCTTCCGGAATCGCAACAATGAAGGGCAGATGCAATTGCCGTTCGAGATCGTTGCTTGAGCGAATTTGCTTGTCGAAGAAACCCAAGCCCAGCGTCGTGCCGAGGCTCACGAACAGCGCGAGCACAAGGCCGAGCGCGAGGTTCAGTTTGCGGTTCGGCCGCACGGCTGCGATTGGAACGCTCGCCGGATCGACGATGCTGACGTTGGCAACCTTCTCGCGATCGAGCGCTTCGGAGATGCGGGCTTCCTCCTGCTTTTTGGCGTAGAGCAAGTGATTGTTGCGAAGCAGCTCCAGCTCGCGCTGCATGTTCTCGTGCGTAAGCTTGGCATTTTCCAATACGGCGAGGCGCTCTTTGAGCAGCACGATGCCGCTTTGCAGCTCGTGTTCTTGCGCTTCATAACCGATCAAGCTGGCGCGCGTGCGCACCAGCTCCGCGGAAAGGTCCAATACCGCGCGATTAATGTCGCTGGTGACTTCGGGCGGCGGCGCATTTTCCGCGCGCAGAATCGCCTCTTCCATTTGCGCGATGCGCCCTTTCAAGCTTTTGGCCAAACGGCCTTGCGGATCCTCCGCGTTCAGCTCGCCTTCCAACAGTTGCGCGTAACGCTTCTTCAAGCCCGCGAGCTGATTGACCAGCGCTTCATAGGCTGCTTGTGAAACCTGATCCGATTGCGCCTGCATGCGCTCGGGCGCCGCGGCCAGTTGCTTTTCCAAAAAGGCGACCTGCTTGCCCGCGGTTTCGGCATTCGCGCGCGCCACGCTCCATTGCGACTCGTAATCTTTCAATTGCTGCAGGAGCAGCTCGCGCTGCTTGTCGGGCGCAATTAAACCGTGTTCGGCTTCAAATTGCTGCAATGCTTCCGAGAGTTGGCGCACCGTGTCTTGCAGCGCCTCGGCCTGGTTTTGAAAAAACGAATAGACGCCCTCGCTCTCGTGCACCTGCAAATGGCGATCGACGTAGTGCCGGCCGATCTCATTGACAATCTGCGCCGCAAGCTGCGGGTCTTCTGATTCATAGCTAATCTGAATGATGTTGGACTTGGGCACGATCTGGCATTCCAGCATCTTTTTCAATGCGAGCACGCCCATTTCCAACAACTGTTCTTCGGTCAATTGCTTGTCTTCCGGCGGAGTGATAATGCGTTTGTATAACTCCGCAGAATGCAACACTTCCCGCAAGAGGTACGAGCTTTTGATAATCTCGATCTCGGAGTTGAGCACTTCTTCCGTGAGCTGCGGTTTCACCTCGGCCGCCGCACTTTCCGTGGCCGAGATGACGTTGTTGACGCGCTCTTTTTTGAGCAGAACCTGCGACCGCGCCACAAATACCGAGGGCATCAACATGGTGACCACGGCCACCGTCAAAAAAATTCCGGCAAACAAACCCAACGCCAGTGAGCGGCGGCGGTAGACCATGAGCACCAAGTCGCGGAACGAAATGCTGGGCGCTAGGCTTTGCGCCGGCAACGCCTCGCTCGCGAGCGGCCCGACTGAAGTTTGCTGATTCAACGTCATCTGACATCCTTAAAGGAGGTGATCTTTGATTTTTTCATCTTCGCTTCTTAAGCGGCTGAAAACAGGCATAAACTTCCGGCACGAGCAACGCCCCACAAAGGGACGAGGCCGCCAAACGTGCAATCCTCAAAGCTGCGAGACCTCGGCGGCATAAGACTATCTGCGATTATACTCGCGTACCGCACGCAGATAAATATCGAAGGGCGGAAAAAGACTGTCGTAAATTTGCGTGAGAAATTCGTTGACGTTGGCGATGAAAGTTTTCGGCACGAAAACGAGATCTTGGGGAAGCAGGATTTGATCTTGCGCCAGGCCGTTTTGAATTGCTCCCCGATTCAGATCTAAACGCACCGCCTGGAGTTTGCCGTCGTTGCCGGGGCGAAGCACGACGACGCTATTCATTTTGGCGCCTCGGATCGTGCCGCCTGCGGCGGCAAGAGCCTGCAACACCGTCATGTTCGGCATGAGATCGATGCGCCCCGGTTTGTCAACTTCACCGAGCACATATACCGAACGCCCGGCAAAATTGCGCACGAATACCGTCACTTCCGGGGCATGAAAGTTTCTGGCATAGGCCTCGGTTATCAAGCGGTCGATCTCGGCCGCGGTCAAGCCCAGCACATACAACTCGCCGACCTCTTGCAACGTGATGCGGCCATCCGGACGGATTTTTGCCAATTCGTTCAAACGCTCGTGATACTGCACGCGGATTTCCAGTTCATCCAGCACGCCGACGCGATATTCCGGCAGCATCGCCGCGGCCGGGCTGGCATTGGCATGCGCCGCCGGAGTGGCGGCGTTTTCCGCGAGGCTGCTGTGCGTAACACTTTTGCCAGCGCAGCCGAACAGCGCAAAGAGCAACAGCAGCAGGAGCAGGGGTTCGCGAAAGAGCGCGCAGCTTTTTTCGAAACAACGGCGCAACGAGCGCTCATAATTTCGGGCGTTTAGCCCGTGGCTGAATTCCCTTTCAGTCCTCAGCATGGCAGTTTATGCTTTCTATTCTTAATGCGTTCTTAACTTGAATTTTGTACTGATATGATATTTACCGACATCAGAGCAGATAGCGGAAAATCCGTGCATGTCGCTTCACATGTTTATTCTGAAATAAAAAAGGCGAACGCTCCGCACTTCGTTATTGAACGGATAAAACGGAAAGGGCGCAGGGCTATCCGCTTTTTCTGTTCAATCCGCTTACTCAATTCTTTGTTGACTTTTTTAACCGCAAAGGCCGCCAAGCTGACGCTAAGATCGCAGAGAGCTTAACACTTTCTTTTGGATCACTGCGCCTTTGCGACAAGCTTCTAAGTCGGTATCAAGGCATGTTGTTTACACGCAAATGCGGATCGTGGCGAATCACCGTCCACGCACTTTCGACCAACACCGCGCGCAAGTGGGCGTTGCCTTGACGCGTAATGTGGCCGAGCCGAGCTTTTTCACCCGACGAATACTGCGCCGGCGTCAAGCCCAGACAACTCGCAAACTGTTCGGCGCAGCGAAAACGGCCGAAATCAAAAATCTCTAGCAGTAAAGTCATCGCCGTAATCAAGCCCACGCCGCGCGCGGCCGTCAAGCGTTTGCAGTCTTCGGCATAGCGTGAATCCCGCGAGAGCTGCCGCAACTGTCGCGTCACCTGAGCCAACTCTTCACGCTGGTGCTCATAGCTCGCAAGCATGTTGCATAGCGTAAACGCATCGGAAGGATGCTGCCACTGGCGTTGCGTCAACCATGCGATATGCGGTCGAATAGAGCTTCAAAAGATTGAGCAGACGAATGATGTTGCCGTCAAGCCGAACTTCTTCGACGACTTCGCCGTCACAAAGCGCACAAACATTCCAGTGTTTAGGCGCATGTCGATGCCGCAAAACACGGTTTCTTGGGCGACGAATTCGGAAACGCCATTGAAGTAGCGCATGGTTTTCTCCCGGAAGCAAATCGGTGAAAAGCAGTTTGTTTTTCCCAAGCCAACCACTCGAAAGATCATGTGCGACATTTCAATACAGAAACTTTGCGTGATGCTTTTTTGGAGGCCGGCTTCTCCGGCTGATGAAACCTCTTTCCAGGTTTTCGGCTGCCAAGAGAATCAGGCAAAAAGTAGGAACGATTGAGCTACTACTTTTCCGGCCTGACTGGTTATAATGAATGCATTGAGCATTCACTTGTAATCCCATCATTCTATTCGAGGCCGGAAAAATCTCGTGAAAAAGGCCATGCTGTTTTTTGCTTTGCTGAATCTTACCCGCGCCTCCTATTCGCAAAAGGCTGACGACGCCAAGAGCATCAACCATTTTTCGAGCGCGGTCAGCGTCACCACGAAAGGCATTTCTACGATTCCCACGTTCACGTTGGGAAAACCCGCGGTCGTTTTTGATATGTCATTGGGAAGAAGGCTGCGCTTCGAGCCGCAGTTTCGTTTTGCGTTGGAAGGCAAGCCGTGGACATTTCTGTTTTGGTGGCGATATAAATTGCCAGTCGCCGAAAAATTTTCACTCACTCTAGGCACGCATCCGGCGCTTGCGTTTAGAACCGTGCCGCTTTCCAACGGCGGCGCTGCAAAAGAAACGATCATTGCACAGCGCTATTTGGCCGGAGAATTAACGCCGACTTATTCGCTTACCAAAAACGTCGGCGTTGGCATGTACTACTTGTATTCGCGCGGCATTGAAAAAGACGTGACCAAGCATACGCACTATCTTGCCGCGAGAGGCATTCTTTCAAACCTCAAACTCTCCGAGCAGCTTGTCGCGGGGTTCACGCCGCAATTTTACTATTTGAAATTGGACAAAAGAGACGGGTTCTACTTTACCTCAACAGTGACTTTGGCGAAAAAGAATCTTCCACTCTCGCTCTCGTCCATCGTCACCAAAACCCTTCACACTGATATTTTGGTAAATCAAAGCTTGCTTTGGAACGTGACTTTGACTTACTTCTTCAACAAAAGGCACGTTGAGTTCTAAGTAGTCTACAGCCACTTCTCAACTCACTCTTCCCCAAAGGAGAAGCTTTCATGAAACGTTTTGCCCTCTATCTCGCGTTGTTCGTGTTCAGCGTGATAGCCTTTGCAGCATCCTCTCCGCAACCCTTCGATTGGCCGCAGTGGCAAGGCGCGGATCGCAATGCCATATCGAAAGAAAAAGGCTTGCTCCAAGAATGGCCGCAAGCCGGCCCTGCGCTGGCATGGAAGATCACCGGCCTCGGCGGTGGCGAAAGCACGCCCTCCATTGCCGCCGGAAAAATTTTCGGCATGAGCAATCGCGGTGTGGACGAAGTCGTTTGGGCTTTATCTGAGAAAGATGGCAAGACAATTTGGGTGACGCGCCTTGGGTCGGCTTTTCAACAAGACGCGCCTCCGGGAAAAGACGGCCCCGGGTGTACGCCGACGATTGACAGCGAACGGCTCTATGTCATTGGCTTGGGCGGCGATGTGTCTTGTTTGCAGGTGCAAGACGGCAAGCTCGTTTGGCAACGCAGCTTTCAAAAAGATTTTGGCGGGGAAGTACCGACCTGGAGTTTTCGCGAATCGCCGCTCGTTGATGGTGACAAGGTCATCTGCACTCCCGGCGGTGAAGACGCAACGATTGTGGCGCTCGACAAACTGACCGGCAAGACGATTTGGAAGAGCCAAGTACCGGGCAGTCCCGCAGCGGCCTACTCCTCGGCCATCGCCATCGACTTCGAGGGGCAGCGCCAATACGTCCAATTCACTGCGAAGGCGGTGGTCGGAATTGCAGCTTCCGACGGCAAATTTCTTTGGCAGTATGAGCGGGCTTCGAATGGCTACGGTATCAACTGTTCCACGCCGCTCCACCATAATGGCTTGGTGTTCGCCGCTTCTGCTTATGACAACGGCGGTGGGTTGGTGAAATTGAGCAAGGCTGCGAACGGCGCAATCAAAGCCGAAGAAGTTTATTTCTCCAACCGAATGCAAAATCATCACGGCGGCATGATTCTCTTTGAAGGCAATCTATACGGCGCGAACGGCGGCAACTCGGGCGGCTATCTCGCTTGTCTCGATTTTCAAACCGGCAACGTTTTATGGGACGAGCGTCGTGGCGAGAAGCGCGCGGCGAAAGGCTCAGTGGCCTTCGCGGATGGCCGGCTCTACTATCGTCTTGAAGACGGCACTATGCTTTTGATCGAGCCAAGCCCAAAGCAATACATTGAGCGCGGCCGCTTCGCACAGCCCGACCGCAGCAAACAACCGGCTTGGGCGCATCCCGTCATTGCCAACGGCAAACTTTATCTGCGCGATCAAGATTTGTTGCTCTGCTACGACGTGAAGGCGCCGGCCAAATGACAAGCTCTCGCCTCTGAAAGGTTTTAAAATGCAAAGACGCAGACTTGGCAACAGCGATCTCGAGGTCTCCGCACTCGGTTTGGGCGGCATGGGCATGAGCTTTTCTTACACGCCGCTGCCCGAAGAAGCTATTGCAAATGACGGGTCGTTGAACAAGAAAGCGTTGTGTATCAAACAAAAGAGCGCAGATCAAATATGATCTGCGCTCTCTTTTTGTACAGAAAGCATGTTGCTCAACACCGCAAGAGCCAAGGATGCGCTCCGACACACGCCTCACACCATAAAGTCTATCCCCTCCCCAAACGCAAATCTCCCGGGAATCGTCACCGGCAATTTACCATGAATATGAAGCTCGCCATTCAGCGCGCGCGCGACGAGGCCTTCCATCGTACGGCCGCCGTTGTATGCGCACAAGCTCGCGGACATCGCGGGCAGATGCTCGAACACATACGGATCGCCGAAAGACACCGCAAGCACCGGCTTGTTCAGCGCTTGCGCCGTGTTCATGAATTCATACGCCAAAGGCGGAATCCGCAGCGCGCCTTTCCACGCACCGACCGAGAGATACATCGTCACGAGCAAGAGCTCGGCCGCGCGACAGTGCGTGAGTGCGTGTTCGAGCGCAGCGGCTGTGGGCTCTTGCGCTAGCGAAAAAGTCTCGACTTCATGGCCATATGTGCACAGTCTTTCCTGCAAATAAATGCCGTCGCCGGGTTGCAGCGCATTTGAAATCACCAATATGAAAATTCTTTTCGGTCGCTGCGGTTGCAGCGGAAAAGCCTTGTTATCGTTCTCCAAAAGCGTAAGCGCTTCCGCAGAAATTTTTTCAGAAATTTGTTGCGAAGCCGGCGCGCCGACGACTGTCATAATCTTCTCGAGCTCTACCCGGCGCTCTTCGTGCAAGCCCAAATCCGCCTTCGCCAAAAGAACGCGCCGCACCGCTGCCTGAATTTGTTCGAGTGCAATCTCGCCTTTTTCTGCGGCCGCCACCAAACGCCGGTGCACTTTCGCTGTATCGGGCGGAATGAGCAGCATATCTGCGCCGGCTTGCGCGGCGAGCACCGCGGCTTCTTCGTAGCCATAATGATCGGTGATGCCTTGCATGGTGAGGGCATCCGTGACCACAAGGCCATTGAAACCCAATTGTTCGCGTAAGAGCTCGGTGATGATTTTGCGCGAGAGGGTCGCGGGCCGGTTTGTGGCCTCGAGCTGAGGCAGCGCGAGGTGCGCGGTCATCACCGCTTTCGCGCCTGCGGCAATCGCGGCTTTGAACGGCACGAGTTCGGTCGCATGTAAACGCGCCTCGTCGAAGTGCATCACCGGCAATTGCATGTGCGTGTCTTGCGAAGTATCGCCGTGGCCGGGAAAGTGTTTGAGCGTGGCAATCACACCTTCGGACTGGCAACCACGCACATACGCCGCGCCGAGGCGCGCGACCAATTGCGGATCTTCTCCGAAGGAGCGCGTGTTGATAATGGGATTGCGCGGATTGTTGTTTACATCGAGCACGGGCGAATTCGTCCAATGGATGCCCAGCGCGCGCGCTTCGAGAGCGGTGATGCGGCCGGCTTCATACGCATACTCTTCGCGGCGCGTCGCGCCGATTGCCATTAGGCACGGAAAATCCGTTCCGCCGCCGGGCAAAAATTCGGGCAAATCCGGCGCGCGGCCGCGCACGCGCTGCCACGGCCGCCAGAAAAATTTCAAGCCGGTTTCGAGATCGGCGTTCACCAGCAACGGCAGCTTGGAGAGTGACTGCAACTCGTTCGTGAGGATCGCAATATCGAACACATTGCCGCCTGCGAGAATGAGGCCGCCGACATGCTGCTCGCGAATAAGGCGCGCGATGCGCTGAAAATTTTCATGCTCGCGGTGCGTGAACACCGCGGCGAAATCCGCAACGAGCATCTGCCCGACGAGTTCGGGCAGCGTCATCGCGGCGAGGGCTTGTTCGACCCAGGATTTGGAATTGTGTGCAGAGGACATGTTTTTTCTTTATGAAGTATGTGAAGCGCTTTCATGTCTAAAGAGTCCAATCTGTGCAAAATAAGCAAAGATTTTTACACGGAAAAAACGGAGTAAGCAAAAATTAAAAAGTCAAAGAGAATTTCCCAATCATTGTCTCCTCTGTTTGCTCTGTTTTCTTCTGTCGGGCTTTTGGGTTGCGGCTGAGTCCGCGTTGCGTCAGCCAGGCCAGCTAGCCATCTCGGTAAACAAACGGAGATGAAACGCAAGAACGAGCAGCGACAAGCCAAAAGAATTTTCTATGCAAAGCGCGCCGGTAGTTTCGTGCGCGCTAATTTTCTTCCAGCTCGAACGCGCGGATTCTCCTTTTGAGATCGTGCAGTTGCTCGACCAAGCCGCGTGTTTCGGGGAGCGGGTTTGGCTCGCGCTGCCAATACGATTTGCCAAGCGCTTCGAGCAAACGCGGCCGAAGCGCATGCGCAGCGCGCGCTTGATTTTTGAGCTGCGCGATGAAGTTGGGCACGTCGATATCGGGCTTTGCCGTCGCGGACAAACCTTCTTGCTCGAGTTTGCTTTCAATCTGGCGGCGTTGCGCGAAGAGGTTGTCCAGCTCGATGCGGCGGCGCTCCAGCTCGGCGATGACGCCGGTGATGCGCAATTTGATCGGCTCCAAGTCATCGTGCTGATATTGCTCCGCGCACTGCCGCCAAAATTCTTCGCCCACCGCTTCGGCCGCGGCTTGCAAGCGTTTCGCATCCGTACTGTTTTGCGCGCGCAAGGCGAGCACTTCGACTTTGTGTTTGGATTTGTCGAGCACGTTGCCCGCCGCGCCCTCAAGCTTGGCGATTTCGTGCTCACGGTGGGTCATGACGACTTGATACTGCTGCGCCTTTTCGAAAATGCTTTGCAATGTGGGCGCTTGCGGAATCGTCGCGCCCAAAGCGGCGAAGGCCGTGCGCCCGATTTCGCGATAGTGCGATTCCAAGGCGCGATTGGCGTTTTCACGCTTTTGTTCCGCCGTGGCAATTTTAGCGACGGTACTTTCCCATTCCGTGTGGGCTTCCTGCAAACGCGTGATTTTGGCTTCGAGCTGATCCGCGGCAAAACGATTGTCGTGCAGTTGCAAAAACGCGCGGCTGATTTCGTCGGCATCGTGCAATGGCGGCGTTACACTCATCAGTTCATAAACTTCTTTACCAAGTTCGCGCAGCATGCGCCGCTCTTCTTCTTTGCCTTCGGAAAATTCCTGAATCTCGCGGTAGCTCGGCAGGAGCGCATCGGCATATTGGCGGTGCAGCTCGAAGTCGGCGTAAAGGTCGGGATACTTCTCACGGCAAAATTCGACCAGGTTTTCGAAGCGGCGCACGAGCGTCGGTCGCGCGGCCAACAGTTCGTGCAGGAAGGCGAAAAAGCGGCGGCGTTGTGCTGCGGCGTGTTGCAGGATTTCCGCGAAGTTCATGCGGCCATGCAGTTCACCCGTCATCATTTTGTTGATGGCTTCGGCGGCGTCGATCAATGAAAGCCCGAGCGCGAGGCCGAGATGATCCGCGGTGAAGTGCGTGCTGCGGCGATAGCGATTATAAAACGGCCGGCAGAGCGGATTGAGCCGCGCGAGGAAAACCAAGCCGCGCAGCACGATATTGTTGCGCTGCCGTGTCGCCTGCAATCCAATCATGCGCCCGAGCAGCCAGAGCAATTGCCCAATCTCCGTGCGCGCGATGGTTGCGGCGAGCAGGCGCTCGGGCATGATCAAAAGCGCATGCGTTCCGGCGCGCAACCAGTGCGGCTCGAATGCGGGTGTCGTTGCAACGCGAATCTCAATTAAGCGGGTGTAGCTGAGAACGGTTGTGGCGAGATTGCGGATGTAATGAATTTCAGGGAGAACGTTTTCACTCGCTTGCACGGTAGTGCCACGCAGCTTGGCCGCAATAATTTCCCTTTTGAGCCAAAGCGCAAGGCCGCAGATCAAATAGAGGCCAAGGGCCGCGGCGAGATAGAGCGGGAACTTCAGCGCGAGCGCGATGAGAGCGCCGAGCGTCAACGCGCCGAGTAGCGCGTTTAATCTAAAAAGAAAAAGCTCGCGTGGATGACGCAGCGTTTTGAGATCAACCGCGCGATTGACGAGAATCTTGGCCGGTGAAATCTTGCGGGCCATGCTTCTCCCTCCGTTGGGTGATTCATGACCGGGCGTGCGAAGAGGTTGGATCGAAGATGCGCCGGTGAGATCGTATAGTTGTCGTCGGTTTTAAAAGAAAAAAACAAACTTGCGAATACTATTCGTGTCTCAAAATAGACAACCCGTGCGCCATAGTCAAGCCTCGCGACCGCGAGGAATTTTCGCGTTGCGTGCGTACACGGCTTCGCACTTCCATTTATAAAGCCTCATTGCTTTTTTGCCGTGCGCGATTAAATTGCAATTAGTCAGTTCGAACTCTTAGCGTAGACTTCCAGCCTGCGAGCTGAGCAGGCAGGTTGCCTGCGCTACGCCAGCATCGCAATCATGATTGTTTTTCGAGGTAACCTCACAGGAAATTCCCATGACCAAAAAACTCGGCAAGATTCTGGTTATCGATGACGACGAAGACGTGCTCATGGCGGCGCGCATGTTTCTCAAGCAGCACGTGGCGCTGGTGCACACCGAAAAGAATCCCCAATTGATTCCGACGCTACTGAAGAACGAAAGCTACGACGTAATACTGCTCGACATGAATTTCACGCGCGACGCGAGCGGCGGCGCCGAAGGCTTTCATTGGCTCGATCAGATTCTTACGATTGATCCTGCCGCGGTCGTGGTGTTGATCACTGCCTTTGGCGACGTGGAAATGGCCGTGCATGCAATCAAACAAGGCGCGATGGATTTCGTGCTCAAGCCGTGGCAGAATGAAAAGCTGCTCGCCACGCTTTCTGCGGCGATGAACCTGCGGCAATCGCGCACAGAGGTCGATCACTTGCGCTCGCGCCAGCAATTGTTGAGCGCAGATCTCGATCAACAGTTTCAAGATTTCGTCGGCGCGTGCGCAGCCATGCAAAAGGTTTTCAGCACGATTCAGAAAGTGGCGCAGACTGAGGCGAACGTGCTCATTCTTGGCGAGAACGGCACGGGCAAAGAACTGATTGCGCGCGAGCTGCACCGCCAATCGAAACGCAAGCAGGAAGTTTTTATCAGCGTCGATATGGGCGCGCTCAGCGAAACATTATTTGAAAGCGAGCTGTTTGGACACATGAAGGGCGCTTTCACGGACGCGAAGGAGGAGCGCGCCGGCCGTTTTGAAGCCGCTTCCGGTGGAACGCTCTTCCTCGACGAGATCGGCAATCTCTCTTTGCCCTTGCAAGCCAAGCTGCTCACCGTGCTGCAAAACCGTCAGATCGTGCGCTTGGGATCGAATCAGCCGCGCCCCATCGACATTCGCTTGATCTGCGCGACGAACCTGCCGATTCACGAAATGGTAACGCAGAAAAGATTTCGGCAGGATTTATTGTATCGCATCAACACGGTCGAAATCCATGTCCCGCCGTTGCGCGAGCGCACCGAGGATATTCCGCTGCTGGTCGAACATTTTCTCAAAGCATATGCGAAGAAGTATCAAAAGCCGTTGCCGCGCGTGAATGCAGCCACGCTGAGGAAGCTCGAAAAATATCACTGGCCCGGCAACGTGCGCGAGCTGCAACATGCGCTTGAGCGCGCGGTGATCATGGGCGAAACCCAGGTGTTGCAGCCCACGGATTTTCTGCTCGTGGCTTCGGAAAACAGAGAAGACGGCCTGGTGTTCGACAATTATAATTTGGAAGAAGTGGAGAAGGCCGTCATTCGCAAGACGATCAGCAAGCACGGCGGCAACATCAGCCAGGCCGCGCGCGAACTGGGATTGACCCGCACTTCGCTTTATCGCCGATTGGAAAAATATGGTCTTTAGCCGCTTTCGCCTGAACGTGCTCGCACGCGTGCTGGCGTTAAGCGGCACGCTCTTCGGATTTTTTTATCTCCTCTTTCAAACCACGCTCTATGCCACGCTCCTCATCGCCGGCGCAATCGTCCTGTATCAAATCTATGCGTTGCTGCATTACGTCGAAAAGACCAATCGCGACCTCAGCCGCTTTTTCGATGCCGTAAAACATAGCGATTTTTCGCAGAACTTCACGGGCGCGGGCCTGGGCTCTTCGTTCGACGAGCTGAAAACTGCCTTCGGCGAAGTCATCACGAAGTTTCAACGCGCCCGCGCGGACAAAGAGGAGCACTTCCGCTATTTGCAAACCGTCATGCAGCACGTCGGGATCGGCCTCGTTTCTTTTCAAGCAAACGGCGAAGTGGAGCTGATCAACACCGCGGCGCGGCGCTTGTTGCGCGTGCCCCATCTCAAAAACATTCATGCGCTCGCGAGCTGGAGCAAGCCACTCGTCGACAAATTGCTCGCAATGAAATCCGGCGAGCGCGCTTTGATCAAAGTGGAAGACAAAAGCGAGTTGCTGCAATTGGCGATTTACGCGACAGAGTTCAAGATGCGCGAGCAAAAATTCACGCTGGTCTCTTTGCAAAACATTCAAAGCGAGTTGGAAGAGAAAGAAATGGAGGCGTGGCAAAACTTGATTCGCGTGCTCACGCACGAGATCATGAACTCCGTCACGCCCATTGCTTCGCTGGCTTCAACTTTGAATGATTTGCTGGTCACTGAACGCACGGAGCGCGGCGAGAAAAACATGAACGAGGTGAGCGCGGAGACGATCAACGATTTGAGCGAGGCGCTGCAAACCATTCAAAAGCGCAGCGAAGGCCTGTTGCACTTTGTCGATGCGTACCGCAACCTCACGCGCATCCCCAAGCCGAACTTTCACATCTTTCCGGTGAAGACGTTGTTCGAACAAGTGCGGCAACTCATGCGCGCGCAAGTCGCGGCCAAAGCCATTACGCTTTCAGTGCAAGTGGAGCCGGAGAGTTTGGAGATCACCGCGGATCCGGATTTGATCGAGCAAGTGTTGATCAATCTTTTGCTCAACGCGATTCAAGCGGTGGAGCAGCAAGGCGACGCGCGCATTGCGCTGCGCGCTTATTTGGATGAAAGAGGGCGGGTCAACGTGCAGATCGCGGATAATGGGCCGGGCATTCTGCCTGAAGTTTTGGAGAAGGTGTTCATTCCGTTTTTTACCACCAAGAAAAGCGGGTCCGGCATCGGCTTGAGTTTGTCGCGGCAAATTATGCGGCTGCATCGGGGGACGATCAGCGCGCAGTCCGCGCCGGGAAGCGAGACGGTGTTCACGCTGCGGTTTTAATGCAAAACAATTGCTGGCAAACCGAATTAAAAAAGAATGGCAGAATGATTTTACGGCAAAATGATTTTCTTATTTATCTTGCCATTAAATCATTCTGCCAGCAAAAATGATTTGCTTTATCATCCTGCCATTAAATCATTCTGCCTAAAGTGGGTTTCAACTCGCCCAATGCTTCGCGGCATGCATGCGACGCTTGGGTTTTGCGCCGTTGGTGTTGCTCGGCTTCCGGCGGCGTTGCCAGTGCGGAGCGGAGCCGTTGCGCTTTGCGTGAGAATTGGAACGCTCTGCGTGCCTCGCGCCGGCATGCTGATGAAATCCGTTTGAACGTTCCGGTTTGGGCGTTGCGGGCCGCTGATAATCGAAGTCCGTGAGTTTGTGCTGCGGGATTTCGACTTTCGTCAAGCGTTGAATCGAGTAGATGAACTCTTCTTCTTCCGGCGCAAACAACGTCATGGCCTCGCCGATGGCTTGCGCGCGCGCCGTGCGGCCGATGCGATGCACGTAATCTTCCGGCGCTACGGGAACATCAAAATTGATGACGTGTGAAATGCCTTCGATGTCAATGCCGCGCGCGGCAATATCCGTCGCCACCAAAATGCGATAGTCCCCGCTGCGAAAACCCTCCAATGCCGCAATGCGCTGGCCTTGAGTGCGATCTCCGTGCAAGCAGGCCGCGGCGAAACCGAAGTCTTTGAGCTGCCGCGCTAAGCGGTCCGTGCGCATCTTCGTGCGCGTGAAAATCAGCACGGAGGACATTTCCCGGCCGCGCAACAAGTGCAGCAGCAAATCGAACTTCAAGCGTTGAATCACGGGGAAAAGCGATTGCTTCACGCCCTCTGCCGGAGCCGATTGCCTGCCCACTTGAATCATTTTCGGCTCCCGCAAAATTTGGCGGCTCAACTCGAGAATCTCTTTCGGCATCGTCGCGGAAAACATCATCGTTTGCCGCTGCTTGGGAAGAAAACCGAGAATACGCCGCACGTCCGGCAAAAAACCCATGTCGAGCATGCGATCCGCTTCATCGAGCACGAAAAATTCCACGCCGCGCAAATTGCCCACGCCGCGTTTGAGCAGATCAATCAAGCGGCCGGGCGTGGCAACGATGATGTCCGTGCCGAGGCGCAACGCGCGCTCTTGCGGCGGTTGCCCGACGCCGCCAAAAATCGCCGCGGTGTAGAGCTTCGAATAAGCCGCGAGCGCTTTGATCACATCATGCACTTGCGCCGCAAGCTCGCGCGTGGGCGTCAAAATTAGCGCGCGCGTTTTGCCGCTGAAATCGCCGTGCAGCTTGTTGAGAATGGGCAACGCGAACGCTGCAGTTTTCCCCGTGCCCGTTTGCGCGCAACCAATCAAATCGCGGCCGGTGAGTGCGATGGGCAACGCCTCTCTCTGAATCGGTGTCGGCTTCTCATAACCGATTTTGTGCAAAACTTTGAGCAAATCCGGGTGCAATCCGAACTGTTGAAAAGACATAAAACTCCTAAAAATTTTAGAAACTGGCTGACGGGCAAAGAGTTCTCCGCATTCCAGAATCACATGAAAACGGCGCTCCCCTGCGGCGCTTCACATTTCAACAAGTGAACCTGAAGCGGGAAATTGTGCAGAGAAAAACCGTGGAAGAATTGAATTGTGGCTCGGGAATCTCTTTGTCTTCAGTTCAAATCTCGGCCCGTCGCCTCGGTAGGATTCCGCAGGAGAGTTCTGTTACGACTTACTTCGCGCAAGTCCGGCATGAGAAGTGAGAAGAATTTCGGCAAAAACCACGAAATTGTGCGGTGCGCCGGTCTTTGTCGCCGCGCCCACCGTGGTAACCGTACGTTGCCGCAGTTCGTTCATTTCCAAACTGCCCGAAAGGGTTACCGTAAAACACATCATACGACAATATTGCTAGAAACACAAGCGCGAATATTGGAAATTTTGCTCGCCTCGGCCATTGCTGGAAAATGCAGCACAGCCATTTCTGTATGACTCTGAGGTTTATCGCATGGTCTAGCTTGAGCTTTTATGTTCTGTCGCTGCTGCACCGAAGGGCGTTCTTCGCTTGTTTACCGAGGTGTTTTTTTCAAGCGCGCTGACCCAACGCGAGCCGCAACCCAAAAGCTCTTTGTAAGCGGATAAAGCAGAAGCTGTATCCGCTTACGATGAAATCCGCTTCCCGATTTTTTTGCTTTTTGCACAGATTGAACTTTTTTTGATATTAAAGCCGAGCGAATCATCGCGCCACCGAGGTATTTTTTCAAACCAGGTTTCATAATTGCCTTGTCGCCGATAACGCAAGCTCAAGACTCCAAGGCTCCATTACTCCATCAATTCAACTCCTAGTCCCGGTCCCTCGGGCAAAATCAAATTGCCCTTTTCCACTTTTACGCCGCGATACGGATCATTTTTGATCAACAAGCTGCCGTCCAAATCCGCCCAATCCACGAGCGGGGAAAGATGCGCCGCCGCGGTGATACCGAGCGAGCTCTCCACCATGCAGCCCAGCATGATTTTCATACCCAGGCTGCGCGCGACGTGAATCATCCGCAAACCTTCTTGCAAGCCGCCCGCTTTCATGATTTTGATATTGATGCCGTCGTAAGCCTGCGCCAATTGCGGAATATCTTCCACTGTGCGCACGTCTTCGTCGGCCACCAGCGGCAGCGGCGAACGTTCCCACAGCCACGCCACGTCTTCGAGGTGGCCCGCGGGCATGGGCTGCTCCACAAACTCCACGCCCATTTGTTCGAGCCAGAAGATTTTATCCAAAGCTTGCTGGCGATCTTTCCAACCCTCATTCGCATCCACACGCAATGTGCAATTCGTCACTTCCCGCACCGCGCGCATGATTTCTTCGTCGTGCTCGCCGCCGAGTTTGATTTTGAGAATGGGAAACTCTTCCGCGGCGCGAATTTTTTCTTGCATGACTTTGGGCTTGTCAATGCCGATGGAAAAACTCGTCACCGGCGTTTTCGCGCGATTCAATCCGAGAAAGCGGTAGAGCGGTAGATCGAGTTTCTTTGTGATCCAATCCATGAGCGCAATGTCGAGCGCGGCCTTCGCGGCATTTTGTTTTTCATCAAGCCGATGAATGGCAAGCGCCAATTCATGAAACTGCCACGGATCCGCGGTCTGCAAAAGCGTGCGGCTGCCTTCGAGAAATTTGCGAATGCTCTCGAGGCTTTCGCCATAACGCACGTTGTGCGCGGCTTCGCCATAGCCGGCCACGCCTTCGTGCTCGAGCACAACGTAATTATACTCTTTGTGATCCGCGGACCCGCGCGCAATGGTCCACGTGTGCTTCAATTCGAGTCGTCGAGTGGAGATGGTGAGTTTCATGAGGCTCTCGGATAAAGTTCGGGGACGAGGAAATTTTGCTTGTGAGATTTTAGCTGAAAAATCCTCAATTTCAAATAGGCGAATGCGTGGTTTTTGAAATTTTTTTGATCCCTTCCTCCGCTTTTTTGCGCTTCTATATTTACAGAGCACGGATAGGGGCAAACTATCCACTCACGGCTCGTTCGCCCGCCCGAGATTCTAACAACTTCAATTTGGGAGCACATCGTGACCAAACGCTTTGCGTTATTGCGGAAGGCTTTTCTTTCCGGCTGCATGATTTTGAGCTTGCTGTTTACAGCAGCCGGCGCGCAAACTTATCAAACCCAAGTCCTCAACAAAGGCGCGCTTTACGCCAACAATTCCGCGCTACAAGACTACGACGCCGATGGCGATCTCGATATCATCGTCACCCGCAAAGCCACGAGCACACTGCCGGCCGCGGTCGAATGGCTCGAAAACGACGGCACCGGCCAATTCCCTCGGCACGAGTTGTTTCGCGATCTCATTCGGCCGGTCGATCTCGACCTCGGCGATTTCGACCACGACGGTCGCACGGATTATCTCATTTCCGATCGTGGCAGCATCTCGCAAGCGGGCCAGCTGGTCTGGTTCCAACGGCAAGCGAACGGCGCGTATATCAAATGGACCATTGAAGCGGGTGTGAACTTTTATCAAGCCGACGTTGCTGATTTCGACAAAGACGGCAACCTCGATGTTGTGGCCGTGGGATTTGATTTGACGACCGTCAGCATCTATCGCAACGACGGCTTTTTTAATTTCACCGAAAAAATTATCGTGCAGGGAGTTAGTCAAGTCCAACTCGTGACCGCGGACGATCTTGATGGCGATCAAGATGAAGATATTATCATTGGCGATGGCACCAATGATTCCGCCATTTTCTTCAATAACGGCAGCGCCGTTTTCGATTCCACCCAAAAAATTTACACCTGGAGCGATTTGAACGCTGCCGCTATCGGCGCGCTTGCGGTTGCGGATTTGAACCAAGACGGCCGCAAAGACATTCTGACCTTTAGCGGCGTGGGAACCGGCGGTTTGTATTTTCTCGACGGCGCGCGAAGCTTCGACCAGTCTTTGATTCAGCGCGTGGGCATCGATATCGGCGGCGACCTTGTCGTCGCCGATATCGACAACAACGGACGACCGGATATTGTGCGACAGCATTACACCGATGATTTCATCTCGATTCTCTATCAAGACTCGGCCATGACTTTTCGCACCGAAGTTTTGGAACTTCAGTGGGACAATGTCGGCGGTTCGCAAATGGCCGTGGGCGATCTCGACGGCGATAACGATCTCGACCTCGTGTTTCCGGAGAACGGCAACATCGACGGCGACATTTCCTGGTTTGAAAACATCGGCGGCAAGCTGCATCGCCATTATCTCTACAGCGAAATTCAATCGGGACGTATTGCCAAATTCGGCGACCTTGATGGCGACGGCGATTTGGACGTGGTGGCAAGCTCCGCGGATGAATTTAACCGTGAAGACGAAATTTTCTGGTATGAAAATCGGGGCACGATTGGCTTTATCGAATGGCGCATTGATGACGACCTCAAGTTCCCCGCGGATCTGGAGCTTGCGGATCTTGACGGCGACGGCACACTCGAGGTGATTGCCACGGCGCGCGATGACAACGACTTGCTGTGGTATAAAAAAGACGGGCCGTCTTGGAAGGAATTCCAAGTCGAAGACAATGCGAACCAACCTTATGGCTGCGCCGTTGCGGATATCGACCGCGACAACGACAAAGACCTGGCGTTGTGTTCCTCGGCGGATAATAAAGTCTATTGGTATCTCAACAACGGCGCGGGCGGCTTCACGCGCCGCGTGGTCGATCCCAACCTCGCCAGACCGCGCGAGATTGAGGCTGCGGATCTCGACGCCGACGGCGATCTCGATCTCGCGGTGGTTGCAACCGATACCGCCAACACGGTCACGATTTATTTGAACGACGGCCAGCAAAGGTTCACGCGCCAAATCATTTTCAAAGGCAAGGATGCGTTCGATCTTGAGATTGGCGATTGGGACGGCAATAACACGCCCGATCTCGTCGTCTGTTTCTCGAAGCAGTCCGCAATCGCGCCGCGTCGCGACGTGATGATCTTGCTAAACTCCGGCGCCGCGGCATTCACGCCGTTGTTTCTCATTTCGCAAAACGAAACGACGACCGCGATCAAACTGGTGGATACTGACGGCGACAATGATCTCGATTTGGTTTTCAACGACGGCCTGCCCAAGCTCGCGGAGAATCGGCCGGGCCAAGCGCTGCTCATCACCGCTTTGAGGCCGGTTAGAACCTCGTCGTATCGCGTTTGGGGAATTGACGCCGGCGATCTTAACCGAGACGGCGTTGTGGATTTGCTCTTCGCCGATGGGAACGGCAGCGAGGTTTTTCTTTTGCTCGGAGAAAAAAGCTCGAGCGTTTCGGAGGGCGCGGAGTTCATGCCGGAAGAATTACTACTGTCGCAAAACTATCCCAACCCCTTCAACCCGAGCACGAGGTTCACGTTCACGCTGCCGCGAAGCGAGCGCGTGCGGCTGGAGATTTACAGTTTACTAGGAGAGAAGGTCGCGACGGTGCTCGATGAAGTTCGCGCGCCGGGCACGCACTCCGTTCATTGGCAAACGCAAAACTTGCCGAGCGGAACGTATCTTTATCGACTTGAGACAAAGGGTCATTCACAAACGCGCAAGCTATTGTTGCTGAGGTGAAGCCAAAGGGCTCATTGCTTCGAGCACTGGCGGTTGTTCTTTAAAACAAAAAAATGAGCACGGATGCGGCTTGTCCGAATCAGGGAGAGCAAACTCATGTCAAAGTCTTTGATCGCATCGGCGTTTTTCGCGCTACTGTGGCTCGCCTGCGCCAAACAATCGACGCTGAGATCGGTCGAGAAGAATATCAACACGAAATTTCAGCAAGTCGATTTGGATTTTAGAAACACCCAAAATCAAATCGCGAGCCGGCAAGCACAGGACTCGGCGTTTGCACAAATGCTTGCTGAGAAGCTGGGAGCAATAAGTGAAGGAAGCGCGAAGCGGTTTGGCGAAATCTACGACAGCTTGCTTGCGCAGAGCCGAGAGCATGCGCGACAACTCGAACTGTTAAAACTGATAGAGAAGCGGCGCGGGCCAGGAGGCGGAACAACGACCGTCACTCCCGACCCTTTGAGTCATGAGCAAATGTTGGATGCCGTGCGCGCGATGATTGCGCAAATTCCTAATCCGGTTTCCAATCCCAATGTGTATCCGAGCACGTTGATCATTTTCGATTCGCTGCACGCGGGCGAGTTTACTTTGATTCGCCCGCAAGGTCGAGTGAAGGAAGACACCCTCGTGCTCCAATACATCCCTATACTGCTGGACTCTGCGAAAGCTTCGGCGCAGGGCAATGGAACGGCCTCGCATAAATTGCGGCTCGAGCTGCTGAAGCCTCGCGACACAAAAGATTTTATTGATTGGCAGCCGAGAGACAAATCCTTGTGGGCAAAGATCGTTGATTTTTTTCAAAAGCTCTTTTCCGGCAAGGCGAACGCCCAAGTTGCTTTGCCGAACGAACCCTTCGTGCTGCTCTCCGATGCCTTTTTCTTCTCGCATCCGAAAGAATGGAAAATAGGGTTTGAGTATCTCGATGCGAACGAAAAATTCGATTGCTCGTTTCTGTTGCGGATCAACTCCAAAACGGCGAATCCGCACTTCAAACCCAATCTCAGGCTTTATCATCACCAGTTGGAATACGTCAATTGGTGGCGAAAAAATCTCAGCGAGCTCTTGTTGGGGTTGGTCGTGTCTTTGGCGAGTTTTATGTTGGGGCGGATGTGGGAACGATTGCCGTTCAAGTTGCCCTTTCAGGGCAGAGCGCGCGGTCAAGAAAGCTGAAGGTTCTCGTTTGCAGCAACTCACGAAAATGAAAGCCCCCGCAAATGGACGAATTGAAAACCACAAATACCGAGTTGGCCGTTCAAATCACCGCCCTGCAAAACGATTTGACGGTTTTACGGGAAAAGGTAAATACGGCGACCGCACACGCGGCTCTGAGTGACACGACGATGAAACAAATCGTGGCGCTGGAAAACACGCTCAATCTAGTTCGGAGCGCGGTCAACCAAAACGATCAGGAAATCGACGCCTTGCAGATCGAAGCGGCCAAGGCGCATCGGCCCTGGTATCGGGATGCGACGGTGATGGTTGCGCTGCTGGCGCTCCTTTTTTCGTTTGGCACGACGGTCGTATCTTATTACCGCACCACACAACAAGACGTGCATGACTCGCGCGCAGAGCTGCGAACATTGCTGCAACGGCTGAACGTACTGCCGCGCGAAAACTTGGAGTTGGGCAGTAAATATGACGCGACCACAGCAGTACAACTTTCGAGCATGATTAACGCCGAGAATAGCCTGATCGTGGATCAAGCGGCTCAAATCGTCGCGAGAATCTCTAATCACGTTACGACAACGGAATGTTTGATGGTGGCTCGCGCATTGACTCAAGCCGGCCGGCATTTTGAATCTGACCGTCTGCATAAACAGGCCTTCGATGCGTCGCAAACACCGTTTGACGAGATGGCGGCATGCCGGAGTTATGCCCAATTGAAATTTACTCTTGGGGATGTTCAAGCCGGCAGAGAATATTATCAAAAAGCGCTCGAAGTTTTTCAAAAAAGCCCGTCTCAAGTCCCCTACTTAGCGGAATGGAGCGACGCCTGGACGGAATCTTATTGGGCCACGGACGAACTCAATCGGCAAAACCTCACCGAAGCCACGCAATACTTAAAAAAATCCAGCGCTCTCATGGCAAAATTACCACAAGGGCTGGCAAGCGAACAGGTCAACGCACAACTCAAAGATTTCGAAAAAAAATTAAGGAAATTAGAGGCGGGGCTCAAATAAAACGGATATTAAATTCCAATTTGCAGATAACGAGGACGCCGGTCCTCACAAACTTGAAGCGCAACAAAGTCCGGCTTCGTTTGCATAATTGTTCTTATTCATTCGGCCTCGTCGGCAACGGCATCGCATCCGTGGAAAATCTATCGCCGCCCTTTTGCGCATCGACCCAATGAAGAACGACGATGAGCGCCTCCGTGCCTTTGCCATCGCCGAGCACGTGTTGTTGCGGAGGGGCGTAGGGAAGTTGCAATATGACTTCCGCGTGACCGTTGCCTTTTTCATCTGCGGCCAGGAACACGCCGGTTGCGCCGAGGTCGCTGCTCACGCAATCATTGCCCGCCTCGAAAACCTCCACGGCATACGTGAAGTTCGGGTCGCCGTGGCGTAGCTCGATTTGCAAAGCAAGCCGGTTATCTGCGATGCGCTGCAACGTGACCAAGCCGTGCGCCTCAATCACGGATTCGCTGAAGCGATAGCCTTCGCAACTGATACCGCCATAAATGGGATCGCCGCTTTTCAGCTTGCCAACAGGCGCGCCGAGCGGGCCGAACAACGTGCCTTGCGGAAGCCATGAAGCATGCGCGAAGCGAACATAGGTGGAATCCTCATAAACGGTCGCAACGCGAATGGTGTCGGTACCCAAGCTTCCGCGGCTACGATACGCGAGGCTTGCCTGGCCTTGCGTATTTGTCGTGGCCGAACCGCTCACGCCACGATTCGGACCGGCCATCACTTCGAAACGCGCGGGAATGCCGGCCATGGGCAAGCCGCCGATTCTCATCGTCACGGTCATCGTGTTTTCCTTGCCCACAACATAGCTGGAGCGCGCCGGTTCGATTCGACACACGATCTCGGTTTCTTCTTCCAACATCGGAAATATTTCCTCCAACCTTGCCATGAGCGCGGGCTTAATCCACAGAAAACCCGCGAGCAGAACGGCAATCACGCCGAGCGCGAGCAAGAGCCGCTTTTCCCTCGCCATGATTTTCCCGCCGCGATACCACAAGCTATTTTTACGCGCCTTCACCGGCAAACCCTCCAAATGCCTGCGAATGTCTTCCGAAAATTCTTCGACGGAAGCATAACGCCGCTCCGGCTCTTTGCGCAAGGCTTTGAGCACGATGTTGTCGAGATCGCCTGCGAGCCGCCGGCGCAATTTGCTCGGCGTGCCTTCGCGGCAGGCGCTCACAACTTCCGGCGTGAGTTTCGTATTCCGTGAGTGCGGCGCGTCATTTAGTAATGACGCAACACTCTTATCCGCAGGCAAGGATGCCTGCGCTACGTCATTCGTTTTGAAAATGATTCGGCTGGGAAGTTCCGGCTCGTGCTCGCAAACGATACGCGCGATTTCTTGCGGGGAGTGTTTGTGGAAACGATACGGCGCGTGGCCGGTGAGCAAAAGATAGAGCAACACGCCCAACGCATAAATGTCGCTCGCCGGCGTAACGTCTTCGCCGCGCACTTGCTCGGGGCTGGCGTATTCCGGCGTCATGGGCAGAAAGCCCGTGCGCGTGAGGCCCGCGCCGAGACTTTCATTGTTCGCGGACATGATCTTGGCGATGCCAAAGTCGAGCAACTTGGGCGCGCCCTCCGAAGTGACGAGAATGTTGGCGGGTTTCAAATCGCGATGGATGATGTCATGTCGATGAGCGTAATCCACCGCGGCGCACACTTCTCGAAAGAGCCGCAAGCGCGCGGAGACATTCAAACGCTGTGCATCGCAAAATCGATCGAGCGGCGCGCCCTTGACATACTCCATCACCAAATAAGGCAAGCCCTCCTCCGTCGCGCCGCCGTCCAACAGTCGCGCGATGTGAGGGTGTTCGAGGCGGGCTAAAATTTGGCGCTCGTGATGAAAGCGGCGCGCGAGTTCGTCGTTCCACAATGTTTGCGGCACGATCTTGACGGCCACTTGCTTTTCGAAATGTTGATCCGCGCGCTCGGCGAGATAGACCGCACCCATGCCGCCGTGGCCCAGTTCTTCGAGCAAACGATACGCGCCGAGTTTGCGACCGCGCCATGGAAGCTCCGGCGTTTGCCCAAGCTCGCGCGTGAGGCGGTTGAAAAAATCTTCCGCGGGTTGGTGCGCGGCCAGCAAAGCGTTGACTTCTTCGCGCAATGAAAAATTGCCGGCGCACGCTTGTTCGAGAAAGTTTTCGCGCGCTTCCGCGGGATGTGCGAGCGCTTCTTGATAAACGGTTTTGATCTGCAGCCAGTGCTCCCTCGTCATGCCCTACTCCAAAAAAAATTCGCGATAGAGCCACGTGCGCGCGCTTGCCCATTCGCGCTTGGCCGTGGCAATGGAGACTTCTAAAATTTCCGCGGCTTCATTGAGCGTCAAGCCGCCGAACACGTGCAACTCGACCAAACGCGCGAGGCGCTCATCGAACGCAGCGAGCTTTTGCAATGCGACGTCGATAGCGAGCAATTCGAGCGATAATTGGCCTTCGGCGCCCGGCATTTCTTGCAAAGGAAGAAGTTGTTGTCCCGCGCCGCGGCGGCCCGCATTGCGGCGGCGCGCGTAGCTGATGAGAACGCGGCGCATGGCTTGACTGGCCGCG
The DNA here is from genome assembly GCA_037444905.1 of bacterium. Lineage (GTDB taxonomy): Bacteria > Zhuqueibacterota > Zhuqueibacteria > Zhuqueibacterales > Zhuqueibacteraceae > JABWAN01. The sequence goes on along the minus strand of JBBILN010000017.1, from coordinate 46,545 downwards.
CGGAAAAAATGCTTGCGGTCATTCCAGCCCGTCTCGCTTTGATCAACCAGACGCAGAAAAGCTTCATGCACGAGCGCGGTGGGATTGAGCGTATGCCCCTGCCGCTCGCCGCGCAGTTGCTGCACTGCGAGCCGGCGCAGGTGATGATAGACCATTTGAAAGAGGCGGGGAAATTCTTCTTCCGCCCCTTGTTGCAGGCGGTGCAGAATCGCGGTGACTTCCTGGGTTTGCAAAGCGGGCATGGCAAGAAACCTCTCAAGGGTATTGCGCCCAAAAGTGTTGTTTCAGAAACACGCTTGTCGTCGCGCTTTAGTATCTCAAAAGTCAAATCAGCGCAAAAAAGCAAAGATTTTTCCAACGGATAGAAGAACCCGACTGATCACGCTTCTTGCGTTGGGTTTTTCTATCCGTTGGAGACTTTCTTTTTGGTTGTGGCTCGTCGTTGGGAAATTTGACGATCACCATTTGGAATCAAGCGCGTGCTTCGTTTCAGAAGGAATCTTCTCAAGCACAGGGCAGCCTCTCCAGCGAGTAAAAAGATTCTTTCTGAATGACATGTGAATGTGAGGTGTAGTTTATTTCGCCCAGAGCAACAAAGCTGATCCACCAATCCATCAATCCACAACTCCATCACTCCACCCCCACGCTTCACCCCTTCAACGTCTGCACCAACTCCGTGACCATCTTTTTCGCGTCGCCGAAGAGCATCATTGTTTTTTTATCATAGAACAGCTCGTTGTCTTCGCCGGCGAAGCCGGAGCCGAGGCTGCGTTTGACGATCATCACGGTGCGCGCGTAATCGACGTTCAAGATCGGCATGCCGTAGAGCGGGCTGTCTTTCTTCGTGCGCGCCGCGGGGTTGATGACGTCGTTCGCGCCAATCACCAGCGCCACGTCGGTGTTTTGAAAATCGTCGTTGATTTGCTCCATTTCCAAAAGCAAATCATAGGGCACGTTGGCTTCGGCGAGCAGCACGTTCATGTGCCCAGGCATGCGGCCCGCAACGGGATGAATCGCATAACGCACGGTCGCGCCGCGACTCGCGAGCAGGTTCGCCAACTCTTGCAACACGTGCTGCGCTTGCGCCACGGCGAGGCCATAGCCGGGAACGATGACGACGGATTGAGCACTTTCGAGCACGAAAGCCGCGTCTTCCGCGGTGTAGCGAATCACGGTGCGTTGCTCGGTTTGCGTTGCGCTCGCTTGATAATCCGCGCCCACGCCGGCGAAGAGCACGTTGCCGAGCGAGCGGTTCATGGCTTTGCACATGATCTGCGTGAGAATGATGCCCGAGGTGCCGACGAGCGTGCCGCTGATGATGAGCACGTTGTTCGAAAGAATGAAGCCGGTCATCGCGCCCGCGAGGCCGGAGTACGAATTCATCAACGAGATCACCACGGGCATATCCGCGCCGCCGATGGGAATCACGCTCGTGACGCCGAGAATGATCGAGAGGAACACGATGCCGAGCAATAAATAGCCGCGCGAAGGATCCATCGCGAACAGCGCACCCAAGATGACGATTGCGAGCAGAATCGCGGCGTTGATCTGCTTTTGCATGGGATAAAGAATTGGCGCGCTGCGCATGGTGCCGTGCAGTTTTGCCGCGGCCACCATGCTGCCGACGAAAGTGACGGTGCCGATCAAAATGCCAAGTCCGATCGTGATCAACACATCCAAGCTCGCGGCGCCCGCGTTTTTGCCCATGCGCAAGTATTCCGCATAAGCCACGAGCGTGGAAGCGCCGCCGCCAAAGCCGTTGAGCACGCCGACCATTTGCGGCATGGCGGTCATTTGCACTTTTTTCGCCATCCACAAACCGAGCGCCGCACCCGCGAGCAGACCGGCTAGAATATAAGTGAAGTCAACAATCTTTTTATCCAACAGCGTCACGACAATCGCGAGCAACATGCCAAGCGCGGCGTACAAATTTCCGCGGCGCGCGGTCTTGGGCGAACTCAAGAGCTTCAGCCCGAGAATGAAGAGCACGGAGGCCGCGAGGTAAGACAGATTAGCCATCACATTCATGCGTTAGATCTCCAAAGTCTCACAGGTCGTTTCATTTCCCCCTGCATATTAAGCGAAGCCTGATTCCCCCCTTGAGGGGGGTTAGGGGGGTGTTTTGTGGTACGGTGATCAGTTTTAAATTCCGTGATAACGGTTTGCACTACTTGATTTGTTCATGATGCCGAGCACACCCCTTATGAGTTTTGACGATCGAGTTCGCTAATCTGAACTCATCCCCCCGGCCCCCTTCTCTTGGGAAGAGAAAGGGGAGAGCTGAAAATCATGCAGGTCTTTTCTCCCCTTCTCTTTTTAAGAGAAGGGGCCGGGGGGATGAGTTCGAAGTGACCGATTACCGATTTGATTGTCAAATTTCATTAGGGGGAATTTTTGTCGCGCTCAACTCTTCGCGGCCGGCTTCTTCGAATCGTCTTGTTTGAACATTTCGAGCATGCGGTCGGTGACGAGGAAGCCGCCGACCACATTGATCGTGGCGAAGATCACGGCGATCATGCCGAGGTAAACGCTCAACGAGCCGTGCCCTTCACCCGCGGCGATAAGCGAGCCGACGAGCGTGATGCCGGAAATCGCGTTCGAGCCGGACATGAGCGGCGTGTGCAACAACGGCGGCACTTTGCTGATGACTTCCACGCCCACGAACGTGGCGAGCACGAACACATAAATCGAAACCAATAACGTCTCACTCATTTTTTTGCTCCTTCTGCTTGCAATGCGTTGCGCACGGCGGTATTCACGATCTCGCCGTTGCGCGTGATGCAACTGCCTTGCGTAATTTCATCGTCAAAATTGGGGGTGGTGCTGTCCTTCGGAAAGATATTCAAAAAAAGATTGGTGATGTTCTTCGCATACATTTGACTGGCGTGCACCGGCAAAGCGCTCGCCAGATTGACGGCGCCGATAATGCTCACGCCTTTGACGTCCGCGGTGAGGCGCGGCACAGTCAGCTCACAATTGCCTCCGCTCTCCGCGGCCAGATCAACGATCACGGAGCCCGGACGCAGCATATGCACCATTTCCTTCGTCAGCAGCACGGGCGCGCGCTTGCCGAATACTTGCGCAGTGCAAATGACCGCATCCGCTTTCGGCAAGCGTGCAGCAATCACTTCGCGCTCTTTGCGCAAAAACTCCTCGGACTGTTCTTTCGCGTAGCCGCCCGCGGTTTCCACTTGCTCGGTCACTTCCATGTCGATGAAACTTGCGCCCAGACTTTTGACCTGCTCTTTCACGGCGGAGCGCGGGTCAAATGCTTCGACGCGCGCGCCGAGACGTTTGGCCGTGGCGATGGCTTGCAAGCCTGCGACGCCAGCGCCGAGCACCAGCACCGTTGCCGGCGGAATCGTGCCCGCGGCCGTCATCAACAACGGAAAAAATTTGCCGAGATGATGCGCAGCCATGAGCACGGCTTTGTAGCCTGCAACCGTGGCCATCGAGCTGAGCGCATCCATGCTTTGCGCGCGGGTGAGGCGCGGCACGAACTCCATGGCGAAGCTGGTAATGCGGCGCTCCGCGAGATGCCGCAGCGCATCCAAATTCGAGAAGGGCGCAAGAAACCCGATATACGTCGCGCCTTCGTTCATGAGCAACACTTCATGCTTGCCGGTTTGCGGGTGCATTTGCGGCGGATTGAGCTTGAGAATGATCTCGCTCGCGCGATAGAGCTCGACGGCATTTCCAACAATCGTGGCGTCGGCATTTTGATACTCACTATCGCTGAACGAGGACGCGACTCCGGCGCCGGCTTCGACGAACACCGTATGCTTGTTGCGTGTGAGCGCCGAAATCGCACTCGGCACCAGCGCCACCCGCGTTTCACCTGCCGAAATTTCTTTGGGAATACCGATCTTCACTTTCAACCTCCTTGCACATTTTCAATCACATGACGCGACATAACCGAAACCAGAAAAGCGGCAAACTGAAAATTGCATTCCGCGGTTTAGGAATATGTCTGTTGAATCTTCATGAAAACAAACGCTTTGCTAAAAAGCCTTTTTGCGAACAACGGTTTTAGTTTTTTGGGGGGAGTAGAATTCGGGCGAGATGTGATCGGCGAGAGATTTTCAATCTCACTCAAACGCGCTAGCCAAAGTGACAACACTTCTTCCTGTGGGAGGGATGGTCATCCTGACCGAGAGTAGATTGCAATATCACTGCTTGAGCTTATCGGCAAAAAACGCGAGGGTTTTCTGCCATGCGCTGGCAGCGTCGGCAGCGCTATAACCTTTGGTATTGTTCTCGTTGATGAAAGCGTGGCCGGATTTCGAATAGATTTCAATGTGAATTTCCTTCCCCATCTCCTTCGCCTGCTTCTCGAATGCTTTCACGTCTTTCACTGGAATGCCGCGATCGAGGCCGCCGAAGATGCCAAGCACCGGCGCATTGATTTGCGCGATCAAGTTTTCATCTGTGACGAGGCGCCCATAATTAACGACGCAAGCTGCCAAATCCGGAAGCTGCACCGCGGCTTGCAGTGAATAGCCGCCGCCCATGCACCAACCGAGGCTGCCAATGCGATCCTTTTTCACGTCGCTGCGACTGGACAAATACGCGAACGCCGCGCGCAAGTCGCGAATCGCACGGTCTTCCGGCAAGCCGCGCATCAGCTCATGCGCCGCTTCCACATCATCGGTCGCGTTGCCGCGATAGAGGTCAATCGCCAATGCAACATAGCCCTCTTTCGCCAAGGTTTGCGCATTCTGCTTCACCCAATCATTGAGCCCCCACCATTCGTGGATTACGATGACGGCCGGAAACGGACCCTCTCCTTCGGGTAAAGCAAGATAGGACCGCACCTGCTCTTCACCGCTATTGTACGAGACCCATTGCGCTTCGTTCGCGGTGCTGGCACGATGATAAACCAAAGCTGCAGATGAAAAGCTCACGAGCGTCGCTAGTACGATTCCCGAAACCTTCATTTTACCCTCCTCAGCCATGGGGTAAGGAACTGCAACCTCATTTTACCGCTGCCTAGATCAGGGCGCGAGGTTTTGCTCGAACTTCCTATGCGCGTTCTCCTTCGGTTGATTCAACTGCTTTTTTGTGCATGGTTAGAATGCGTGCTTGTTTATGCGGCTTGCCGGGTGTTTCGGGCGAGGTCTCCGTACCTTCCGGTTCTTCCTCCTCGGGCGGATGGATTTTCTCAAGCCGCACCGGCGTTCCACCCATGGTAAATTCCGCGCCGCGAATTTGCTCGTCGTCAATGATCCACGTGACGACTTTAAGCGGCAAAGCTAAAATGAAGAGCTTTATGTGCCACCAACCGCGCTTGTGATCCGGCGAAATGTCTTCCACCCGCGCGAAAAACGCCGGCTTATGCTCGATGTGAATGAGCGCAAGATCATATGGTTCCAACGCCCGGGCCTTACCAAGCATGCTTATTCTCCACTTTGCTATGAACCAGCGCGCAAAATAACCAGAAAGAGCGCGAATGTCAAAGAAAATTTCAGTCCCTATTTAATGCCGCGGTTACGCAGAATAGCAGGCCGGCTTTCGAGGCAATGCGGGGCCGTGTTTTCTTTTTTGCCTTGTCGCTGCTCGTTGTTGTGTATCATCTCTTGTTTACCTAGGGGCCAGTTCACCGCGCCGACATCAGCCGTACGAGCCGAAACCAAAACCGCACGCGAAGACCGCAAAGTTTTTGTCGACAGAACGAATTGGAATGATTCTGCCAACAACTATTCTGCCGAAGTGTTTTTCTGTCATCGCCTCTCCTTCACCCACTTTTTGCAAATCCCAAACGCGAGCGGCCCGGTGGCGACGGCCATTGCGCCGGGGAGAATGTATTCCGAGCCGCTGCCGAACATCGCGAACAAGCCTACGGCAATCGGGCTGATCACCGTGAAGCAAAGCCCGGCTTTGCCGCCGGGCGCGCGAAAATGGCGCGGCAAGTGCGGATGGCTCATGCGCAATTTCCACAGCGCGAGAAATTCCAAAAAGATCGCGCTCAGAATCACCCAGATATCGATGAGCACGAGGCTTTTGAAATCGCTATAAGAAAAAATGCTGTAGATGACGCCGCTCAACACGATCGCGGTCACCGGCGTGCCGTGCTTCGGCGAAATGCGGGTGATGGCTTTGGGCAAATAACCGTCGTGCGCCATTGCAAATGGAATGCGCGAATACGAGAGCAGCCACGTTCCAAACAACGCCATGTTCGCAATCACGCCGGCCATGGAAACCCAGCCGCCCAGCCAACGCCCGCCGAGCATTTCTGCGATGTGCGTGAATTGTCCGGCTTGCCAATGCGCCCAATTGTGATCGAGCGCGAGGCTGATGAGCAGCGGCAAACCATAACTCGCGAGCACCATCGGAAAAACCAACAGCAGCGCACGCGAAATGAGGCGCTCCGAATCTTTGATCTCTTCCGATGCGGTTGACAAAGCCTCGAATCCGCTAATGAACCAGATACTCAACAACAGGCCCTGGCTCAATGCCTCCATCAAACTTTTTCCTTCGGGCAAAAAAGGCACGAAGGGATTGTGCGCAACTTGCGGCGCGCCAAGCGCGATCATAATGATGAAGGGCGTGAGCATGAACAGCACGAACAAAACGGAGCTGGTGCCGATGACTTGAATGCCGCGCACGTTGAGATAAGTGAAGAACCAAATCACGGTGAGCGCGATGCTCCAATGGCCGAGTTTGTCGAGGTTCGGAAAATAAAATTGAAAATAATCCGCGACCAGCACGGCATACACCGCGCAATCGAGAAACGAGCTGAGCCACCACCACCAGCCCGCTTGAAAGCCCCAAAAATCTCCGAACGCGGTTTTCACCCATTGATACAATCCGCCTTGAATGGGCAACGCGCTTGAAAGCTCCGCGGACATGAACAACAACGGCAAGCCCCACAGAACCGGCGTGATCAGCAAAAGAAGGAAGGTCATGCCCGGCCCGGAAGCCGTGACCAATTCTTCCAAACCGAACGGGCCGGAGCACACCGTCACGTAAACCAAACAGAGCAGGCTCATGCGACCGAGCGAGCGTTTGAGCAGCGGGCGCGCGGGCAACAACGGCAACGGCAGAGCAGCCGTGTTCGCTGTGCTGCGTGAAACCAGTTCGGAAGTTTTAACGCTCATGCTTTCTCCGGTTCACGAAATCGTACCTTGCGCCTGTCGTTTGTTTATGTTTGGTCGCTGCTTCACTAAGGCGTCATCTTTGCTTGCCCGACTTTTATTTTTTCAAGCGAGGTGACTTAAGGCGCTTCGCATACTTCGAAAAGCAAAGAACATAGACACAACTATTCCCCTGCGAAACAATTGAGAGCATAGTTTTGCCGGCAATCGTTTTGCCTGAATGGCTCCAGCTCGTCTGGCTTAAGATGACACGATGGTGAGCAATTCGAGCGGAGCATGCATGACGAAATCCGGTGCGAGCGCCAAAAGGTTTTCTGCGGGGCGATAGCCGTATGTGGCAGCGCATGTCTTCACGCCCGCGGCTTTACCCACAAGCATGTCGTTTTCGCCATCGCCAATCATCAGCGCACGAGAAGGTTCCACCTTTAAATGCACAAGCATGTTTTGCAGAGATGTGGGATCTGGTTTGAGCGGAAGCGAAGCTTGCCCGCCCTGAATGAAATCGAAGGCTTGCGCTAAGTGCAAACGTTCGAGCAGCGCGAGTGTAAACTCGTGCGGCTTGTTGGAGAGCACGGCTTTTTTCTTTGCGCGGAAATATGTGAGCACTTCGGAAATACCGGAATACGGTTTGGAAAAGTCGGTGAGGTGCGCGGCATAGTGCGCGCGGAAATGTTGCAGCGCCGATTGCAGTTCCGCTTCCGTGGGCTGCTGCAGCGCGCGTGTGAGCAGCGCGCGGGCGCCGTCGCCGACCATGGCAACAATATTTTCCATGGGCAATGTTTCTTTACCCAATTGCTGCAACGCAAAGTTGACGGCATCCACCAAATCACGGCACGTGTCGACGAGCGTGCCATCGAGGTCGAAAATTAAGAGATCGATCGAGGCTGTGGGTGGCGCGGGTAGGAATGGTGCGGCGGCGGTTGGCATCGAATTGTCAAGAAGGATCAAGGTTATGTTTGTGTGCATCGCCTAAAGTGGGCGGAATGTGAATAACCGCAACGCAACTCGCAAGGGATTTTATCTGACCCAGGAATGTCACTTGCTTTGTTGTTCAGACCGCCCTATCTTCCGAAGCGTTGAACCGAATCATCTAATTGAGGAATACTATTATGTTATCTCTGCTAATGCTCTGGGCGTTGCTCCTTCCGCGGGAAGGAGGCAGCGCGCCCAAGGATAAACCGCAGCCGTGCTATCAAGTCGGCGACACGATCGCGTCCGAGGTTTTTATTTGCGAGGCCTCCGGTGAGAAAAAGCGCTTGCTGGATTTGGTGCAGTCCGATACGAAAGCGATTTATCTGCTCATCTTCGGCGGCCCGAGCCTCAATCCTTCCGAGTCCGCAGGCGGCTTGTGGTGCGGCGATTCTTTCAATGATATGCCGACCTCGACGTACATGTATCGCAAGTATCACAACGCCAACGTGCTCTTCGTCGCAGTCGCATGCCCGCCGGTTTATGACGAAATGGACTACGGCTTTCCGGGAGCAACCTTTCTCGCGCAGCCGGATACCGCGCAAACATGGAAGCAAGAATTCTCGCGCTTCGTGGCGGCGGTTTATAGCTTGCAGAGCAATCACGTGATTCCGTTCGATCAAGTCTATTTTGATCCGAAGCTGCGGCTGTTGTTCAATCACAAAAAGTACGCGGAAGGCACAACGTTTTCCGATGCGGTTTTGCCGTGGATGGGGAAATTTAAACCGAGCACTGATTCGCAAAGCTATTCCGTGCCGGTGATTTGGCTACTTTCGAAAGAGGGGAAAGTTCTGCACGAGCCGTTTGCCGGGAATCGTTTTGGCACTTCGACGCAGCGAATTAATTATACCGTGCGGGAGGTGGAGGCCGCGTTGCAGCAGGCGATAGGAACTGCGAAATGACAAAGTAATGCCTCAGTTACCGGTGGAGTAGCGCGGGCGTCCCCGCCTGCAGACAAGGATGTCTGCGCTACGTTTTCCACCAATAACTGAGGCATTACATGACAAATCAGTGTTTACTTGAAAATATCTGCTTGGCGACAGGATGATGCGCCCGGCTTTAAGTCGCCTCGCTCGAAGAGACAAGGTGAGTAAACAAGCAAAGATGAACCCCCGGTGAAGCAGCAACAAACCATAAAAAATCTGTGTCATTTGAGCTATTGTACTTCCTTCGCGTCTTGTTCGCGCTGCGTGCGCAATGCGTGCAGCAATCCTTCCATGTCTGCCGGTAATGCGCTTTTGAATGAAAGCGCCTCGCCGGTTGCCGGATGCACGAAGCCCAACGTGTGTGCGTGCAATGCCTGCCGATGAAAATTTTCCAACAGCCCGGCGACGAAACGTGTATCGGCGATGCTCAAGCCTTGTAACTGGCCTTTGCGGCCCTCGTACGTGGGATCACCGAACACGGGATGCCCGCGATGCGCCAGGTGCACACGAATTTGGTGCATGCGCCCGGTTTCCAAATGCACACGAATGAGCGCGTGCAAACGAAATTTTTCCGCCACTTCGTAATGCGTCACCGCCCACTTGCCTTCCTTTTGACTCACGACGATTTTCCTGCGGTCTTTCGTGCTGCGCGTTAAGAAACTCGCAATGGTATCGCGTCGAGGTTTCGGAATGCCACACACCACTGCGAGGTATTCGCGCTGCGTAGTCTTCGCTTTGAATTGCCCGGAGAGCGCGGCATGCGTGCGTTCGTCGCGCGCCACCACGAGCAGGCCGGAAGTGTCTTTATCGAGCCGGTGCACGATGCCGGGTCGAGCTTCATCGAGCAGTGAAACGTTTTTAAAATGGTGCAGCAAGGCATTCGCGAGCGTGCCAGTACGATGGCCGTATGCCGGATGCACAACCATGCCCGCGGGCTTATCCACCACCACGAGATATTCATCTTCATAAACGATTTGCAGCGGCAGATTCTGTGGAATCAATTCGGTCGGCGGTTTCGGCGGAATGTCGATTTGAATGACCTCGCCGGGCATCACAGTATGGCTGGCTTTGGTTTTTTCGCCGTTGATAGTGATCGTTCCGGCTTTGATGAGAAGCTGCAACTGCGCGCGGGAGAGATTAGCGACGTGTTCGGCCAGATATTTATCCAGCCGCACTTTGCTCTGCTGAGGAGGGATGACGAAGGTTTGCAAGAGGGAAGGAAGTTAGTGTTCCAAATTACATCTTATCCTCCATGTCATTCTGTAAGAATCTTCTTTCGTGCTGGTAAGTAAGCCGAGCGTTAGGGAAGTTCCTTCCAGGATGACATTACGAGGCGGAGCATGCCAGAGAAAGGTTTCTGCGATATTCAAAATGTTGCATCGCCCCATTCACGCCGCCGTGGAATTATCGCGCACTTCGCGCCAGTTGTCGTTTTCGTCGCTGGGTGCGGGTTTGTTTTGAGGAAAGGCCGGCGTTTCGGCAACGACTTCGGCAGGTTTGGGCTCGCGCTCGAAGAGCACGAAAAAAACGAGCATCAGCATGCCAACGGTGACCGCGCTGTCTGCAACATTGAACACGGGCCAGCGCGTTTGGCCGAGCCCGACGTCGATAAAGTCGATGACTTGGCCGTAAGCGTAGCGATCGATGAGGTTGCCGATCGCGCCGCCAAAAATGAGCGCTAAAGAGAACCGCGAAAGAAAGCGCTCATGGCGAATGCGATAGAGATAGAAGAGAATAACGGCCGTGGCGAGCGTTGCAAAAATTGTAAAAAAATATTTGCCGCCGATGCGAATGCCGAACGCCATGCCGGGGTTTTCGATATAAGTCAAGCGCAAGAGATCGCCGAGCACTTCTATGGATTCGCCCAGAAAAAAACGATCCTTCACGCTCAACTTGGTAAGTTGATCAAGGCCGACGATGAGCGCTGAGATCGATAATATGCCCATCCCTTGCAACAAATTCACGAAGGCCATCACAGCAATGTCCACCTTTCCTAAAAAACTTGCGTCCCCTTGCAAGGGGACGCAAAGTTGCGTCCATTCAATATTGCGCCACGCCGTTTTCTTCTTTCATCTTGCAGTTGATGCACAGGCGTGCATGCGGCACCGCTTCCAAGCGATCGGCGCTGATGTATTGGTTGCACTCATGGCACAGGCCATAAGAGCCGTCTTCGATGCGTTCCAGCGCTTGGTCGATGTGATAGAGCAACCGGCCTTCTCGTGTCGCAAAATAGTAGGCCTTCTCGCGCTCCATATTGTCCGTGCCTTGATCGGCCATGTGAAAAGTATAAGCCGAATTATCGCCGGACGCATCTTTGATCGTGGAAGAACTTTCGCCGTTTTTAAATTCATCCAAATCCTTCAGCAATTCGGCGCGTTTCGACATTAACAAGGTTTTGTAATGTTGCAGATGCTGCGCTTGCATAAGCGCCCTCCTGTGAATTTAGTTTCCGGACGTAAGTTGCTCGACCCGACTTCGGCCAGAAAGAAGAACGGATACTCCCTCCGCTCCGACGCTAATTTATAAGTTCAATCTTCAACTTCAAGCCGAAATTCGAGCGACACTGATGACGGCTTTCTCGCTCCCGATCTGCCATTCCTCTTTGTGAGGCAGATGACCGTTGGAAGCGTCGAGCGCCTGCACCTCGTGCGCTAGCGTTTCATCGGCTATGTAAGCGGACATTTTTTGCAAAGCGGCGCGCAACCTCGCCGTGCCTTCATAACGAATGCGAATGCGATCCACCACCTCGAAGCCCGCGTTCTTGCGCATGTTCTGCACGCGATTGACAAACTCACGCGCGAGGCCTTCGGCAATGAGATCATCATCGAGTTTCGTGTCGAGCGCGACGGTGAGTCCGAAGTCGGTTGCCACGGCCAGGCCTTCGGCTTGTTGCTCAACAATGCGCACGTCATCAGTGGCAAGTGTGATGGGCTCGTCTTCCACGCTGGTTGCGAACGTACCGCTCGTCGCCAGCTCGCGCACTTGCTGCGGCGCGAGCGTACGAATGAGCGCGGCCACGGCGTTCGCGCGTTTGCCAAACTTCGGCCCGAGCGCTTTGAAAATCGGCTCCGCGCGCGAGACCGTCAATGCTGCAGCGTTATCGACAAACTCGATGCGCTTGACATTCAACTCATCTTGAATGAGATTCGCGCCGGCCGTGATTGCTGCGCGCTTCTTTTCATCTGCCGTGACAACGATGAGTCGTCGCAGCGGCTGCCGCACTTTGAGCGCGTGCGCATTGCGCAGCGAGCGGCCGATGAGCACCACTTCCCGCACGGCTTCCATTTGCGCCTCAAGTTCGGGTTGGCGGAATTGATAGGCCGCGTGCGCCGCGCTCGGCAGCAGCGCGAGATGCACGCTTTCTTCGGAATGATCCTGCTGCACGCGCAAACGGCGATAAATCGCTTCGGGCAAAAACGGCGCGAGCGGCGCGATCATTTTGCACACGGCCTGCAATGCTTCATACAATGTTTGAAACGCGGCTTGCTTGTCTTCACCGAGTCCGGATTTCCAAAAGCGGCGGCGGCAGCGGCGCACATACCAATTCGAAAGGTCGTTCGTGACGAACTCCGCAATCGCGCGGCCCGCGCGCGTGACTTCGAAGCCGTTGTAATTCTCTTCCACGCGCGCGACGACATTGTTCAACGTCGAGATCAGCCAACGATCAATCTCCGGGCGCTGCGCCATGGCAAGCGGTTTTTGCGGATATACAAACTGATCGATGTTCGCATACATCGCGAAAAACGAATACGTGTTCATCAACGTGCCGAAGAAACCGCTCACCACTTCTTCAACGCCTTTGACATCGAAGCGTGTGGCTTGCCACGGCGGGCTCGCGGTCATCATATACCAACGTGTCGCGTCCGCGCCGTGCTTCGCCATCACTTCGAAGGGATCGACGATATTGCCCTTCGATTTCGACATCTTCTGGCCGTCTTTGTCTTGAATATGGCCGAGCACCACGCAGCTTTTGAAACACGGTTTGTCGAACACCATCGTCGCAATCGCAAAGAGCGTATAAAACCAGCCGCGCGTTTGATCGACCGCCTCGCTGATATAATCCGCCGGGAAACTGCGCGCGAAAATTTCTTTGTTCTCGAAAGGATAATGCCATTGCGCCACGGGCATGGCGCCGCTATCGAACCACACGTCGATCACTTCGGGCGTGCGGCGCATGGGCTTTCCGGTCTTCGGATGTTTGAGCACGATGTCATCAACAAACGGACGATGCAAATCGAGGCCACTGAGATCGCGACCCGCGAGCTGCGACATTTCTTCCACCGAGCCGATGCAATGGCCGTTGCCTTCTTCATCCAACCAAATGGGCAAAGGCGTGCCCCAAAAGCGCTCGCGCGAAAGCGCCCAATCCACATTGTTCGCGAGCCACTCACCGAAGCGGCCGGTGCCCACTTCTTTGGGGAACCAGTCGATCTGCTTATTTAGCTCGACGAAGCGTTCTTTGAATTGCGTGGTGCGAATGTACCACGACTCTTTCGCGTAATAGATGAGCGGCGAGCCGTCGCGCCAGCAATGCGGATAACTGTGCGTGTAGCGCTCGGCTTTATAAAGCCGCCCGTTTGCTTTGAGCATGCGCGTGATGTCGGGATCGGCATCTTTGAAAAACACACCGGCCCACGGCGTCACTTCGCTGGTGAAACGGCCGCTCTTATCAATCGGTTGAAAGAAGGGCAGATCGTATTGCCGACCCATTTTATAATCATCTTCCCCAAACGCGGGCGCCATATGCACGATGCCGCTGCCATCTTCGGTGGTGACGAAATCCGCGAGCAGCGTGTAATACGCGCGCTTGGGCGAAGAGAGATATGTGAAGAGCGGCTCGTATTCGAGATTTGCATATGCGCTGCCGGGCTTCTTCTCTAAAATTTCATACTCGCCTTCGAGCGCCGCCAAACGCGGCTCTGCGAGAATGAGCTTCTCGCCTTTGTGCGCAACTTTCACGTAAGTGACTTCGGGATGCAATGCGAGCGCAACGTTCGAGATCAGCGTCCACGGCGTGGTGGTCCACACGAGGAACGAAGTATCGGGCGCGCTTTTCAAACGCATCTTCACGAACACGGAAGGATCTTCGAGGTCTTTATACCCGAGCGAGATTTCATGGCTCGACAGCGGCGTTTCGCAGCGTGTGCAATAGGGCACGATCTTGTGGCCGCGATAGATGAGGTTGCGATCCCACAATTGCCGCAGCAGCCACCACACGCTTTCGATGTAGGGGTTTTCATACGTGACGTAAGGATGCTCGAGATCGACCCAATAGCCCATGCGCTCGGTCATTTCATCCCAAAGCTGCTTATACTTCCACACGCTTTCGCGGCAGAGCGCGTTGAACTTGTCGATGCCGTATGCGACGATCTGATCTTTCTTCGTGAACTTGAGCTGCTTCTCGACTTCGATCTCAACGGGCAGGCCGTGCGTGTCCCATCCGGCTTTGCGCTCGACGCGATAGCCTTGCATGGTTTTGAGGCGGCAGCCAAAGTCTTTCATGGTGCGCGCGATCACGTGGTGAATGCCGGGCTTGCCGTTCGCGGTGGGCGGGCCTTCGTAGAAGATGAAAGATTTATTTTCAGGACGGGAGGAAATGCTTTTTTGAAAAATGCCGGCGCTCTTCCAAAAGGCCAGCACTTCATGTTCGAGTGCGGGAAGATTCAACTCTTGTGGGAATGGGTCATACATCGAGAGGTGCCTGGTTAGTTGCTGGTTGCTTGATACTGGATGCTCGTTGCTGGTTATTCGATACTCGTCACGAGTCGGTTGACAATGCTCACCTCGAATTTGTCATTCTGGAAGAACCTTCCCTCGTGCTGGGAAGAGAGTCAAGTGCGCGAGAAATTCTGCGCAGAATGGCCGCGAGGCGGTAATTGGCAAACGAGTTTTTAATTGAGAAAAAGATTGCTGTATGATATAATGCCGATTTCTTTCGCCAGTTCCTAGGAGTTGAACTCTCTGCCTTGCCAAAAACAATCAGGCTTGAGCCAAAAGCCGGGCAGGGTTTGCGAGTGAAGTTTGCCTTCCTTCAACGCGAGCGCATGATAACGCTGATCATCTCCCAAAACAAAAGCTGCAAGTCTTTGCCGAAGTGGATCAATAATCCAATATTCGTGTACGCCTGCGGCTTCATATTCGATGTGCTTCTCGTGCCAATCGCGAATGACGCTGTCGCGTGAAACGAGCTCGACCGCCAAATCCGGTGCGCCGGCAAAATAGATTTCGCGTATGATGTCTTTGCGCGAGTTTTGGAGATAAACGATATCGGGCGAAAGCACGAGGCCTTTGCGCAACCGAACGGCAATTCCTCGCGAGGCGAGCATGAGGCCGAGCTTGTGTTTTGAAACAAAGAGGCTGATCAAAGAACTCAAACCGCTGTGAAGTTCTGAGTGAATCGCCGTGCTACGAGGAAAAACGATGACGTTGCCATCGACAAACTCCGCTTTGAGGCCTTCTTCATCCCACACGAGAAATTCTTCTTCACTCATTGCGCGAGGAAGCCGGCCTTTGTGTGGATGCGCTGCCCATGTTTGATTTTCTATCCAGCGCTGAAAAAGATTCTTTCAGAATGACACGTCAAGAAGGCTTTCATCAACAAAAGAAAAACGCTTTTGTTTATAGAAAAAATCTACAACCTCTCAATCACTCGCTTCATCACCAGCGTCAGCTTGGGCTCGGCTTCGCCGGCGATTTTGATGATCTTCGCGATGTCAACGGGTTCGAGCGCGTCGGGCAAACAGTTGTCGGTGATGACGGAGAGGCCGAGCACGCGCATGCTGCTGTGCACGGCGACGATGACTTCGGGCACGGTGCTCATGCCGACGACATCCGCGCCAATCGCGCGCAAGAAGCGATACTCCGCGCGCGTTTCGAGGTTCGGGCCGGAGACGGCGACGTACACGCCTTTTTGCAAACGAATCTTTTCTTCGAGCGCAACTTGTTCCGCGAGATTAATGAGCGCATGCGAATATGGCTCCGACATGTCGGGAAAGCGCGGGCCAAGCTCGTCGTCGTTCGGGCCGATGAGGGGATTGTCGCCGAGCAAGTTGATGTGGTCGGTCATGATCATAATATCGCCCGCGGTGAAGAGCGGATTCATGCCGCCGCAGGCGTTGGAGACGAGCAGCGTGTCGCAGCCCATGGCCTTCATCACCCGCACGGGAAAGGTGATCTGCTGCATGGAGTAGCCTTCATAGTAATGAAAGCGGCCCTGCATGACCATCACTTGTTTGCCGCCCAATGAGCCGAGCAACAAACGGCCGGCGTGACTCTCGACGGTTGAAAGCGGGAAGTGCGGCAAATCGGAATAGGGAATGGTGGCTTCGGTTTGAATCTCTTTGGCCAGCGCGCCGAGGCCGGTGCCGAGGATGATGCCGATTTTGGGCTGGGTTTTGGAACGTTGGCGAATGACCGCCGCAGTTTCTTGAATCTGTTGCCGCAAGGTGCTCATGCGATGTGCTCGCCTCTCTCCAAGTGATGTGAACTGACTATGGAACAACTAGGCGGAAGTTGGGCTAGTAAGAACGTAAAAATATTCCGCACCGGATAATTCCGGGCAAAACGCTCGAGACGGATGGTCTTGCCCGAAATCATCTTGCTTGGGTTCAATTGCCGGGGTCTTTTTCTTTGCTTTGTTTCGCGCGAATCTGCTTGAGCAACTCTTCGCGCTCCGCTTCCTGACGTTTGCGTTCTGCTTCGAGTTTTCTGCGTTCTTCCGTAAGCTGGTCTTGCTTTTGTTTTTCCATCACAATGTCTTTTTCAATGCCCTGCTGACGCGAATCTTTCACCAATTCCACGGCATGATTGAAGTCGCGCACGCTGCCATTGTGTGCGAACAAGGCTGTGCCGACGACCGTACCCGCGCCTGTTATCACCCAAAGCGGAGTGCGGTCTTCGCCTTTGGTGCTGCGATCAATCATTGAGCCAAGGAAGAAGCTTGCCCCGAAGCTCAAAGCCCCGCCCCCAATAGTGTAGAGCATGAGATTTTTGCTCTTCTTCTTAGCGGCCACTTCTTCTTTCGTAATTGTCTGGCCTTTTTCATCCACCAAGGCCATGCGCGAGGCACAAGCCGAGTAACTCAATGTGAGGGCGCAAAGGCCGGCGACGGCGAAACGGCTCCTCAAAATTCTCCAATTCGACATGATGAAGTTCTCCTGTTGTAAAGATCAAAGTTGAAAACCGGCTCGATCTGAGCCGGGAGTCCTAGTTGCAATATCGGCAGTCGAATGTAAACTCGCATTTGGAAAAGAACATGTGCGCAGCCCGGAAGGCCGCGCCACAAACTTAAGTTCACGTAATCAAGTGGTCTGAAAGTTTCGGATCTTTCTTGTTCGCAGCCACGACGCTATCAGCTTCCATGACCGGATAAAATTCTTGACCGGCAGTACGCATGCCGGGACGGCGTGCTGCGTTTTCACGAGTGGCGGTAGGCCGAAAAGTTTCAGCGCGCGCAGGCTCTTCGTTGGGGCTGCTCTTGCCGGGGATCGGGCGTCGCGCGGCATCATTCGCCGCACCCGGCGCTGATGCGACTGGCGGTGGCGCTGAGCGCTCTGGCGTTGAACGCGCCGCCTCCGGCTCGCCAAAACCCAGGTCGTCCATTTCCAGCACTCCGATTAGCTCGAGCTGGCTTTCCAGCAAATGGCGCAAACGCCGCGCAAAAGAATCTTTCTGGGCGCGCACGAGCATCAATTCATTCTTTAGGTTCACCAATTTGGTTTTGGCGTCGTGCAAGGTTTTTTCCGCCTGCACGTCGGCTTCCCGCAAGGTGATTTCGGCTTGGTGCCGGGCGTTTTCGAGCGTTTGTTGCACCGTGGCTTCGGCGCTCTTCAGGGCGTGTTTCAGCGTGCGCTCGATCTCTTGATAGTCGTGCAATTGCGTCTTGAGCTGCACCACCTCTTTATTCAAACGGTCGACTTCCAGGATCAAAGCTTCGAAATCTTCGCCGACTTTTTCCATAAAGGCGTCGACTTCGTCGCGGTCATAGCCGCGCATTACGCGCTGAAATTCATGTTTTCTTATGTCCAGAGGTGTCAATCGCAAGGTGATACTCCAGTCTTGGTATGAATAAATAAATACTTTCGCCTTCGCCGATTTGCGCAAGCTGCCCGTTGATATAATGGGGTGAAGGTTTTAGGAATTATCGTCGTGACGATGAGGCTTACTGCCGCTCGCCGAACAAAGCCCGGCCCACGCGCACAATCGTCGCCCCTTCTTCAATGGCGATTTCAAAATCGTCAGTCATGCCCATGGACAGGTGCTGCATTACCACGTTGGGCAAGTGCAGCGCGGCAATCGTATTGGCCAACTCGCGCAAAGTCCGAAAGCATTGGCGGATGCGCAGGATGTCACTGGTGAGGGCGCCGATGGTCATCAACCCGGTCAAGCGTAGATGGGAAAACGCGGAAAGCTCTCGTGCCAAGCTGACCGCCTCTTCGGGAGCAGCACCAAATTTCGTGCTCTCGCCCGAGGTGTTGATTTGCGCAAATATCTCGATCCGGCGGTTACTGGTCTCTGCGCGTTTTTGCAAAACCTCGGCAAGCTGCAGACTGTCCACGGACTGGATTACGTCAAATAATTCGAGCGCAAGCTTGACTTTGTTGGTTTGCAAATGGCCGATGAGATGCCATTGCGGCCGCACGCCTCGACTGTGAAGTTCGGGAATCTTAGTCGCAGCTTCCTGCACGCGGTTTTCGCCGAAACAAAACACGCCGGATGCAAATGCCGCAGCGATCTCCGTAGAAGGCACCGTCTTGCTCACACCTATCAGCGTGACTTCTTCGGGGCGGCGTCCCGTTCGTGCGCAAGCGGAGGCGATGCGTTTGCGCACGGTTTCGAGTTGTTGTACGCTAAACATTGAGACCGAAAAATAGGACGAGAGCGCTTAAAATGCAATGAAAAACTTGGCGCTAGGCAAGGTGTGCATGCGTGTTCGCAGCAAGGAAGAGCCGCTGGGTTACAATTGAATACATGTACTCCATTGCAAAAATGGGTATGATAATCACCCGGCTCGTTGCTCGCCCACCGCCGAATTGCTCCTTGCGAATCTTGCCCTCGTTTTACATATTGCCTGCATGAAACCTCACTCCCTCGGCGACTTTGCTCGCCGTCTCGAATCAATCGGCGAATTGCACCGCGTCAAAGTCGAAGTCGATCCCGTGCTCGAAGTCACGGAGATTGCCGTGCGCGCGTTGCGTGAAGGCCGGCCCGCGTTGCTCTTCGAAAACGTGAAAGGCGCGAAGCATCCGCTCGCCATCAATCTGCTCGCCAGTGAAAGGCGCATCGAACTTGCGCTCAACAAACATCCGCAGCAGCTCGGCGATGAATTGATTCATTTTGTCGAACAAGCGCTGCCGCCCAAGCCGAGACTCGTTGTGGATCATTGGCCGATGGTCAAACGCTTTCTCAACGCGCGGCCGAAAAAATCTCGCACGGCGCTCTCGCAGCAAGTCGTCGTACAGCCGAACCTCGATGACCTTCCGATTCAAACCTGCTGGCCGGAAGACGGCGGGCGTTTCATCACGCTCGGACAAGTGTTCACATACGATCCGCGCGACGGCAAACGCAACGTGGGCGTGTATCGCATGCAGGTTTATGATCAACGCTCGACCGGCATGCACTGGCAAATTCAAAAAGGCGGCGGTTTTCATTACTATCAGGCGCAAAAGCTCGGGCGCGAATTTCAAATTGCCGTTGCGCTCGGCACCGATCCCGCGATGTTGCTCGCTGCGATTGCGGCATTGCCCGAAGGCATTGATGAAGTCATGTTCGCGGGCTTCTTGCGCAACGCGCCGCTGCCCATGACGCGCGGCAAGTCGATCAACATTCCCGTGCCCGCGCAGGCAGAATTTATCTTAGAAGGAACGGTGCCGCTCGATGAAACGCGACTCGAAGGCCCGTTCGGCGATCACTTCGGGCACTATTCGCACGCCGGCGAATTTCCCGTGTTTCGTATCAAGACCATCACGCATCGCCGCCATCCGATTTATCCCGCGACGGTCGTCGGCATTCCGCCGATGGAGGACAAATACCTCGGCGACGCCACACAACAAATTCTCGGCCCGCTCGCGCGTCTCATTCACAAA
The DNA here is from genome assembly GCA_037444905.1 of bacterium. GTDB lineage: Bacteria > Zhuqueibacterota > Zhuqueibacteria > Zhuqueibacterales > Zhuqueibacteraceae > JABWAN01. The sequence goes on along the minus strand of JBBILN010000017.1, from coordinate 26,472 downwards.
GAGATTAAAAGCGTGTGGGCTTATTATGAAGCCGGCTTTCACAACCTGCTCGTGGTGAGCGTGGAGCAGCGTTATCAAAAAGAGGCCATGAAATCCGCGCTCGGCTTGATGGGCACGGATCAGCTCTCGCTCACCAAGTGTATCGTGCTCGTTTCCGAAAACGTGAACGTGCGCGACTGGCCCAGTGTGCTGCGCGCAATTCGCGACCATTTCGATCCGCACTTCGATTTCGTGATGATTCCGAAAGTCCCGCTCGACACTTTGGATTTCACTTCCTTTAAAATGAATCTCGGCAGCAAAATGATTTTGGATGCGACGGAGAAGGGGCAGGGAGCGAGGGGCAAGGGGCAAGGAGCAAAGAGCGAGGAGCGTGAAGTGATCGAGCGCGTCATAGCGCATTTGCCGCGCGCGTTTGCAGCGATTCAAGAAGCGCGTGTTTATGAAGACACCCTTCTCGTCGTGAAAGTGAAAGAGGCGGGCCGCGGCATTGTCGAACAGCTTGTGCGCATGCCGGAATTGCGCGCGCTAAAGATTATCGCCACGGTCAGCGCCGATGTTGATTTGCACAGCCAGGAGAGCTATCTTTGGGGCATCTTCACGCGCTTCGATTGCGAGCGCGATGCGACCTTCAGCGAGCAAACGCTGCTCGGCATCAGTCCAATCTATCGCGGCGTACTCGGCCTCGACGCCACGTGGAAGCCCGGCTATCCCGCGCCGCTGGTGATGAGCGAAGAAGTGCGCGAGAAGGTGAAGCGGAGATGGGAGGAGTATTGGAAGTAGCATCGGTAGCCTAGAGATAACATTCTTTTCTGCAAAGAATACCTTTGAACGGATTCATTTAAATGAAAACACTCCCAATAAACTTGGACGACCTAATTAATGAACGCTCGGTCGAATCTGTACGGCGAGAATTCAAAAAATCATGGTCTGAGCAAACCCTGGAACAAATTGTTCGCACAATTTGTGCTTTTGCGAATGATTTTTTGAATTTGAACGGTGGCTACATTATTATCGGCATAGAGGAACAAAACGGCTTGCCCGTGCTTCCGCCTGTCGGCCTTGAAGGTGAAAACCTCGATGAGATTCAGAAAAAAATTCGAGGTCAATGTAAACGCATTGATCCGGAATATCAGCCCGTGATCTCGCCGGAGGTTTATCGGAACCAGCCCATACTTGTTATTTGGGCGCCCGGCGGTGATTCGCGTCCTTATCAAGCCCCTAAAACATTGGCAGGCTCTGAACGGGCTTATTACATTCGCCACGGCAGCGAATCAACGGAAGCAAAAGGCGATATCATGACGCAACTAATGCAGATGACCGCCAAGGTTCCATTTGATGACCGTAGAAACCTTTCTGCGCCAGTGGAAGTGATCTCACCGGTTTTGGTCAGGAATTTTTTGGCCGACTTGAGAAGCGATTTAGTTTCGCCACGCACTAATTTGCCGGATAGTGAATTGTACCACAAGCTTCGCATCACAACACGTGTTAATGATCATGAAGTGGCCAAAAACATAGCCTTGCTTTTTTTCACTAATGATCCAACAGAGTTCTTTCCTGGCGCACGTATTGAAGTCGTACAATTTGGAGATGATGCAGGTGGTGACCTAATTGAAGAAAAGATTTTTCGGGGTCCTCTTCATGCGCAAATCCGACAAGTTTTGGATTATCTCGAAAGCTTCAGCACTAAAATGGTTAAAAAGATCCCCGGTCAAGCAGAAGCTCAAAGGACACTGGCCTTCCCATATGAAGCTATGGAAGAAGCGGTTGTGAATGCTATTTATCATCGCAGCTATGAAGACATCGCCGAACCAATAAAAGTCTACTTATATCCAGATCGTATGGAAATTATCAGTTACCCAGGACCAGTGCATGGTCTTGATGTGCGTCATTTCCAATCTGGTGCTACATTGCCGCCCGTCCCAAACAGGAACAGACGCATCGGGGAGTTTCTTAAAGAATTGCGGCTGGCTGAGGGACGCGGAACCGGTATACCGAAAATTCGCCGCAGGATGCAGGAAAATGGCTCACCGCAGCCGACCTTTGAGTTTGATGAAGCTCGATCTTATTTTCGCGTTACTCTACCAGCTCATCCTCAGTATATTGTTATCCATGCCCTCCGCGAAGGTGCCCATTTTTGGGCGATCGGCGAACGAGAGAAAGCCGTCCAAACTTTGGAAACTGCCGCAAGGCGCGTCCCCAAAGCTGGAGCATTGCTTGCGCAAATGATCGAGTATAAGATTGCTTTGCGTGAGTTCGCGATTGCCGAAAAAATCTTTAAAGAGAGTGAAGCCGATCCGGCAATCTTCGATCGACATCTGATTTTCGTTGCCATGGCAAGGGCATTTCTAGATTCACAAAACCCTAAACGAGCATCTGAGATTTTGTCTCGTGCGCCGTCGCCGCCGCGAATCGATGAATTGGTCGAACTTGCAATCCTTCACAAACGAGCAGGGTTGCTGCGCGATGCACACAGAATCTTTACCTCAAATTACGAGCTCATCAAAGACGATCCCAAAGCGTTGCACGAATTTGCTCAAACCAAGATTAAGCTGGCAGCTTCGTTACAGTCGCGCAGCCAATTGCCTCCTAAAAAACGGTTAAATCAAGAAGCGGTAGAATTACTAAGACGTGCAATTCAACTTTCGGAAGATAACGTCAGAAATGCTTGGGGCTGGTTTGATCTCGCCAAAACCTTGACGTGGTTGCGCGCTCCCGAAACGGAAATTCTTCAAGCGTATTCGAAAGCGGTTGAACTCTTGCCGTATGAATCACGCTTTGCCGAATGGTTTGAAGAGTGGAAAATTCGTAAAGCAAAACACCGACACCGTTAAAAAAGGCTTTGCCTAAAAACCTGAAAGGATCCACCTCATGTCGCAATTTCCCATCATCCGTTTTCACGACCAACGCCTCGCGCCCATTTGGGAGAAAGTGCAAACCGGCGAGCGCTTGAATTTGCAAGACGGCCTCGCCATGTTCGAGACCGATGACTTGCTCAATCTCGGCAAGATGGCGCATGCCGTGCAGCGCGCGAAGAGCGGCGACGCGGTTTATTTCGTCGTCAACCGCCAGGTCAATCCCACCAACATTTGCGTGCTGTCGTGCAAGTTCTGCGACTTCGCGGTGAAGGCCAAAGACGAGCGCGCGTATGAAATGACCATGGAACAAATTCTCGGCAAACTCACGCACGATTTGCATGAGGTGCACATCGTCGGCGGTCTGCATCCGACTTGGCCGTGGGAATTTTATTTGGACATGATGCGGCAGATCAAAGCGAACTTTCCGAAGATCGATATCAAAGCATGGACCGCGGTTGAGATCGATTTCTTCTCGAAGAAGTTCAAGCTGCCGATTGCGGAAGTGCTCGGCCAACTCAAAGCCGCGGGGCTTTCCACCATGCCCGGCGGCGGCGCGGAAGTTTTTTCGGAACGCGTGCGCAGGTTGCTCTTCAACCAAAAAATTGGCGGCAAACGCTGGCTCGAAATTCACGAGGCGGCGCATCGTCTCGGCATCGCCACGAACGCGACGTTGCTGTATGGTCATGTGGAAACTTTCGAAGAGCGCGTGGTGCATATGCTCAAGCTGCGCGAGCAGCAGGATGTTTCACAGGGCTTTCTCTCTTTCATCCCACTCGCGTTTCAGCCCGGCGACACCGGCATCAAAACGCGCTACACTTCCGCGGTCGATGATTTGAAAACCATCGCGGTCTCGCGTTTGATGCTCGATAATTTTCCCCACATCAAAGCGTATTGGATTATGCTCTCGCAAGAAGTCGCGCCGGTCGCGCTCTGCTTCGGCGCGGATGACATGGACGGCACCGTGGGCGAGGAACGCATCGCGCACGCGGCCAAGGCCACAAGCCCCATTGCGCTCGCCAAAGAGCACGTGATCAAACTCATCAAGAGCAGCGGCAAAGTGCCGGTGGAGCGCGATATTGTTTACAATGTCATCGCGGTGCACGACAAAGACACGGTCGGAAAAATTCCATACCTCAATTGCGTGCCGTTCTATGATCGCTTCGAGAGCCGCCCGTTCCGCGTGCTGCCGCTCGTGCCGAGCCTCATGGGCAAGCTCGCCGCGGAGAATCAAATCGACGCAGGGCCGTTTTCGCTGCTCGATTATTGGCGCGTCGAAAAAGATTATGAAGCGCTCGGTTACGGCATTGCCGTGAAGAATCATGCGCGCAGCGTGATTCTCTATTCCAAGCACAACTGGCGCGAGCTGGACGGCAAACGCATCGGCATCACCGCGGACACTTCAACCTCGATTGAATTGCTCAAAGTTTTGCTCGCGCACAAATACGGCGTGCATGCAAAGCTTGAGCGCATGAGCCCTCTGTTTCAAGCAAGAGAGACGGAGCATTTCGACGCCGTGCTTGTGATCGGCGATGAAGCCTTGCTCCGCGCCAAGTCCGGCCTCGCGAATTTTCAGCACGTTTATGACCTCGGGCATGAGTGGCACGAATGGACCGGCCTGCCTTTCGTCTTTGCGATATGGGCGATCAAGCGCGAAGCAAGTGGAGCGAAGAAGCAAGCGCTGGCGCAACAACTCGAAGCCGCAGCGCTTGAAGCGGATGATCGCCATCCACATTTCGGCGCATGGCACGGCAAGCGCCTCGGCCTCACGCCCGCGGAGGTGCAGGTTTATTTGGATGGGTTTGCATATCGCCTCGATGAGAAGGAACGGGAAGCAATGGTGAAGTTTCGCGGATTGTTGATAGCGGAAAAGCACGCGGACACCATGGCGCTATTGGCGTAATCTCAGGCAGCGCTGATATAAGAGGGAGGAACTCGATGCGCCAAATTCCAGATCGCGGCTACCGGAAACTGTTCAAGAATAAAACCATCTTCCGGCAGTTACTGGAAACTTTCGTGCATGAAGATTGGATCAAAGACTTGGACTTCGATTCGTGCGAGACTTTGGACAAATCCTTTGTTGCGGATCATTACAAAGAGACGATCTCCGATCTCATCTACAAGATCAAGTTGAAGCGCACGGAAATTTTCATTATCGTGCTGATGGAGTTCAAGTCCGGGGTCGAGCGCTTCACGAGCGTGGCTCTTGCGAATTACGTCGGCAATTTTTATATGGACTACGTGGCTTCGCACAAACGGCTCAAGAAACTTCCGCCGGTCTTTCCGATTCTGCTCTATAGCGGCTCGCGCAAATGGACCGCGCCGGAGAATTTGCAAGATTTGATCGAAGGGCAGGAGTATCTCGGCGAATATGGCATTCGTTTCAAATACTTTAAGATTGCCGCCAACGCTTTTAGCAAGGAGAAACTGCTCAAGATCAAGAACCTAGTTTCGACTCTATTTTTAACCGAGGCCCACTATGATCTTGCTTTGATTAAGAAGGAGCTTCAGGAATTGTTCAGACGCGAGAACGACAAGACTGCGGTCTCGTTGCTGTTAAATTGGTTTATTCAGATGCATAAACACGGTAGAATTCCGTCACCAGCTTATGAAATGTTGGAACGTGTCTATGAATCTCCCAAGGAGGTAAGACAAATGTTGGAAATAGCCGTGCGCAAAGAAAAAGCCGCGTGGCGTAGGCAAATTAGGCGTGAAGTCCGAGACGAAGCTTTACGTGAAGGCTTGCTTGAGGGCAGGCGGGAAGGCAGGCGGGAAGGCAGGCGGGAAGGCAGGCGGGAAGGCAGGCGGGAAGGCAAGCGGGAAGGCAAGCGGGAAGGCAAACGGGAAGGCAAGCGGGAGGGTCTGCGAGAGGGCAAATACGCAGTGGCGCGCAAGATGATCTCCAGAGGCTTTCAAACGGCGCTTATCGCGGAGATTACCGGTCTTTCACAAACAGAGCTCCGCAAACTCACTCAGAAAACCAAAGAGTAGCAGAAGCATAACCTCGGAAGAGCATGGAGCACCCCAAAACGCAGCACCGCATCATCCTCGGCGATTCGCGCGCGATGAAGGAAGTGGCGGATGAGTCCGTGCATCTTGTGGTCACCTCGCCTCCGTATTGGCAGCTCAAAGACTACGGCCACGCGCATCAGATCGGCTTCAACGACAGCTACGAAGATTACATCAACAATCTGAATCTCGTGTGGAGCGAATGTTATCGCGTGCTGCACAAGGGCTGCCGTTTGTGCGTGAACATCGGCGATCAATTCGCGCGTTCGGTTTATTACGGCCGCTACAAGATCATTCCCATTCGCACGGAGATCATCAAGTTTTGCGAGACCATCGGCTTCGATTACATGGGCGCAATCATTTGGCAAAAAGTCACGACCGTCAACACCAGCGGCGGCGCGACCATCATGGGCTCGTTTCCCTATCCGCGCAACGGCATTGTGAAGCTCGATTACGAATTTATTCTGCTCTTCAAAAAACTCGGCGAGGCGCCTTCACCCACAAAAGAGCAAAGAGAACAGGCCAAGCTCACGACCGAGGAATGGAACTCGTATTTCTACGGGCATTGGAATTTTCCCGGCGAGAAACTGAGCAAGCATCTCGCCGCGTTTCCCGAAGAGTTGCCGCGACGTTTGATTCGCATGTTCACGTTTCCCGGCGAGACCGTGCTCGATCCGTTTCTCGGCAGCGGCACAACGGCGCTCGCCGCGCGCAATTTGGAACGCAATTCGATTGGCTATGAAATCAATCGCGAGTTCGTGCCGCTCATCAAAGAGAAATTGCAAATCGCCGAGCGCGATCTTTTCGGCGCAATGGCGAACGGAGAGATTATCGAATCAGAGCCGGCGACGCGCGACTTCAAAGCGGAGATTGCGAAGCTGCCGTACTTTTTCAAAGATCACGTGCGTTTCGATAAAAAAGTCGATCCGCGCAAAATGACGTTCGGCTCAAAGATCGACGGCAGGGAGACGGATCCCAACCTATTTTATAAAATCAAACGCATTCTCGCACCGGATTGCATCGAAATGAAGAACGGAAAAATCGTGCGCTTGCTAGGCATCAAGCCGATTGAGGGGAAAGAAGAGGCGGCGATGCAATTTCTGCAAGAGATGATCGGCCGCCGGAAAGTTTTCCCGACCTTCGATGATGCCATGCCCCCCAATGGCAATGAAGAGCATGCTTATCTCTATCTGAAAAACAAAACGTTCATCAATGGGCACCTCGTCAAAAACGGTTTGGCCGAGGTGGAGACAAGTTACGACTACAAAGCGAAGGCGCGTTTGCTGCGCTATGCAAAGGCGACGCAAGAAGCTGTGGCATGACGCAATGTTTCTCTGGCTGTATTAGTGAAAGCTCCTGGAGCGCTCTTGTCTAAATTTCCTCAAATCGACCTCTCCCAAGTCAAAACCTATCCCGTGCAGCAGCGGCACAGCAAAGTGCATCGCGAAGAGATTGCACAGCCGTTTCGCCGCGGCGAATTTTTCGAGACGTTCTATCACTCGTTGCCGAACATTCTCGCCGCGAAAGATTTGCGCGAGTTGGTGCAGCGCATTCTCGCAGCGCGCGAAAACGGCAAACCGATCATCGTCATGATGGGCGCTCATGTGATCAAAGTCGGGCTTTCGCCGGTGCTCATTGATCTCATGCGCAAAGGTTTCATCACGTGTTTGGCGATGAACGGCGCGGGCGTGGTGCATGATTCGGAATTGGCGTTGCTGGGTCAAACTTCAGAGGAAGTGGCGGAAGGCTTGGCGGACGGCACCTTCGGCATGGCGCGCGAAACCGGAGAGTTTATCAATCACGCCGTCATTCAAGGAAGAGCGAACGATTTGGGATTTGGCGAGGCCGTGGGCGAGGCGATTACAAAGATAAAAACCGAAGGCGCGAAGCTGAGTCTATTGGCAACGGCTCTTGAACTCAACATTCCGGCGACGGTGCATGTGGCCATCGGCACGGACATCATTCATCAACATCCGAGCGCGGACGGGGCGGCGTATGGCGAGCTTTCGTTTCGCGATTTCAAAATTTTTACGGCGCAGGTGGCGCAGATCAACGAAGGCGGCGTGGTGCTCAACTTCGGCTCAAACGTGCTCATGCCCGAAGTGTTTCTCAAAGCGCTGACCATTGCGCGCAACGTTGCGCCGCCGGTGAATAATTTTTTCACGGCGAACTTTGACATGTTCAATCACTATCGCCCGCGCGTGAACGTGGTGCAGCGGCCGACGATGCAGGGCGGTAAAGGCTACAACTTCATCGGCCATCATGAAATCATGATTCCGCTGCTCGCCGCGGCGTTGAAGGAGTTTGCGTAGCGGCTTATTCAGAGGGCGTTACTTTCCACGTTTGATCTTTTTGACTTCTTCCAACGTTTTAACATCTTCCAGGTCTTGCGGTCGCCCTGCCATCTTCTTCACTGCAATCAATTCCTCTTTTCCGATCATAAAAACTCTTTGGCCGTCATACTGCGCCTCGACACGACTCTGCCAAGACTCTTCAAAGACCACGCCCTCCAATCCCATGATGATATCGATGCGATTCGGCGGCAGGCCGATTTGAAAAACCGTTTCGGTGTTGCAGAAATCTGAGACGGTGACATTTTCCAGCGGGGCGCCAAACTCTGCCAATGCGCGATAAAGCCGTTGCGCATTCTCCCACGAAGCTTCGACCCAAATATCGATGTCCTTGGTCGTGCGCGGCTCGGCATGAAACCCCACCGCATACGCGCCAACAATCAGATACCTAACGTTTGCGGCGTTCAAGGCTGCAAACATGTCGAAGTAATCTTGGTTCCACTTCATCTTCGCCTCGCAATATTCTCATATCCACGACGAGTTGCCACATGGCGCCGAGCCGTTCTTCGGCGGGAAGATTTTGCCAGAATTCGCAATCGAATGAGCGGTCTGCTTCTTTGAGTTGCACGAAGCGGGCACGTGCGCCTGGCCGATTGCGTCGTTCTTCTGCTCGTTGTTTCGCATCCATCATTCACCTGTTAAAATTGGGTACGAAAGCAAGGTAACGATTCGGATGCAGCATTTCAAGCACGCAAATTCGCCGCTCACTTCAGCGCAGCGAAGATCGCATCGAGCTGATCGTTGCCGGATTGCAGCAGAAAGCCTGAGTTGCGGCCATAACTCTTCACACCCACAATAAACAAATTCGGCTCGCCGCTTTGCAAGTCATGCGGACTCACTTCGATCTTCGCCAAACAATCCGTGATGTTCGAGAGCGCTTTGTACAAGCCGCGCGCGCCTTCGGTTACGCTCGAAAACTCCGCAGTGGTTTCGCGCAACAGATCGAGATTAGGGCGAAAGCCGGTGAGCGAGATGATTTCGTCGACTGCGATTTCTTCCGTGCTCTTCCACACTTTCAAACCGACTCTTATTTTTTCATCGGCTTCTTGCACGCTTTCCAATACGGTTCGCCGCAAAACGCGCAGACCGGACGGCGGCTGCGCAGCGAGCGCGTTCGCCGCTTCCACCACACGCGCGCGTTCGTGCAAAGGATCATCGGCAACTTCGAGCACAGGTTTGGTGCGATCCGAACGTACGCCCCAAATAACCTGAGTTCTCGGCTCGCGTTGCACCACGCGCGCAAGCGCGACAATGGTATTCGCCGCAGAGTGCCCGTGACCGATCAACAGAATTCTTTTGCTCGCAAAACGCGCAAATTCGCTTTCGACGTCTATCGGATGGCGAATGATACGGTGATTGAGTTTCATCTCTCCCATGGCCGGCATGCCCGCACTGCCGCTCCAATTGCCTTGCGCGAACACGCCGCTCGCATCGAACACGAAATCGGCTTGATAAATGTATTCCTTGCCGTGGTGATCTTCCGCGAGCACGCGAAAACTGCGTTCCGCGCGCAGCGGATGATTCGGCAAACCCATTTTGCCCAAGCCGGTGCGCGCAATGCAAAGTACTCTGCGATCCGCAATGATTTTGTCTTTCAATTGATCGGACTGCGCGAGCGGTGCGAGCACGGTCGCAACGAACTCAGCGCCGGTTTGGATGGCATCAAGCGGCGGTAAATTTTCTCCTAAAATTTTTTTCACATGCGCAGAGACATTCATCCCCAATGGCGAGAACAAACGAATATGTCCCCACTGCCGAATGTGCTCGCCGATCTGGCCGGCTTCGAGTACTGTGACCTCGAAGCCGCGTTCGAGTGCACGCAGCGCCGTTTCCAATCCCATTGGGCCGGCGCCGATGACGAGCGCGCGTTTACGAGTAGAACTCGTCAACATCTCCTTCTCCTCTTCGATTTCTGAATTTCATGAGCCTTGCATTTCATTGAAATGTTTCTCAACCAGGATTTTGAACTGTTTCATAACCAATCTCCAGTTTGTTGTAATCACGTGCCCGTGAAAATGTGCAACGCTTTCAGACCATATGCTGGAGCTAATGTGCATTTGCAAACGACGATTTCATTCCTTCGCTCCCCTTTCGCCCTCTCACCTCGTCGGCTCCTCCCCCTCCCAATACAGCTTCGGCATCTTCTTCTCCACCGGCCAAATTTGGTCGAGCGTTTCGGCGTTGTAGAGCAGGCCGTTCTTCATCACATAGCGCAGCGCGTTGGTGTTGCGAATGTTGTCGAGCGGATTGCGGTCGAGCACGAGAATGTCCGCGAGCTTGCCGGCGGTGATGGAGCCAAGATCTTTTTCAAAGCCGAGCGCTTGCGCGCCAAAGATCGTGGCGCAACGCAGCGCATCGAAATTCGACATGCCGCCGGATTGCACAGACCACAATTCCCAATGATAGCCGAGACCTTGCAATTGCCCGTGGCCGCCGATGCAAACCTTGCCGCCCGCGTCGACGACCTTCTTCGCCTGCTCCGCGTGCAGCTTGAACACGTGCTCGTCTTCGCGGAACCATTGCCGCCGCCGCGTGGCTTGATCGATATCCACGTGCGGCATGAAGCGCCGCAGCTTCGCGTCGTCATGCACTTCGGTGGAGGCATAGTAAAAATTTTCACCGAACGGGCCGCCGTATGAAACCAGCAGCGTCGGCGTGTAAAACGTTTTCGTTTGTGTGAGCAATTGCACCACGTCGTTATACAATGGCGGAATCGGCAACGCGTGCTCGTGGCCGGAATAGCCGTCGATGATCTGCGTGAGATCGAGCTTCATGTCGAGCGCGCCTTCGGTGGTGGGCATGATCTTCTTCTCTTTCGCGGCCATGATGATCCACTGCCGCACGTTGCGATCGCCGGCGACGTATTGTTTGAGCGTGTTGGTGTGATAAAAATCCGCGTAGCGTTCCATCACACGCTGCGCATCTTTCAAGCTTTTGATTTGTTCGATGGTAAACACGCCGGGCGCAGTATAAAACACGCGCGGGCCGATGAGATCGCCGGTTTCGACGAGATCGCTGTACGTGAGCACGTCGGTCGTGCCGGTTTGCGGATCGCGCGTGGTGAGCACGCCATACGCGAGATTCGCAAGATATTCCCACACCACGCCGCGATGCACGCCCCACGCGGGCCACATGTGCGCGTGCGTATCCACAAAGCCGGGGAGCAAAGTTTTGCCGTTTACGTCAATTTCGCGCGCACCACTCGGCGTAGCAACCTCTGAACTCGCACCGACTTTGAGGATGCGGTTGTCTTTAACCACCACGGCACCGTTTTCAATGATGCCGTTGTTCGCGGCGTTCGGCGTCATCGTGAGCACGCGGCCGCCGCGCAACACAATTGTGCCCGCGCCTTTCGCGCGCGGCGCTTCGAGATTGATGACGATGCGTTTTGGCTCATACGTTTTCTCTTCTTCGTCTTTCTTTTCATCTTTCTTCGTGGCGGCTTTTGCTTTTGCGACTTTCACGGAATCATCGAAAGCTTTCGCCGCAGCGAGGTTGTAACGAAACACCGTGTTGCCCAATGCCCACACCGCCTCTTTCGCGCCGGGCCCAAAGCTCATGAACGACGCGCCAATGCTCGAAAGCTTTTTTGCAGGAAACGCGGCGTTCGCGGGATCCATCACCGAAATCGTTGCCGGCTCTTCGCCGATTTGCGGCACGGTGATGTGATAAAGCTGATTCTGCGCGAGCACAAGCGCATGTGCGCCGTCGCTTGCCATGAGCACTTCATCTGCAGGCAAAGGTTTCTCGCCGCCGAAGTACGGCATCGTGCCCGTGACTTTCACATGCACACGACGATCGGTGCCGTCGAGACGCATCGAGATCAAACCTTCTTCGCCTTCATACACATAAATGCGGTCGGGCTTGTCGGCAAAGTGCGGCGTCACACCGCGCAAAGGCGCAATGCGAATGGCCGCGCCGCCCATAGCGGGAATGCGCACGAGTTCCATGCCTTGACCAAAGCCGCTGCCATTGCCATACGCGCGACGTTGTTGCCACGGCCCTTTGCTCACGATCACTTCTTTGCCGTCGGGCGACCAAAACGGATCATCATAAAATGCCGCGACCGCGCTCAACCGTTGCGGCGCAGCGCGCGGCGTGAGCGCGACTTTATAAACGTGCCCGCCCTCTGCCTCCGACCACGTGACGAACGCAAGCCACTTGCTATCCGCGCTCCACGCGGGCGCGAATTGACCTGTGCCGCTCGGCATCTCCGCGAGGCGCGTGTTCGTGTTCGTCGCGAAATCACGCACGTACAAACCATGCAGCGCAGTAAACACGAGCTTCGTGCCATCGGGCGAAATGCGCGGCCAACGCACTTGCCGAATCTTCACGGGGCCGTCATCAACCGGCGTTTCGAAATACACTTTCGGCCCGGCCGCGAGCGCAACGTCAACTTCAAATGGAATTGCGGTGCGCGTTCCGCTCGGCACTTCAACGCGATACAACTTGCCGTCGATTGAAGTGATGATCGCTTTGCCGTCGGGGGTGAAAGAATAGCCGGGCATGAAATCGCGCGTGAAGCGAGATTCTTGATCATCGCGCTGCACCGGATACGCGAGCCATTGCTCCGCGCCGCTTTCGAGATTGCGCAAACGATAGCCGGTCTTCGCATCGGAGCGCGAAGCATACACCAGCCATTTGCCGTCCGGCGAAACTGCGGGGCGCACGCCGCCGCCTACTTGTCCGCTGAGCGGAAAAACTTTTCCGTTGTCGCGATCATACATGGCAATTTGAAAATCGAGCGAGCGCAGATCATAGCCCCAGCGGCCGACTTTCGTCGAAATATAAATGTAACGCCCGTCCGCGCCAAACGCCGCGCCGATGGCATTGCGCTCTTTCTCTTTCGCATTGAGATCAACGCCGCTGCCGCCTTCGACATGATACATCCACAAATGGTTCACACCGAGTCCGCTCGTGAGTTTTGAGGCGATGATGTAATTGCCGTCGGGCGTCCATTCCGGCGAAGCATACGCGCTACCCGCGCCTTTGGTGAGCTGCAGCAAGCCGGTGGAATCCACTGCCGCAGTGGTGTCGTTGATGGTCTTCCCCATTTCGAGCAGCCAGAGATTTTCATTGCCGGTGCGATCGCTCACAAACACGATACGTTTGCCGTCGGGCGAATAACGCGGCTGCGTATCGAGCGCGAGTCCGCTCGTAATGCGCGTGGCCTTGCCGCCCGTGATGGGGAGCGTATACAAATCGCCGAGCAACTCGAACACGATGCTCTTGCCGTCGGGCGCAATGTCGAGCGACATCCACGTGACTTCTTTCGTATTGAAAGCAATCGTGCGCTCGGCTTTGAGCGGCAGATCGCGCTCTTTTTCTTTCTTTTTGGAAGTATCGGCTTTCGCCGTATCAGCCGGGAAGGAGTGGATAGCTGTTTGATTAAAAGCTTCTGTGGAGAAAGCGAGCGAGTAAATGATCGTCGCAAGCAACAAACAACGTGCGTGTCGCATGAAAGGTGCTCCCGAGTTTATGCGCAGCCGGATTGGTTTAAAATGCGGGAGGAAGGATAAAGAAAAGTTCGGGGAATGTCAAGGTGAGTGGGATGAGTGGAGGCGCTATGTTATTGGCGAGCGCTCCCGCAACGGCTTGGCCGCTGCATGAAAACCTCAATGCCTGTAAAAGCATAAGCATTCATACAAAGCCGTCCCGAGCACGGGACAAAGTTCCACAAAACTTTTCTTTGCGCGTTCTCTGTCCCGTGCTGGGGACGCCTTTGCGTGAGGCCTTTTATTTCGTTTTCAAGTTAGCGCGCATCTCTTTCAACCCCGCCAAGATTGCCTCTCTCCCCTCTTTGCGCTCGATGGCCGCGAAGAATTGCAGCAGCCACGCGCGGTGCAGCGCGAGGGTTTCGTTCGTGCTGATGAGATGCCACGTGCCTTCGAATGGCAAAATTTCAGAGCAAAAATTCAGAAGGCGATTGCAGGCCAAACTTCTATTGCATCATTTCATGCTTTATACTATACTTGCCCGCGTATTGAATTCCGTTAAGTTTGTAGGTGGAGCACGGGGCTATGAACTTTGAAATCATCGGAAAGATCGAAAACATTGAACCGATAGCCGTGGGAAACGCCATTCGCGATCTTGCGCGACTGCGAAAACAATATGGTGCCGGACGATGGCGAAAGCTCAAAGGCATGACGCTCGTTCGCCTGGCAAATGGCAGAGTTTGCAAAGCCGAAGTGCATTGGTATGAAGCGCACGGCATTAGCAAGAAGAAATTCAAAATCAAACGCTACTTGGAATGAAAGCCATGAAAAAGAATAACCGCCACGAGATCAAATTCGCTCTCTGCCTCACCGCGGAAGAGCCGGATTTGGAATTGCGCAAGGTCTATCAAGTTTTGCCGGACGAGGCCGCGGCGCAAGACAACTACCTGAGAGTGATTGACGAGTCCGGTGAAGATTATTTGTATCCTGCGAGTTTTTTTGTTTTCATCGAAATGCCCAAAGAAGCAGAGCGGGCTTTGTTGCTGGCAGCATGATGCCTCAGAGCGGTACTTCTTACTTTCGTTCCGATGCCTTAGAATTTTCCCGCACCTCTTTCAACCCCCCAAGATTGCCTCTCTCCCCTCTTTGCGCTCGAGGGCCGCGAAGAATTGCAGCAACCACGCGCGGTGCGGGGCGAGCGTTTCGTTCATGCTGATGAAATGCATCGTGCCTCATTGCAAAGGCGATGGGGAGATCGTGCCGAAGCGCTTTCGGCTTCGGAAAAAAACATTTGCATAATGATATTAGAACGTGCATACTTTCCACGGTGCGCCTCGCTCGGGTAGCGGGGCCGGCCTCCAAACATTCATGTGAAAAAGCCTTCGTGTGCAGTGTCAAATAAGTAGATTGGATGCAGTGTGCCGCGGGCTGGTTTGCGCGCCTGCATTTTCCCATTCGGAAGCCGTCATGTCGAAATCGCCCTCTCTGCTTTCTTTAAGAGAAATGTTGCGCTATTGCTGCGAGCCTTCTTCCCCGTATTGGAATTATGCTTGGAATGAATTCAATAAGCGCTACAAAGCATACATCTACGGCAGTGTGAAAAGATGCTGCTATGCATGGCAAGCTCCGCATGTCAAAAAGCAGCTCTCCGAAGTCGTCAATGACATCGTTGAGATCGTTTTTGAAAAATTGTGCGTGGACAACTATAAAGTCTTGCGCGGCTTCGAGGGCGAAGACAACGAACCCATGTTTCATTCCTGGTTGGCGACGATCTGTTATCGCACCAGCAATCGCTATCTCCGGCAGAAATGGTTTGATACGGTTTTGGACGAAGGCGCCATGGCGAGCGGAGAGGGTGGATTCAGCGCGAGCTCCGAATTCATTCGTGAAATTTATGAAAACGTGGTGCACCTGTTGCGCACCTTGCCCAAACGCAAAACCGAGGTGCGTGAGCGCGACCTCAACATTTTTTTGCTCTATACCTTTGCCGGCTTTTCCGACCCGATGTTGCGCGCTTCGGGATGCTTGCAATCGCTCGGCTATCGGGTCGTGGACGTCGTCATCCATCGGCTGCGCAAGGAATTGGCCCCCTACCGAGATTCTTTTTGAAGTTTTGAGAGTTTTGACTCAAGGAGAGACACCAAGAAGGCAGGAAGATGGAGAACGCTCAGTGAGGAACATGAAGTATGGAGGAAGTGAGCTTAGGCAAGGCGTTGGCGATTCTTCGCGTGTATCCGGATTGCAATCCGCTTCCGCCGGCATATGAGCCCTGGCGAGAGGTGCTACTCTCTTTGCGCGAGCGGCGCGAGCAATTGCAAGCAGACGCCGATATCATTTCCAAAACCTTCACCGCAATTCCGGCGCAAGGCTGCGAGATGGAACAAGGCCTCCTGGCTGGAAACTCAGACTTCTTCCTTGTCTATCTTTTAATCGCTCCCTTCGCCGCGACCGGGCCGAGCGAATGCTTGCGCCTGTTCCAACATCTAAATGGCTGCTATATGTGCTTCGAAGAATACACTCCCGTGTTCCGAGATTATTACTACATGTTGCAGGACTTGGGCGGAAGCGTTCCAATCAGCAAATCACATTGAAAGGAGAAGCCATGGGTGGTCGTCGCCCGACCCTGCCGCATACACAACTTGTCATTCTGCTGCGCGAGGAAAATGCGGCCGATTCCAAGACGCTCATCGCCAAATTGCAGCAGGAAGAACCCGCCTATCAAGCGTTGTTCGAGCTGGTCGCTTTGTGCAAAACACTGGGTTATTCCTCAAAACATGCGGCAACGCAAGAATACCCGCAATCTTTTTTGGAATTGGAAGAATTGTTGTCTCGCCTCTATTCCGGCGCCGCATCCGCCGAAGACGGCGCGCGCATCATGAACGGTCTGATTGCTTCGCCGGTTTTCTATCAGCGTTTGCTCGCCAAACTCGAAACCATGGCCCCGCAACTTGTTTGGGAAGAAACCGAAGCGCTTGCAGACATTGCGATGAAAAGCGATGCGGAGATTATGGCGATCGTCAAGCGTGTGGCACAGGCGCCAACCGCAACGCGGCAAGCCCGACCCAGTCCTGTGCGGCTGTTGCTCGACAACTTTGTTGAGGGCGTTCATAAAATAAGGCCGCGAGAACCGGCAGGAATTTCCATTGGGCAGATAGTGTCAACGTTTGTAGCTGGAACGATTCAAGCGATTGCGCAATTGCTCGACTATGTGGCGGGAAATCGCGCGACCGCGCTGGCAGTGCCGCTGGTTTTGTTTGCCACGATTTTTTTGTTCAATGAAAAGCTCCAGCAGAATTTTTACGAAGCATTTGTATGGGATGAGGAAGTTCCCTGCGCCTACGTGAGCGGCACTCGCGGTTCCCCCTCCACGGCCCCACCTTCCACCGCTCTTGCAGCTTTCCAACACGAATTCGGCATTGCGATGAGCGACTACATGCTGCGCCGGTATCGCAACGTGCAAACGACATTGCAAAAAATTGCGCCCGTGCTTTCCGACTTGCAAAAAGAATTGCCGGAAAAGGAATACGCCGCTTTGTTGAGCGAATATTTATTCTATGGCGGCGTCTCGCAACTTGCATTGGCGCGGAGCAAACTTGCGGAGCTTTCTGATTCGCAAAGAATGCAGCATCTGGAGCAGGCGGCGGCGCTGTTGTCGCGTGCGGATTCATTGGCGCAAAAGCATCAAATGCAAAACGCCGAACGTGAAGCCTATTTCTTGGGAATCGCCTATGGCTTCTCCGGAAAACACCAAGAAGCGGTGGAGCAGTTGCGGCGGGTGCCTTCGACAAGCGCATACTATTCTCATAGCATAAAACTAATCGCCAGATGGACGCCATAAATATGCCAAGCAGAAGCTATCCAAAAAGGAGAAGAGCAATGGCCAGAAAACGCGTTGTTAGAATTAGAATGACGACTACCAACGGCAGACCGGTGACAGAGAGCCCGGGGTCCGCCAGCGCCCGTGCGTCGAGATCGTCTTCCAGTAGTTCGCCGGCAACGATCGTGGGTCTAAGCGATGTCAAAAGCTGTAACTGTGAGGTCGCAGCGACTTTTGAATTCGATGAAACCACAAACGCGATCACTTCGAGCAACGGCGCCGCCAACAGCATTTGGGAATCGAACAATCAAAACGAAGACGTCAACTTCAAAGTCACCACTACAAAATTCGATGCGGGTCAAACGTTGACGCTCACCAATTTTGATCAAGGCCAGCCCTTAACGTTTGCCGGCGCACCCGGCAAGATTATTTGCATTGTTGAGATCACTCCGCAAGCGCCTCTCGGCCCGATCGTCTAAAGGCGCTTTGAACCCAGCCTGGAAAGCTCTCGCTCCTAGTGACATAAAAGAGCGCTTCTTTTGGTGTGAAAAGGCTTGAAAGGATGCAGGCTGTGCATTGTCACGCAATGGCATGACAATATACTGAAGAAAATTACGAGGAGTCGGAAGCCCTGTGCCGTCGTATTGCGCTGCTCATGAACAAGCTCCGATTGCACTTTTTTCCTTTCGAGAAGATAAGCCTCGGGCTTCTTGCCACGGCGGGCATTTTTTTGCTCGCCGATTCACCCACCCCTTATGCGCGCGCGCAGGAAGCGCGCAACGCCTACGAACACCTGCTCGACACGTTGGCGCAGGTCCCCATCGAGCTTCAGATCTCAACACTGCAAAGTTTTATCGAAGAACATCCCCGCCATGAGCGCGCCTTTCTCAAACTGCTCGAGCGCCACCTATTCCATCAAAAAAGCGCTGCTGCGCAATCCTACTTCCAAACTTTAGCGCGCGATTCTTCCCAACGCGGCGCGAGCGCATGGATGTTGGCCAAGCTGGCGGTGTTCACGAACGATTTCGTTGCGGCTGAAACGCTGTATGCAACGGCGCTGCGCGCGACTGATTTTCCTCCCAGTCACTCCCTTCTAAAGGACTATTTTGAATTTCGCCATCAACAATCCGGCCCACTCGAAGCTCGAGCCGAATTGCGCCGTCTCGCCTTGCCTGCCGAGCAACAAAAGATTGCTGCGGCTTTGCTGCAATATTATAACGAGCAGTATGCCGATGCTCTGGCCGCGTTTCATAATATGCCAACCAACCTCAAGCGCGAAGAGGGCCTGCTCGAAATTTGGGGCGAGTGCGCTTATCGCAATGAGCACGCGCATTTGACGCGGCGTTTGGCTTTGGCAGATTCGAGCTGGCGCGCCGGCTTGGCATTAGCGCAACAGCGCGAAAATCGCGAGGCGCAAATGCGCTTTTATTTGAAGCTCGGCAAACTTGCGCAACGGCAGGAGTTTTACCAATTGGCCAGGGCGCGCTATGATTCTGCACTTGCCCTTGCCCGGCAAACCGCCGACGCTTGGAATCTTCCGGAGATCTTGCATGCGCAAGGAAACTTGCGCTATCTCGACAACGATTATCCCCACGCCGACTCGCTCTATCGCACGGCGATCGACCTTGCGACCCGTATGCGCGCGACCAAAACTCTCGCCGATCTTTATCTCGATTATAGCCAAATTCCATATGAAAATTCGCGCTACCAAAACGCGCTCGAAGTTTTAACGCTGAGCGAGCAATATGCGCGCGCGGCCCGTGATATGGAGCTTTTGATCCGTGCGCGTCTCAAGCGCGCGCGCATTTATCTCGCGCTCGCGCGCAATAGCGAAGCGCAGAGCCTCGTGCAGCAAGCGAGGGCGCAGGCGCAATCGCAGCATTACCTTGAGCTCCGCCATCGCGCCGCAGCCATGCTCGCCGATATCATGCTCGCCGAGGGCGACTATGCCGGCGCGCGGACTTTGTATGAAAAATACCTTCGCTTCTTGAATGACAACGGCAATCGTTTCGAGCGCCACAACTACATGGCCAAAATTGCGGACACGTACAAAGGCGAAGGTCTCTATCAATCCGCGCGCGCATGGTACTTGCGGGCCTTGCAAGAGGCCACGGCCATTCAAGCCCGCCGCAATCGTCTTTGGTATCTCGGGGAGCTGATCAATTTAGAAATAACGGTGACGGAAAATTTTTCGGAAATCATTGCACGGCTGCAAGCGCTTTACCCGCAAGTCAACGAGCTTAACGACGCCGGTTTGCTCGTGAGCCTTGGCATCGGATTCGGCATGGCATATAAAGGGTTGGAAGATTACGATTCGGCGCGGGTTTGGTATCAACGCGCCGCGACGCATATTGAGCAGATTCGCAGCAGCCTTAGAGTGGAAGGGCTGCGCCTCGGCTATTTTCGCGAACGGTCTTTGGTTTATCAAGAGCTCGTGGAATGCTACTTTCACCTGTATCACAAAAACAAAAGCGCCGCCGCTTTGGATAGCCTGTTTCATTTCATCCAAATGTCGCAAGGCCGCACGTTGCACGAAGCTTTGTCGGACAAAAGCCTCGCTACACATGATGAAGCCGATCCCGCGTATCGGAGCTATCAAGAAGCTTGCACGCGATTGCGCAGCATCCAACGCGACTTGCGCGGCGCCAATATGAAATCCGACACGGCGCTTTTGGAAAAATGGGAAGACGCGCGTCGCGAGGTGATGGAGCGGCGTTTGCGCCTACTCGGGCGCGAAGCCGGCTTCGCACTCAACCCCGCTGCAATCACACTTTCCCGGCAAGCGGCATTGCAAAGCCTGAAACAGAAGCAGGCAGCGTTGTTGCTTTATCACCTCGGCGCGGACACCACGTTTGCGATCGTGGCCGCGCATGAACGCCTGCATCTCGTGCCGTTGCGAGCTCATGTTGACACGTTGGAGGCTCTGGTGCACGCATTGCTTTTGCCATTGCATCATGTTCATGCCGATTCCATCAAGCGCGTGCGTTTTCATGCAGACGTGGCTTATCAACTTTATCAACAATTGCTCAGGCCGATTGAAGCAGCCGTGCCCCTGCCTAAGCGGCTCATTATTGTGCCGGCCCTCGTCGTTGCAGAGCTGCCCTTTGAAATGCTGTTGATGCGGCCTCCGCAAAAATCGGCGTACTTGCCCGGCGATCCTCCTTCTTATGCACAAGATTTTTTGCTGCATCAATATGACCTCACCTATAGCCCCTCGGTGAAGCTCATGGAAGAGAATCCCGCGGCGCGTGCTGCGGCCTCCGGAGTTTTAGTGTTTGCCAATCCCATGGCGCAGGCCTTGACCACCGCTGCAGTTTCGCCTAGTGTGTCCTTGCGCACGGGTTGGAATTTCCGTCCGCTCCCTCATGCTGAAATCGAGGCCGAAGGCGTCAAAAAAGTATATTCGCGCGCTGAAATTTTTGCCCGCGACGCCGCTACGAAGAGCGCCTTCCAGGAAGAAGCGGAACAACGCGGCGTGTTGCATTTCGCGACGCATGCGTTTGTTGATTCCGTTTTCGATGCGTTTTCCGGATTGGTGCTCGCTGTGAGCGAGCGCGCCGCGGACGACGGTTTGTTAATGGGATATGAAATTGCCGATATGAATTTGCCCTGCGATTTGGTCGCGTTGAGCGCGTGTGAAACCGGCTTGGGGGAATTTGCCGAAGGGGAAGGCGTGTTGGGCTTGCCGCGTCTATTTCTGCGCGCGGGTGCGAAGTCGGTATTGATGACGCTGTGGCAAGTGCATGATGAATTCGCCGCGAAGCTGATGCCGAGATTTTACGACTACCATTTTAATGACGGCCTTGCAAAAGTAGAAGCCTTGGCGCAAGCCAAACGCGCGCTCATGCGGGAAAAAGATGAAACGCGCGGCGTATATTTTCAGCATCCATTTTTTTGGGCGGCTTTCGCGCTTTATGGCGATCCGGGCGCGGCGGAACCAACCCGCTTCACGCCCGCGAACATTGCGATCTTGCTCGTCCTATTGGTTTCCTTTGCCGCGGCATGGTATGTTTATGCTCGCGCGCGCAAAGCGCTATGACATAACACCGAACTTTTCAGGCAAAGCGATACTCGGAGATTTCCAAAGATATCTGTTTTTTCGACCTTGTCATTGCGGCGCGCAGCATGTTCCAATGCACTTGACATGATGAACTACTAGGTTATCGTTTGCTCTTCTTCTTCGCCTTCACCGGCCCCGCCTCCTCTTCCTCCTCTGCGAACGCCATCTGCAATCGCTTGCGCGAGGATTTTTTCCACGTGACTTCCTGTTCCTTGCCGTTTTCGTTCGCGCGCGGGCGCAAAGTGGCCGGCACTTCGATATTCGAGGCGACGACTCGCGTTTCACGTTTGCCCTCATGCAACGCTTTCAGTAGAAATTGCCCCGTGTAGGAATTGGCTACCTGCGCCACTTGCTCGGGCGTACCCGTTGCGATAATATAGCCGCCGTTATCGCCGCCCTCCGGGCCGAGGTCGATAATGTGATCTGCGGTTTTGATCACATCGAGATTGTGCTCGATCACGATGATCGTGTTGCCCATGTCCACGAGGCGATTGAGCACGCTCAACAGCATCTTCACATCTTCGAAGTGCAAGCCGGTTGTCGGTTCATCGAGAATGTAAATCGTGCGGCCGGTGGCCACGCGCGACAGCTCGGTTGCGAGCTTCACGCGCTGCGCTTCGCCGCCGGAAAGTGTTGTCGCTTGCTGGCCGAGATGAATATAGCCGAGACCGACGTCGTTCAACGTTTGCAATTTGCGCCGCAAGCTCGGAATGTGTTGAAAGAAATCCAGCGCTTCGGACACCGTCATGTCGAGCACTTCGGCGATGGACTTGCCTTTGTACTTAATCTCCAGCGTCTCGCGATTGTAGCGTTTGCCTTTGCACACTTCGCACGTGACATAAACATCCGGCAAGAAGTGCATTTCAATTTTAATGATGCCGTCGCCCGAGCACGATTCGCAGCGGCCGCCTTTGACATTAAAACTAAAACGGCCGGGCTTGTAGCCGCGCACTTTCGACTCCTGCAATTGCGTGAAGAGATCGCGAATGTCCGTGAACAAACCCGTGTACGTGGCGGGATTGCTGCGCGGCGTGCGGCCGATGGGCGATTGATCGATGTCGATGACTTTATCGAGATTTTGTAAACCGACTAGTTGCCGAAATTGCAGCGGCTGCTCCTTCGCGCCGTTCAACTCGCGCGCGAGCACGCGAAAGAGCGTTTCGTTGATCAACGTGGATTTGCCCGAACCCGAAACGCCCGTGATGCAATTGAACACGCCGAGCGGAATTTTTATATCAACGTTCTTCAAATTGTTGCCTTGCGCGCCGCGCAGCTCGATGAAGTTGCCGTTGCCTTTGCGCCGCACGCTCGGCACCGCGATATAACGCCGGCCCGAAAGATAATCGCCCGTCGCCGAGTTGGTGTTGCGCGCCACTTCGCGCGGCGGACCTTCGGCCACAACATTGCCGCCGTTTTTGCCCGCGCCCGGCCCGAGATCAATCACCCAATCCGCGGCTTCAATCGTTTCTTGATCGTGCTCGACGACGATGACCGTGTTGCCGAGATTGCGCAAATGCACGAGCGTGTCGATGAGCTTGCGATTGTCGCGTTGGTGCAAGCCAATGGAAGGCTCATCTAAAATATAAAGCACGCCGACGAGCTGCGAGCCGATCTGCGTCGCCAGCCGAATGCGTTGCGCCTCGCCGCCGGAGAGCGTGCCCGCGTCGCGGTCGAGCGTGAGATAATCGAGACCGACATTGACGAGAAAGCCGAGGCGCTCGCGCACTTCTTTCATGATTTGATTCGCGATGGTTTGCTCGCGCGTGTTGAGATGGATTTCGTTCAAAAATTTTCCCGCGGAGCGCACGGTCATGCGCGTGAGATCGTGAATGCTCAATTCGCGGATCTTCACCGCGAGCACTTCAGGCCGCAAGCGCGCGCCTTTGCAATCGGGACACGGCTTCTTGTTCATATAGCTCTCGATCCACGTGCGAATCCATTGCGAGTCGGTTTGTTTGTAGCGGCGCATTAAATTGCCGATCACGCCTTCGAACTTGCTGGTGAATTGCGCCTGCATGCGGCCGTCTTCGCGGCCATATTGAAAGCGCAGCTCGCGGTCGCCGGAGCCGTAGAGAATCACGCGCTGTTGCTCTTTCTTTAACTTCTCCCACGGCGTGTCGAGCGAGAAGCCGAACTCCTTGCCCACGGTTTTAATCTGCCCCAAATACCAGCCTTCAAAATTTTCGCCCCACGGCACAATCGCGCCTTCATTGATGGAAAGCTTCGCGTCGGGCACGACGAGTTCGGGATCGACCTCCATCTTCGAGCCGAGGCCGTTGCACGTTTGACAGGCGCCATACGGCGAGTTGAACGAGAACATGCGCGGCGCAAGCTCTTCGACCGAAATGCCGCACTCCGCGCACGCGAAATGTTCGGAGAAGAGAATCTCTTCTTTGCCGATGACATCAATCAGCACCAAGCCGTTCGCCAAGTGCAGCGCGGTTTCGAGCGAGTCGGTGAGGCGTGTTTTGATGCTCGGCTCATTCACGAGACGATCGACCACGATCTCGATATTGTGCTTTTTATTTTTGTCGAGCTTGATCTCGCTCGCCAAATCTTTCACGCTGCCGTCCACGCGCACGCGCACGTAGCCGTCGCGCCGTGCCGTGTCGAAGATTTCGCGATACTCGCCTTTGCGTCCGCGAATGACCGGCGCGAGCACTTGAAATTTTTCGTTGGCCGGCAACGCGAGAATGGCATCGACCATTTGCTGCACGGTTTGGCGCTCGATGGGTTTGCCGCATTGATAGCAGTGCGGCACGCCGATGCGCGCGAAGAGCAGACGAAGATAATCATAAATCTCCGTCACCGTGCCGACGGTTGAGCGCGGATTGCGGCTGCTGGTTTTTTGTTCGATGGAAATCGCGGGCGAGAGGCCTTCGATGTAATCCAAATCGGGCTTTTCCATCAAACCGAGAAACTGCCGCGCGTACGCGGAGAGCGATTCCACGTAGCGCCGCTGGCCCTCGGCATAGATCGTATCGAACGCGAGCGAAGATTTGCCCGAGCCGGAAAGTCCGGTGATGACCACGAGCTTGTTGCGCGGAATGCTCACGTCGATGTTTTTGAGATTGTGCTCGCGTGCTCCCTTGACGAGGAGGTACTCTTTTTCAGCCATGGTGGGGTTGCAAAATAGATTTGTTTTTGAGAGTGTGTTTCGTGTTTTGCCGCGGAGATTTTCAAACCGCTCCGCGGATGGAGGCCAATACTTTCCATTGCGAAGATTCGCGCGTCTGCGCGACGCGCGATGCAAAGCGGCGGAATATAGAAATAAAATTGCGGAAAGCAAATTCTGATAAAAGGCGCCGCCCCAGGGCAACGCCCTGGCAACAACGAGCACGGAAATTTTCGAGCGCCAATGGCGCGGCATCATTGCGCCGCGGCAATTGGAGTTTGATGCCGCCCTTGCAGGGCTGGCAATGGGTAATGGCCTCCTACCCAGGGCGTTGCCCTAAGCTTTCCTCTGCCACACCTTTGGCGTTGGGGGAAATGAGGCCAGAGACGAGCCGCCGGCTCGTCTCTACAAACACCCGCCACTACTGCTCCGCCCGTTTCTTTTGCACCGCAGCCAAATTGTTTTTGAATTTTACAAATTGCGGTGCGGAGTTTCTTCGCCATTCCCCCCTTGAGGGGGCCAGGGGGGTGTTGCTCGGCGTCCGGAGTCAAACCAAAGCAGCAGACTTTGAATCGCATCGTCGCCCGAAAGAACACCCCCTCATGAAATTTGACGCTCAAAATCGCTAATGGGTCGCTTGAACTCATCCCCCGCCCCTTCTCTTAAAAAGAGAAGGGGAGAAAAGACCTGCATGAATCATCGACTCTCCCCCTTCTCTTCCCAAGAGAAGGGGGCCGGGGGGATGAGTTCGAAAGCGCGAAGATTACCGAACTTGATCGGCAAAACTCATACGGGGAATTGCTTTGGTGCGCGCAGCAGTGCCGCATAAATTCGTGCGCGCGACAATGCCCCACGAGGGGGCAGGGCTACGCGAGCTTTTTTTGCACCCAGGCCAAGTTCTCTTTGAATTTTACAAACTGCGGCGCGGCTTGCACGAGCTGCGACCACAGCACCAGCCAACTCATCCCCCGGCCCCTTCTCTTGGGAAGAGAAGGGGAGAAACTGAAAAACCAAAGAGCACGTTCACATCAGCTCGCACTCCCCCTTCTCTTTTTAAGAGAAGGGGGCCGGGGGGATGAGTTCCAAATGCTATTGCCCCGCCAGCTTCTTTTGCACCCAGGCCAAGTTCTCTTTGAATTCTACAAACTGCGGCGCGGCTTGCACGAGCTGCGACCACAGCACCAGCCAACTCATCCCCCGGCCCCTTCTCTTGGGAAGAGAAGGGGAGAAACTGAAAAACCAAAGAGCACGTTCACATCAGCTCGCACTCCCCCTTCTCTTTTTAAGAGAAGGGGGCCGGGGGGATGAGTTCCAAATGCTATTGCCCCGCCAGCTTCTTTTGCACCCAGGCCAAGTTCTCTTTGAATTCTACAAACTGCGGCGCGGCTTGCACGAGCTGCGACCACAGGGCCTCGGCTTGCTCGAAAAACTTGCGCGCCTCGGTTGGGTTCGCGGCATTTTCATAACGCTGGCCCATGCTCATGTATGAAAGCGCTAGATTATTTTTGAACTCGACGTTGTTGGGAAAGGCTTCGTAAAGGTCTTTCGTCACCTCGAGGTCTTTTTCAAAAAAAGACAAAGCCGCTTCGGCGTTGCCAAGTTTGTCATGCGTAGAGCCAAGTTTAAAGTATGAAATCGCCAAGCCGTTTTTGAACGCGACATTGGTGGGGAACGCCTCGTAGAGTTCTTTTTCCAACCGAGCATACTCTTCAAAAAAGCGCAAGGCCTCGGCGAGATGGCCCAGGCTGCTGTGCGTCTCCCCGAGTTTGGAGTAGGAAATCGCCAAGCCGTTTTTGAACGCGACATTGGTGGGGAACGCCTCGTAGAGTTCTT
>JBBILN010000016.1:0-122636 GCA_037444905.1 bacterium | reverse complement strand
TCCCGAGGTAGGACTTGAACCTACGGCCCGGTGATTAACAGTCACCTGCTCTGCCGGCTGAGCTACTCGGGATCGTTCTCAAACCGGCTGCAAATATAGCAACTCCGCGCAAAAAGTCAAGAGCCAAGATTGTCATTTGGTAATGCCTCAGTTACCGGTGGAGTAGCGCAGGCGTCCCCGCCTGCAGACAAGGATGTCTGCGCTACGTTTTCCACCAATAACTGAGGCATTACGTCATTTGAGAATTTATAATTGACATTCCTTGCCGGTTTCAACATATTGCGCCGTAAACAGTGTTGTGCTACTCTCGATTGGCGAGCCATGAAGACACTTATGAAAAATGCGCTATGGTTGGCGCTCGCGTTGCTGAACTTGTGGAATTGTTCCGGTGCACGGCACAGTTCGGCGCCTCATGATAGCCTGGCCTTCTCTACAAAAGTGCAAGAATCGTTGCGCACTGTCGTGCAGTCCGTCGTGGGCGTGGCCGCGATTTTTTCCTATCGCAGCGAGGCTTTCGATTATGAACTGCGCAGCGGCCAGCTCGTTCCTGACTCCACCAGCCCGACCGGATATTTGCTCATACCAAGAGACAAAAAATCCAATCCCAGCGCAGCAGAAACGCAGAAAGTCAACGGCGTCGGCCTTATCATCTACCGCGATCAACGGCGCGCCGTGATTTTGACGAGCGCACATATTTTCATCAAACCGGACACCATCAACACCTATTACCGCGACAGCGCGGGACGGCTCACCGGCGTTCTGCAATCACGCGCAATTAAAACCGGCGCCAGCTTCTTTGCAATTGGACAAGCCAATCAATATCTCTCTGCGGAAGTTATCGTCGCAGACGCAAAAGTGGATTTGGCGCTGCTCGAGGTTACCACGTCGCCAGCCATCGGCATCACATATCCATACGATTTGGCATTTGCGCATGCCGTGGACTGGGGCGACTTTGCCTATGCCATCGGTTATCCGCGTGAAGTGCGGCAAATCACCAGCGGGCTTGTGAGCAAGATTGCAAATCCGGGCGCGTTTGTGTTGGATGTTGTCGCGCGACACGGTTATTCCGGTGGGCCGGTATTCATCGTGCGCCCGGACCATGGATTGGAATTGGCGGGCATCATTCGAGGGGTGCCTGTAAACAAACTCGCTTACGTTGCGCCGCCGCCCGGTCTTGCTGCGGGGCAATTCCTCAATGAAAAAGATTTGCAGGCGATCAGCGCAGAAGAGATCGATTTGATCGATTACGGCACGACCTACGCTATCAACATCGAAATGATTGGCAGGTTTATCAAGAGCAACACGAAACTTTTAGAGCGCGCAGGAATCATTCTCGACGCAAAATATCTTCCCAATTGAGCTACGGTGTCGCGCTAGAGGTGTGATCGTGTACGACACGCCAGCCGTTCTCGAGACGGCGCAGTATCAACGTGAACAATCCTTGCGGCGTGGCTGTTCCCACTGTGAGCTTCCAATGTCCCAAAACTTTTGCCCACTCTTCTCCCATTAACTCGACTTTGTAAATTTTGAACTCCAGTTGGCCCATCTTCTCCGGCGTGGGATAACCGCGTTTATATCGTGCCAGCATCTCTTGCCAGCCTTTCGAAAAGTTGCCGCCGGAGGCAAAGATGGTAGAATCATTTTTCCAATAACCGCGCATGAAGCGTTCGAGATCGCCGTCGTTCCAAGCTTGCACTTGCCACGCGAGGACGGCGCGAATCTCCCGCTCAGAAATACGGTTGGCATCGCGCAAGCGCGTAAGCTCACTTTGTGAGAACAGCTTTCCGTTGGCAATGACCGCCCACGGCCCGCGCAAGGTCGCGATATTCTTAAGCGGGTGTTCTTCGAGCACAACACAGTCGGCGAGCATGCCCTCGGCGATTTGTCCCAAGTTGGTTTGACGCAACGCGTGTCCCGCATTGATGGTCGCGGCCTCAAGCGCAAAACGCGGCTCGATGCCCGCACGCGTCCAGGCTTCCAATTCTTCATGAAGTCTTGGCCGCCAGTAGCGGTGCGCTTCATAGCCCGAACCTGCAAGCAGTGGAATTTGCAGATCGAAAGCCAGGCGCAAGAGTTGTTGATATTTTTCCTGCAGCGCCTGGGCGTTCGTGCTCGCATTGGTTTGCGCATACTCAGTCAGACGATTCGTTTCCAGCGCCAAAGTAGGCACCCAAAACACGGCTTGATTGGCGAGCACTTGCAGCTTTCTCCGGGCGTTCTTTTGCAGTTCAACCTTTTGCCAAGCCTTGAAAAACGCCGTGGCGTTTGTCGGCGCGAGCAGGGCCTCTTCGGCGCGCGACCAGCTTGCTGCAAAATTCTTGCGATCGCCGCCATCGGTAAAACCTGAAAGCAAGCTGGCCGTTCCATAAATCATATTCACGCCGCCGCGCGCAGCTTCTTCAAAAGAAGTTGCGAGAAAAGCGCCGCAGGTGAGCAGGCCCATGGCGCCGGCTTCTTGCAAAGCTGCTTTCACTGCGCCCGACTCGAGGTTGGCGTCGAGATAAATGAGTGCCGCGCCTTTTTGTTTGGCAGCTTGCACGGCTTGCCGCGCTTCTTTGTCGTTCTTAACGATCGGGCTCGCGGCCGCGCTCCACGACACGAGCTGGCTGCGCAACGGCGCGGCGCTGGAAAAAATTCGCGGCGCAAAGTCGCCTTTGGAAGGCCCGGCAAGATTGCTTGCACCGCTGAAATCCAAGACGGAGGTGACGCCGTACGAAAGCAGTTCGGACAAATCGCGTTGCCGCACCGAGCCATTGGAGTCGGCAGATTCCAATTGCACGCGCATATCGATCATGCCGGGGATGAGCCATTTGCCCGTGCCGTCGATAACTTGCGCCTCGCCGTGTGGCTTGCTGCTCGTGGCGCGAATGGACAAAATCTTTTCGCCTTGAATGAAAAGATCACGGCCCATTTGATCGACCTCTCCGGCCAGTCCCACGATATTGACATTCTTCAAAACCAGCGTGGCCGCAGGCTGGCTCAGTGCTGGAGAGGCGAGCAACGCCAACAGGGCTGCAACTTCGAGTAATCGCTTCATACGCGCTCCGAGTGGCTTAAATATTCTTTGGAAATGTCCGTGAAATTCGGCATACTCACCGCAATTCTTTCAACTTCAATTATCCCTTAGGAGGAATTCCCTATGCGCCGTTCCTTTTTCTTGCTGGCGTTGTTCTTGTTTATGGGACAAATCGCGCAAGCCCAAGACAAGGTGGTCGTCGTTCCGAAGCAGATCGCCGGAGCTCCTTTTGTCGTGGAAGACAACACCGATCTGTTCGCCAAGTCCTATCGTTTCTTCATCGAGGGTGAAGTTGCGATGGCAACAGACAGTCTGAAAAAATTGCTTGCCAAAAGCAATTACAAAATTAATCCCAAGGCTTATTACATCGTTGTGGCCAATTTCACCGACCGCGTGTCGCCCATCGGATTGCTGCACGAAGGCTCGGATTTTCTCGATACGCGTTTTTACGGCCTCAAAACCGACAGCTTGTATTACATATTCCTCTCCCGAACGGAGAACGCTCCTTCTTTCGTTTCGGTATTGTTGAAATCGAAACCCACGCCCTTTGAAGAAAACTTGCCCGCGTTTCTCTCGCTGTTTTTTGGCGGAAGCTTGCCGGGCATAGCCTCAAGCGGCCAAACACCGGAGAAAGTCTGGATCGACGTGCGGCGCTTTGAGATTCCCAAAAAATTTCAAAAGATTTCCGATATTGCCGTGCTCGTCAAAAAAGATTTGAGCGAAGATCGTGTGCTCGCCAATATGGTTTTCGACAACACCCCGAAAGAGCGCTGGAGTTATGGCATCGCCACGGCCATCACCACGCTCAACGATGTGTCGCTCGAAGTGGGAGAGAACGGTGAAATCATTGTGCGGCCCAAACCCAACGGCGATCTCGCGGTATTCGGCGTGCTCAATTTCCACTTCGTGCCGGTGGATACCAAAGCGCCGACGTTGGGAAGCTCTTTACATTTGCTGGGTGGCTTGCGCTTGGCGACGCATATCGAACCGATTGTCGGTCTTGGCATCGGTCTGCCTTTATCCGGTTTCGAACTGCACGTGTTCGGCGGCGGGAGCTTGGCATTCAAAAACGTTTTGGAGTCGGGTTTTAAAATCGGCGATAAAATTGGGCGAGAAGTCGATCCATTTAAAATCGAGGCGAAATTTTATCCGCGCTTCGGCCTGGAGTTGAAATTTCCGTAAGGCCTTTCTCGAGATAACGGTCTGCATGTTCGCAAAGAACCGAGATGACCCGCCAAATAAAAAGCCCCATCGATTGCGTGGGGCTTTTCGTTTATGTGCCGTGATCAAAAACTATTGACGCATAACAGCATTCGGTCGTTCGCTGCCCACGAATTTAGCGAATACCAGAAGCAGCTTTGCGCGTCCAATCCATATTGGCAAGCGTATCAAGTGTAGTGCAAAAAGCGGAGACTTATTCGGCGGGAAATTTTGCGTGAGAGAGATGAAAAATTTTGAGGGCCAAGCCTTTATCGCAGAAACACCAGAAGACAACCATCAAGCTTGCGATAAAACACCTGGCCCTCTTGCAGCATTCCTCATGTTGAGGAGAATAAGTGCGGAAGGGGGGATTTGAACCCCCACGGCCGAAGCCACTACCCCCTCAAGATAGCGTGTCTACCAGGTTTCACCACTTCCGCATTTACAGCTTTTCCCCATGTGATGCCAAACTACTTCGAATCCGGCTGCGCCTGTTGGGTCGCGGGCGGAGGTAACGCCGGAGCGCTTTCGGAACCAGGCACCACTGGAACCCCGACCGCTGCCGGAGAAGAAGAACGCGATTGGCGCTCTCTTTCGATCAGGCTACCGCTGGTTGCGCCTTCGTTTGATTTCATGAGGCCCAGAATCAGCGAAAGGATCATGAATGCCGCGGCCAAACCTGCGGTGAGTTTGCTCAAAAACGTCGCCGTGCCGCGACTTCCGAAGACCGCACCCATTCCGCCAACTCCAAACGAGCCGGCTAAACCTCCGCCCTTGCTCGCTTGCATTAAGATGACGAGAATCTGTAGTGCCGCCACGAGTATAAAAATTGTTAAGAGTAAAGCGTACATTGGTCTTCCTAAATATAAAATTTAAACTGCGAAAAGCAATTTTTGATTTCAAAATTTTTATGCTGCCTCAAGCCGCTTCTTCCGCGGCCTTGATAATCGCCGCAAAACCTTCCGCTTCGAGACTTGCTCCGCCAACGAGCGCACCATCGACATCGGGTTGCTCCAGCAATTCCTTCGCGTTCGCAGCTTTGACGCTGCCGCCATATTGAATGCGACAGGCCGCGGCCGGCGCTTCCCCAAACATTTCCGTGAGCAACGTGCGAATGAAGGCGTGCGCTTCCTGTGCTTGCGCGGGAGTGGCATTCACGCCGGTGCCGATGGCCCAAACCGGTTCGTATGCAATCACCACACGCGCAAAATCTTCCGCGGGAAGGCCTTGCAATGCGCCGCGCACTTGATTCGCGACAACCTTCTGCATGTCGCCGGCTTGGCGTTGCGCGAGTGATTCGCCGACGCACACAATCGGCTGCAAACTCGCGCCGAGCGCGCGCTGCAGCCTGCGCTTCACGGTTTCATCCGTTTCGCCGAAATACTGCCGGCGCTCCGAATGTCCGATGATCACATGCTCACAACCCACACTGCGCAGCATGTCCGCGGAGATTTCTCCCGTGTACGCGCCTTTTTCTTCCCAAAACAAATTCTGTGCGCCCAATTTGATGGCGGTGCCTTTCAACAATTCCGCCACCGTGGCGAGATTGGTGAAGGGCGGGCACACGGCCATGTCGACCTTTTTGATATTCACAACCTTGACCTTGAGCGCCTTTACCAGCGCCGAGGCTTCGGCCACGTTGGTGAACATCTTCCAGTTTCCGGCGATGAACAACCGGCGCGAGGATTTTGCCATAATCAAAAACTACTTTAGAAAATTTGCGGACACACAGCAATTTCAGCGCAAGCAGCTTCCAGTCTGCGCTTGTGTGCAGACTGGAAGTTTGCACGAAACTCTTACAAAGAACGTCCGAGCAGATGGAGCAAATCAATCACGCGACACGAGAAACCCCACTCGTTGTCGTACCAGGAAAGCACTTTCACCATCGTGCCGTTGATTACAAACGTCGAGAGCAGATCGACAATAGAAGAATTCGGATTCAAACGAAAGTCGATCGAGACCAACGGCTCGTTGGTGTAAGATAAAATGCCCTTCAACGGTCCGTTTGCCGCAGCCATGATTGCATTGTTCACTTCCTCCACCGTGGTCTTCTTTTCGACTTCAAAAACCACATCGACCAACGAGACATTCGGCGTGGGCACACGCACGGACAAGCCGTCCATTTTACCCTTCAATGCAGGAATGACTTCCGCAACCGCTTTCGCAGCGCCGGTGGTGGTGGGAATCATCGACAGCGCGGCGGCACGAGCGCGCCGCAAGTCTTTGTGGGGAAGATCGAGAATCTGTTGATCATTTGTGTACGAGTGAATCGTGGTCATCAAGCCATATCTAATGCCGAAGGTATCCATGATCACTTTTGCGACCGGGGTCAAACAATTCGTGGTGCAAGAGGCGTTCGAGAGCACGTGATGTTTGGCTGGATCATAGGCGCTGTCATTCACCCCCATGACGAGAGTCACATCGTGTCCTTTGGCCGGTGCACTGATAATGACTTTCTTCGCGCCGCCGTTGGTGATGTGCTTGGACGCGTCTTCTTTATTCGTAAAACGTCCGGTCGATTCGATCACCACGCTGACGCCGACGTCTTTCCACGGCAGCTTGGCCGGGTCTTTCTCGGCAAAGACTTTGAAACTCTTGCCGTTCACCGAAATCGCATTGCCTTCGGTCTTAATTTCCGCATCGAGATTGCCTAAAATCGAATCATACTTCAGCAAATGCGCCAAAGTTTTTGCGTCGGTAATATCATTGACCGCGACGATCTCAATGTTCTTATCATGCATCGCGGCGCGGAAAATATTCCGTCCGATTCTACCAAAGCCGTTAATTCCGACTTTCAAAGACATAATGCCTCCTAATCCTATCTGTTCCGATTCTGTATATCAACCAAAAAACACTTCTGCTAATTCAAGTAACTTGGGATCGACTGTCTTGTGCGTGCGCAAAGCTTCTGCCAATGACACTTCCGTGATTTCCGTGCCCCGCAACGCGGTCATGCAATCGAATTTGCCCTCATGCACCATATCGGCCGCGCGCACTCCGAAGCGAGTTGCCAACAGCCGGTCTGTCATGCTCGGCGAGCCGCCGCGCTGCAACGGGCCGAGCGCCGCCACGCGAATTTCCCAATTGGTGCGTTTCTCCAATTCGCGGCGGATAATATCGCCGATGCCGCCCAGGATGCGATGCCCAAACTCATCGGTGCGCTCGGGGCGAACCGAGGCGAGATCGAAATCCTTCGGCAGCGCGCCTTCAGCGACCACCACAATGCTGAAATTCTTGCCGTGGCGCTGGCGCGAGTCTAATATGTTGATAATGCCATCGAAGGTAAACGGGCGCTCCGGAACGAGAATGCAATCTGCGCCTCCGGCAATGCCGGCCGTGGTTGCAATCGCGCCGGAATAACGGCCCATGACTTCCAGAATCGCGACGCGATGATGCGCCTCCGCGGTGCTGTGCAGACGATCAATGGCCTCGGTCGCAAAACTGACCGCGGTGTCGAAGCCGAACGAATAGTCCGTGCCTTGCAGATCGTTGTCGATGGATTTGGGAATGCCGACGAATTTCATGCCCCGGGTATTGAGCTTGTGTGCGACGCCGAGCGTGTCATCTCCGCCGATGGTGATGATTCCGTCCAACTCGTAGCGCTGATAATGCTCAAGCATCTTCGTAATATTTTCTTCGCGCTTGAGGGGATTGTGGCGTGACGTTCCCAGAATGGTTCCGCCTTTGGGCAAAATCCCGGAGACGGAATATAAACTCAACGGTTCAACATCGCCGGCAATCAAACCATCCCATCCATTCTTGATGCCCAGCACTTGATCGTCATGCGCCGTGATCGCGCGTCGCGTTACCGCACGTATCACCGCATTCAAGCCGGGACAATCACCGCCGCCCGTAAGAACGCCAACTCTCATACCACTACCCTTTTCGTTTCTGCGCATTCTCCTAATCGCCTGCACAAGCTCGACCCTGCGCAGAACGGGAGAGGCTAGCTATCGCTATTTTAAGCAAAAAAATTTTTCTGTGATTGGCAAAACAACGGCGGCGAAGATAGCAAAAATGGGGAGGATTGTCAAGCTTTTATCTGGGCGAGAAAAGATGCTGGTGGGAGGTTTGCGCGCGATTTTACTGCACCGTAACGCCTAATACCGCGCGCGCTTCTTGATGAAACTCTTGGTCCGTTGCCGTAAGCTCGCGCAGCTTTTCGAGCAGTATGCGGCGAAACTCGCGGCGCACGAGCGCGAGGTAATTCGTCACGTTGCTCACGGAGAGGCCGAACTCAGCCGCGAGCTGCTCGTATGTCAGCCGAGGCGTCTCGCTCTCTTCGAGGTCATAGCGCTCGAAAAGCTGAAAGTGCGTCCGCCGCTGCTTCGCCTCACATTCTGCGCGTAAAGCTTCCAACGCAAGGCTGAACAGGCTGCGCTGCCATTCACGTTCGAAATAATCTTCAACATTTTCCGTGTCGGCGATTTCGATGTGCTGCAATTCGCCTTCAGCGCTTTCAAAATCGAGCCAGAGCATTTGCGCGTGGCCGCCGCGTTTGAGGCGTTGCTCGGCTTTGTGGACATTCGCAACATAGCCGTCCAAACACGTGCGCAGAAAAGTGCGAAAGCGCGCTTTGGCCGGATCGTAGTTTTGAAAATAGCCTTTCTCCAAAGCCTGCGCAAAAAAGCCCTGCGTGAGGTCTTTCGCGTCTTCGTTGGACTTGCGCCATTTCAAGCGCAGATATTTGTAGACCGGCTTCCAATACGCAGCAATGAGCACCGCAAACGAGCGTTGCCGCTCTTCGGAGTTGTCGCTGCGCACGGCAACGATCGCGGACCACCGCGTGAGCGGGAACTGGTCTTGCGAGCCGCCGATGAGGGTGTCGTCGGGCATGGGGTATTCTACCTGCATTTTGCACGGATGCTGTTGATGCGAACGCCGTCAGCGAGCGTAAGCCACAAACAAAGGAGTGGGATGTTTATAGCACAGATTGTGTTTTACGTGTTTTGAACTCCAAAGGAGTGACATGTAGATTTCATCGATTGGGCAAGGTTTTTATCGTAAAATTAAAGATGTCACTCCTAACGGAGTTTTGGGAAACGAGGCGCGCGCCGTTCTAGAGACATTTCACTCCTTTGGAGTTGGGAGCAGCCTCTCGTGCATCGGTCATACTCGGTGCAAAATTCAGATTCTATAAACTTTTTAAGAAAGCTATGAACCACTCTTGCGCTCGCACGCTGTCCAAATCCGAATCCTTTTCCATGTGCTCAATCGAAGGCAATGTGCCGTTCTGTCGAGAAGTTTCCAACCAACGCTGGCATTCATCGGCATCATGCTGCAAAGCAGAGAGACAAGCCAAATTATAAGCGCCGCTTCCGGGCGATATTGACTCCGCCTGCAGCAGCTTCTCCTTCGCCGCAGCAAAGTAAGGCTTCGCTTCCTCTGCTGATTTCGTTTGTGCCTGCGCCATCAACATCATGCTCCAATTGTCGAGCGCTTCGTGATCGTCCGGCTTGATCGCGAGGCTGGCTTGATATTTTTCCCCGGCCAGGGCAAAGAGGCGATCGGCTTCTTCGCCGCTTTTGGTACGGGCATGAGCAGCAAGCGCATTGCCCCAATTGTACAGCGCTTCGTGCATGTCCGGCTTGATCGCGAGAGCGGCTTGATATTTTTCTCCGGCTAAGACAAAGAGCCGAGAAGCTTTCTCTCCGCTTTTGCTGCGGGCTTGGGCAGAAAGCATATAGCCCCAATTGTGAAGCGCATCGTGCATGTCCGGCTTGATTGCGAGGGCGGCTTGATATTTCTCTCCGGCTAAAGAAAAAAGGCGATCAGCTTCTTCTCCGATTTTAGTTCGGGCTTGATCATCAAACGCATTGCCCTGCATCACATAAGACCATGATACCGGTTCGAGCACGTCTGCCGGCAATTTTGAATCGTGTTTCGAAGCCAAATCTACGACCTTATCATAATCCTTGGCTAAGAAATGGAAATGTGTCTTCAAGACCAATGAGGAGCGATCATCCGATTCATTGTCCTCTTTGTGGTCTTGCAAATGAGCAATCGCGGTTCGAATAATGCGGCGCGCGCCTGCCAGCGCATCGGTCTCCGCCTGCTGCCCAGGAATGGTGTAAGTCGTCATCATCTCAAACATGCTATCAAGGTGCGAAAAAGGCGTGCGCACAAATTCAGGCGGGAAACAATTGAGTCGCTGCGCCAGGGTCACGAAAAAATCATCTGCATCAAAGCCATTGACGTGGAAAGCGTATTTGCCTTCTTTCAGCAAACGCTCGCGCACGTGCACAGCAGGAGCGTCGTCTTTATAGCAAACCCAATACAGGTTGTAATCAAACTGCGGCACGTTGGCGAGGTGATCGAACACCGGATCGTTTTCGCCGCTATAGCCCACGACCACCCACACGCGGCCCCGGCCCGCGTCTTCGAACACCGGCGCCATCAGCTCCGAATGCCGTTTCACTTCCTCCTCGGTGTTCATGAGCACAAAGCCGGTGCGCTGGCCGTGCAAATAAACCACGGCCTGCTCAGGAATGTACGCGGACTTATAAAGCTGCGAGGCGGCAAAATCATAAACCGCGGGAAATAAGCCAATGAGCGCGCAGGCGCGCACCACGAGCGGATCGAAATTGGTGGTGAGCACCCGGTCGATATAGCCGTTTTGCATCAACTGCGCGAGCGCAACGTGCGCCCAATTGATGCGAGCAGTGTCCACGTGGCGCGCGATCAAGTCGCGGCGCTCGCCCGGAGAAAGCTCTGCCATGCACTTGGAATAATTTTTTTCTTCCGCGCGCTTGTACGCTTGGGGAAATTCTCTCTCTATAATTCTGACGAAGCCCTCTGCGGTGGGAATGCCGGCTTTCACGGAGCACCCCGCGCCAATCAGCAAAGTGCATTTTTTGCCGAGGTCTTGTGCCTTTCGCAGCGTTTCAACAACATCGTCGAGCGTTCGCTCCATCCACACCCTCCGCTGGTGATGATCGAACAAACCAAAGTGGAATATCTCTTGCGAGGCATGGTGACGAGTCATGCCATAGCTTGATCGGCCGGGCGTTTTTCGGCGCGGGTTACAAATGGTTTGATCTTGATGCTTTTTGCGGTTTGGCTGATTTGCGCGAGATCATAACGGCTTTGCAATTCGAGCCAGCTTTCCGGGCTGCGGCCAAATGCTTTCGAAAGCCGCATCGCCATTTCCGCGGAGATGCCGGCGCGGCCGTTGAGCAGTTGCGACAGGGTTTTTCTGGTAATGCCCAACCCTTCTGCCGCTTCAGTAACCGTTAGCCCAAGCGGCGCAAGACAAAGGTCGCGGATGATTTCGCCGGGATGGGGCGGGTTCTTCATCGCCATAGTTTTGTCCTCTCAATGATAGTCGATCAAGTCAACGTGATGCGCCTCGCCATCGGAAAACGCAAAGGTGATGCGCCAATTTCCCGGGACCGTCACCGAATAAAGGCCTTTCAAATTGCCTTTTAGCGGATGCAGCCTCAGGCCTGGAAGATTCATGTCCTCGACGGTTTTGGCCGAATCTAACAAGGCCAGAATCTGTTTGACGCGCTTGACCAATGCTTGGGAAATGCCGCGCGTTTGGTCATGCTCATAGAGCGCTTGCAATCCTTTGTGCTTGAAACCGGCGATCATGGCGAATATAGCCTGTAACGTGAACGGTTACAAATGAATTTTCGGACAAAGCAAGCGAGGTTACGAGCGCGTGTGGAGGTTTGATCTCATTTCACTCCCAAACCTCTCCACAATCGTCTTAATCACATCGCGCGTGGCGCGGCCGGGCGTGAGAGGAATGCGCACCACCTCGCCGCCGCCGGCTTGCACTACTTCGTGGCCGACGATTTCGTTGATTTGATAATCTGCACCTTTCACGAGCACGTCGGGCTGAATTTCGGCGATCAAATGCGCGGGCGTGTCTTCTTCAAAATAAACCACGAAATCCACACAACGCAGCGCTGCCAAGATCGTGGCGCGATCTTCTTGCGGAACGATGGGCCGCCCCTCTCCTTTCAATCTGCGCACCGAATCATCCGAGTTCAAACCGACGATCAACAAATCGCCGTGCGCGCGCGCTTTCTGCAAATATTCCACGTGGCCGCGGTGCAGAATATCGAAGCAGCCGTTGGTGAACACCACACGCTTCTTCTCCGCGCGCCACGTTTGGCGAAGCTGCAGCAAGTCGGGCAACGTCAACACTGCATCCATTCTTCTCTTCCAATTCCTCTGGTTAATTCACCTAGCCCACAAAACACGCAAAAGACACGAAAAAGTCTTTCGCGTTTTTCGTGTGGCTCGTAGGCGAAACTCGAATGTGAATCCGCTCAGGCTTCGAATTCCGTTTGCGCGCCCCAATCTGTAATCTCATCCAAAAGCTTTTGCTTATCGACCGGCACCGCGCCGACCTCGGCCACCACCACGCCCGCGGCGATATTCGCCAATGTCGCAGCTTCGATAATATCCGCGCCCGCGGCCAGTGCCGCCGTCAATGTTGCAATCACGGTATCTCCTGCGCCGGAAACGTCGTGTACGCGTCGCGCGCGTGTGGGAACTTGATACACGTTGCCGTTGCGCTGAAACAATGCCATGCCCTCCGCACCCAACGTGATCAACACGTTCTCCGCGTGCAGCTTGTGCAAAAGCGTTTGTCCGGCGCGCACGACCTCGTCATGCGATTTGAGCTTAAGCCCGAGCACATCTTCCGTTTCTTTGCGATTCGGCTTGAACACGGTCACGCCGCGATAATCGAGAAAGTGATTGAATTTGGGATCGACGGTGACGGGACAATGGTGCTGCTTCGCCAAGGCCAGCACGTTGCCCAACAGCGGCTGCACGAGCACGCCTTTGTTGTAATCTTCAATAATGAGCGCATTGAGCGAGGGCATCAACTCGCGAAGAAAATCGAGAATCATCTCCTGCACGTGCGGCGCAAGACCGTCGCGCAATTCGCGGTCGGTGCGCACAATGTGCTGATGATGTGCGATCACGCGCGTTTTGATCGTGGTCGGGCGGCTGGCATCCACAAAAAGGCCCTCCGTTTGAAAACCTTTTTCGCGCAGGAGCTGCAAAAGCCGCGCACCGGTGCCGTCATCTCCGACGACGCCGATGGGATAAGGTGTCGCTTCCAGCGCAGCCAGATTGTTGGCAACGTTCGCCGCGCCGCCGAGATGATCGGTTTCCCGTTCGACGTCTACAATGGGAACCGGCGCTTCCGGAGAAACGCGCGTGACGCTGCCCCAAAGATAACGATCGAGCATATAATCGCCCAGCACTGCGATGCGCTTGCCACCCATGCTGGCCAATCTTGTTTGCAATTGTTGCGGAGTCATTTCGCCTCATGCGATTTTTTTCGCGCTGAATATACTTCGCATGTGCTAGGATTTCAAGCGGAAATCCCGCGGCCAAGTCGGGCCTCGGCTAGTAGTACAACATTAAGCAGCAACCCTGCCCCTCGTGGGGCGCGGTTGCAGTCTCATACTCTCCGGCATGGACAGCGACCCACAAGGGATCGAGACTACGATTGAATCGACTTAACGTTGTAATACTAGATTGGGCAGCCGCTCGGCGTGCGAAGCAATGCGGCGCCGCGTTTTCTTTTCCGGGGTTTGATATTTTCTGAGGTGAAAAATTCAGGTGGAATAAAAAGACAAAACGGGCAAGGCAATCAAACTCAGAAGGAATTTCATTTCCGAGGGAACACCAACGAAAGCGCCAGTATAACTCCGCGGCTACGTTTTTTGAACGCTCTGCGGACCCCGCATAAGACGCGCAGGCAAAGTGACGAGCGCCCACAGCGATTCGAGCACGCCCTCCACAACGATGCCCACGATCCGAAACGGCAGCATGAGCAGCCACACAATGGGATACAGGATCAACGCCAGCAAAGCCAGCGGCCAACACAAAATGAGCAGAATGCACCACAGCAAAAATTTTATCATGTCTTGCCTCTTTCTAGATAAGCGGTCACGCTTCGCTGTCTATTTTGATTTGATCGGTAAATCCTAATCTACACCGGCAGGTTTGAATTCTTGCCCACGAAACACACGAAATACGCAAAAAAAGCCTTTCGTATTTTTCGCTTGTTTCGCGGGCAGTGAAAAAAATCTATTGAAGTAGAACTAAAGAGTGTGTCGCATCTTTGTCTCAGCTTCACGGCGGTGGCGGTCGATCCAATATGCCCACGGCACGAGCAGCCAAAGCGTTAACGAAGCCACAGCAATCGCGGTTTCGCTCGGCGGAGGCGGACTGAAAATATTCGCCAGCCAAATGCTGCCGAGAAAAAGGATGAGCGCCCAAAAGGCATATTGCCCAACGCGATCACGGGCAGTGGTTGCGCGCATATAAAGAACGATGCCGCCGACGAACATCGCCAACTCAACGATCACCGTGGCCGTGAAATGATTCCACAAGCCCAAGCCGACCAGCGTTTTTCCGCCCGGAAAAAGCGGGAGATCGGGACGATGCGTGAGTGCATCGAGAACCCAGTGGCTCAACACGCAAGCGCCAACGAGCGCCGCCTCGCGCGCAGCGCGGCGAATCAAAAAGTAGATTAGTCCAATGCCGCACGACCACGCCAGTACCGCGAGCAAACT
Source organism: bacterium (assembly GCA_037444905.1). GTDB lineage: Bacteria > Zhuqueibacterota > Zhuqueibacteria > Zhuqueibacterales > Zhuqueibacteraceae > JABWAN01. Next base: position 107,873 of record JBBILN010000016.1, on the reverse strand, counting down.
GTGTGAGAAGGGATAATCATAGAAGTCGAGCGGTGTGAAAGCCGTGTTGCCGGGGTCGATGCGCACATGCTCAAGACCGAGAAGTAAAAATATGGGCCAGAGCAAATCGATAAACTGCGACGCGAAAATGGTGGCGCCCAATGAGACTTTGGGCGCCGCTTTTTTTGCAGCGAAAGCCACGGCGAAATGGCCGATGAACATGCGAGGCTCCTTCTTTTATTCACAGGCAGGATACGTCATAAATCTTGAGAGGTTGCCGGCGCACGCCCGGCGAATGCACGCCGGCCGCTCCCATGTGCAGCATGTCATCTATTTCCGGCTTTGCTGCGATTGACTATGCCGAACAGAACGAACACCAATCCCAAACCGGCCAGGCCGTAAACTTTGAGTTCCGCGCCCAAGCCGATGCAAACCACGCCCAACAAGATGAGCGCGCGATCATCCAAAAGGCGATGCAGTTTGGTCATAAGCGACTCCGCAATCATGAAGCTGCTTGCTCTGCCCGTTCTCAATAATTACGAGGCGGCCAGTGCGAAAACGGAATCCGAGCAAGCAGCACGCGTCCAATGAGCAGACAAATTGCGCTCTTTCGCTGCACGAAGCCAGCGTGTTCACGTTCCTTTCAAATCTTCGGAACGCAGCGGCAAGCGCCGAATACGTTTGCCGGTCGCGGCAAAGATGGCATTGCACAATGCGGGCGCAACCGGCGGCAGTCCCGGCTCGCCGATACCGCCTTGCGCCGCGGTGCTCGGGAGAATGTGAACTTCGACCGTGGGCATCTCTTCAAACGTGAGCAGAGCATAATCATCAAAACTCGATTGCTGCACGCGGCCGTTTGCAATGGTGATCTCGCCCTGCAATGCGGCGCTCAAGCCCATCGCAATTGCGCCTTCTACTTGCGCGGCGATGAGATCGGGATGCACGATGGGGCCGCAATCGAGAGCGCACACGAACTTGTGCACGCGCACGCGGCGTTCTTCCTCCACCGATACTTCCGCGACTTCCGCGAAATAACTGCCAAAGCACGCATGGCACGCGAGGCCTCGCCCTCTTCCCGGCGCGACGGGTTTATGCCATCCCGCCTTCTCTGCCACAAGCTCGAGCACGCCGCGCAAACGCGAATCTTCGGGCAGCATGCGCCGGCGCAGCGCATAAGGATCGAGGCCGAGCGCTGCAGCAATCTCATCGAAAAAGCATTCATTGACAAAAGCGTTCTGCGAGTTATAAACCGAGCGCCACCATCCGATCGGCACCGCGGTGTTGGCCATGACATATTCCACGCGCAGGTTGGGAATTTGATACGGCACTTGTGCCGCGCCGTCCACCGCATCGGGCCGGCGCTCATCTTCCTGGCCGCCAAACAATTGCGCTGAAATCGAAGGCGCAACGAGGTGATGCCGCCACGCGGTAATGCGGCCGTTGCGATCAATAGCCGCGGACAAGCGGTGATAGCTTGCGGGGCGATAGAAATCATGCTGCATGTCTTCTTCCCGCGACCAGAGCAATTGCACCGGCTCGCGCACGGTCTTCGCGATCTGCGCGGCCTCGACCGCAAAGTCGGTCATCGAACGCCGGCCAAAGGCTCCGCCCGAGAGCGTGGTATGGACGGCAACTTTTTCTTGCGGCATTCCGAGCACGCGCGCGACCTCGCTTTGCGCCCACTGCGGCGCCTGCGTCGGCGCCCAAATTTCCGCGCGCTCAGCGGACACATGCGCGACGCAATTCATCGGCTCCATTGGCGCATGCGCAAGGAACGGCAGCTCGTAAATTGCTTCGAGCTTGCGGCCGGCCTCGGCCATGGCCTGTGTGACCTCGCCGTCTTCACGCACGACCACGCCCGCGCTTGCGCTTTTCTCTTCAAACATTTTGTGAATGCCGGCGCTGTTCAACTTTGCATGCGATCCTTCTTCCCAAGTGATCGTCAACGCTGCGCTGCCTTGCAAAGCGCTATAAGTAGAATTTGCCACCACGGCAATGCCGGTGGGAATTTCCAAAACCTGGCGCACGCCTTTGAGGCTCAGAGTTTTTTTCGCGTCAAAGCTTTTTACTTTCCCGCCGAACACCGGGCAGTGCACCACGGTAGCATAGAGCATATTCGGGAGTTTCACATCAACGCCGAAAATGGCGCGGCCATAAACTTTATCGGGCACATCGAGGCGCGGCAGGCTTTTGCCGAGATAACGAAAATCTTTCGCGTCTTTCAGCGGCGCGTCCGAGGGCACGGGCAACTGCGCCGCGGCTTCCACCAATTTGCCGAACCCGAGGCGACGCCCGCTCGGTTCATGTTGCACTGCGCCATTGAGCGCGCGACACGTTTCGCGAGGGACGTTCCATTTTTGCGCGGCCGCGGTGATGAGCATGGCACGCGCGGTCGCGCCGGCTTTGCGCAAAACTTCCCACGAGCCGCGCACGCTCGTGCTGCCGCCGGTGGTCATATCGCCGTATTTGTCGGGATGCGCCAGCGCGAACTCGAGACGAACGTCCTCCCAATTTGCTTCCAATTCTTCGGCCACGATCATCGGCAGCGCAGTGCGCACGCCCTGGCCCAATTCCGAACGCGCGACGGTTATGGTCACGAGTCCCGCGGTATCGATCTTCAACCAAACATTCGGCACGAACGCCGCAGCAGCATCTGTGGCTCCCATGCTGTTTGCGGGCAGATGAAAGCCGAGCGCCAATCCGCCGCCCGCCATCGATACAACCTGCATGAACTCACGGCGCGTGAGATTGGTGGTGTGATTCATCGCACGCCTCCTTCCTGTGCCGCGTGTTCAATCGCGCGACGAATGCGCAAATAGGTTCCGCACCGGCACAACACGGTCGCCATCGCGGCGTCAATTTCCGCGCCGCTGGGACGCGGCGTTTGTGCGAGCAAAGCCGCGGCTTGCATGATTTGTCCGGGTTGGCAATAGCCGCATTGCGGCACTTGCTCCGCAATCCACGCGCGCAACAACGGATGCGTTTCATTCGCGGCCAGCCCTTCAATCGTCACGATGCGTTTCCCTTGGGCCTCGGCGAAACTCGTGACGCATGCGCGCGCCGCCTCGCCGTCGAGATGTATCGTGCAAGCCCCGCAGAGACCGCGACCGCAGCCGAATTTGGTTCCGGTCAATCCCAACGTGTCGCGCAACAGCCAGAGTAGCGGTGTCTCCTCGCTCGCTTCAATCTCGTGTTTCTTGCCATTGACCAAAAGAGTAGCGGGCATGTTCGCCTCCTTTCCTTTTATAAATTTGTTCGGTGTGACGATACTGGTGAGGAGTCCTGGTTTGATTTCGCAAGAATCAAGCCGCTTACCGGGGAAAAATTGCGCGAAATATCAAGAGCTTGGAGGGGCCACCCAACGAGCTTTTAAAATGTCTTTGCAAGATTGCGAAACATTCTCTTTTTCGCTCAAAATTGCGAAGAAGCAGTTCGAAGTCGGCGCCGGTACAGCCAGGTGTCGATAAATCGGCGTGTATTCGCGGTGTTTTGCAATGCCAATCATGGTGCGGCGTCATTCAAACGAAAAAGCCAAGGGCTAAGGTTTTCAGCTTAACTAAACATTCGCAATAAACCCCTTACACGAAGAGCAGCATGAAAGCCTTCCAGGTTTTACCAACCTGGAAGGCTTCACACACTATGATCGTTCGGAGGTTTTCACGCGATAACGAATGATAGTGACGTACTTCTGAGGATCGCCCTTGAAAAACATCGTCGGTCCTTTGAGGTATTCCTCTTCATGATCGCCGATAACTTCATAGCCTTGCGCTTTGATGAATTCCATCAGCCGCGCAACCGTGGGTTGCTCTCGATCATAAGGCCCGACGTGCAGAATCTCGGCGACCTCACCGTACTCCCAAGTAGTCAACGACACCTTTAACTCGGGCGTTGCTTCATACTGCGGAAGCTCCGTGGCGGTTTCGGGAACGGGCATGGCATACAAACCTACCCATTCCGTCTTGGGCGTATCAAAAGCAAGCGGCCAGCGCGCGCGGGGCGCCGGTTGGCCCGGACCTTTAGGCGTCTCCTTCATTTTGAAATACAATTGGAACAACATGGCAAACGCCTTTTCGCCGATAACGTTTGGATCGCCTTTGGCTTCCACCACGATCACCTTCTGATGCGGCACGGTTGAGATCTTCGGATCTTTGAGGTGCTCGTATTTTGCCAAATCCGGGCCTCGCATCATGTAATACATGGAGAGGGCGATAAAGACAACAACGATAACGATGAGGGCAGCAGCAACACCGAGAACAATCTTTGTGGATCTTTTCATAAACCTCCTCCGGTTTCGTCACATTATTTATATTGCAGTCTCAGCCTGTGCGGCAAATAAGTTCAACCGTGAAGCAACGCGAATGCACGCTCATATTTTTGATGCGCGCGCGCATTCGCGGTTGCCGCTGTTGAATTGCAGCAGTCGATCATAAGCTTGTCCAACGTGCTGCGTGAATCAGAAGCACCGACTCAGCTTTCAACGCGTAACTTCGGCGAGAAGAAGTAGCGTTTGATCATCGCCAGCCACAGCCCGACGCCGGCGACGAACAATGCGAGAAACAGCATCAAAACGTCCCATTGCGTTTTGACCACGAAGTTCGCGGGCTTGAAATACTCGGCCAAATACGCATCCTGCAAAATCTCGCGCATGATCGCCATGAAAACGACGACGAGCAGCGTCACGCCGGAGGCGAGGTAAAAACTCTTGCGCGGGTCATTTTTTCGCAACCCTTCCGACATCACAAAAATGGCGGCCAGCGCGCCCACGATGCCGATGAGCAAGGCCGCCGTTGCCAAAAGATTTTGCCCCATGTAGAGCAGCATTTTCTCGCGCGGCAGACTGATCAAGAACCACAGGCCGACGAGAATTTGCAGCATGGTGAAATACAGAAAACCTTTGCCGCCGAAACGAATGAGCACACGCGCATAGCTCGTGTCTTTTTTCCAGCGCAATAAACCGACGAAAGCGACAAAAAATGATCCAATAGCAAGCGCCGCCACCATGAAATGCAGAAACCGGGCAACGAGGGTCGCTTCAGACAAATTCAAATTCCAACCGCTGGGATCGGTGTGGTACTTTGCCGCCCACTTTTCCGGCGTCAACATCAACGTCAGATTGTCGCTGTAGAAAAAGCCAATCACAAAAATCAACGCTAGGCTGAGCACCATCAACCAACCGGTGCGGGCGGAGTGGACCTCCTTCTTGAACGCGACGAGATAGAAGCCATAATACGCCAGCGTTAGAATTACGATAACCAAAAACCACGGCGCGCCAACGATGATGGAGGAAGCATAAAAGAACTGTCCATACAACACCTGCAGAAAGAGCAGAGGCGCGATGCCCAGCGTAACCGTCGCCGCCAGAAGCGACGGGATTTTTTTGCTGCCTTCTCTGAAAAATCGCGCATAGTTCTCATCCTTGCGCGCCTTGAATTTGGCAATGCCAACCATCACACCGCCACCAAACATGAAATTCATCGCCAGAATGTGAAGAATAAAGGTGACGACCAGCAGCAGTTTGAACAACCAATACGGCGCCGGCAGTGGGATGGGATCGGTCAGGGGGATGAGCATTGCAGTATCCATGGTTGACTCCTTGTCTAAGAATTGCTTTCCGAGATTGCGTAGTCCTGCCCCTGCGGGGCACTGTGTCGAGGGCGAATTTGTTGTTTTAAACAGCCGCCCACAAGGGGCGGGGACTACTTTGTGCAATTATTCGTGCAGCCATCTGGCCAGTTCCGCGCGCTCGCTCTCCGTCAGTTTGATATTTGGCATGCGCGGATTCAAGGTCGGCAAATCTTCCAACATCACAACGATCGTTTCCTGATCCATTTGTTTCAATCCGGAGAACACGATGTCGCGATGATCGGCGCGATGGCACATCGCACAGTTGCTTTGAAAAGTCATCTCGCCGCTCATGGTCACTTCCGGCGACTTTGTGACCGGATGAATCGTCGCCAAATAAGCGGCCAGGGCCGCGCGCTCCGATGCAATTCCGGCAAACGGCGGCATGGCGCCGTTGTTCATGGCATCCAAGCTTCCCAGCATTTGATAAATCGTATGAGCGTCCCAATGCCTTTGTTGCAACGCGGCTTTCATGCCGCGATAGGAGTCAACGGTGTGACAACTCTGGCATTGCACGCGGAAAATTTCACGGCCCACCGCGGCCTCGTTGTGCTCCGTAAGCTCGCGCGGATGCACCCACTTCGCAGTCTTCAGCACGCCGGTTTGATTGAGCTGCTCGACTGTAAATCCGCCATCACCTGCGGAGGGGGTTTTATACAGCGAATTGGCGTACATATAATCGGCGATGAGGTAGGGTTTTCGGAGGGATTCGCGAATAAACTCGAACGACCACATCGTCGTGAACGCTGCGGCCAGCACCACCAAGCTGAAAGCAAAATGCAATTTCTTGGGCTTGATCAAAGTCAGCAACGCCAACACGAAGGTAACGAGCGAGAAAATCAGAATAAGCGTGGCATAGCGGCTGGCGGTGGGCATCAAGCCTTTGGCGCTGGCCCATACTTGCGGCGGAATGTTGCTGATGTACCAATAAGCAATCACGGGCAAAACCACAAAAGCCGGAATGATCCAGCGCGCGCTCCACTTCACGATCTTGCCTTTCAATTCCGCGCTCTTTTGCAGGCTGGCAGTGACGAGCGCATATAAGCCGGCCAACGCCAACGCAAAGGCGAAGCGCAAAAACAGCGCGGGGAAATACGTGGGATTGAAAAATCCCGACCAGAAATTTTGGTTGGTGAGCCATTGCCCCGGCGTGAGCATGAAAGTAAGAATGCCATTGATGACCACCATGCTCGCAAATGCGGCGATGAAATAAACCCAACCGAACCACAGGTGGGTGCGGCGATTGAGTTTGTTCCAACCGTACAAATACATCAACGCCGCGGTGATCTCGAGGAAGAAAAAGATCCATTCGATCGCCCAACCCCAGACGTAGGCATGAATCAACGCGCTAGTGCCCGAGGGGTGTGCGAGCGCGATGGTAAACCAGATTCCCACGCCGCTAATGGCGCCGAACACGACGGTCAGCAAAACAAAAAACTTGGTGTGGAGTTTCAACCACTCCAGCAGCGCCATATCGCTCTCACGATAGGCTTTTCTCTCCGTGAGCACCAAGAAAAGCCCGCCGCCGACGGCGAAGTGAGATACGAAGACGTGCGTCACAGAGACAATCGCAATGAGTAGACCGGCTCCGAATGACACATCCCAAACAGGGTAGTTCATACTTCCTCCGGTGTTTGTGGTTCACGTGATACTCGTTTGGGTGCAACTTGACAAATTCGAGTTAATCTCTATAAAGTTGAAGCGTTCCTCATTTGATCTTATTCGCCGTCTGCTCCACGCCGCCTTGCTTCAAAATCAGACTGCCGGCTTTGCCGGCTTCGTCCTTGACAAACTTGATATCAGCCACTACCACCTTCAAGAAGAACTCCGTCTCCGAACGTGGAAAAATTTCAAAGCGTGGCTGGCCGGTTAACTGCACAAACAATTGCACGCCTTCCTTAGTCACGGCGAGGATTCTGCCGGGCGCGAGCTCGTACTCGCCGACATACGCGTCATAAATCTTCGGATCAATTTTCGCCGAAGCCTCTTCTTTAAGCCGCGGCACGGTGAGCGTTTGCCCGCCCTGCCGATGAATGCCGTGCATGACTTCACCCTTTTCGTTTTTCACAAAGGTGATTTGGGCATCAACGACTTTCCAGAAAAACTCAGTTTCGGAGCGAGGAAAAATTTCAAACTGCGGCTGGCCGGTTAATTGCGCGAAGAGCTTGTTGCCATCTCTCGTGACGGTCATGATCGCGCCGCCGGGGTATTCATACTTTCCCACATACGCGTCGTACAGCTTGGGATCGACCGCAGCAGTCGCATACGATTCCTGGCTTGCCAGTTTCTCCCACAAATAAATCTGCGCAATTTCACCCGTGAGCGCACCGGGATTCAAATCACGTGGCGGCGCGCAATTCGTCAAAACCACAATCGTCATGTCGTGCTCGGGAGAATGCGCCAGATTGGTGACGAAGCCATTGAGTCCACCACCGTGGGAGATTACTTTTATTCCACGAAAGTCGCTAATGGCCCAACCATAGCCGTAGCCGCCGCCGAAAGCCTGCGCCTTGCTGCCATCTTTGAGCGTAACGGGTGTGAACGCGGCCGCGAGATTTTTTTCACTCAACACTTTGCCAGTAAAGACCGCCTCGTTCCAACGATAAAGATCGGTCGCCGTTGAATACAACGCACCGGCGCCGCCGGCGCGCGACATATCCCAATTCTGCGCCTTTTGAAACTTGCCGTCGATGTAGGAATATCCGGTCGCCTCGTGCGCGAGAATGTCGCTCCAATGATGCACGCCCGTATCGTTCATGTTGAGCGGCGCAAAAAACGTCTTCTTGAGATAATCCGCATAAGGCTCATTCGCGAGTTTACTGACGAGGTATCCCAGCAGAAAGTAGCCGGAGTTGTTGTAGCGCCATTGTGTGCCGGGGTCGAAATCGAACTTGTCGTTTTTGAAGCTCGCGATCAGACTTTCAGGTTTGACTTCGACCGTGACAGTCTGCAAAAAATCCGGTTTGCTGGTGTAGCTGTGAATGCCGGAGGTGTGCGTCAGCAAATGGTGAATGGTGACTTCGTTGCCGCGGGGATAGTCAGGGATAAATTTCGAAAGCGGATCTTGCACGCTGAGCAGGCCGGCGTCCTGCAGTTTCAAAATCGCAGAGGCGGTGAATTGTTTCGTGATCGAGCCGATGCGAAATTTCGTTTCCGTTGTGATGGGCACACGATGCTCGAGGCTCGCGAATCCGAAGCCCTTCTGATAAATAACTTTGCCGTTCTGCGCCACCAACACGGCGGCGCCCGGAGTTTCTCCCGCTGTCGCCTCCGTGAAGAGTGCATCGACGAGCGCCTCCGGAGCCGGCATGGCGATCTTGGGATCCGCGCCCTTTTCCAGCAGCATTTTGGCAACGGCTTCACGGCCGTTGATTTTGGCTGCATGCAAAGCCGTCAACCCGCGTTTGGTTTTGCCGTTGACCTCAGCGCCGTGCGCCAACAGCAGTTTGAGCGCATCGAGATTGCCGCGCTCTGCAAACGAGACCAACTTCTCCGTGAATAACGTTGGCCCGATCACACGCGCGCAAAATCCCCAGGCCTGCTGCATGTTCTGCACTTTGAGCAGGAGTTGATTCCTGCCTTTTTTGAATGAAAGGGGAAAAAGATCGTCGTCCTTGACCACCGCCCGGCCAATCCAATTCTCATGCACCAGTTGGCCGTTCAACCAGACTTTGACGCCGTCATCACTGCCCAACGCCATCAGTACGGTTTTCGCCTCGGGCGCGTTGATCTCGGCCCACGCATACGCAACAACGAACTCGGAATCGCCATAAGTGTGCGTCAAATCCACGATGTCTTCCACAGCTTGCACGAAACGCCATTGGTATTTCTTCTCGCCGATTTGCTGGCTTTGGCCGGCTTTTACGGTTGCAAGCTTGGGATTGATGAACTCAACGGCAAAGGCCTTTTTCTGCGTTTCTTGATCTTCGGGCTTGGGTTTTTCTTTGGAAACCGGCAGCGGTCCCAAGAGCAACCATTTGGTCATAAATTGGTCGGGCTGCAAGCCGGGATAAGAGGCGGTCTCCTGCGAAGTCGAACGCTGCGCCGGATTTTGGGCGCGCAGATCGAGCACACCAATTGTCGTCAAAAGAAAAATCGCGCCAAGTGTGCGGGTAAAGAGAAGCGTAAGATGACTGCGTTTGTGGGACATGATCTTTCCTTTCTGTTTGCATGAAATATTTTGGGAAGCTTGAATCCCAGTCTTTGAAGGCATTCGAACGAATGCTCCTCGCCGTTTTCACCTAATCTCACTCTTCATCGATGAAGCACTTCACATCTATTCCAGAGCGCATGGTTATGGCGCTGCCGGCTTCATGCCGGAGTCAGCAGGAGGCGTAAGCGCTTCCTTCCAGCCGGCAATGAGGGAGAAAATATCGCCGAGGTTTTGTGGCAGAAACAGCTTCGTGGCTTTGCCCTCGGCCAACGACTGCGATACTTGCTGCAGCGTCATAAGCCCCGCCAGCTTGACGACAAGATCGCGCGTTTCGATTTGAGCCAGCGCCTCTCCTATGAGTTTGAAGCCTGTAGCTTCTGCTCTACGGATAGCCAAAAGCCCATTCGCCTCCGCCTCGCGAACGATCTTGATGCGTTCTGCTTCTGCCTCCGCCATCTTAACGATATACTCCTTGCGTGACTCGCCGGTGAGCGAATAAAAATTGCGGAGGTGTTCTGCCTCCTTCGCCAACAGCTCCTTCTCTTCAGAATAAGAACTGCGCTCCAAATCCGCGCATTGAATGTTGATCATCGCACTCCTCCACTTCATTTCATATCGTGCAGAAAAATCTCCGTGATTTCAACCAGCCGAACTGCAATCCCCCATGGCGCCGTATCCTTGCTCAACGTTTTCAAAAGATTTTCGATAAGCTTGCGGCGACCGGCGAGCAATTGCATCGCTGGCAGATCACCACATTCGTTGCGGAGCGCGGCCCGCACCAGTTCCCGAATCGCCGTCTCATAGTTGTCGATATCAAACGTTGCCTTGACTGCGTCCGTTATGGTAAAGTATACGACCGTATGAATTGTGCAACGCACCCCATCGCGCGTAAAGACGTCTTCCTCTTTATAATCTTTGACCTGCTCTTTCACCGGAACCAGCTTATAGGGCTTTTGATAAAGGCCCCACAGGCTAAGGCATGAGCCCAAGCCAGGCTTGGCGGTGCGCACGCATTTCCCGAATGCCGTGATAATGTATTCCTGCCCCTGTGGAACGCTAAAATATCTCCGTATTCCCAGCGTGAGTAGCGACAGAAGAAAACAGGTAAAATCGTTCCCAGTGACGTTACTCATATTGGCCTCCATTCCTGTTTGAAGAATTCAACACAGCTCCTTCATGTTTGAAGAGCCTCCCCTCCGCGAAGGCTCCATAGCGCAACGCTCACCTCCTTCACACGAATTTTATTGCGAAACTTTATATGTGCAAAATTGCGCTCGCAAGCTGCGCCAGGTAATTTCCGTTTTCTTCTGCAATAATCACTTCGCATTTCCATCCCAGGCGAAAATTGCGTGCGCCTGAGCTCGGTCGCCGGTGGAAAAGGATGCTGAGTAGTCAAAATAGACATGCTTGTCGTGCAGAGCCCTCTTGCAAGTTCCGGCCCCACTGCCGGTCGTGGCCTCACTCAACACGCTTTTAGGAACTCGGTAGTCCAGAGTCCAATTCCCCAATTTGAATTTGCTGCACGCTGCATGTGAAATATTCTTCGCGCCGGCATTGGAATGACGTTTTCACTAACCCTGCATCGGGTTTCAAACCAGCATCGCGCTTAATTGTAACCGGATGCTTTCTGCATGCCGGGCTGTTTCGGATCCGGCTTTTTTCAAGTCAACTCAACATTGTCAATCCGCAACAATGCTTCCGATTGTCCGGTCACTAGCATTTCCAAAAGCGTCAACGCATTTCTCGGAGCATATCCGTTGAAATCGTTATTGAAAAAAATGTAGATTTTTTGCGCGCCCAATTTTTCCATGCGTTTCGCCAATATCGCAATCTCTCGCAGTTCTTGCAGTGAGTAGTCATAAGCATACCACTGCTCGCGGCCATGCAAGCGGAAGTAAGCGACCTCGGAAGTAATCCAGTCCACTAACTTGCTCTTCGGAGAATCGACAGCGCAAAAAACCGATCCTATTTCGTTGAGCAGTTCTCTGGTTTCATCAGTCAGCCATTTTTTGTGCCGGAACTCCACAGCTACCTTTCCCGGATCGCCGAAAGTGCGTAAGGCTTGTTTCAGCCGCTCAGGATCATACGGCGTGCTGGGAGCAAGCTGCAACAGAATCAAACCAAGTTTGTCTTCCAGCAGCGCGGCCGAGCGCCAGAAGTTTTTGATTTCTTCCTCCGTGCCCTTGAGATGCTTATGATGCGTAATGACGCGAGGCGCTTTTAAAACGTAGTGGAAATTTTTTGGCACCCGTTCATGCCACCTCCGATAAGTTTGATCTTTGAAGGTCCGATAAAATGTCGCATTGACTTCGACTGTGCTGAATCTCGTGGCGTAATATTCGAGCCACCGGCTCTTGGGCCAGTCTTCGGGATAGAAAACCCGCTCCCAGTCTGGATAGGTCCAACCCGAGGTGCCGATTAAGAATTGTGCTTTTGCTTTGCTCATTTGTGACAGACGCTTCGCTCGCTTAGCGATGCCTTTCTCAATTTTCTCGTAAGACGGCGGCGGCCCATTTTTTATGAATGCAGCCCAAAGCACCTCCATACACCAAAAATCCACCCAGCGAATAGATCAACCAGAACACCTGATTTGGCATCTCAATAGATCCGTAGACCAGTGGATGCGACAAATTCCATAAAGAAATCGCAAACCAAAACCAGAACCCATATGCGACTCCCTTCCAAACACCGTCAACTCTTTTTGAGAGAGGCATTGCCTCATAGAGTAGGGTAAATAGAACTCCAAAGAAGGCACCAATCACCAGCTTTGTCCATATAAAGTACCAAGCGTTCATCTGTTCCGGTTCAAACTTTCCAGCCGGAGCGAACTGGGGGCCATAAATTATTCTTGCAGCGAGGGCGCCAACGACGAACAAGGCCATCCCCATCATCAATCCGGAAAGCAACCCCGCCAACATGCTTTTTCGTATTCCCATTGCTCACTCCTTTCTTCATTTTAAAAGGCGGTCATGGCTGCAATTTCTTAACGCGTTTCGTGATGCCTTTCTTTATCTTCTCATACGACGGCGGCGGCCCGGTTCGCACCTGCTTGCCGTCGATGAACAAGGCATCGGAAATGCCCCATTCCAAAAACGTTTCGCGAGGCAAGGTATCGATCGCGCGAAACACGGCTTTGTCGCCAAATTCCGCGGCGGCGCGTTTGGCTCTTTCGAAAACCATGTTCTGCGCCGGACACCAACCGTTGCAGAACGCGGTGACGGTCACCTTGCCCGCAGTCTTTTGCGGTTGCTGCTTTTGTCGAATCCATTGGGGAGGAACGGCGTCATCGGTGAAAGGCTTCCACAGCAGAACCGCCATGCCGTTTTTATCCACCTTCTGGTATCCCTGTTTTTTGAACCACGAGGCCTTCATCCAAAACGGGAAGGATATTCCCCAAGCGGCAACGCCTTTGGCGCCTCGAGCTTTTACATCTTCCTCCGCAGCTTGCAGCAAGGCTTTTCCCATCCCTTTCTTCTGGAAGTTTCCTCTGCCTTTTTTGTGGCCGTGAACCCAGATGCAGTTGATGAAATAGAGGTCTTTGCCCGCCGCGAAAGCGTGTTCGATGGGAACATATTGAATCATGCCGCTGACATGGCCCTCATCATCCAGCGCGAGCTTCACGCGCAGGCCCTTGTCCTGCATGTGATTGTACCAAACTTCTTTGTGGTTGCCCGCCTCTTTTATCTCTTCATTCCAATCTTCAAGGCAGGCAAAATAGAGCGGCTTATGCTCGTTGGTGAGATCGATGATTTGCATGGCTCTTCTCCGTTGTTCAGGCAATGCCTAACCGCCCGCTTCAGAGTTGTTTTCTCCGCTTCTCTTGATGCGCGGTCACAATTTCAATTACATCTTCTAAAACCCGATCAATGCATTTCCCGTGGAATGCATTGATCATGACCGCAATGCTGGTTTCGAAGTCAGGCAGATATACCATGTAAGCAACGGTTCCAATATTCGCTCCGCCGTGCCCATATGCGGTCACACCGCTCGTTATGCCTCTGCTGATTGCATGAACGCCGAGTCCGTAGCCTTCCCGATTGAAATTTAGCATCTGCTCCAGCGAAGATTGCTCGAGGACTTTTCCACGAAAGAGAGCTTGACACCAAGAAGCCAGATCGCGTGCGGTCATAAAGAGGCCGGCAGAGCCGTAGGTTATGGTCTCGTGCGAGATGCGCGGCAAAAAAGTTATGTCATGGAATGATCCGTCGTTTTCAAAGTTGTCTCCCCAAACATGCGCGAGATTGTTCGGAAGCTGTTCTTCCATGGAAAGGTACGCGCCTTCGAGAGCCAACGGTTCCCAAAAGCGCTTTCTGAATTCAGCCGATAGATTCGAGCCTGTCGCTTTCGTAATGATCATCGCCAGCAGAAGATAATTGGTGTTCGAATAATGCCAACCTTTGCCGGGCCGGAAATAGGGTTCCTTGAGATAGGTCAATACTTCCTCCGGTGTGAAAAATCGGCTCCGGTATTTTTTGAGATCATCCCAGATCGTTTGGTTATCCCAAAACATGTAAAGCCCGCTGGTGTGATGCAGCAACTGCCGTATCGTGATGGTGCTGTCCACTTGCGGATAGCGCGGCAGCCATTTGAGCAATGAATCATCCAGTGAAAGCGCTCCTTCTTCGGCCAGCTTGAACGTCAACGCGGCCACGACATTTTTGGTGATGCTACCGATGGCGAACAACATGTCGGGTTTCATGGCGACTGTGTCATGAGAAACACCGCTGACACCGAGCCACGTTTCACCGCCGGGCGTGATGACGGCGACTGATGCGCCTTTGACCTTATAACGTTTCAGATTTCTATCCAAAGCGTATTGCAGTTGCTCGGGCAAGGGTTTATCCGATCGTGAACCAGACCAAAGATCAGAGAGTGGATCAAAAAAAAACGTTATAAAAAGTACGCTGATCGCTGCATACAAAAACAGCCGCAGCCACAAATTCCATTGTCGCTGCCAAGCAATGCCGAGAAGCAATCCGCTTGCAACCCCGAGCATGATTCCCGCGAGGGGCATTTCCATTGCGAGGCCCGCAATGACACCACCGGAATACCCGATTATCACACCACGAATGAGGTGGCGATGCTTTTGAAAGATCGAATTCTTTCGCGGCGCTTGTATGTTTTGCTCCGCCTTCATTCTAATCGAACTCCCTGCTCGAGTCTGTGCCCAAAGATGAAGTCGAGCTATTCATCTAACAAGAACCAGAACACGTAACCACAACGGCTGCAAACATAATTGACGGCCTGGCGATTAGCCCACTCAATGCCGAAGAAAGTCATGCCCGGCGTGTTCATGAGCGTTTGACGCTTCCAGAAATCATCATTGGAGCAAACGGGGCAGACCAGCGTTTTACCACTAATCGTCCAAGCTTTGGCCTCTTCATGTGGAGCAGCAGAAGAGTCAGAGGCTAGCAAACGTTGCTGCTCCTCCGCACTGAATTTGCCGAAGCAGTCCGTGCAGCAATGCGTGGTCTTGAAATAGTATCCCGACGGATATTGTTTGCCGCAATACTTGCACTTCATATGCACCTCTCTGTTGCCAGTGTTTTTCTATTGTTGCTCTTTGCCGTGCTGGAGGCCTCGTCTTGCAGCATCTTTCAGACTGAGAATTTGCTGTGCGAACGCCGGCCCGAATTCGGTCTTCTGTTCAAATTCTTCGGCCCAGCTCAACCACTTTTGCGCCTCTGAAAATTTTCCAGATTTAATCAGCAGGTCGCTGTATGCCAGCGCCGTCGCCGTGACATTCCGGGCGATTCCTTTGGTAAAAACTTGCCGCACCGGACTACGATCTTGCGCACTGGCAAAAGGTCCGGCAAAATCTGCCGCATTTATGCTCGCCAGATTGCTGCGTAGCATGGCAGTATCCGGAGCCGTTTGTGCAAGACGGGATTGCCACAACAAGAAAGGCCCGGCCATTTGCAGATGATCTTTGATCGTGTTCGTAAAGCTTGGATCAACAGTGACAGAGAAGGCAATCGGTCGCGAAAAAATACCGCCTTCTTTTTGCTTCATCAAAGCTTTGAGAATTTGATCTGATACCGTGATCAGGTTTCCCTGTTGATCCTTGAAAGCGCGGAGAGAGTCCAATTGAGAATCTGGAAAAGGAATCGAGAGGCCGTAATGATCACGAATGAATCGCACATACCAAACCGTGTTCAAGAGTGCGCGATTAACGATCGCGACGTCCGTGCGAAAACCTTCGACTTCTTGCAACGCCACAGCAGGATATGTGTCCATGTCGCCATTCGTCACGAGCAGCGCGTTTTTCGGCAAACCTTGCAGCATCCAGCGATTGTACGAGAGCGCCGCTTGCGTAAAAAAGCCGGATTGGTGGGCAGAACGAAGCGCCCGTTTCATCATCGGCATCTCGCCGCGACGAATGGCTTCACTCCACATGCTCATCCAGGCATTGCCATCAGTGGAATCGCAAGCGACGGCCTTTTGCAGATGTATCCAGGTGCTGTCAGCGTTCGCACTCTCCCAAGTGCTATACATCGGATTATGCGCGTCGGCGAGGACGGTATGGGCAAAACTCTGGCAAGGGTCGAGCGCGATCGCCTTTTTCGCCAGATTGACTGCCTCGTCTCTCTTTCCGAGACGGCGATAGGTTTCGGCGAGCCAGGCGTGCGTTTCTGCATCACTTTGATTTTTTGCCGCCGCTTGCTCAAAAAGCGGCAGCGCCTCGGCAAGTTGATTTTGGCGATACAGCGCAAGCGCTCGTTCAAGCTCTTGGGCTGTGGTTTGGGTGCAAGCGAACAAAGTCAGAACAACGATCAAGCACGTAAAAGCGGAGATCATGACGGCCCTTTGCAGGGCGAGGCGAATCTGCGGCGCTGCCACGCATGCTCTATTTGAGCGTTTCATTCTGTGCCTCCTCATTTGTGAATTTTTATTGCAAGCAAGTTTCATAAGACGGCCGAGCCGCAACCGAAATCTTTCGACGCAGATCATTGCGGATCCGCATTGATTTTATCCGTGTTGATCTATGGAAGTCTGCGTCCGAAGTGTTTGCTTTCGTGCTGCGCGTGCTCACCGCAAAAGAAAGCCAACAATGACAAGAATCCACGTCGCATTGATGGACACAAGCCACCCATAAAATAGTGCGCCCACCTTGCCCGTTTCTTGCAGGGTGATCTGCTTGTATTGATGGGCATACTTGGGCAGATACAATTTCAGGAAAAAGAAATTGATCTTCACATTCCGCTTTTGCAGCTCATGCACGATGAGCATGGAGAAAACGACATAAATCACAGCGGCGGCGATTGCCAGGGACATGAAAAGGATGAATGCATTCATGGTACACCTCGATATTCGGAGAGAAAGTTATGGTGGAAGTGGAGGGTTTTGCAAAGGCAAAAGTGTTCGTGCCGCGTTGCTTATTTCACCATCACGACTTTCTGCGATGCGATATGTTTGCCTGCCCGCAAACGCAGAAGGTAAACGCCGCTGGCTTGGCTGCGACCATGATCGTCATTGCCATCCCAAAACAGACGATGGCGGCCAACGGAGAAAACACCTTTAGCCAAGCTGCGCACGCGACGACCCGCCATATCGACAATGACAAGTTCGACGACACTCGCTTTCGGTAACTCGAATGCGATCGTCACGTTCGCATTGAAGGGATTAGGCCACGGCGGCAAGAGTGCAAACGCGCGCGGCAGCGTATTCACTTCGGAATTTTCAACGCGACTCGGCGCGACAATGATGAACCCGGCGCGATATTCCAACACCGCCTCACCGCTGAAATTCGGAGGCGCCGGCGTTTGCGCCACCACACACGCACGGCCAATTTGCAGTCCGTGCGTCGGAATCCATGCGACACATTTTGTAGAGGACACTCGTGCAATTGAATCAGCGACAGCTTTCATGCCGGATGCGGATTCAACCCAAACTTTGAGATCACCGAGATTGCCGCCGTATTGAATTTCAGCCTGCGCAGGCTGGCCAAGTCGAACCGTGTCACTCTGCGCCCAGGCTCGAAGCCAAAGCGTTTCGCCAGTTTTCCAATAATAGAAATCCGGCTGCGGATTTTTCCAATCGGCCTCGGCGAGGAAGCTTGCGCTCCACGCAGGTGGCGCAGGGGAAGAAGAGATTTGCAACATTTGCTGCCATGCTTCATCGGTCAAGCGATCGGTGGAAGGCCAAACAAATTCGTGGTACGAAAACCCCGCGCCGCGCGTGAGCACCAATTGGCCCTCAACCGAACAAATCGCGTAAACGCAGTAGGGATATCCAACGCCTTCTTCCAGCACCGTACAGGTGTTGGCATCGGTATGCACGTCCGCAATCACCGGCATAGCATCTTTGTTATCCGGGCGCGGACCGCCGGTGGGCCATTGTGCAAATTCGACAATCTGTTCCAAAGTTTTTCCAATATTCAAAATTGTTTCATAGTCTTCCGGCGACAGCGGACGATTGGCAAGCTCCTTCTGCGAAATTTCGTGCAGCTTAATCAGCACGTCGTGCAATCGACCCAGGCTTGTTTCAAATTCTGTGAAGAGCAGATTGCGATGCTGCAGACCGGTTTGCAGGAACAGCGCGAGCGAGGCCAAGCGCGCGTACAGATGCGGATTGGGCTCAACGTAGCCTTGCTTGCCCACGGCATCGGGTTTCATGCTCGTTTCCGTGCCGCTCTGTTTGGCGTAGAGAATAGTGTCATGGCGCAGTTCCGCCCAAGAGCCGAGCGCGGCGAGCAGGTCTTTATCAAGCCAAGCGAGCGTTTGCATCCAACTCGGATAGCCTTCGCCTTTTGCATACAGCAATGGCAT
This sequence comes from bacterium, assembly GCA_037444905.1. GTDB lineage: Bacteria > Zhuqueibacterota > Zhuqueibacteria > Zhuqueibacterales > Zhuqueibacteraceae > JABWAN01. The sequence goes on along the minus strand of JBBILN010000016.1, from coordinate 89,351 downwards.
CAAGCAATAGAGCCAGTTCCAATAAACGTTCTGCGCCCACGTTGCGGCGGAATAGGCTGCAAACTCTTGGCGTAGCGCATTTAGTTTTGCTGGATAACTGGGGAAGCTCGTCCAATCGGGCGTTTGCTGCAACAACTCCAAAGCGCGCGCGGAACCGAGCACGGCCATCACATCCAGACCGGTTGGCATGAAGCGCGGGTCTGGCAGCTTGTCAAACACCAACTCATCCAAAACATAAGAGTCCGGAATGAAACGCTGGCCCATGAGGCGAAAGCCCGGAGGCTGGCCGGGATATTCGATCTTCGGGCCGGGAAGGTCTTGTGCGAGTTGTTGAAACTGCGCAAGCAAATCGCGCTTGGCCAAATCATTCGGAGAGGAGCCGAGGAAACTTCCACCATAAACTTGATAAGCAATTTGTGCATATTGATCCGGGCCAAGATCGTCGCTCTTGCCGACAAAGAAGACCGTGGTTTGGTAAATGTCATGCCAATCGTCGAGCACAGGATGGACATCGATCTGCGCGCGCAGGAGCGCCTGCGTCAGCAGAATCGCGCCCAAAGTGTAGCCACGATTCAGACGATCGTAAGTCATTCGCCCCAGCCACATCATGGTGTTGAAATATCGGCGCAAGGAATCGGATTGCGTGTAGTGCCCGCGAACGATATACTGCGTGTAATCCTCGGCATACTCAAAAATCGGAGAAGAGGTAAAGGGCGCGTGTTGCGCGATGAGATCAAGCTCCTGCTGACAAAGTCCGATCGTTGTTTGAGGAACAAAGGTGGTGTCAAACAGGCTGCGCGCGACATTGAGATACTCGAGATTGCGCCACAGCGCCCAGCGCGCCAGCGTATCAGTGGCAGCGATTTGTTGCGCCAGGGTTTCTGCGTACAACTCAGATAGCATGCTTCCTAACAAACCGTAGAAGTGCCGCTCTTCGCACGTCTTGAGCACACGATCAAACACCAAATGAAACGTGTGCAGCATCGCGTCGGTAGTGACGAGAATGGGAATGCCCAGCTCGCGCGCTTCATTGTAAATGTCATACATCTCGCGATAACCGGTGCCCTCGCGCGTTCGCCGTGGTGAGACGACAAAATGGTTGCTCCGCAAGAAATGAAATTCGTTTTCGGTGAATTGAAAGCGGCTGAAATTGGCCACATTGCTGAAATCCGGCGCGACCGTTATCGCCGGAATCGTAGGCCGGACGGAAACTAGGTATGGATGATACGTGCCGAAAGGAGTGGCGACGTCGGCACGGAGGTCGGCGATCATCTGAGCACTGGCCGAATTGGGAGCACAGAGGAACGTCAACGCAAATAGGATCACTGCGCACTTTTTCATAACTGCCTCACGAACTGCAAACAAACCAAAGAAACTTGCGGATGGGAAAAATTTGAGCGCCGCTTTTGTGCACCTTCCTTTCACTGATGCGCGTCATGGCCCTCATGCTATTTTCGTCACCTCCACTTGCGTTTTCACCTGCGCCCTCGTTTTATAGTAGCATGTGTTTCCCCTGTCACCTCTGCTCCATCATTTCCACCCGCTGGCGCATCTGATCGACTTTCGCTTTTACCTGCGCCATCATTTGCTTGAACCGCTCATCGTTGTGTAAATCTTCCAGCAACGGATCAATCATGCCCCAGCGATACTCGATCCACCCCGCGTCGATCGCTTTTTGCAGCCATTCATAAGACTCGGCTTTCTTGTGCAGTGCGGCATTGATGCGCGCCATATCATAGCGTACGACGCTCCTTTCACTCCCTTCTTTGATTCTTATTTGGTTCCGCTTGATAAAATAATCGAACACCCTCTGGGCATCACTTTCCTTGCCAATTTTTTTGTAAAAGTACGCAAGATCCAATGATCGGAATTGGGGATCCTTTAAAACTGTTTTTTCATAGTATTCCCTTGCCTGTGCATAGTCACGATCCAAAAGACTAGACAGGCCGCTAACTTGGAGATAATTTGGCGCATTCGTCAAGAGTTTCTGTTCGATTTTCTTAGCTGCATCAAATCGTCCTCCTTGAGAATACAACTGCCATAATCGTAAGTAATTTCTCAGATAATCCGGCGCGAGCTCCAGGGCCTTCTGGAACCATTTCTCTGCATTGGCCTCATCAACAAGAAGCATATAGGCTGTGCCAATGGCGCTCGCCCGGCTCGCAGAGGTCGGATCCAGCATGAATGCCTTTTTCAACCAGGGCAAGGCTTCAACCGGATTGGTTTCGAGCAGCACCCAACCCACAATGCCTATGGCGGGAAAATGATTTGCATTGAGTCTTATCGCGTGCAGGTTGGCTTCCAGGGATTTCTGCATCCATCCTTTGTAATAATACGCGAGCCCCAATGATTTATAGACGTCCGGATGGCTCGCGTCCATCGCGATCGCACGCTGGCTCAGTGTGATGGCGGAATCCAGCAATTCTCGTTGCGCGCAAGCATCGGCCAGCCCCGCGTAGGCAAGAGCGTAAGTTGAGTCAAGCTCGAGCGCTTTTACAAAGAAACCTGCGGCCATATCATAGCCTTCTTCATTATGCCGATAATAATATTCACGCCCTTTGAGATAGTAATCATACGCCGTGATATTGCCTGTGGGCTTTTTTGCAATCCGTTCCTTTTCCGGAGATGAAAGCTTTGCCTCGAGCGCAACCGCAATCTGCCGAGCAATATCACTTTGGATGGCAAAGATCTCTGTCATTTCTTTATCATAAATTTCTGCCCAGAGGTGCCCTCCCTCCGTGGCATCAATCAACTGTGCGGCGACCCGCACCTGGCTTCCGGCGCGACGCACGCTTCCTTCGAGCACCGTAGCAACCTCAAGCTCTCTGCCAATATTCCGGACGTTCTTGTAGACGCCTTTGTACTGCATCACAGACGTTCTCGAAATCACTTTCAGATCGGCAATCTTCGCAAGCTGCGTAATCACATCTTCCGTAATGCCATCGCTGAAGTATTCATCATCTTTATTGGCGCTGAGATTGGCAAACGGAAGGACGGCAATGGATTTTCTGTCCATCGAGGCGGTCTTTGGTTGCAATAAAAGCCGCCAAACGAGCAGGGCGAGCGCAATCACGCCAACGGCATACAGAATGGGGCGTATGCGCCAACGTCCTCGCGCTTGCGCGCGAGCTTGCTTGGTGAAGCCAAATTCGAGCTGCTGCTTGAGCGCGCGCAAATCGGCCAGCAATTCGGTCATCTGCTGGTAGCGCTCCGTTGCTTTCTTGGCAAGGCATAGATTAACGATGCGCTCGAGTTCCTGGGGAAGGTTTGCGCGCAAGCTAGTAAGCGGGTGCGGCGTCTCGTTGAGAATGGAATAGATCACGGCCTGTTCATATTCCCCTTTGAAAGGCAATTGCCCGGTGATCATCTCGTAGAGCACGACGCCCAATGCCCAGATGTCCACGCGAGCATCAACGTCCTCGCCGTAGGTCTGCTCCGGCGACATGTAAGCGGCGGTACCGAGGGTTGTGCCGGCTTTGGTGAGTTGCGCTTGCCCAGCGAGCTTGGCCAGACCGAAATCCACAATCTTGGCCACACCATCGCTGGTCACAATGATATTGGCCGGCTTGACATCGCGATGGATCATCCCATGCTCATGTGCCTTGGCCAAACCCTGCGCAACCTGCAAGGCAACGTCAATGACCTCGGCCACTGCCAACTGGCCTCTGGCCACTTTCTTTTTGAGCGTTTCACCATCATAATATGCCATGACAATGAAGAGCTGTCCGTCTTCGGTTTCATCGATTTCGTGAATGTTGCAAATGTTGGGATGATCGAGCGCGGAGGCCGCTTGCGCCTCGTGAATGAAGCGCTCTTTTGCCTCTTCGTCTCGGGTCAAGTCAGGCGGTAAAAATTTGAGGGCGACGAGACGTCTGAGTTTGAGATCCTCGGCTTTATACACCACGCCCATGCCCCTCCCGCCTAATTTTTCGAGAATCGTATAATGGGAGATCGTTTGGCCGATCATCGCGATTGAAGTTGCAGCGCCCATGTTTGCCTTCACTGAATAAATCGAATCGTGAACGGGTAGCGGTATTTGCCGCCTTTGCTCGCCGCGATCGCGGCTGAGACCGTCACCACGAGAGCGAAAACCAACAACGCGATCAACAGGAACAGCCCGACGATGAGCAAGATCAAAATGGCGGAGGCGATCAGATAGATGCTCATGCTGATTTGAAAGTTTACCGCTTCCTTGCCTTGATCGTCGACGAGGGGAAATTGGTCGCGGTACATCATCCAAATGATAAGCGGAGCAAGGATATTCCCAAACGGGAAGATGAATCCAAACAGGCCGCCGAGGTGGCAAAACATCGCCCACATGGTTTCGTCGCTCTTTGATCTAGTCGTCACGCTAGGGATTTCACCGACGGGATTTGAGGTCGTCATTTTCTCCTCCACGGTTTGTTTTTTTGATAGGCTGCGTTGGTCAGGAAACGTATCGAGGCGGGATAGAAATAGCTTGCAACCAGCTTACGCTGTTCGGGGAAAAACAAGGGCGGAACCACAACGGCAGAGCATGCTTTTTTCTCGCCCGATTGTGCGGGTGATCTACACATGAATCGCAATCGTCAACTTATCTACTCACGTCACGGAATCCACATCGCATCGCCATATCGGGAGTATTTTCACTTAGTTTTTACGATTTCTGCAAGATTTAGTTCGCAGACTTTTTTCTGATCATCAGACCGCCATAAAAAGAACCCTTACGCACTTTTCGGGTTTGATGATCGTAGTCTTGTTTCCAGTTGCTTGCCTATCATTTCAACTTTCGCTATAAATTGAGCTCCGCTTGATCCAGTGCCACACCTCGGCGCCCGCGAACATCAGCAGGAGCCAATTTATGGGAACGGCGTATCGCGACATGTAGGTGACGATGTAATAGACGAGCGGAAATGTCACCAGAGGAATCAGCAGCGCGGCCCGTTGCGGAGTCGTCAGCGCCGGCAGGGTTCGCCACGCGCCGAGGAGCGCCAGAATCGTGAGCAAAGAAATCCCCGCGGCGATCAACGGCTGGTGCAGCGGGCCGAACCAAAAGTGAATCACACGCGACGCCGTCAGCCGGAGAAATTCGACCGGATGTGCCTTGATCCATTCCACGGCCTCGCGCTGCGCCTGCCGCATGTACTCCATCTCTCCCAGTTCTCGAACCTTGAGCGCTTCCTCGCGGTTATTGCCCGGATGGCGCATGCTGGCACCCTCGGCCGCGTCCATCACTTCCATGTCGGCGGCGGCGCCATGGTGATTGCCCAGGCGCAATTCCAATCCAAAATTGCTGCGAATAAAAAAGAGCTCGTGGAAGGTGATGTAATTCCGCCACGTCCACGGAAGACACGCCAGCGCCACGCCCACGATCATCACGAGTGACGAGAACCACTTCCGGCGATCTTTGCGCCACCACAACTCGAATGCGATGCAGCTCAGCATCACCGGCAAAAGCGCCGGCATCAAATGAAACGCGACGCCCCAGCCTATTCCCATCAAGAGAAAGTTCAAGACGGCAAGACGTGTCTCGGTCCAGCGCCGCAGGAACCCGACGAGCAACAAACCAAGCGCAATGGCTGCGAGCGGCTCATTCGCAGACCAACCAATGACCTCGTTGAGCGACTGCTGTGGAATCACGGCGCCGGCAATGCCGCCGAGCACTCCCGCCGGCTTGCCGACTCCGACTTTGCCGGCGAACCAGGGAATCATCGCGTACATCGCTGAAAAACTCGCAATCGCCAGGAAGCAGCGTACATACCCGGCGGTCAGCGTCACGCCGAACAGGTGGTAAATCAACGTGATCATGCCGGTATAGATGGGCTGCGGATGCGCCGTGGGCCCGGTCGGAATGATGTAGGGATCGGCGTATTCTCCCTTTTCAAAAAGTGTTTTTGCCACAGCTCCGGTCTCAGTAGCAGCCTCGGGGAAAATGTACTGGCGCGGCGTCATCCAGGAGAACAGCAGCGCGGTCCGAATCGCAAATGACAGCAGAAAGATGATGACGAAAGTTTTCATTTCAACAGGCTGCGTGCATAACCTCGAAGAGGTAGAATGTGTGCAAGAAAAGCAGAGATTTTAGCACGGAAGAAAACACAGCAAACAGAGAGCAAAAACTTAAAAAGATTTTCCAACCATGTCTCTCCATTAGCTCCGTTTTCTCCGGTCAGTTCTTTAGCGACGGCTCGTTGTGGATTTCCGATTTTTCGGGCAACGGCAGTTCAATCGATCGATGAGATGGCTTCCAATGACGATACTTCCAAAGGACGCGCAAAGTCGGGAGGCCATCCCACGGTGATAGTTTCTTCTTGTCGTAGCGCGCGGCGTAGCTGATTGGCACTTCATGAATCGCATAGTCCAGCCGCAGCAACTTGGCGGTGATTTCAGCTTCGAGGTCGAAGCGGCGGCATTCCAACTCGAGGCGGAGCGCGATCTCGCGCCACATCATCTTGTAGCAGGTTTCGATATCCTGCAAGTGTTGTCCATAGAGTAGATTGGCCGCAGAAGTGATCAGCCCATTGCCGAGCCGCATGAGGCGGTGTTGGCTTTCCCATGACCGTACGCCATACACCACCTCGGCCTGGCCGGCGGCAATGGGCGCCATCATGCGCACGAAATTATTCGGGTCATATTCAAAATCGGCATCCTGAATCACGATCACCTCTCCCGTTGCCGCTGCGAGCGCCGTGCGCACAGCAGCGCCTTTGCCTTGATTCTTCAGATGATGCATTACCCTTACTCTGGCTGAAGCAAGTCGATCCACGATGCGGGCAGTGCCATCCGTAGAAGCATCGTCGACCAACACAATTTCCTGCTCAATCGGCACAGCTTGTACACGTTCCACCACCGCCGCAATCGTTTGCGCCTCGCTGAAAACTGGTATGAGGATGGAGAGCTTCATTTGTATCTTTTCGCAATTCGCCTGACCAGTGCATGAATGTTATTGCCGAGATAGACCGAGTCATGCCGGTAGTTTGAAGCAACCATCAATGCAACCTTGCTGTCACGCTGAAATTCGAGGTAGGCTGCAACACCGGGTTTGCCGCCGGCATGGCCGTACCAGTCGCCAACCGTGTAGTCCCAAATGAGACAGATGCCGCTGACGGAGTTGCGAATTTTCAAAATAACCTGAACCGTGCGCTCCTGCAATATAGTCTACATTCAAACTGTAGGCGCTGTTGTAAAGCTCAGCCTGATAGATATGAAGCCCTTTTTGCGAGTAAAACAATTCCGGCTGCACAGCAAAATACTTCGAGAAGTCTTTGGCATAGAAGATCCCAATTTGCAAACCGCGGTCTTGGCTGGAGGCGTCACCCTCCTGAATCCATTCTATTTCGTAGCCCAGAAATGGTCGATAATCGTTGCCAGTAGATGGGCTCACATCTTGCGATAGCTGAAAGCCCGACACGGCCAAACCGCCTTTGATGCCGAATTGGCTCCAAGCGGCGTTGAACGGCATGAGGACGAGCAATGAAATTACAGGAAGGAATCCCTGCTTTTTGATCTTCATCGCGTTTCTCACAACAACCTGCAATCAAACAGGTTTGAACAGTGAATAGACGCCAATAAACGCGAATAAAAAATTAGCGCTCATTAGCGGGTTGGAAGTTTTCTTTACCGAAAAAGCAAAGAGTTCACTCTTAACAGACTAGTTCACAGCGTGGCTCTCGCCGCAGCCAAAAGGCAGAATGATTCTTTGGCAAAATAATTTTTTGATCATTCTGCCGAACCATTATTCTACCTTTCAAAGTCTTTTTCATCAGCAGCAATGGATGATATGATGCGCGGCAGCGTAAGCTGGTGCAGCAGCTTGCCCGTATTAGAGCCGGTTCTTGAGTGCGGCAGGTTGCCAAGCGACGCGCAAGTCGTCGAGCTTTGCACCCACGACCGCGATCGATTCTTCGCGGATCTCGCCCAACCCGATATCGAAGCCCATACCGAGCTGCTTGATTTTGGCAACGTTGTGGCTCATGATGCGTGCTGCGGTTGCGTCTGCCGCCATCAAATCCGTACTGGCGAGAACGAGCCACGAGCCGAGCCTGTTCTTCATGTTTACGGTCCGTCCACCGTGGCCGAGTGTCGGCCCATCACCCTCAACGCCGATGGAAAAATCGATGATCGCCAAATCCGGCTTCACTGCATTGACGATGTCGAGATAGATCTGGCCAATCGCTTGCGGACTACTGTGGTCGAGAACTTTGCCGCGATCCCAATAGCTGTTATTTACCCAGGCGGCATAGCGATCCAGCGGGGTGACGCCGATAAAATTCTTCAGCGCGAGCGTTAGTTGCGCCCATGAATGGGTTTTTGCGACCGGAACGGAAATCACGCGATCAGCTCTGGTGACCAGGCTGGAAACCGCAATCTTGCCGAGATATGTTCGCGAAGCGACTTCGTCCCACGCTGGAGAGCCGGTCTCGAGGCAAGCCAGCGATACTTTGCCACGATACACCGAATTCAAACGCGCCGCTTCGCGAACGAGATTGGTGGAGCCATCCAGGGTTGTGGCATATTGCCAATCGAAAGTCGGCAAATGCGAGCCTTCACCAATGATGACTTCGGAAGCCCCTGCTTTCAAACACTGCTCGGCCACGGCGATGAGGATTTCGGGTTTGGTGCATTCGCCGGTCGCAAAGCAGTTATTCGTTCGCGCCCAGGGGAAATTGACAAAATTCGGTTTGATGAAAACCGTCTCGCCTTCGTTTACGATTTTGCCCATACCGCCAATTGCCTCAATGGCATCGCGCGTCATGGCGTCGAGATTGTTGCCGCGAATGGCGGCCACAGTGGCGTTGATTTCCCCCGGACTAGTACTGTGTGCTGGCTCGGAGGTCTTGTCCTTGCAGCTCGTCAGGATAGGCGGCGCGCCGAGAAAGGCGGCGGTGCTTACGCCCAACTTTAGAAATTCCCGTCGTTTTATGCTGTGCATTTTTTCCCTTTGATTTTTCCTTTCATGAGGCACTCTATTGACCGCTGGTTATGAACGTCTGCACAGAACTCTGACTGCAGATGCCGCCGGATTCCGCTGAGATAACTTTCCAATAGTATTGCGCGTTCGGTTGCAGATTCTCCACGGTCAGACGATGCTCGACAGAAGACGGGGCAAATGGCGATTCAACGATGTCAACTTTGCACGACGCAAAAGTGATCGTCATGAGCACTCCACCCAGCATCAGCAGGATCATCTTTCTTCTTCCAAACACCATCCCCATCATCAACGCTCCGAAACCCAAAGCCGACAGCTTCATTGAACTTCGTGCCGGAAAAGCAGAAGTGGACATCCTTATCGGCTTGGCATCCCCGAAGTTGGGATCGGTTGAATAATATAGATCGTAGTGTTCGGCATTCCCATTCCACAGGAAAGTAACTGAAGACGGATTCACCGATTCTCCCCCAATCGGATACCTGGCCTTCGTCTGCCTGACATAGTCAGGTATTCGATAGTAATTCTCCCCTTTTGCAAGTTCATCGTACAAGTTGAAAACAAAAACTTCTTCATAGTTGTGAAAATAATAGACGTAGAGATTGCCATTGGTTACGTCATACACCGTAGAAAGATTTGTGGGAGATTTACTTTCATGGTGAACTGCATCGCAAATGGAACGAAATAGATCCATTGATATTTCCTGGCTACCAGCCAGCATCCGATCTGCCGTCTTATACCGATAGCAGTTATACCATCTGGCATTGAGCGTGTCGGCATTGGGGAAGTTGGTCATGACCTGGTGATTGCTCTTCCGACGGATAAATACGACATCTTTTTCGCCAAACTCAATGATGACAGAATTGCCGTTTCTATCCACGAACAGATGATGGCCATTCCAGACCGGGTAATAATATGTCGTGAAGTAGCTTATGACTTCGTCAACCGTGCTGCACACTTCCATGACTTTTTGAACCAGATCGTAGTTCAACGTGGGCTTGTGGTAGTAGTTCCTTATGTCATTTCTCACGGGAAACGCTGAGCCGTCATACAAGGATGACGAACCATACCACAGTCCTCGATCATTCATGCCGGTCGTGTTAATGAAACTACCGATGCCCTGGCCCCCTTCGGCACCCAGATAGATCCTGCCATATTTTTCTGGAGAAGCAGGCAGCACGAGCATCCGCGCGTTCAGATTACTCCAATCTGCATTCCGACCAGTCAGAACTTTATTCCCCTTTGCCGCCATAAATACCGTACAAGCATTCGACGTAACGTTCGCCATAAAAACAATTGTGATCAAAAGCAATATCTTGACAACATATTTTTCCATATTCACTCCTTTTATGCGATTAAAATGCATATCCTGCCATGATTGAAATTGTCTGGTTTTTCAGATCAATGTTATCGGCACTCTCATCGAAATTGAGCAATCCTTTTGTGAGTCTAAGATCAAGCGAGACCTTCCAGACTTCAAAACTGGCTCCGATAACCCCTCCTAAATCAAAGCTTCTGATACCATCAAGGAAATATCTGTCATTAAACGCTGTGATCAATACGGCGACTGCCGGTCCAACATATATATTTGGTTTCAGCCAATACTCTGTGAGAAAAGTTGCTTTTGCCAGAAAAGGCAATTCAAGATATACAAAGGTGTTGCTGAGATAGATATCCTCGATTGTGTTGATTTTGGATCCTTTTGTTGTGAACAAGACTTCCTGTTGAACAGAGAACATATCGTTGAACTTATAGGAAACGAAGCCTCCTAATATTAGACCAGGCTGGTAGCTGACTCCTTTCCCAGGAATATCTGCGCCGGTAAATCTCGAAGAATTGTAACCCAACTTCACACCACGACTCGAAAATTCGCCGGCGGATACGCTTAGATTGCAAGAAAGAAGCACCAGAAGCGCAGCGACCGCGAATGTGGGCGTTTTCATTGTTTTGCCATAAAATCGATTCATGATATTCCTCTCTTTCATGACAAGTACCTCCGTTCTCAATCACTTTTGTCATTCAGTGATTTCAGTTTTTGCGCAATCACCTTGAGATCGAGCGTCATCACCCATATATCCCAGTAGCCGGATCGCGTGCTGGTAAAGACGAGCTTATTGCCATCCGGCGACCAGCGCGCTTCAAATTCACGGCTGGGCTCGAAGGTCAATTGCATCGGCTCTCCGCCGGCGTAAGGCATGATCCACAGATCGGCATTGCGATCTTTCAATGAAAAGGATGAAAAAACGATATAGGAACCATCCGGAGAAACATCGGCGTTCGACGCATATTCATGGAAAGTAAGTTGTCGCGCTTCTCCTCCATTCAAGGGAACCTTCCAAATGTTCTTTTCTTTTGTTTCCTGATTGAGCAACGCTGTCAAAATACAGTCGTCATTTTTCGGCCAATAATCGGGGATTGAGATATGGCCTTCTTTGTGAAAGACTTTTGTAAATTTGCCGGTCGACAACTCCAACACGTAAAGATCGTTCAAAGAACGAAATGCGAGGCGGGAGCCATCTGGAGACCAGCAGGGCAAGCCGCTGCCCTTGATGGGAATGGACTCCGGCACAATGCGGATTGGCACGCCACCTAACGCCGACATGATCTGCACCAGCGTCCCTTCTTCCCCATCAAAAGCGATATATGCTCCATCCGGGGAGAATCTGCCGTGATGCGAACGATGTTCGGTTACTTTCACCGGCTCTCCACCCTCCGCGAGAATCTTCCACAAGTTTTCTTTCCCGTCCCGCACGGAAGTATAAATGATGAAGCGGCCATCGGGCGACCACGCGGCGTATCCGTCCTGATAGGGATCGTTGGTGAGTTGCTTGCGATCGATTTGCTGCGCATTGGCATTCGCCAGTGGATAGCAAATGCTCGCCAGCAACGCGATTAAGAAGCCTCTCTTCATGCTGGCCTCCCTGACCTCATTTCTCGATTTGCTCTTCCCACTCCTTGTTTTGCGGCTCGCCGCGTTTGGTGGAGTGGACTTGCACGTATTCACCCATGCCCTGCAATTGCACGAAGACGAAGATCACGCCGCCTTCAATTTGATCATAGTGCCAGATTTCATACGCATAGGAGAGCGGATTATTGGGAAATCTTTCCATATCGCTGGGCGGGCCGAAAACGATGTAGACGCGGCCGCGATCGGTTTTCCAGCCGGCGCGCGTGTAGTTTTGCAAATGCTCGTTCGCATAAGCCACTCGGCGTTGATGTTCGAGCTTGAATTCATTGACGGCCGTGTTGGGAGAAGGATCGCGCCGCTGCCAAAATTCCGCGAGAAACTGGCGCTTCGCCTCGGCGTTGGTGAGACTTTTATAGGCCTTGTTCTCTTCTTTGTCCGCAAAATATTTTGCGCACGCGAATTGTTCGTCCAGCTCGCTCTCACTCATCGTATTGTATTCCAGCCGCAACTGCGTGGGGTCAAGCTTGACGACCGGGTGCTCAGGGGGGGCGTTCTCGGGGGCATAAACATAAAAGCGTTTGCTCGCCGATTGCCGCACCGCGCGATTGGCATCGAGTAGATCAAAACGCAGATGAAAAACACCGGAAGGCAAGGCGGACACGTTGAGCATGCCGACTTCCACGCTGGCAGCGAGCGTTTTCTTGGCTTGCACGCGCGGCTTCACCTGGGGCGCCGGCTGATTGTTGGCGTCCAAGATTTGGCATTGCGTGTAATAGATTTCTCCTGCAAAAGCTTGCGCCAGATTATATGCTTCAACGTAGTAGTAGAGCAACGGGGCCTCTTTACCGAACATGGCGTCGGGCTTGGGGACCACTTCCATGCCGTTCTTATAGAAACGATTGCCGGCATCCGCAGGTAGGTTTTTGATCGCGCCGGCCAGCTCGATCTGGCTCAAGCTGAGCGCACCGGATGGAAACGGCGTGAGTGTGATCTCTTGTTGCAGGGTTTGCGCGGCGCCGGGGGCGTGTGCATCTTCAATGTGCAGCTCGAAACGATACGCGCCGGGCGCGAGGACCTGGCGCACGACGTCCACCATGGCCTGGCCGGATTGCACGTCTGCAATCGCGGCCACGGTTTTCTCCATTTTCCACGCCTCTTCCTTCCACAAAGAATCTTCCTTGAAGATGGAGAAGCGAACGAGCGTCTGCGCGTGCAACGCGCCGGAAGGCGCAGTCACAAATTTCAAACTGGAGAGCGGCACGGCATAGTAAGCTTCGAGATAAATCTGCGCCGGTTCGTAGCGGAACGCGGCGAGATCAAGGGCGGCATTCATTTGCGCTTGGATTGGCGCAGCCGCGAATAACATGAGCACGGCGAGGTTCGCGATTATCATTCTCATGAGAATTACTCCCACAGGTGCAAAAGGTAAAACCTCCACGAAAACAATAGCAGCGCAGAACGATAAAGGACAGACGAATGCTTCCGTACCGCGAACGGTCTGGTGCGGAGGAATTCGCATTGCCGAGATTATTCAGATTGCGCAAATCAAAAAGGCCGGCCCACCTAAAGTCTGACGCGCAAATTCGGCAATCGACAATTCCGAGCTCATGTTTTGACTCTCCTGCACTAAGAGTGCAGGAGAGCTGTAGGACCGCGCGCCTGCGTCTCTCTTCTTCATTTCCTAAGAAGAGGGAGACACTAGGGATGAGTTCAGGCTGAGCCACACTGCCAAACTTGTCAATCAAACTTCATAAAGGACCGGCCTCTTGTCACTACGCCTATTTTGCTGCCTCCTCAGAAGTTCACGCGCAGCGTGAACCATTGATTGTCAGCAAATAGCTCGGTGAAGCGATAGGCATAGTCGACATTCAGCAGAAGCGATTCCCCAAGATTGAAATTCACGCCGCCGCCGACGGAGGGGCCCCAAATGTAGTAGTCCTTGTCCGCGGTGCGAATCTTGTCCGCGTCCGCATCATAGCCCAATACGTAGCTGCCGCGCACGAAAACGCGCTCGTTGAAGTTGTATTCGCCCGCGAAACGATATTCATCCAGCGCGAAGTTATTGTTGAAAAACGTGCCCATGAGCGCGAGCTTGCTGGCCTCACCCAGTTTAAGATTGTACGACAATCCGATTTCCAGCGAAGTGGGCAGCTCGAAAGAAGACAGCGGCAAGCGTGTGTTCTCGCCTTCGGTATCCGGGCGTCCGGAAATGTCCTTCGTGAAAACTTCCAAATCGCCGCCGTCGAACGTCATGTTCGGGCCGATGTTTTTCAGCGCGATGCCGAGATTGAGTCCCGTGCCGGTGGTGTATTGCAGACCGAAATCAAACGCCAAGCCGTTCGCAGATTCGCGCATGATGCGTTCGGTGATGACCTTCACGTTTGTGCCGAAGTGAATGCGATCGGTCATGGCGCGGGAATAAGTCAAGCCCAAAGTCAGAAACGTGGGCGAGTATAATTCTCCCGTGCCGTCCGGGCTGACCTCCGTGGTCACGGGAATGTCGCCGAAATCAAGCGACCGAATGCTGAGGGCAAGAGACCCGAAGCCGTTGGACTTGAAATTTCCGGCGACATAATTCACGTTGACATCCGCGATGTAGCGAAAGTGCGAGACCATGACTTCCGCGGAATGCGTGCTGGCGGAAAGCCCCGCGGGGTTCCAATGAATGGCCTCAAGCCCGGAAACATAAGCGAGGTTGGCGCCTCCCAACGCCGTGCCCACCGAGCCGACCGGCAACAGAAGTTCCTGCGCACCGGCCGTGCCTTTCCGTTTTCCCGTGCCGGCAAAAGCCTGGGCAGCAATCAGGAGCACACCGGCGATGAGTACTGCTTTATTGACTTTCATCTTTGTCACTCCTTTCATTAAAACTTGTCCAGTCTTTCTTCCGGCATGAAGACCGCAGCTTTGAGAATTTTCGATCCCAAGCTGCCCATGTCCACATGAATGAAATACATGCCGCTTGCCACGGGCACCTCGTTCTGGTTGCGCAAATTCCATCTCGCCGTGTTGGTGCCCAGCGTGCCTTGCTCGGCGCGCGTATTATCGTCAATCGTGTTGACAAGATCGCCTGCAAGCGTGAAGATGCGCACCACTGCGCCGTCGGGCAGATGCGTGAGCGTCATGAAGCGATCGACGGGATTGACCTCCGCGCGGTTCTGGCCGAAGTAGGGATTCGGAAAGATGTTGACCAGTTGCGCCGCGGCTTTGGTGTCATTCGCTGTGACGAATGCTTCGAAGCCCGCGGTGCTGAAGGTGAAGAGATCCACCGGTTGGTTCGTCTTGGTCGAGATGATTCTGAACACCGTGCCGGTCTCCGGCAGCGCTTGATTGACATTGGCCGGGAAAGTGGCGTCGCTGACACTGCCGCCGTTCCAATTCACCAACACCATGCGCGCCATGGCCTCGGAGCAATCGCTGCCGAATTCATAGCCTGCTAGATTGGTCGTCACCGCGTTGACGTAGGCTTGATAGCCCGCCTCGCCCGGAGTTTGATTGGTGGGCAGCATCCAATAAATCCAATCCGTTTCCGGATCATTGTCGCCGCCGGAAATGGAATGATCGATGCCCGACAAATCAAACGCGCCGTTCTCGTTGTTGTCGATGATGTAAGGAATCATGCGCACGTCGTCGCTCGTGTCAGTGTTGCGGCTGTCGCCAATACGCCACAACTCGAACGGGACTTGAATGATGACATGATTCGCGGCGCCGGAGAAATCGAGCGGATAGAGCGCCACACTGCCCGCGGCCGTGAAGCGGATTTCATAATCAAATGGAATGATGCTGCCCCAGCGCGCGCCGTCGCGCGTGGTGCGCGAGACGAAAGCTTCATAGCTGGAGCGCGTGCCGTTGTCGCCGGTGTGAATGCCCCAACGTCCGCCGCCGACTTGTTGATTCGCAGGCGGCCGGTCATTGACGTTTTCTGTGGCCGGCAAACCGTCACTGGTCGGAAAGCCGCTGGCATTGAAGGCAAAAGCACCCATCACCGGAGGATCAATGGCGCCGGCGCCGTTGGCCACGCATAAAAATCTTTTGAAGTCATTCGGCGGACCAATGGCTTTCACCAACAAGCCTTCGGCAACGATGTAGCTTTCATCCCCGGCTTGATTGGTTTGATTCGCCAGCACGCGCACTGCTCCCGTAGGCTCGATGCGTTCCAAGTGCCAGACGGTCTGGCTGCCCACGTTTTCAAACACCACGCGATATTCTTTGCCGGTGATCTGGCTGGGATCGATCACGAACACTTCGAGCTGGCCATCGCTCATGCTGCCCGTGCTTGTGTGCGTTGCGTTGAACGTCGTGTCCGGGCCGAGCGCCGCAATCATTTGATTGAAGCGCGCTTTGGTTTTCAAGCCGCCGGCCGGAGGCTTGGGCTGCACCGCGATCGTGCTCAACGGTGATTCGAGTATGCGCGGAATGCCGATTGGGTTGTAACCGTAAGCCGTTACGATAAACCAATAGGTGTTCCAATTGCTCAAGGGATCACCGCCTTGCAACGCGTTCGAGGTAATGCGATAAAACCTCTGGAGTCCCGTGTCCGGCGCGCGCTGCACCGTGGCTTCCACCACTTCGCCAAACTCCTCGCTGAACACGAAATCCTTGATATCACCGATACCGTCGGCAATATCAAATGTGGCGAGCTTCACCACTTGCACGCCCGGCCCCACGGTGGGAGCATCGGCTTGATAAACGTTGTAACCCTGAAAAACGTATTGGCTGGGATTGCCTTCCGCATCCACGTCGACTTTATCCTCGGCCGTATACGATTCCACTTCATTCGCCCACGCCAACAAAACTTCACGATCCAAGTTGTGCACCGTGACTTTGGGAATCGGCGGTGAAGGCGGCAGCGCAAAGTTGAGATCATAAGCCAATTGCGCTGATTGATCCGCTTGTTTCAAGCGTGTGACGCTGTTCTTTGCGCTGGTGCCTTGGGCAATGAGCACTGCGGCAACAATCTCTTGCACGCCCGGCTCACCCACTTCCGCGAGGCCGTCGCCATCGCTATCGACCCAACGCTCCAACGTGAACGGGCCGGTGTTCATCAACATGCGGCGATCGGAAGGCTCAAGCTCGACGCCGTCAATCCAGCCAGCGCCGGTTTCCGGGTCGCTCACATTGACGAACTTCGTGGCCTGGCCGCTGATGGGATCGATAATGGGAGCGCCGAGGCCGTTGAAGCCCAGCATGAAATTGTACGCTTGCCGCGCGGTTTCCGGGTCTTGCGTATCCACCGGGCCGCCGCGAATATATTTCGCAAAAGAAGTCATGCCGAGATTTTTGTAGCCGGGAATCTTGCGTCCCGAAACGTTCGCCGTGTCTCCGGGCGAAGGCACGATCGGGCCTTGAAAGAAATCCGCGCCGATGGAGGGCGGCGGTTGATAATCCGTATCGTCCCCGTCGTTCCAAAATGCGGCCAGTGAGAGCGTGGTGTCGCACATCACCAAGTCGTCGTTGGAATCGCCGAGGTCGATATCAAACCACAGGCCGATGAACGTGTCTTTGACTTCATTCGCGCCTTTGTTGACGACGAGGAACTTGAGAAACATCATGTCGCCAAACGCATCCGGGCGATTGAATACCCAGATGGTGTTTTGCACTTCCAAGCCGATCGGCGGCGTGCCGAACAGCGCATGGTCGCCGGGATTGCCGTCATTATACACCATCCACAGCATTTGATCGCCGATCATATCGGGAATGCGCTTGTTGCTGGCGCTGAGAATCGGGTTGCCGCTCGCATCCCGCTTGATGGGCGCGCCAAGCTGATAGAGATCATCAACCCAAGCGCCGTAATCGGGATTGCTGAAGCCTTCATCCAACAAATCGGCTTTGGTGATTTTCAGAATTTGATGCCGGGCACTCGTGGCGTCGTCCGGCGTACCGTCGGCTTTGATGTTGCCCGGCTGGAATTCATAGCTGAATTCCGCGCACGCGGTGCGAATTTCATTGTTGACCAAGCCGCCGACCCAAATGCCGGAGGCAAAGTCAATGGAATGCCCGCTCTGCCCGGGCCATTGCATGCCGAAGCCCACGGGATTGTTATGAAAACACCAAGCGCCGCGATTGTTCAGATAGTTGAAGATGCGGTTACCGTCCACCGTTTCCACGTCGACGACGGTAGGCTTGGCTAGCGCGCGGCCTTTTTTTCCGACGCCCTCCTCCGAGTAGCCCGGCTCATGAATGAGCAGCACGCCCAAAGCGAGAGCGAGGGGAAAAATCAAAAGATGAAAAGCTTTTCTCATAATTAATCTCCTCTCCTAAACTCAGAGATTAAACTGCAAGCCGAGCCGCAACTGGCGCGGCGGACCAACCATGGCCGGGTTGCGCAACAGGAATTTGTACAACGCCACGCCATTCGGTCCCCATTGGTTGACGAAGTTCTGTCCGGCAACGGTGTCGAGATAACCGTCGTTATCCGGCTCGCCGGTTTCGGGATAGACCCAGCTCGCGTTCACGGCATTCAGCACGTTGATCGCCCACAGATACGCGGTGAAATTCAGCGTGCTGATCGTCATGGTCTTGTCGAGCTTCAGATCCAGTTGATACGTCCACGGGCCGGTGGCGGAGCCGACTTGGCCGATGGGAAAATATCCCGCGGTGCCGCTGAAGACTTCGGTTTGCACACGCACCGGCGTGAAAGAAAGCCCGCTGCCAAAAGTAAGGAGCAGGTTCAATCCGACATTGCCCAACGGTTTGCCGCCGAGGAAGGTCGGGCCGTCGTCTTTGTTCATGCGAAAATCAACATTGACGGAGCCGGTGTGGCGTTGATCGAAATCCAACGGCGCAACAAACGTGGGATCGCGGCCTTGCTGCCACGCGATGTTGAAGAAGGTATTCGCGTCGCTGCCCGTGCCCGCGGCATACTGCAAAGTGTAATTCGCCGTGCCCGCAAAGCGATTCGTGCGGCGCAACGTGAAGGTAAAAGACGCGCCCTTCACCGTGCCGTAGTCTTCGTTGGTGTAAAGGGCATACGGAATCGGTTTGGCAAAATCCAAATTGCGCAGGCGCACGTAGCCGCGAATTTCTTTGTAGTACGCGGTCACGTCCAAGGCGGCGTTATCGCCGAGTTGATGGCGGAAGCCGACTTCATAGGCCGTGGTGCGCACCGGCGCGAGATTGGGATTTTCATTCGTGAAGAAATTGCCCGATTGCAGGTTCCACGCGTATTGCACGGTGGAGACATACAAATTCTGCAGCTCCGGAGTTTGCACGAATTTGCCGTACTGGCCGTGAAAAACCGTGCGGTCGGAAACCGGGAAGGAAATGCCCACGCGTGGGCTCACGCTTGAGCGCTTTTCATTCGCAGTGAAATTGGCTTCGGAGAGATCGGTGATTTTGCCCTCCGCGTTATTCGTTTCGGTGAGCACTTGCTCGACGTTCGCAATGCCGTCATAAGCAGGATCAAAATAATCCCACCGCAAACCGAGATTGAGAATCAAATCCCGCAGCTCGATTTTATCCTGCGCATAGACCGCGGCGATTTTGGGATGCTTCGCCGCATTGCGGCCCAACGTGGCGTCGTCCGCTTCATTGCCGAAAATGTCGTAGCCGAACGGATCCGCAAAGCGGAATTGATACGCCTGCTCCGCGGTGATGCCGCCCTGGCCCACTTGTTCGAGGTTGCCGGCGAGCGTGTGCAAATCCGCCGCGCCATAGCCGCCGATTTGATATTGGCGATAGGTGTTATAGCGATATTCAAATCCTAATTTCAATTCATGAGCGCGTTCGGGTTGATAAGTGATGTCGCCTTTCGCGCCCCAGAAAGTCCAGCTTTGTTTCCAATATTCGCCCGGTTGCGTTCCCAAGCTCGAAAACAGGTTCGCGGAGCGAATTTCCAGATCCGGCTGCGTTCCGGTTTGTGTGATGTAAGGATTCCACAAACCATCGTGCTCGGGACCATACTGTCCGACGTCGCTATCGGGCCCGTCGCCGACATTCCAAAACTTGTCGCCAAAGGCAATGCTCGAACGCACAAACTTGTCGCGGAAGTAATTGGCTTGCAGCGTGTAAAACGCTTTGGTGCCAAGCGTGTGCGTCACTTTGGCGAAATAGGAATCACGGTAATTTTTTTGGCGGGGATGATTGATGGAGTTCCACAGAGAAAATCCAACGCCTGCGCCCGGAATGTTGTTTTGATAATCGGCGCCCGGATCGAAGCCCGCGAGCCAGCGCAAATCTTCGCGTTGGGAATTGCCGCCAAATTTGAATTGCAGATTTTTGAGATCGAGGGCAAGGTTGCCGTTCCACAGCCATTGCGCCGAAGAACGATCGGGCCACGGGCCTTGTTCATCGAATTGGTATTCCTTGACCACGCCGTCGGTGTCATATTGCGGAAAAGCGTCATCCAAATTGTAGCCGGTAACAGAGCCTGGATCCGCAAACGTAATGGGTTGGCCGTTGGCGTCGATCGGATTACCGTTCGCATCCAGTTTCAAACGCTGGAATGCAAAAGCCGAGGGCGATACGTCTTCAAAAAATCTTCGCTCTCCGCCTAAATAGAATTTCACTTTCTTTTCGCTGATGCCCGGGATCGGCCCGCTGAACGCCAGGTTGTACACGTTATAGCCATACGAATACGTTCCCAGGTTTTTGTCCGTTTGGCTCAACCAGCTATCGGTGACGATTTCACCGGCCAGGTTGTAGCGCGCGCCGCCGGTTTTGGTGGTCGTTAAAATCACGCCGGAGTTGGCG
This sequence comes from bacterium, assembly GCA_037444905.1. GTDB lineage: Bacteria > Zhuqueibacterota > Zhuqueibacteria > Zhuqueibacterales > Zhuqueibacteraceae > JABWAN01. The sequence goes on along the minus strand of JBBILN010000016.1, from coordinate 68,853 downwards.
AAGCCATATTCCGCGTTGAACCCGCCGGCTTGATAATTGACTTCTTCGATGGCGGTGTTGGAGAGATCGCCGGAAGAGCGGCCCGTCAGCGGATTGTTTTGATACACGCCATCGATGTACGTTGCGATTTCCTCGCGCCGTCCGCCGCGAATGTACAAGCGCTCGCCAACTTTGACGACGCCGGCTTCAATGCCGACCACGTCGCGAAAGCCGCGCAACGGCAAATTTTTAATGTCCTCTGCGGTCGCAATGCGCACCGAGTTGGTCGCGCTTTTGTTGACCAGCGGCCGCTCCGCCGTCACGATGACTTCGCCCAAAGCCAAAGTGGTCGACGGCATTTCAAAATTGATCTCTGTCGTCAGGTCCGCGTTCACACGAACATTGTTGACCGTCACGTCCGTGTATCCAATAACGCTAGCTTTCAACGAATAGGTGCCAACCGGCAAGTTGAGAATCACATACTCGCCGTTCATGTCGGCCGCGGCGCCCAACGTGGTCCCGACAATTACGACGCTGGCGCCGGGCAGCGGCTCGCCAATGTCTTTATCCTTCACCACGCCGACGATCTTGCCCGTGGTTCCGGCATAAAGCATGATGGGAAACAGCAAAGCCACCGCGAGACATAGGTACTTTCTTAGCATTTTTTGCCTCCGTGAGATTTCTGGTTTGAACAAGTCATCTCTCACTGCCGCAAGAGCAACACACACTGCCGTGAGTGAAGCCGATCAACTCGAATGGCTCCATCCTCACCTCCTTTCTTTTCACGCAGTGATTTTGCGAAGACACATCGACAACAGCCATGTCTCCACTGAGGGTTTATCCATAAACGGCTTCCCGCGCCGGAGTACTCCCGTCTCCCGCGAGCAATTCGAAGCCAGTGAATTCACGATTGCATTAAGATCTTAGCAATGAGAAATGGGCATGCGTTGCTGAAGAGCGAAGGCTGAGTGGGCAATAAAAGGTAGGAACAATCGCAGGTTGGAATGGAATTCGACAATATCGGACGAGTCTTCGGAGTTATCTTACAAAACCTCTACCCTCTACGTCCGCTCGATGAAAGCTCGTTCTGGCACGGTGCTTTCAGTCTCTTAATCATCCTCTAAAAATTCATTCCTTGCCTTCGCAGAAGCGTATCATTCTCATGTCGTATCAATCAGTCAAGATTTGCTTGCACCTCGTTCAAATTCGAATCCGAGAATCTGCAAACTCATCAAAGTTTTCATGAATGCCTTGAAACTAAATAAACGCAATCATTGTGCCTTGCCAGCGGCTGAAGTAAGCTCACTGGATGTGCACTTTTTCAAATACTTAAGGCTTATATCCGATCACGCCGGCTCATGAGGTTTCTTATTCATGCGAAAAGCACCTCGCTTTTTTGAGAATTGCGAACACTCAAAATTTGAAACCTTTGCACTACTACGGCGCGGCAAAGCCCAGGGCTGTAAATGCAGAACGCCAAGGCCGCACACTCTGGCCGTCGACTCGATCGAGAGACAACCGCGCGGGCAAAATCATCTACGCGAATGGCCATGCGGGGCATCGCACAGTTTTTCTAGGGCGCATGCAAGGTCGCCGGCGATGATGACATCAAGCGTGAGAGATACTGAGCGCGGTGGCAATGTCTTCTGCAATCATCCTGCGCTTGCTCCTCTCAATAATGAACACTCTTCGATAGTGCCGGCTTTGAGGCGATATCCCATCTTTCCGCATTTCACCGCAGCCGTGAGGTACACGCCCAAATCCAGAATGTCGTGAATGGTTTCAACTTGTGCGCCGGCATCCTGAAATGCATGCACTGTGGTTTGTTGAAAAAGTGGATTCCCATTGGCATAGTAATAATCGCGCGGAGTCTACGGTGCAGCCTCTGAAATCATGACAATGGAAATCTTGCGCGGATTCACCTCGATAGTTGGGATGACATAGCATTCGTGCTTGACATCCGCACGCGGGAACTTGGCGCATCCCACGCATTTGTGCACTTGCATCTCTCTACCTCCTCGAGTTCCGACTCCTCTTATCCGGCTTTTACGAATTCACCAACACTTCATGATCTCTCCAAAGCATTGCAGACCGCTTCCAATCACCCCGCCATAGCCATGTCCTGGTTGCGTCCACGCGCCGGCGAGATAGAGATTTTTGATTGGCGTGGCATTTGGCAAACGCTGCGGGCCGGAGTTATCGAGCGTTTGATCCCAGCCATAGATCGCGCCGCGGTAGTTGCCGGTGTAGCGCACATTGGTCAGCGGCGTGCCAATCTCTTTCACAGCAATGGCCTTGCGCAGACCAGGCAACAGTGTTTGCTCCACCTTTTCGATGAGCACATTCGCGATGCGCTCCTTTTCAGCGCGATATGCCTCTTTCTGGTTGTTGAAATAATCCGTTTCATACTTCTGCCAATGATCATAACCCTGCAAGGTCATGATCGTGAGCGTGTTCTTGCCTTTCGGAGAATAGCCATCGTAAAGGTTGTCGTACAGCATCATGCCATAGCCGCCGTTTTCAACATTGGCGTTGCGAGAATTTTGATAACTCGCTTCCGGATCGTAGCCGGCTTCGTAGAAGATTTCCGTATCCTTAAGGTCGAGTTCGCGCGTCAAATCCTTTTTCAACCCGAGAAAGATTTGAAAGCTCGAAAGGCTGATGCTGAATTGCGCCATTTTCGCGAGATATTCGGCGAGCGCCGGCTGTGGTTTCATCATGGTGTGAAACGTGTCGTAGGCGTTGGCGTTGGAAATCACAACTCTGCTTTTGTAGGATTTGCCCTCTGCAGTGGTGACACCCACGGCAGTTTGATCTTCTACCAGAATTTCGTTGACGCGCTGGTTCAGCAAAACCTTGCCGCCGTGCTTTTCGATAAACTGCACAAAAGCGTTGCTGATCTTTTGCGAGCGCCCGCGCGGATAAAAACCGCCGCCTTCAAGGTAACCAATAGTCGGCAACGCGTAGAAGAAGCTGGCAAGCTGCGCCGGCGGCAGTCCGTAATACACCCACAGCGCCGAAACGATGGCTTTCAATTTTGGATTGCGGAGGCGCGTGGCCATCATCTGCTCCCAGGTTTTGCTGTAGCAATTAAACAGATGCGGAAACTCTGCGGGAAAGCGCATCATGTCCACCTGGCCCTGTGCGCGCGAGAATTTGTTGATGTCGTTGGAAAGCCCCTGCATGTCGGCGAACAGTTCGGCGATGCCGTTTTTTTCTGCGGGAAAATGGCCGGCGAGCAGATCGAGGTAGGCTTGGAGGTTGCGTTGCGGCACGCGAAGGTCGTGCTCGGGAAAGATGATGCGATACAGATTGGGATGCGGCACAAATTCAACGCCGTCTATTTCCGGAAAGCCGGGAATGAGATTATGAATGCCGCCGCGCTCGCCCACGGTGGTGGAATGCAATGAGACATCAAACTCAAAGCCGCCGGGCCGTTTGAAAGTTGTAGCATATCCACCGGGCCGGTCGTGCTTTTCCAAAACCAGCGGCCGGAATCCCTGCCGGGCAAAGGCGGCGGCGCAACTCAATCCACCGAGGCCGGAGCCAATGATGACGGCATCAAACTCATTCTCACTTTTTTGCGCACCAGCCCCGCGCGGCAGAACACTCCAATCCAGCGCCAGCGTGGAAACGCCGGCGACCAGCGTTTTGAGAAAGTCTCTTCTTTTGATTTCATCGTTCAACATGATTCATCCATCTCCTTTCGAACTTCTTCGCATTAATTATCTCATTTAAAACTCGGCTTGCCTGAAGTTTTGAGCGGCGGCGGCGCCTTTTTCGGATGATATACTCGTTACGGGTTGGTTTGTAAGCCCCTCAATCTGTCATTCTGGAAGAACCTTCCCTCGTGCTCGGAAGAAATCCAAGCCCTGAAGCGCGTCGCGAGCACTAGGGAAGTTCCTTCCAGAATGACATTTCTGCAGAGTAGAATTACAAATCAACCCGAAAGCAGTATACTCTTCCATGCTCTTTAAAATATCAGCGAGCATGCGGACGGTCTGCAGAATATGCGGGCCTTGCTTCAATGGCGAGATCGCCGCGCGCAATCATCACTCCCATGGGATGCATTCGCATCGCAGTCAAGAGAATGGCCGGCAGGTTGCTGAAGCCGCGCTGGGTTTCAATCTTATCGAAAAACCTCCGGCAGCGTGCAGGAAATGTGCGCCGGCTGCACCAGATTCCCTTGCGCATCATATTGCGCCGGTGCGCCAAGAGTTGCATCGGCGTGAAGAACGAGCGTGTCACCGATTTTTAATGTAATGCTGTGTTCCACGGCAGGCAGCTCGCCAACGCACGCCACGATCGCGTTATCGCGGTCGCGCCTCAGCTCTGTGCCCGTCACGATGTAAGCCAACTCGAAGCAATTCGCCCAACAGCCATTTTCGTGCGACTCGTCCATCACCAACGTGCAGCGTTTTCCGCGCGCATCCGTGAATTGCATCTTGTCACCCTTTTTGACAGCGTTGCCGCCATTGTACGAGAGCGGAAGAAAAGCATCCGTCGCCGCGGGTGGTTGAAGATCAGATGCAGCGAGCCAGATCCGCGCTGGAGAGAGGACATGCCCAAACCAATCGCGTCGATCTGCAAAATCATTCTCGCGATTCTTCTGCGACCATATTTCAGGGCACACCTGAGACTTTGGATTTGGAACTGGGTGCGCTTCAAAATTTTCCAAACTTGAGAGTCAATGCCGCCGAGGGGCCGTGCAGATCTTCGCTCCGAAAATCTCGGAAGTTGGCGCCCGCAATGAAGCGAAAACTGCCGCTCAGGCAAAGCCGGAAGAATGTGGTGACATTCAACTCAAAATTTACCGCCGGCTCAAAAACAAAGAAAGCATCGCCATTAAAGCTGTCGCTATGCTCGGCGCCCTTTTCGAGCTCATCAATGCCGCCGCCGCCGATGAGCGCAAGAATGCTGAAGTGCGTCAGCCGGTCAGAGTCCTTGATATACTCCAGCTCCAAGCCGGCATAGCCCATCGTTAGGAAGGTGGGAATGCCCGCAGCGGATGTTCCCGTTTCAATCGTCTCGTTGACCAGCCCATATCCACCGCCGCCGATGACGAAGGTATGATTGATGATCCACCCTCCGCGGCCGCCCACGAAGACGCCGAATTCATCTTTGATCTCGGTAAACTTTACCACCGGCCCTCCAAATCCACCGTTATGGACTTTTCCTTTAATCAATGTTTCTTCCTGTGCCAGAACTGGCAAAGCGGCGTAGAGCAACAAACCAATCACTAGATTTTTCATGACCTCAATCTCCGTTAAATTGGCAAGGCATTTTTCGCACGTTTCTTGATTCCAGAGAGCTTCGCCTATATTCATGGCCACTAGACGCTCTAATGATGGCGTCGTCAAGCTGCTTCGCTATCTCAATTTGTAGAAAACGTAAGGCGCAATCGTGGTCCAAATGAGCACGAGCAGCCACACGCGGCCTGCGAGAAGATTGTAATCGTGCAGCAGCTTGGCCCACGGATGTCCCATCACGAAATGGCCGAACAGAAATTCAAAGGCAAGCGTCATGGCCAGCCAGAGGAATCCGACGCTCCAGGCTTGTTTGGCTGATTGCAACGGCCACCAACGGCTCAAGGCCCAAACGATCACGGCGAACAAGATGATGCCGGTGAGCGTTGAGATTTGATGCGCGCGCAATTCGCCGAGATGGTTCTTATAAGCCGCCTCGCGCAGCGCGCCGTTGAGAATCGCGGCGACCAGCAAGATGAGCCAGGCAAAAGTGTAGCGGAGGATCATGGCGCTCTCGAAAGGGTTTTCATTGTGCATAGCATTTCAGAATGCGCAGCGCGCGCAAGGTGTTCCAGCGGCTGGGCTTTCCGACTTTTTCCATTTCAAAAAAAGTTCTGCCGGGATGTTTGCTCTGCAGCACCCACGCGCCATCCGCGCCGCGTTTCTTTTTGATTAGAGCAATGGCTTCATCCATGCGAGGGTCGCGCGGCAATTTGCAGGCTTGAAAATAATCCAACGCCCGCATAATGTCATAGCGCCATTGCGGTGGAAACGAGAAGCGTGTCATTTTCGGATCAACAACGGCGCCGGTGCGATGCGAACGAAAGAGTTTGTGGACGAGCAGAAATTCAACACCGCGTTCCTGGCTTTCTGCTATAATGTGAGAAGGGCGGCGCTTTTCATATTCATGCAGGGCTTCCAAAACGCTGATGGTCGTATGAAAAGAACCGTGCGTCGCGCCGTCATAGGACCTGCAATTCCACCCGCCGTCCGGCATTTGCTGCGCGCAGAGATGTTGCATCAGCTTTTCGAGCCGTTCGTCGTCAAAAAAGAAATAAGCAAGAATGGACAACACCATGCCGGTGACGCAGGTTTCGCTGTGCTGCATCGAAGCAAAAAAATTGATGCCGCCGTCGCGATAGAATCCTTCATCCAAAAGCAGCTTGCACGCTTTGAGCGCCTGCGGATGATCCGGAGACAGCCCGAACTGGCGCAGCAAGAGCATGGTGTAGGTTGTCGAGATCCACTTGGGCGTATAAAGGCCGCCGCCCCACAGGCCGGACGAGGCTTGTCGCGCAAGCAGCCGCGCGCCCCAACCTTCCGAGGAGATTTTCTCCTGTTCTTTGAGAATCCTCACGGTACCGGCGCTGCAAAGATCGCGCAGCGTTTGCCAACGAATCGCCGGATCACCCTCAAGCAGCCAACGTAAAACGGGATCGCCTGTCTTCATATCACTTCGATCGGCAAATAAAGATCAACCACCAAATCCTGCTCGGGCGCCGACAGATCGTGCGGCTTTTCAAGCTCGTATGTTTTGCGCCATCGGTATTGCTTCAATTGCTGACTTTGATGTCGATCAGTTTCTTCACGTGTTCGACTTCTTTTCCGTATTTGACTTCGATGCGAAGGCCCCGGCCTTCCGCATATTTTCGCGCATTTCTCAGTTCATTCTTAAGCGCTTCCGGCAAATCACTTTTTTCGACAGCAGATACTGCTTTTTCACCGAATACAAATGCCACACGGAAAAATCCTTGCAGCGGAGTGAGGAAAAAGAGATTGCGCTTCTTGAGCAGAGCCTTCAGTATCCATCCCGATTTGGCGTTGTAGAATTTCCATTCTTTCGTGAAGTCGCCGTGCTTTTGCGTGATGTAATTTTCGATCGTTTCCCAAAGTGCTGCGTTTTCTCCAAGTGCATGCGCCAGACGGCGTCCGTCGGGTTGGAGCGATCTGTCCATGAACACATTCATTTCCATGACGCAATTTCTCTCCATCCCTACAAGCAGCTTTTCATACACCGGACGAGGCAGACGGGCAGTCTGCGTTACGGGCTATCGTGCCAACAACCCGGCGATGGGCATGAGGAGCAGCAGCAAGAAGACCGTTCCCATCAACCAATTCAGCCATTTCTTCTCCGGGTGATTCACCCAATAGAAAAGAATGACGGAAAGCAACAACGCTTGCGGCACGACTTCCAGCCACCCCGCCAATTGATCTGCAATCGGAATGATCGTGTAGAGCATTCCTTCGACCGAGGCCGGGGCAGGTCCGAAAGTTGAGAGAATTCCCAGCGCCACCAAAAGCCACCACACAATCAACCAGCCGTTTTTCCTCCCGAACAAAATTTCACGCAATGGATAGAACGCCAATGCAAAGATCAACCCGCGAATCGGTTGGAATAACGGCCCAACCATGATCAATGGGTCATCGAGCTGCCGCATCCAACACGCCATTTCGGGACGCGCGAATCGTTCCGCGTAATTCAGGAAAGTCGAAGCGAGAATTCCCATAAAAAAGTAGGTGATCGTATGAACGACGATGGTCTTGGCGGCAAGCGCCAAGAAGCTGGGTTGGTTGTTGCTCATTCTTATCCTCCTTCCGTGCGTTCGACATGCAAGGATTTATGTCAGCACTCTGTAGATCACCATAACGACACCCAAGAGCCAAATCGAGGTGAAGATGATCTTGTTGTATCTGGCCAGCCAGTTGGGCAAAAAGATATCAAAGTTATCCGCCCTCTGGTTGGTGTATTTTGCGGCAAGGGGAGTCAATGGGCAACTCCCATTGTTGAGCTTTAAGACGACGCCCTCCATCATGATCAAGCCGATGGCAATCCACACCCAAACCCCAAGCTCATCAACTATTCCCGCATACAAAATGAAGCCGATGACGAACACAAAGAACGCCCAAATGAGCGTATGGATGGTTTTAATGATGAAGAGCTTTCGGTCTTCATTCTGAGTCGAAGCCATGATTTTTTTCTCCCGAGGCATTGTTCCGATTTAGCCGTGGCCGAATCGATTTTCGGCCACGTCGTGTGCATAACCGTCCAGCCCCAGTATTGCCTCAGTTATTGGTGAAGAACGTAGCGCAGACATCTTGTCTGCAGGCAAGGATGCCTGCGCTACCACACGTAACTGAGGGATTACCAGCCCCAACACTTACTTCTTGCGAAACCCGCCGGAGAATCCGCCCAGCAAAACCAGGGCAATGGCGAACACCGTTCCGCTCTGCATGGGAGTAATCGTTTTTGTAAGCAGCAGCGCTGCAAGAATGACACAGATTCCCAAGAATACCAGACCCGCGGTTTTGCCTTTCATCGATGTCTCCTTTTTCGATTTGCGCGTTGAAGTCAATTCAAATGATCTGCTTTTCCGCATGGGAAAGATTCGCCGGTTTGAACACAATGATGACAATGACAGCCCACACCATCACGAGTATGCTAATGACAGCGGCAACGAATCCGGCTTTGCTCGCTGTGGAAGCGTAAGAATGCAGCGAACAAACAGCGGGTGCTGCCTTGCGAGTGATTTCATGAAAGATTCGTCGGCCTCCGGAAAAGTGCACGGCGTTTCCAAAATGTCGCGGTAGGTCAATGGGATTCTTCCAACCGTTTCAACAACTCTTTCTCCAGCAGGTAGTGATACGACAACAATTTTCCATTGTGCACAAGGCTGAACGTCCCGTAAGGTGAAGGCGAAAGCTGGCGCACGTCTTGACAAGTTTTCAATTCCACGACGCGGCTTTCGAGGCCGAGCCTTTTTGCCACGTCCAACACAGTTTTCACCGCATCATCTATATAGGGGCATTGATCCGAACGAAACACGGTGAGTCTGTGCGCAAACTCTTCCTCCTGCTCGTCCCAGTTGTTCAACAATACCGGCGGCGGGGCCTCATCGAATTTGATCGCCATCAAGTTGAAGAAAGGAGGCGCTTGCGCGACCGCCTTGAAGCCATGTTGCAAGAGCAGTTCTGGGCCGGCCAGCCAATTGCCTGCGCTGGTGAGCATGGCTACGCCGTGCATGCCGGTTTCACGCGCCTCTTTGATGCAACTGTTGAGCAAGCGCCCACCCAGTCCCTGGCCTTTGCTCTTGCCGACCACCCAAAGGCAGTGAATGAACATATAGCCTGCGGCCTCAACGGTGCGCCACGCGTATTCGCCGGGGAGGTATTCGATGAAGCCGCGTTGCGGCAGCTCATACATTTTGATCTTCATTCCTTCCGCGAAGCGCGCCTTGAGCCAATGCAATTTCCGTTTATAGCCCTCGGCTTCAATTTTACTCATATAGCAGAAGAAGCCTTTTTCCTCGACATTGTCGGCGGTCACGTCGATCAGTGCTGTACGTTTGGAAGACATGTGGTGACCTCCAAAATTTTTTGCATTTAGTTTTCCATCATTACAATGCTCATTCTCTGCATATCATCAAGCATCCGCTTGGGCTCCACGAAATGGGCTTGAGTCCACAGGCCGGGCTTCCGCCATGAGCCGTCCAAATATTGCAAGAGCGTTGCGACCACAGGAATCGCGGTGAAAACATAGCCGTCGTCGTGCGACAACATCAAACTATGCGAGATGTGCTCGCCATTCCTCGTGCCCGAGGCTTCGACTTTCAGCCGAGTGCCAAAGGGCGGTTTAGAAAAATTGCGCAAACCCCATCCCAAAACTTTGGCCAGCGGCTTTACGCTGCTCTTGCCAAACAGTCTGTACAACGGCCAGATGAGCGGAAAGAGGAGCCAATCGACAAACCAATTGAAGCCGCCGACGTAGAAACCGGAGTCCTGCAAGCCGGGATATTTCGCGGGCAGACTGTTCATTTCTTCAATCGGCATCGGCACGCAGTAATTTTTTCCAAACGGCTCGCCGAAATCCATCCAGATCGTATCGAACATGCCAAGCATTCGCACCTTTTGCCATTTGCCATTTTTGAAAACTGCGCCGGAGAAATCGTTCATGAATTCGATCAACTCAGAGAACGTCGCATCGCCGAGCGACAATTCGCGCCAGTTGATCTTGATGACGCTGCCCACACGCGCGCGCTGCAACCGGTCAAATTTTTCGGCGACATGACGGACCATGACCGCCGGCAAGCCAGGATGAAAGCCGCCGTCGGTAATGAAGCACAATCCGGCAGATCGAATTTCGTTCTCAATAGATTTCAAGAAATAGGTTTTGGCATTGGCAAACTGAATATCAAAATAATCACAGCGCGAGGCCAAGGCCGCTGCGGCAATTTCCTTTGCGAAGCGCGTGGTGCTGGAGGCGACAACGACCATATGCGCTTGCGAGAAAACCTGCTTGAGGCTCTCCATTTCAGAGGCATCGGCAAAGGCGCCGCAAACTCGCTGGCTTTGATGTTGGTCGTTCAACTCACCCGCAAGCTGCTCGGCTTTGGCTTTGTTCCTGCCCGCGAGAACAAGCGCACAATTGGTTTCCCGCAGCAGATATCTCGCGATGAGGCCGCCGGTGTTGCCATAGCCGCCGAGGATGACGATTGTTTGCGATGATGATTTTTCCACCTTGCCTCAACCAAGTTTTCTGGAATGAACAAACCGAAGCAAATCGAGAAAAACGTATGATAAATAGTTTTTCTTGAATGGCTATTGTTTGCATGGCTCAGTAAACGCATGGAATGAGTTTTCTTGCCTTTTGCTGGTAAACGACGTACTGCTCACGACATGCTTTCCGCAAACCTTTTTCTTCCATAGGAATCAGCAGGAGAATCAAAACCACATAGCTGCAGAACACCCAAAAGAAAATCCAGGACTGGGTCAGGCAAGCCAGCCCCAAGGAAATGCTCAACGCGGCCGTGCACATGGGATGCGGGATCAACCGGTAGGGGCCGGACACGATCATCGTATCTTCCGATTGGTTTATCTAGAATGGAACCGGTAGCCATGCGCTTGACAATGACCAGCGTGCCCAATAGAAACACAATTACGCTTCCGAGTATTCTCTGCTCCAACAGATGTGTCTTTTTCTCCTCACCTCATTACTGATGTGAGATACTTAAACGGAACCAGCATCGAGACTTGCTTTTGATAACGGCGATACTCCTCGCCATATTCGAGAACAAGCTTGCGCTCCTCCAGCACCGTGCCCACAATCAAATAGAGCGTGAGAATGATATTCCCAATCAACGTAGAGACGTTGAGATCGCCTGTCCATAGCAGCAAGAGGGCGCCGAGATACCAGGGATGCCGCGTTATGCGCAGAATCCCCGAAGTGTGCAGGTGCCCCGAAGCAGAAAGAGCGCCGCGCGAACTTCTCGTCTTGATTTGGCGCAGACCGAGGAATTGCAGCATGTCATAATGCCTCGCGCCGGCGAGGAACAACAGCATCCCAAGGAGGAGCAGCATCACTCGAAAGACGATCATGAAACCTTCCCAGCGAAAAATGACCGGGGTATGCAGCGACCTCCCGTAGAGTATAACGGGAATGATCGTCACGATCGCCACGGCATTGAAGAACACGCGATAGAAGCGAAAATAGTTTCCCAGTTGGCGCTTCAGCGCGTCAGTGACGGTTATCCAAATCATGCCGCTGTGCATCGCACACCAAATGATCCACAATCCCGCCAGAAGAACGTAGTTTATGTTCATCGCAAATTCCTTAGGAAACTGAATCGAAAAGACAATCAAGAGTTGCGGGCGCGCTTTTTCCAAAATCAGCGCTTGGCGCATTGTACTATGGCTTTTCTCATCGCACTGCCTGTTGGCCGCGCGCTAGCGTCTCCGATATTTTCCCATCAACTGGCATTCATCGAGAATGTGCCCTGCCATGGCCTGCAATAGTTCCGTTTTTTTTACGCCGGCGTCGAGGTTGAGTTTGGTGTTCAAGGCGTAGAGCTTAAAATAGTAGCGATGCTCGCCGCTGGGAGGGCACGGCCCGCCATAGCCGATCTTGCGGAAGTCATTGCTGCCTTGCTTTGCGCCGTTTGGAAGTATTTTTTGTGTGGGCACATTCTCCGCCAACTCTCTGGCCTCTGCCGGCAGATTGAAAATCACCCAATGCACCCACACACCCATGGGCGCATCCGGGTCGTCGCAGATCAACGCGAAGCTTTGGGTTTTCTCTGGAACCGCATTCCATGACAAAGGCGGCGAGACGTCTTGTCCTTGACAAGTATACTTCTTCGGGATTTCACCGCCCGCGGCGAAAACTGCGCTTTGGAGCTCCATCTTTGTTTCTCCTTGAAGAAAAGTCTCCAACGGATGGAAAAACCCAACGGATGCAGGAAGCGTGATTGGTTGAGCACTTCAATCCGTTGGAAAACTTTTTGCTTTTTGTACTGATTGGACTGCTCAGTATCTAATCTGCTGACTGGCCCACGGGTATGAGATACAGTATCCTTTCACCATTGGGCAGCTTCACAACTTTTTCGACTTGCTCATCATGAAAAGCGCCAACCGGCACGGCGCCAAGGCCAAGTGCTGTCGCTTGCAAAAGCAGATTCTGTGCAGCGTGGCCGGCTTCGAGATGCACATAGCGCGGAGCGCGCTCGCCATATTTCCGCGCGGTGCGCTCGAACACGCCGGTGATAACGAACACCGCCGGCGCCGCTTTCACACACGCTTGTTCCAACGCGGCGCGGCAAAGCTCGTTGCGCACATTGCTCGGCAGCGCGCGTTGCAATTGATGCTCGCGCGGCTGATAGTGATAAACACCCGTCTCGATGACCACGTAGATCTCCAGCGGATAAAGCGCGCCCGCGGAGGGTGCGGTACGGAGGCCCTCGCGCTTTGCAGTGATCCCCTGCGCAGCCCAGAGGAGCTGCCCGATCTCTTCCCAACTCAGCTTTGTTGATGAGAATGAGCGTATCGAGCGTCGTTGCGCCAGCGCCTCTTCAAGAGAAATTTCACTGCGTGGCCGCGGCGGCGGCAGTTTTACGATATTATCGGCCTGCAATTCAAACATGAGCATTGTCATCAAACATAGAGCAATCATTTTGGTTTTCTCACAATTTTTCCAGGCGGCGGGCGAGGCACATCGTGAAAGACTTTTTAAAGATGTGGTTGCCAACTATCCCAGCAAAAGGCCGGCGGCAACCAGCACCGGCGTGACGAGATTGATGAGCACATTCATGGTCATAAAGGGCGCCAGCTTCTCCGCATTGTCGCCATAACGGTATGCGCCGATGAATGCAGGTATCGCCACGCCCATGGTGACCAAACCAAGCACGCTGGAAATAGGCAAATATTTCAAACCAATGCCCAAGACAATCGAGACATACGCCAACAAAAGGAAGGCGCCGTATATCAGGCTGCTGAGCTTCGCGCCGGCCGAAATCGGGAAATGCTTTCTGCCCACACTTTTGTCGGCCTCAATATCTGGAAACTGATTCAACAGCAACAGATCGCTCACCAAAAAGAATGGCACGAGCGCGGCGATGAAAGCGGTCCACGAATAAGCGCCCGTGAGGACGAAGTCCGTGCCCATCACCATAAACAATCCAAAGCCCAAGCCGGGAGCGATCAAAGACAACCAGGGATTCCCAGTCAACCAACGCGTGTAAAAGATAATGAGAAAAATTCCGAGCAGGCCCAGCGGCAAAAGGCCGATCCCGACCACGGTCAAAAAATAGATCCCAATGGAAGCTGTGATAATCAGCGCTGTGAATCCGGTCATCAACGCCGAGCGCGCGGCATGAGCGTGCGCCGGCAATGTTCCGCTGCCGCCGCTAAAAGCCGTCCGCTTCGTTCGAAAATCTAAACCGCTTTTGAAATCGAAATACTCGTTCAAAGCATTCACACTGATGTGTGCGGCGATGGCGCCAATGAGTATCAAAACGATGCGAAAGGCGCTGACTTGCCCAGTGGTCCAAACTGCCGTTCCTATTCCCAGCAAAACACAGCACGGAGCTAGGAGCAAAAACGGAAGGCGCATCGGGCCTAGAAGGAGTTTTAGCTTAGTCATTGCGGTTTCCTTCTGGAATTGTCAGTTCAACATCCACCGGCGCTTTTGAAATATTTAGAGCCTTGGCCTCCTCAGCCACAGCATCGGCGTTCTGTGTTTGTATTCCAAGTAAGAGGCGCCAAAGCGAATTTCCAATTCGCGTTCTTCGAACACTTTGAGAAGAAACAGCCAGGCCGGGATGACCAAAACGATCATCCATAAAATGAAAAGAGTGGATTGCAGCCAAAGTCCGACAGAGAGCAAAAAAACGATGGTGCTGAGCACCATCGGGTTGCGCGTCCACGCATACATCCAACGCACTGCAAGGCGTTGGCTGAGCGCAACCGCGAACGGCGCGCCAAACCCTCCGAGCGCAAGATTCAGCACGGTGAGCAACATCACCACGCCGGTCACAAGCATCAATATCCATCCGAACTCTCGTGGCAATGGGATCATCCAACCCGACCAAGCTCTGCCCAGCTTGATGGCCTCGAAAATCGCGGCGCCGAACGGCGGCACAATGGCATAATGAACGCCGGTCGTCACGGCGCGGCAACGCTCGGGTGTTGGCTCAGCATCGAGCAGGCGACGGCCGATCCAAACAATAGGGAACACGACGAGCACGCCGCCAATGAGGACAATGCTGCTCGTTACTGCTTCCAGGCGACTGCGATTCAGCCACCACCACAGAACAAGGATGAGCACAAATCCGAGAATTCGCGCGAAGCACAGCAGCCACGAACGCATGACGTTATTTCTCCGAGCATGGGATGAAAGAAACCACGCCCTTTTTTAAGCTGCACCTGCAAAGTGCGTGGCGCTTCATTTCAAAAGCAGCATGCGTTTGCTTTCACTGAAACCGGCGTAACGAAATTTGTAGAAATAAACTCCGGAAGGTTGATGGTGCGTCTTCCACACCGCCAGGTGCGCTCCTCGCGCGCAAAATTTATCCACCAGCCTTTCCACAAGCTCGCCATTGACATTGAAAATTTCCAGCCGAACATGGTCATCACGAGGAATGGTGAATTCAATCGCAGTGGAAGGATTGAACGGATTCGGATGATTCTGGCGCAGAATGAATGAATGCGGGGAACGGGAAATCCGCGCTTCCTCAACCTGCGTGGGGTAATCGTACGGCTCATCGACCAAATGCCAGTAAGACTCGGACTGACCAGCGTAGTTTCTCTGGAGATAAAACGTTTTCAGCGGCGTGCGCGTAAATTCCGTGAGGGCAGTTAAGGTCGCTGTGCCGTCGGGTTTCCATTCATATACCGGGATTCGCATCGGATCAAGCACGGAGCAGAATCCTCGTTCGATCGCAAGGTGGAACAATCCGAAGTTGCCCGGTTCGTGTCCGCCGAGCCAGTGGCCGACATTATCCACATAAAATGGATTCCTTCCGAAGATGATCATGTTGGTCATGTAATCCGTCGCCAATCCTTCGGGGCTTGGCCCGGCGATGAAATGTCCGTCGCGGCCGTAAATGCCCTCGATGATATGAAGCTCCGGCTGCGTGACCGCATTATTGTCCAAGCAGCGCGTGGCCCAGGTTTCCTGCCATAGCCCGCCGTTATCACCCGGCTTGTCCCAGCGCGGAATACGATCCGCGGTGTGGCAATTGTAGTTCGCGAGAATGTCCGCTTGGGCATTGGGATTTTTGTGCTCCGCGGCCATGTCCATGTCGCTATGATATGCCGTGCAGTGCGCTTGATAATTGTGCGCAATGGCTCCTTGCAGATTCTTGGCGCAGAGCGTCATTCCCATGGCGTGGGTTTTAAATTTGGCGATGTTCAAGAAAAAAGTTTCTGAGGCATTTATCGGCCACAAGTACGGAATCTTTCTGAACCATACGCCGTCCGGAACCTCAAGCCACTGAAGATCGCTTTCACTGATCACGCCGACTTTGGCGCTCAAATCACGCAAGTCCGCTCCTGTGCGGTTGACCATATCCCAATAACCGCCCTCTTCGAAATCTTCCGGACAATTCGATTCACGGATGTAGAATTGACTTCCCGTGAATCCGAACTCTTTCATGCTCTCGATGACGCCTTCGACAAAATCCACATCCGTGACCACCCCCATGGAGCCGACAACGGTATAGCGCGGATCCCATTTGCCTCGGCAGGTCAGATTGGGCTTGATCACGACTTTGTGTGTCAATGGAATGCCGCCCTCGTCTTCACCCAAACGCACAAACACCGATCTGCCAAAATCGAGGCCCACCTGTTTCTTGGCAGCCGTGTTGGTTTTGGCCTCCACGTTGGTGCGCATAATGAAAACCGCGTCGGGATTGTGTATGATGAAGGGATGAATCCCGAAGAAGCTCGACAGTTTCCGGAAGTGTGAGCTGAACGCTTGCACGGGCCTGAAGAGCAATGCACTTCCGGCAGCAGCGGCGTTTTTGAGAAATGTTCTGCGATTGATCATGGAGGTCACCTCCTGATTCAACGACCTTTCCTTCAGGTCGTGAAATCGGCTCATGTAGCGATTACGCGATTTTCCTTTTCTCCGCAAACATGCTGCGCCAAATTTCTGCGAGCCGGCGCGCCCAGCTTTCCAGCAGAGCATAAAACGTCGGCACGATGACCAGCGTGAGAAACGTCGCGATGGTCAATCCAAAAATAATCGCCACGCCGAGCGGGCCCCAAAAGGCCGCACTTTCCGCTCCGACGACGAAGTGCAACTCGCGCCAATTGAAATCGACGCCGGTGGCGAGCGGCAACACGCCCAGCACTGTGGCCGCAGCGGTGAGCAACACCGGCCGCAAGCGCACGCGGCCGGCTTCGACGAGCGCTTGTTCCAATGGCATGCCTTGTTGCAATTTGTGTTTGGCAAAATCGAGCAGCACAATGCCGTTGCGCACCACGATGCCTGCGAGCGCAATCACGCCCACGCCGGTCATGATCACACTAAACGGCAGCCGCGTGACCATTAAGCCGATGAACACGCCGATGAGCGAGAGCAGCACCGAGAGCATGATCACAAACGGCACGCGAATCGAATTGAACTCCGAAACCAAAATCAAAAACACCAACAGCAGCGTGATGACGAATGCATTCGAAAGAAAAGCCTCGGCCTTCTTTTGTTCTTCATCCTTGCCGGTGAATTTGATTTCATACCCCGAAGGCAGCTCGAAATTCGCAAGCCGGTTTTTCACATCGTTGAGCACTTCGGAGGCGAGGCGGCCTTCGACTTCGCCGGAGATTGTGATCACGCGCTTCAGGTCTTTGCGGCGAATGTCCGTCACCGAGGAGGTGCGGCGAATCTCCGCGACGGAGGTCAATGGAAACGAATAACGCCGGCCTTCCATGTTCATGAACGTGACGTGGAGGTTTTCCAAATCTTCGATAGCGCTGCGCTGCTTTTCGAGCGCGCGCACGCGAATCTTGTATTCGTCCTCGCCGACGCGATACTTCGAAGCTTCCACGCCATTCACCGCAGCGCGCACGGTGGCAGCGATTTGGCGCGTGTTCGACCACAGCCGTCCGGCTTTTTCGCGATCGACGATCACCACCACTTCCGGCTTGCCCACGTCGTAATCATCTTTCAAATCGACGAGATTCGGCACGGTTTTGATTTTTTCTTTGATGCGGCTGCTGAGCGCGGCGAGTTGTCCGTAATCTTCGCCTGAAATTTCCACACTCACCGGCGCGCCCACGGGCGGCCCCATCTCCTGCTTGGCCACGCGAATCACAGCGCCGGCGATGCCCACCGTGCCGCGTCGAATTTCTTCGAGCGTGAGGAAACTGCTCTGCCGGCGCTGCAATTTTTCGAAAAAGTTGATGGCAATCTGCGCTTTGTTGGGCGTGCCTTGTCCGCCGAAATCAAACGGGTCTTCGGAGGTGCCGGCATTCGCCACGATAAACTCGAGGTCTTTCTTGCCGGGGATCTGCGCCAATCGTTCTTCGAGAATTTCGGCAATGCCATTGGTCACGTCCAATGAAGTGCCGGAGGGGCATTCCACGGTTACGCGCACTAGCGAAGGTTCGACGTTCGGGAAGAACTCGACGCCGGTGTTAAACACGCCGAACAGCAAGATCACCAAAACGAGAAAAGCTACGGAAGCCGCGATGGTCAAGCCTTTGCGCTGCAGCGTCCAATGCAAAGCCTTGGCGTATTGCTCCTGCATAAACGGAAAAGCCTTTGCGTCAACTTTGTGATAGAGAAGCGTGAACGGGTTGTACTTTTTATACCAATGCGGATGCTCGAGATTCTCACGCGCTTTGCGAATTTCTTTTTTATAATCGATCCACTGCGCGCCTTGCACCGGGCTGATGATGAACGCCACCAGCAGCGAAGCGCCGAGCGTGACGATAAGCGTGATGGGCAGATACCACATGAAATCGCCCACCACGCCGGGCCAGAAGAGCAACGGAATGAATCCCGATACGGTAGTTACAGTGGAAGTGAACACGGGCAGCGCCACTTCCGAGGTTGCGGCTTGCGCGGCCTCCGCCGGGCTTTGATGATATTCCTGCTGATGGCGATAGATGTTCTCGATCACCACGATGGCATCATCCACGAGAATGCCCAACACCAGCACCAACGTGAACAACACCACGAAATTCAGCGTGATGTTGAACGCTGCAAGCACGGTGAAACCGATCAGCATTGAAAACGGAATCGCGGTGGAGATGAGCAACGCGTTCTTGAAACCGAAAAACATGAAGAGCGTGGTCACCACTAGAAACATGCCGGTGAGTATGCTGTTTTCGAGCTCATGCACCAGGCGTTTGATGTTTTGGGATTGATCATTCGAAATTTCGAGTTGAATGCCCGCGGGCAAACCGGCTTGCTCGTTTTTTACAATCGCCTGCACTTGATCCGCGATGCGTATCAAATTCTCGCCGGCGCGTTTGCGCACGCCGAGCGAAACCACTTCGGTGCCATTGAGCCGCGAATAGGTGAGACGGTCCTCAAAAGAATAATCCACGGCGGCGACATCACGGAGATAAATCGCCTTGCCCTGCCGCACTTTGATAACGAGGTCTTCGAGCGGCTGCACTTCTTTGAACTCGCCGGGCACGCGCACCGTGAAGTTTTTTTCTTTCGTGTCGATCGAGCCGCCCGGCACGGAAATGTTTTCGGCGCGCACGGCGTTGGCAACGTCGTCAAAGCTGATTTCAAAGGCCGCGAGCCGATAGATGTCGCAATTGACTTGCACCTCCGGCTCCAAGCCGCCGTTGATATCCGCGCGCAACACGCCGGGGATGGCTTCGATTTTGTCCTGCAAATCTTCGGCGATCTTTTTAAGCCGCGCCAAACCGACCTCGCCGCCGACGTTGACGTACAGGATCGGAAACTCGCTGATGTTGATTTCCGAAACGATGGGATCGAGAATATCATCGGGCAGTTCGGGCCGGGTGGAATTCACTTCATCGCGCACGCGGCGCAGCGCGTCGTCGATATCGATGCCGGTGTTGAATTCGACGCGAATCGTGGAGAGGCCTTCTTTCGAAGCCGAGGTGATTTGTTTGACGTCCTTGAGCGATTTGAGATTGCGCTCCAGCGGCTGCGTCACCAAACCTTCAATATCCGTGGGCGAGACGCCGATGTACGGCACGGATACAATGACGAGCGGAATGGTGATGTCCGGCGCGGCTTCACGCGGCAGCGAGGTGTAGGCGTTCCACCCGAGCAGAATGATGATCGCCATCAACACATAAACGGCGACGCGGTTTTTGACCGCGGTATTGGATAACCACATAGGGGCCTTTCGATATTGCAGCGCCAGCTTCCAGCTTGCCGTAATCGGCGGAGTGGAAATCTGCGCAACGAATTCGGCGGTTACGTCGCATGAGCTGTCAGGCTCTCATGTTCTACCGCGAACGGCAATTTGAAGTATTCCACTAATGGCACCAACGGCAATGACGAGCAAGCCACCGACTAGCGCCAGGCTGCTCTTCTGAAAATAACCGTAGGCCAGCCAGAGCACGCCGAGGAAAAGAACAAGGCTCAGGGTCAACGTAGGCTTGCTGACTTTGTTCGTGGTTTGCAACATGGCATGCCTTCTCCATGGTTTAAAAAAATGATCTGTTCATTCCACCACACTCACCGGGTTGCCATGCACCAGTCTTTGAAAGCCCGAGATGATCACGCGCTCGCCGGGCGCCAAACCGGAAACGATTTCCACCAAGTTGCCTTGCCGCCCGCCCAATTTCACGAGGCGCTCCTGCGCTGTGCCGCCGTTTTCGACATAAACAATAAGCTTGTTGCGATCCACTTGCAGCACCGTGTTCTCACTGATCAACAACGCATTGTCTTTCGAAGCGAGGAGGATGCGCACTTTTGCCACCATCTCGGGTTTGAGCTTGCCTTGACGATTGTCGAGATAGATTTCAACCGGCAGCGTCCGATTCGTGGGTGACACGGTTTTGCCCACGAAGGAAATCTTGCCGGCAAGCGTATCGCCGGGCACGGCATCAAGCGTGATGGAAACTGGCGTGCCGAGCGCGGCGGTGCCGGCCTGCATCTCGGGAATCTCCGCCAAAATTTTGACCACGCTGGTGTTGACGAGATGCGCCATGGGCGCGCCGGGCGGCGCGAACTCGCCTTCATCCACGATGCGATCATCCAACACGCCACTAATGGGGCTGCGGATTTGTGTGCGCTCCCAACGCGCTTTCATCAACTCCGCTTGCGCTTTGGCCGCGTCGCGCGTGAATTCCGCGCTCTTATACTGTATTTCACTGATCGATGCGTCGGAATAAATCTTTTCCTGCTTCTCATAATTCAATTGCGCCAGCTTGAACTGCGCCTCCGCCGCGGCATAACTCGCGCGCATGACCTCGTCCTTGAGCACGGCAATAATTTCGCCCGGCTTGACGTGCTGGCCCTTCCGAGCTTTCCACGCTTGCACCACGCCGCCTTCCTCCGGACTGAGATGCACGTCTTCGATTGCCTTCACCACGCCGGCGACTTGCATCGTGGCCTCAAAATGCACCGGCCTCAGTTCCTGCACGCGCACAGCCAACGGCTGCACCTCACTGCGGTGATTGCCGGCATTGGCCGGTTCCACCTCGGTGTTGCGGCAAGCAGAGAGCTGAAACAGCAGGAGCAGCGGCGCGTTCAAAAGCAGAAGGATTTTTTTCATGACTGTCCTCGTTTATTCATCCATGTGCTGCACATTCGGCCCGGCGCCTGTCTCAAAACGGTTTGATTGTCATTGCGAGGCTCGAGCTCGGCACGAGGAATGACAATATCAGATTCCGGAATAGGCTCCGGGCCAAAGGCGGAGCAATCGTACAGTGCTTGTGAGTTCAGCGCGGCAGCTTGCCCAATGCTTTCCACACCCACCGATGCCATTTGTGAAAGGAAGCAACCGGCTGGGCGAACATCAAAATGCATTCGTCGTGAACGACTTCCATGTCGTGCGCTTCGCAGAAACGAATAGCTGCCTCCGAGGCCGCGCCTTGTTGCAGCCACACGCGACGAATGCCGGCAGCCGCGGCCTCGCGCACCACGCGCTCCGTTTCTGCGGGCGGAACGACGACCAGCACATTGTCAACCCGCTCCGGCAATGAGAGCAAGTTGGGATAACAAGGCTCGCCCTCCACCATCTCCGCGCTGGGATTCACCGGAAACACGCGATAGCCTTTGTCACGCAACGCTTTGAAAGCCACGTTTCCAAACTTCTTGCCGTCGCGCGAAGCGCCGACCACAGCGAGCGTGCGTTGCGCGACAAAATTTTCAACTGCCGTCTTAGCGGTCATCACAACAAACCTCATAGCTAGGCGTCAAACAGAATCTCATAATCATTGGCTAACGGACTCCTATTCAGCATCATATGCTGCCAGCGCTGCTGGCAAAGCCTGGACAACGACGTTTCCAGCAGCGGGCAACCCTACCAAGATGGCGCTGATGATTTCTGCGCGCGAGGCGCCTGCTTCCTTTGCCATATGAATGTGAAACGCCAGCCCGCTCTCCAAGCGCATGGCGGCGAGCACAGCGAGATAAGCAAGCTCGCTGGTTTTCTCGTCCAACGCGCTGGCCTTTTCGAGGCCTTGTGCGGCTGCCATCCAAGCTTGCGCGTGTGCGGGCGCTTCCTTCATGAAGATTTGGAAGGCGTTGCTCATTTTAGTTTTGGGATCGTTCATCGTTTTTCTCCGTGACTGTGCATGCTTCGGTAATCGGATTCATGAACATAGCCTCGAGTTTGTTCGACGTGTCGAAGTGCGCCAATGCGGCGTGGTGCTCTTTGGCCGCCTGCAAGCACATCGGCAGCGAAGGTTGAAAATCCATGCTCGCCAAGCTTGCCTGCGCGCGGAGCTGCGCCGAGCAACCCGCCTCTGCGAAATGCGCGATGAAGCCGAGATAATTGGCGCGCGCGGAGGCTTCGCGGTCTGCCATGGCTTCAAGGCGGCTGAGCACGGCAACGACAAAAAGGTAGCGTTGCAGCTTCATCGCTTTCACGCCCCACTCGAAAAGTATGCGGCCGGCTTCGCGTGAAACACCGTTTGCATCCTGCCCAACCAGCGTGACGATATCCAAAACCGTCAGCGCTGCCATTTCAGATTCAAGCTCCAACGCCAACTCGCCGACGTGTTGCAGCGCTTTGAGCGCCGCGAGCTTGTCCGGGCTACTGTTGTGGCTGCTCCGCTGAAATCGGACTAATATCCGCCTCAGGTTGCGAGCCGTCTTGATGAAAGTATCCGAGTTGCCGCCGTGCAGCGTGATCTTCATCGCGCTGAAGACGGGGTCGAGCGTATTGCCGGTGTAACCGTGATGTTTCTGCGCCCGTCCGGCCAGTTTGTTGAGAACGCGGAGGGCTTTTCTTCTGTCCGTCTCGGACTTGCTGTGCTCTCCCAAACTTTGAATGTCGCGCAGGATGCTTTCATCCAAAGTGCCATGGCGCGCGATGCGATTCGTGCATTTCCTTTCCAAATCTTTGAGCAGCCGTTCGCGGCTATAAAATCTTTGCAAGTAAAAAAGCACGGCCATGGCAATGATGACAAAACTCATAATTCCGGCGGCCACCCAATCGACCCATTGGTGCTCCGGCGAACCGGTGAACGGCGCACTGGGCAGCGGCGCTGGATTTTCCGGCCACGGGCCAGTAGTTGAATTGGGATGAGCGAGCCACAAAAAGAGGAGTGCGCACAAGCCAAAAATCACCACAAAGAATTGGCTCCAGCGCAGACCGCGATGATGATGCGAGACCACATCCCGGATATCTTCTGGAACCAATGCTTGAATGAATAATGCCGGAAGCCCGACGCCAAAAATGAGTACCGCCGCCGTAACCTGGAAATAAGTCGCGGCCCACGTTTCGGTCAAATATGGAGGGCCTAGCATAGTGACTCCTGCCTGCACTTGTGAAAGATTCATTGTTGCGCGTCATGCGCGGTAGCACAATATTTCTGCTGCGAAGAACCAACCCGACCACGGGAACAGCGCGCGGCGCTTAGCCAAAACCAAGAGAGTCTCAAGGGACCTCGGCGCTGTTCTTCAAAACCTGTTTAATCAAATCCAGCAACACCATGTCCGCAATATTGGCGTGCTTTTGTTGGTAAACCTTGATGCCTAGCTTGTCCAAATGGACTTTCAGCTCGGCATAGCTTTCCACAGTCAAAACGCCGATTTTCCTGGCATTGATCCAGCTCGGACGCGCCGGTAATTTTATTTCCGCTTCGGAGTGATCGAGCAAGCTATAGAGCAGCTTCAACCCCAACCGCGCCATGACCTTGTTGCGGCCCGCATCTTTATAGAGCGTATTCCATTGTTGGTCGGCGCCCGGCGGCACGCGGATGTCCATGATAATGGCGTCGAATTCATGCTGTCGCAAATGCGCGATGCCGTCCGCGATCGTCTCTGCGACAAAGAGATCGTAGCCGCCATCCATGTAGACCGGCGCTGCGAGGTAAGGCAAATCAAAGCGCGCGCCGTCTTCAATCCAAAGGATGGGATGCTTTCTTTTCATATGATGCTCCTGTGTGCGGGTAGATCGGCAGCGACAGCGTGACTTTGGTGATAAAAGGCGCCGTGTAATCATTGGGTGGAGCGCCATGCCGCGCGCAAGCGCTCTCGACTTTGATATTGCCGCCGTGCAGCCGCGCGGTATTCAGCGCGTCCGTCAAACCGATGCCCGTGCCCAAGCGCCCACGGTCGCTCGAGAGGCTCCCGCGATAGCCGAATTGAAAGATCAATCCGTTTTGGATTTCATCGGCTTGAATGGGCACGCCGAAGTTTTCAAACATCACGTACGCCCGCTCGGCCTGCACGTAGGCATGAATGATGACCCAAGCCGGTTTGCCTTTTTCTTTGGACCAACTGTACTTGATGGCATTGTGCAGCAAGTTGCTCAGCGCACGCAACACGTCGCGTTCACTCACGCACACATAAGCTCCGAAAGCGTCGTCCCGCGGTTTGAATTCAACGCCTTTGCTGTGCGCATACTCATCCAGATTGCTCATGGCTTGTTTGATCAAATCCCAAAGCTTGACCATGCTCCGGGCTTCTTGCGGCCGTGCGCCGGTCAAAATGAAATCGCGCAAAGCGCGCACTTGATGATCCATCGCCACGATGCTGGTCTCTACCTGCCGCAACGCCGCCAAACAAACGAGGCGTTCAAGATTTTGCGCGTCTTGCATGACTTGCCGCGCCAACTCTCTCGGCAATTTCCCCTTTGGAACAAGCTGAAAAATCTGCTGAATCTTGCGCGCGATCAAACGCAGAGTCGGCGGCCGAAATTCGGGGAACTGGATCGTTTCATTATAACTTTGCAATTGGCTCAAGAGGCTGACGAGATTTTGCCACACCTCTGCCTGCAAATCGCGCGTCTGCCAGTCGGCTTCGCACGTTTGCAGAAACTTTCCCAACGCTGCTGCCAATCGCTTTGCCGGCTCGGTGACGGCAGCATTGGCTTCTTCGGCGGAGTGTGTTGGTTCGGCAGCAAAAGGCTCCGGGCCTAGCGAGACGGCCGTAGCCGCAAGCGTGTGCTTCGCCATGAGCAGCGTCGCGGTATAAGAATGCAGCACCCGCCCGATATCGCTCTGCAAATGCTGCATGTCCTCCCGCAATCTTTTCTCATTCGTAATGTCCCGAATGACGCCCGTGCGGCCGATAATATTGCCCTTCCGATCTTTCACGGTCCGGCTATTGGCTTCGAAAATCCGTTCTTGCCCTTTCAGCGTTTTGATGTTCACCGGATATCCTAAAGTGGGAAAGCCGAGTGCATCATTCGCCAATAATTTCTCTTTGAAACTTTGATACTCCGTTTCCGAGGCATAAAACTTTTTGATGTCACGGCCAATGACTTGCTCCTCCGTTTCATAATCGTGCATGAGGGCGAATTGGCGGTTGCACTGGCGAATGCGGTCGACGCCGTTTTCCTGGCGCACTTCGTAGAAGCCGATGTGGATGTCATTCAAGCTGCGCAGGTAGCGTTCTTCTGCGGTGACGTCTTCGATGGTGCCCTCGCGGCCCTCATAAGAGCCATCGGCGCCGCTCACGGCCACGCTGCTGAGCGACGCAAAAATGATTTCACCATTGCGCTTGACCAGTTCCCGTTTTTGATTCGTCACGGTTGCCGAGTCTTTCACCATCTCCGTGAGCGTTTCCGCGTCTTCAGGATGGGCATAGAACTCCTTGACGTTACGCTTCTCGAGCTCATTCTTGGATTTATAACCCAAAATTTTGACCGCGGCTTGGTTCACATGGGTAATCTGATCATTTGCATCGACGCGATAAATGCCAATCGGCAGCACGTCGATGAGCTGGCGAAAGCGGTGCTCTTGCGTGATATCGATCATGGTGCCGACGAAACCCACCACTTGATCGGAAACGGGATCGCGCAAGGCGCGAATGAATTCGCGCACGAAAATATCGTTGCCCGGCACGCTCAAATGCAGCGGCACGCTCACGATGAAGCGGCCCTGAGGTTCCGCGGCTTCTGCCATTTCCAATAATTTGGTACGCTCTTCGGGATTGGGATGAAAAGCCAAGATCGAAGGAGGAAGAGGCTGCTCTGCCGGCACGACGAGAATTTTCTTGCACAGACCATTACACGCCAAAAAGCGTCCGTCCCTGGCAATCAGATATAACCCAACCGGAAGCTCACCCACAGATAGGTGATGAAACAACTCCAATGCTTTGGCATCTGCCGACATACTTCACACCCTTTCACTAGCGCGACTTGGCAAGGCAAGCGCACCGGACTTGCGCGCACGGAGTTCGAGATTACTTGGTCGCATGGCAACGGCCATTTCGAGCGCAGCGTTGCAGATTCCCCCTACGCGGTCAAGCCGAAACCAAACAGGCAGAATAATTTTTCGGCAGAATGATTACGGCATTATTCTGCCGATGAATCATTCTGCCATTTGAAGTCTCTGCTTTCTCTGCACAGATTTCACTTTTAATAGATCACTGTGATCGAAATGACCTCGCCTGTTGCTGAAAGCATGACAGGATTTCAAGCTCTCCGGCTGCTCGCAGCAAGCTCACGTTTCTTGCGAATTTTCTCCGCCTTCAATTCCACCATCGCATAGATAACCGGAACCACCAGCAGCGTCAGCACCATCGCCGCGGTTAATCCGCCCATGACGGCGCGCGCCATCGGCGCCCAGTTCTCGCCGCTCTCGCCCAAGCCGAGCGCCAGCGGCAGCATCGCCAGGATGGTGGTGAGCGCCGTCATCAGCACCGGCCGCATGCGCGCGCGGCCCGCCTCCACGATGGCTTCAAACAATTCTTTGCCGCGATGGCGCAATTGATTGATGAAATCCACCAACACGATGCCGTTGTTGACGACGATGCCGACGAGCATGATGATGCCGATGAGCGCCATCACGTTGAGGTTGGTGCCGGTCAGCAGCAGCGCCAGCGCCACGCCAATCGACGAGAGCGGGATGGTGAAGATGATGATGAATGGATCCAACAACGATTCGAATTGCGAAGCCATGACCATGTAGACCAACAATAGCGCCGCCAACATCGCCAGGCCGAGATACATGAACGATTCCTGCTGCTCCTCAGCTACGCCGCCGATCTCGAGACGAAAATCATTCGGCACGCTCACTTGCCGCAGCGTTGCTTGCACGTCTTTGGTGACGCTGCGCAGATCGCGACCAGAGATGTCAATGTTCACGCTCACCATTCTTTCCTGGCCTTCGCGCGTGATTTCGATGGGCGCTTTGCTGTATTCCACTTCCGCGACGGCGCGCAGAGGAATTTGTTTACCGGCGGGTGTCACGACCAAAATATTTTCAATATCCTCTTTGCTCCGGCGCGCGTCTTTGACCAGTTGCACGCGCACATCATATTCGTCGCCCGCTTCACGATAGCGGGTGACGACGGCGCCGAGCACATTGGTGCTAATTAAACGGCTGAGCTGCGCGGTGCTCAAGCCCAAATCGGCGAGGCGTTGGCGGTCGAAATTAACGCGCAACTCGGGCGCTGATTCGCGCAAACTGGTTTCCACCTGGGCAACACCTTTGATGCCTTTGACTTTTTCGGCAACGACGCTGGCCACGGCCTCGGCGCGAGGCACATCATGGCCGAAAATTTTCACCATGATGTCGCTGCCGCCGCCGAACATGGCTTCCTGCCCGCGGTCCGCGAAGCGCGCCTCCACACCGGGCAAAGTTTTGAGGCGCTCGCGCAGATCGTCCTGAATTTCG
The DNA here is from genome assembly GCA_037444905.1 of bacterium. GTDB lineage: Bacteria > Zhuqueibacterota > Zhuqueibacteria > Zhuqueibacterales > Zhuqueibacteraceae > JABWAN01. Next base: position 41,125 of record JBBILN010000016.1, on the reverse strand, counting down.
AATTGCGTGCGTTGGCGTTGCGTGAGATTGGTGAGGCCGAGAGTGACGTCGCCTTCGCTGGAGGTGCGAGTGGAGAAGAAAGCCATGATGCCCTCGCCCTGCCCAAAATTGATGTACGTATTTTTTGCCTCCGGCACGTTGTCGCGAATAAGGCCGTCGATTTCGCGCATGCTGGTTTCCATCGCCTCTAAACTGGTGCCGGGAGCGCGGTCGACGGCGATCGCCACAAATCCCGAATCACTCTGCGGCAAAAATTCACCGCCGAGGCTGGCGAGAATGATGATGGAAAGAACGAACAGGCCCAGGGCGGAAAAGGCAACGGTCTTGCGATGTTGCAAAGCCCATCGCAAGCCGGCAGCATAAATTTTGTGCAAACTTGTCAACCAAGCGCCGACCGTGTCGCTCGTTTTTGCCAACCAGCCGAGCTTGCGCATTTTCTCGCGCAGATGCAGCAGGCGCGAGGCCAGCAGCGGAATGAGAGTCAACGCGACGAGCAGAGAAATGGTCAAGGAAAAGCAAATGGTGACCACCATATCGTTGAACAACTCGCCTGCGAGGCCGGGCACAAACAACACCGGCACGAACACGGCCAGCGTGGTCAACGTCGAGGCGGTGATGGCCATCGACACTTCGGTGGCGCCATTTTGCGAGGCTTCGCGCAAATCCTCGCCCAATTCGCGATGGCGGAAAATGTTTTCGAGCACAACGATGGAATTATCCACCAACATGCCAACAGCCAAAGCCAAGCCGGCCATCGAAATAACGTTCAGCGTCAGTCCGGCTTGGTCCATCACGGCAAAGGTCACGATCATCGACACCGGAATCGACACGGCAACGATGAGCGAGCTGCGCAAATTTCTCAAGAAGAAGAGCAGCACGAGAAACGTCAAGCCAACGGCTTGTATGGCGGTGTTGCCCAAATTCGACATCGAGCGGTTGATGAATTCCGAAAAGTCGATGACGGTTTCGAGGCGCACGTCTTGGGCCAGCTCGGCCTCGATTTTCGCAAAGCGGTTTCGCACTTCCTCGCAGACTTGCACGGTGTTGGCATCCGATTGCTTTTGGATCACCACCATCACCGCGGGCTTGCCGTTGTTCCAAACTTTTTGCTGCTGCTCGACAAAACCATCGACGACTGAAGCGACGTCTTTGACGCGAATGACCGAGCCGTTCATTGCTGCGACGCTGGTGTTTTCGATTTGCTCGAGGTTGCTGAATTCGCCGGCAGTTTGAATTGTGAATTCCTGCATGGCATTGTCGATTTTGCCCGCAGGCAATTGCAGGTTGCCCAATTGCAGCGCCGCTGATACTTGTTCGATGGGAATGTTGTGAGCGCGCAACCGGGCCGGATCGACCAACACTTTGATCTCGCGGCGCATGCCGCCCATAGTGAAAGCGGAGGCAACGCCGGGGATGCGTTCGAGCCGGGGCTCGAGATCGCGCTCCGCAATCCGCCGCAACTCCGCCATGCCGTGCATTTCGGAGCTGAGGGCAAGATAAAAAATCGGCTGCTGCGAGGGATCAAATGCAAAAACCAACGGGCCGTCGACTTCTTGCGGCAAAACGTCCTGAATAAATTCGAGACTGTTGCGCACGTCGATCTCGGCTTGATTCATGTCGGTGCCCCAATCAAATTCCAGCAACACCAGCGACAAACCCTGCGCCGAGGTGGAGGTAATCTTTTCGATGTTTTCCACCGCCGCCACCACTTCTTCGACGGGGCGCGTCACCACGGTTTCCATGTCGAATGGCCCGACGCCGGTGTACTGCGAGATGAGCGCGATCATCGGGAATTCGAGCTTGGGATAAAGATCGATATCGAGGCGCGCCAGCGAGAACAGGCCAAAGCCGACGGCGATAAGATAAATCATGAAGAATGTGATGCCGCGGCGGATGGCGGTTTCAGTCATCTTCATTGAGCATTACACCTCCTGCAAATGATAGCGAACAGGCGCACCATCACGCAAATTCTTTTGTCCCACAATCATTGCCTTTTCGGTACAGTTTTTTGCACGAAGCTCTTGCGCTTGTGGCATTATTAAAGTATGTTTCCATTAATAACTAAGGAGAATAAGATGCCTCAAGAAATTACTCTTGAAAGCCTCCTCGAAGATTTACACGGCATTGAGCTTGAGATTCAGGAGTACGAGAAGAAATATAAGCTTCTCAGTTGCTACTTTCTGCCGCTTTACGAGACCGGCATTCTTGAGGAGAATCACGATTTTGGCGATTGGGCGGCGCTTCTCGGAATGCGGGCCAAGCGCATTGACTTGTTCAAGCAGTTTTTGCCCAAAGCAATGTCAAGTCTGTCAACTAATGGAACTGCGCAAATTCTCGAAGCGGCATGAAAACGGCATTAGAATCTGTCGAGGCCTACGAAAATCTTGCCTACTCCATAAAGGATCGCCATCCGGAAATCTTGATGACCACGCTCATCATCGTGCGTCGAGGGCCGCATCGATGTCAGCTACAAGGCGACATACATTTTGACCGTAATATCGTCCTGCGTGTTTACGAACGTCTCGACTTTCTCGAACGAAAGATTGCATACTACAGCTATGAAGTGCATCAAGGCGAATCTCTGCTTTATTGGTACGATCCTCAGCCTCACCCTACCGATGTGACCTTGGCCCTCAACCATCCTCATCACAAACATATTCATCCTGATATCAAGCACCAGCGCATTCCTGCACCGAACCTTTCATTTGATCGACCCAACCTCCCATTTCTTGTTGCAGAGATCGTCGAGAATCTTTTGAAGTAAAGAAGCATCAATATCATCAAGATGCGCTATCATTCTCTTTGACAACAGTGACCGGGGCGCCCTCGCGCAAGTTGTTCTGTCCCAACGTCACCAACTTCTCACCTACTTTCAAGCCGGCGGAGATCGCCAAATACTCATGATTCAAATAAATCACCGCGAGTTTTCGCTGCACGGCTTTGTCACCCTCCACCACGAAGACATAATAATTCTTCACCACCTGATCTTCGCCGCCGAGGCGTTCCAGTGAGGTGTTTTCAATCACGGCATGGCGCGGGACGACGATGACATTCTCGATCGTGCCGGTGGTGACTTCGGCACGGGCATACATGCCGGGCTTCAGCTTGTGATCGGGGTTGTCCAGCAATACTTCGACTTCCGCCAGGCGCGTCAATGGATCAAGCACCGGACTGATTTTTACAACCTTCCCTTCGAAGGTGCGATCAGGATAGGTACTCACTTGCACGACGGTTCTCTGTCCGATCTCGAGCCTGGCCAAATCTTTTTCAGTCGCATCAAAAGTCATTTTCACGCGATCCATCTGGCAGACGCTGACCAAAGGCAGCGCGGGCGTGGCCATGTCGCCGGCCTCGCAATAGCGCTTGCCGATAATGCCGGCGATGGGCGCAGTAATAGTCGCATCGCGCAAAAGGCTTTTCGCACTGGTGAGGGCGGCTTCGGCCTGTTCAACTTGCGCTTTTGCTGCTTCGTATTGCGTGGCGATGGCGTCGTATTGCTGCTTGCTCACGGACTGGTCGCGCAAGAGAAGTTGAAAGCGCTCATATTCCGCGCGGAGATTCAATTCCTGCGCTCGCGCCGCCACCACTGCGGCTTCGGCTTGACGCACCGCTTGCTCAATAGTGATTGCGGCGATCTTCGCCAGCGGCGCGCCCTTCGCAACGCGATCACCCGTATCAACAAAGAACCGCTCGATGCGGTCGGGCACTTTGGAGAAGACCTTCACTTCGAACTCGGCTTTGATGTCGCCTTGAAAGTTGAGCGATTGCCGCAAGCTGCCCAAATGCACGGTCGTCACTTCGACCGGAGTTTGCGCTTCAGTGCCACCGGCCTGTTGCGCTGCATCATCACAACTCCATGCAAATAAGGCGACCCCGGCCATGATGCCGGCTAAAGAAAAAATTTGTTTCATAAACTCCATCTTCCGCGCCGGTTTTAGCGGGCGCATATCTTATTCAAACATGACTCGCCGCGCGCTTCATCTCTTGGCCGCGCACAATGACATAGGCCAGCAATGCAAACAGAAAGAAGACGAGCAGCATCCACGCAACGCTTTGCAGTGTTCCAATCACGGTTTTGTAGACTTCGATGATCCAACGGTCGGAATTGAGCATGAGAATCTTGCCCTCTTTATCCGGGTTGATGTAGCGCTCCAAATCCCAAACGCGCACGCCTCCCGAGATGCCCACGACGTAAATGGCAAAGAGCAGGTAACGCTGCCAAGTGGGAGCGAGCTCATCCGAAACCAAGCGGGCTAAAATTTTCTTCACCGGCTTCGCGAACAGCCACGCAAGCACCGTCGAAGTGGCGGCCGCAATAATGAAAGTAACCAGCAACAAAGTTATGAACATGCTAATCTCCTCAAGCTGGCGTGTGCGGGCACGAAGCCGCACACGCATTTGTGAGTTACCAGCAAACCGGCTGCGCGCTATTTGAGCACCACTTTCGCCCAATCCGGATCATAATCGCCGGAAGCCGGGCTGTTGGTTAGATTGGTTTGATTGGAGCCGTCGGCGTTCATCGTGTAGATTTCGCAGCTTTGGTCGGCAGCATAACAGGCGGTGTGGGTCATTCTTCTTCCGTTCAGCGCCATAAGGAACAGGGGCATGATTGAGACGCGTAGCTTGCGCATAAAACACCGCCTTACAAGATATTCCTGTGAACCATCTCAGGATTCAGGACTAAATAACTTACCCATTTGGAGCTCATTCCCGGCCCCCCTCTCTTAAAAAGAGAAGGGGGAGAACCACGGCAAAACGTTCTGGGCTTCTCCTCTTCTCTTCCCAAGAGAAGGGGCCGAAGGATGAGTTGTTTTTGAAGATGAGGCAAATGAGAAAGTTATTTGATCGCCGATCCTTAGAGCGCCGGCCCAAGTGCGTTCGCGCAGGCGCAACTTCATGCGGCCGGCACGATTGGATTTGGCATTGGTATTGGCGTCAACTCTTCTTCGAAGTCTTTGCGAAAAAGCTGCTAAAGATCTGTTGCACTTTCTGGCTCCGGCATTTCGGACATTGCGGCTTTTGCGCCTCGCGCTCCTTGAGTTGCAATGTTTCGGTAAATTTATGGCCGCACTCCAAACAGTGATATTCATATGTCGGCATGAGACCACCTCCTCTATGAAATTCCAAATCCAAGATGCAATTTTCCTGCGCTTCTTTCGCATTGGGATCCACGAAAGAGCTTTTCGCCCAAAGTGCGCTGACCACTTTCTCTGCAACACTTTGGCGCGAGGTTCACAGATCATCTCAATAAAATGTGAAACTGTTTTGATCCGTGTCTAGCGCTTTGGTTTGCGGCGCGGCGCGTTTACGTCTGTCGAAGAGCGTATTTGAAAAGCCCCCGCTTGATGTGGTTCGGAGGGTATCGCTCGGTATTGTGACCAAATTGAAGTGCTTGCTGAAAAGAATTCCAACAATAAAAGTGAATTTGAGTCGCATCGCCGCCATCAAGAACACCCCCTACCCCCCTCAAGGGGGGGAATAGCCGAGCGCCCTACTTTTCAAATACCCTCTAATTTCACACGCCGTACGGCGTGAAATCTGGATCGTACTACGCGGCCAGGAGCCCCGCCGCAAAGCTCTGCACGGCCGCTTCGACCGTGTCATAAGATTGGGTGACGGTTTCCAGCTTGGTGATGTGAAAATAGTGGAGCGGCGAGCCTTGTAGATGCGCGAAGCGAATGTCGCCGCCGCGCGCGCGCAGTGCGTTCAAACACGCGACGATCGCACCAATGCCGCTGCTGTTGATCCATTGCACGTTTTGAAAATCCATTACCAAAAAACGTTGGTTGGCGGCGAGCAAGTCTTGCAAGCGATGGCAAAGCGTTTGTGTTTCCAGGCCGCCCATGATTTTGCCGTGCATATGAAAAATCACCACCGTGCCGGAGTTTTCTTCAGTGAATTCCATGGGTCTTTCTCTTCATTTGCATATCGTCTTTGCCGGTGCCGTGAAGCGTTGAATCGGGAAGCCCTCTGTGCGGGAAACAAAATGGTCTGCTTCGTTACGCTGCTCAGGCCATCGCTCTATCCGCGGTGAAGTCGACCACGATGGGATGCGCGATTTTTTCATAATCGCTGTAGAGCATGCGCACCACGTCTTCATGAGTTCCAGCATTGAACGTGATCATCTGGTCTTCCCGCAAATGCGCGCTGGCGTAAAGCGGCATTTTGAAGAATACGCCAAAAGGCGGCATGGCGCCGGCTTCGCAATCCGTGCACACGTTTGCGATTTCATTTTCGGCGGCGAGCCGGACTTCGCGCGCGCCCAACGCGATCTTGACTTTTTGCAGATCAATATGCTCCACTGCCGGCAAGGCAAACATGTTGTACTTGTGATCCACCGCGAGAATCACGGTTTTTACGAACGCCTTGCCGGGCGTGTGCGTGTCCGCCGCGGTTTCCTGCGCGGTGTAATCGCGACGATGGTGCAGCGTTTCATACGGGATGTGCCGCTCGTCGAGATATGCGGTGACTTTTTGCAGCGGTGTCATGGCGAGGCTCCTTTCTTGTTAATCCAGAACGTGAATGTTTTTCTTCCGGCACATGTCTTTGAGAATTTGCGGCCACACGGTAACCGTGACTTCGCCGAGGTGCGCCTTTTTGAGCAGAAGCATTTGCGTGCGCGCTTGGCCAATGCCGCCGCCGAGGCTCAGTGGAATCTCGTTTTTCATGATGGCTTGATGATAGGGCAGTTTGAGAAAATCGAGTTGACCGGTCATCTCAAGCTGTTTTTTGAGCGAAGCCGCATCCACACGGATGCCGCCGGACATCAGCTCGTGGCGGCGCTTGGTGACCGGATTCCATACCAAAATATCACCGTTCAATCCGTGCATCGGCCTGCCGTCCGCGGATTTGGTCTCCGTCACCCAATCGTCATAATCTGCCGCGCGCATTTCGTGCGGATAGCCATCCTTCAAAGTCCAGCCGATGCCGTAAATGAAAATGGCGGGATACTCTTGCAGAATTGCGGTCTCGCGCTGTTTGCGCGGCAAGTCCGGAAACTTGTCCAGAATGTCTTCTGCGTGCAGAAAGGTCAGTTCTTCGGGAAGCATGGGGTACTTGTTGGTCCGCAGCTTGGGGAACAACTCGTGCGCATATAGCTCCGCGCCTTTGATCACTTTCCAAATCTTCTTTACCACTTGCGTCAGCGTTTGCAAATTGCGCTGCTCTGCGCTGATTCTCAGCTCCCAATCCCATTGATCGACGTACACGCTGTGATCATGATCGAGAAAGTAGTCTTTGCGCACGGCGCGCATGTCTGTGCACAAGCCTTCGCCCACCTGCATGTCGAATTGCTTCAGCGCGACGCGCTTCCACTTCGTGGCCGCTTGCACCACCTGGGCTTCGATCGGATGTTTGTTATAATCGTTGGAAATGTGAAATTGAACCGGCGTGCGCGAGCCGTCGCGATCCAGAAAATCGTTCACGCCGCTTTCGCGATCGACGAGCAAAGGCACGGTTACCATCATCAGGTTCAACTCCTTGCACAAATTCGTCTCGATATAATTCTTCACGGCGAAGATGGCTCTTTGCGTTTCTTTGGGCGTGAGCAAAGAGGCATAGTCTTTCGGCAGGATTTTCTCCAGTTCATCATAATTGCCGATGCCAGGCCCGGCCAGATCTGCTTTCTTGTCTGTCATATGAGGTCTCCGTTTAGAAGGGTTCTGAACAACGATCTAAGCTGCGAAGGATTTGCGGCGCAAGCCGCGTGTTTGTCGGATATGAAGCTGAGGATGCTATTGTGTGGCGATGCTGTTTGGCTCAAGGGGCGGGTAAGAGTGCTCTTCCTGCAATTCATCAAGCAGCGTTGCAGTGCGGTTGCCCTCTGCGCCAAAGATCAAAAGGCAATAAAAATGCCGCCGTTATCGCCATACTATTGAAGGCTTTTCAAGGGGTTGCAGCGCAAGAATTCCCAGAGATTTGCAAAGCTGCAAAAATTCATGCCCATAAGCCGCAAAGTCGCGAAAGGTGAGGAGCCGCGAGAAAGGCATTTCTGCCTCAATTCACGCAGCACAAACGAAAAGGTTAGCAGATAGATGTGTGGAATTGCCGGAGTATTTTATTTTGACGGCCCCCCGTCAAGCATTGGCCAACACGATTCATCGCATGACCGATACCATTCGCCATCGCGGCCCGGATGACGAAGGCTATATGGTATTCAACACGCTCTCGAATCAACACCACCACACTGCGGGAACGGATACCGCGGCCGAGTGTTGCCAGCACGCGGCGATGATTCAAAGCTTGAACGGCTCGGCAAAAAACCGATTTATCTCTATAGGCCGATAACAACGCGCTTTACTTCGCCTATGCACACGCAACAAGCCGTGTGACGTTTGCTTTTGAGCCGTGAATCCGAAAAGGTTGAGGTGAATGCTCATAGCGAGGCCAGGCTCTCCCCCGCGGCGTATTGATCCTCTATCACCTCTTGCAAACGAATGCTTGCCTTTGCCAAATCCGCAATCTATCTTTCTACATGATCGCAATAGAAAGCTACGTAAAAGGCTGGCGCGAACGCGCTCGCCGCGCCGAGGAAGCAAAGCTAGCGCGTACGCAGAAGGCTCACGAAATTGCCGCACTCTGCGCAAAAACGCTGGTGGACGAATATCACGCCGCGCGCGTCGTTTTAATCGGCTCGTTGGCGGAGGGCTTATTTCGCCTCGACTCGGATATCGATTTGATCGTCGAAGGATTGGCGCCGCGATCATACTTCAATGCGCTTTCATGCCTCTCGCGCCTAGCCGGTGATTTTGAGATCGATTTGATTCCTTGGGAAAGCTATAAATATAAAGAGGAGATTTTGGAGAAAGGCAAGCTGCTGTATGAAGCCGATCGAAGTTAAAATCGTCAACAGACTGGCCGCTGTCACACAGAAGGAATTGAATAAACTACGCGCATTGCTCGCAGAGGCTTCCTCCTATTCAGTCGATACGGTTAACCCTCGCGTCATTGCGTCTCTCCTTCATGATTTTTATACGGGTATTGAACGAATCTTTCAAAAGATTGCAAAGGACATAGAAGGTGATGTCGTTAACGGGCGAGGCTGGCACAAAGCGCTACTGGAAGACATGGCCTTGGAAATTCCGGAAGTGCGTCCTCGTGTAATCACCGATGAATTTTGCCGGCGTTTAGATGACTACTTGCGCTTTCGCCATCTCTTTCGCGGAATATATGGTTTCGAACTGGAAGTCGAGCGCATGCGCCCTCTTTTCGACGATTTGGAGGAAGTCTTCACGGCATTAGAGCGCCAGCTTCAAAACTTTTTAGCGGCCCTCGCTCAAATTGCGAATGGCCTCGAGCGCGAATAAGCATTCGCGCTGCGTCTTCACTAACACTTCGCAATCTTTTCCACATACTCATGATATCTCTTCGGCAGCCCCTTGCACTGCGCGCTCCAATCTGAAGCTGTGCGCAGATTTTCAATGTACTCTTCCAGCTTCGCGCGCACGCGATTGATCACCTCCTCTTCGCTCGTGCCCGCCAACATTTTTGCAGCCGCGCTCACATCATATTCCGCTTGCACAAAACTCTCGAAGCACATGCCGCGCAAGTATTCCGTGACCGTGCCGCGGTCGCGATTGCCCAACGCTTTCGCGGTCTGGCTGATGGCCGAGCGTGAAAATTTCAATGCGCGCAAGCTCTGCAAAATTTGTTCGGATAGCGCTTGGTAAACCGGCGTTGTGGCCAGGCCCGGTTGCGGCGCGAGGACTTCTTCCGGCAAATCCTCGCGGCGAATGAGTGTGCGTTGTGCGCTCTGCGCCAGCAGCGCCGCGCGGCGCACGAGGTTCTCCAATTCGCGCACATTGCCCGGCCAAGCGTAGTTTTGCAGCGCGGCCATCGCCTCCTCCGAAAAGCCCGTGAAGTGCATGGCGCCGTGCTTCCGCAAAAAGTGTTGTGCCAACAAAGGCAAATCCATCGCGCGCTCACGCAACGAGGGCAGAACGATCACAAACCCGTTTAGGCGATAAAACAAATCCGCCCGAAATTTTTTCTGCGCCACTTCCTGTGGCAAATCACGATTGCTCGCGGCGAGCACACGCACATTGGCTTGCAAGTTCGCTTCGCCGCCCACCCGCTCAAACACACCCTCCTGCAGAACCCGCAGCAAGCGCGCTTGAAATGCGGAAGAGGTCTCGCTCACCTCATCCAAAAAAATCGTTCCTCCTTCGGCCAGCTCGAAGCGCCCGCGGCGGCGCGCCACGGCGCCGGTGAAGCTGCCTTTCTCGTGCCCGAACAATTCACTTTCCAATAAAGCCTCGGGCAATGCGCCGCAATTCACGGCCACGAAGGGCGCGGCTTTGCGCTTGCCGCCTTGATGAATCGCGCGCGCAATCAATTCTTTGCCCGTGCCGGTCTCGCCTTGAATGAGCACGGGAATATCGTCGCTGCTCACTTTGGCGACAAGCTCAAGCACGTGCGCCATCGGGCTGTTCGACGCATGCACGATTTCCGCAAACGCTCGCAAGCCCGGCTTCGCCGGCGGCGCAGCATACGTGTGCAAATCGCTCAGTTGTTTTTCCAACGCGAGAATCTTTTGCTGTTGCGCTTCCAACTGCTGCCGGCTGGCCTGCGAAAGCACGGCGCGCTCATGCAATTCTCCCTGCAATCTCTGCTGCAAACTTGCCATGGCTGTGGTCGCGGCTTCGAGTTGTGCTTCTTTTGAGAGAATCTGTTCCTGCAAAAGCTGTTGCTGCACAACTGCACGTGCGCGCTGCTCGCGTTGGCGCTGATAAAACGCAAGACTCAAACTGCTCAATGCGGCCAAGGTCGGATAGAACAGCGGCAGGGTCAAATTGCCGTAGTGAAAGAGCCAAACAGCCAAGCCCCAATATGCCACGACCACGAGGACGCCGATCCCCACAAAAAGCTTTTGCTCTGCATGCCTGCTCAAGAGCCACACCGCCGCGACGAGGAGAGCGAGTATCAGCATCTTCCAAAGCACGCGCGGCTCGCGCAGATAGTTTTGTTGAATAAGATTCTCCGCGACCGTGAGATGAATAAAGGAAGCCGGCACGCTGGCAGCCAACGGCGTGCTTTTAAATGTGCACAGACTCGGATCGGTGACGGCCACGAGCACGAGCTTGCCAGTGAAATCCAACGAGTCCGGCTGCGCGGAAAAAGCCTGTAACAACTCGACGAAGCTGATGGTTTCAAGATGACCGACCTCGCCGAAGTGGTTCAAACGCAGACGGCCGCGCTCATCAAGCGGAAAAGACTGGATACGATTGTGCGGCAGCGCCAGCGTGAGCGTGTTCGAATGGAAAGCGAGGTCTTTACCGGCCTCTAGAAAAAGCCGCGCCAATTCAAATCCAAATGAAGGCACGAGGCTGTCATGCACTGTCGCGAGCAGCGGCGCGCGGCGCGCCATGGTTGTGCGCTCGAAATTGCTGAAGCCCTCGCCGCCGAGATTTTTGCGAAAGCCGGCCCAAGGTCGCGTGGGGAGATTGCCGCTAAACAGATGCGAGGAAGGCGCTAGTTCGGCAAATGTGAGCGGCAAACAATCATAGTCGAAGCCCGCGAAAAAGCCGGCGAGCACACTGTCATATTCGGGGTAACGCCATTGCGGCGCATCAAGCAGCAGATCGAAGCCGATCACTTTTGCGCCGCGCGAGGTGAGAATGTGCATAAGATAGCCATAGTAATCGCGCGTGAGCGGCCACCCCCCGAGCGTGTGGATATCCTCCGCGCCGATGAATACCACAACAAATTGTTCCGACAGCGCTCGCGGCCCACGCAGTTTGAATTGCACATCGACGAGCGCATCTTCCACGATTTGATTGAATGAGAAAGGCAATACGGCAAGCAGGCTGCAAAGGAGCAGGATGCCGGTCAATCCGAGGCTGATGCGATGAGCTCTCAAATGGGAAATACCAAACATGCAATTTCCTTCCTCGAAAGGGTGCGCTTAATGATATAAAAACTCCTTCGGCGAACAAAGGGAAAATTTTTGCGCTTGCTTCGGAAAGGAGCGCGAGTTATTCTGGAGCCGCTTTGGGCGCGACAATTCCAACTAAACTCAACGAGGCGTTCCGCGATGCAAGCTCTCACTTTTCACGGCAAAATGACTCTGCACTATGAAAGCGTGGCTGATCCTGAGATCATCGCGCCGGCGGATGTGATTCTCAAAACGCATTGCGCCGGCATTTGCGGCTCGGATTTGCATGTGTATCATGAGCGTGAAACCGGCTTGGAGCACGGCACCGTGATGGGGCACGAGGTCGTCGGTGAAATCGTTGCGATGGGAAAGAGCGTGCAAAATTTCAAAATTGGCGATTCCGCTTTTTCTCCGTTCACGACGAATTGCGGGCAATGCTTTTATTGCGAGATCGGCTTGACGGCGCGCTGTGCCAGAGGGCAATTGCTCGGTTGGCGGCAGAACGGTGCGGGGCTGCACGGTGCACAAGCTGAGTACGTGCGCATTCCGTTCGCAGATGCGACACTGTTGCGCGTGCCGGAGGAACTTCACGCGGAAGAAGCATTGCTGCTCGGCGATATTCTTTCGACCGGCTACTACTGCGCAGAACAGGCGGAGATTAAGCCGCGTGGCGCCTATGCGATCATTGGCTGCGGGCCGGTTGGAATTATGGCGCTCCTTGCCGCGCGCGAGCTGGGCGCAGAACAAATCTTTGCGATCGACGGCATTCCAGAGCGCTTGCAGCTCGCGGCGAAATGCGGCGCGATGCCGATCAATCTAACAGAGAACAACGCAGTTGAAATGATCCGCGCTGCGACTTTCGGCAGAGGCGTTGACGCGGCATTGGAAGTGGTGGGCAGTCCCTCGGCGCAGAGATTGGCGATGGATTTGGTGCGCCCCGGCGGCATTATTTCGGTCGTGGGCGTGCATACCACGCCGCATTTCGCGTTCTCGCCCGCAGAAGCATACGATAAAAATCTCACCTACAAAGTAGGGCGTTGTCCGGCGCGCTATTACATGGAGCGCCTGCTCCCGCTCGTGCGCCAACGCAAATATGATTATCGCGCGGTGATCTCGCACCGCATGCCGCTCGCGCGCGGTGTGGAGGCGTATAAAATTTTTGATCAGAAGCTGGAGAGTTGCACGAAGGTGGTGCTGGCGCCGTGAGAGAACAAATTCAGCTTTTCATATTCATGAAAATCTCTTATGTTGATCTGAAAAAATGGAGCGGGTTATCAAGGGAGGCGTTTCGGATGGATCATCAAATTGGGATGGAGAAGGCCCGCGAGAATCTCGCCTCGGCGCAGTTGTGCTTTGATCAGGGCTATTTCAACGCCTGCGCGAATCGTTTGTATTATGCGATGTTTCAGGCGGCCATTGCCGTGCTCGCACAAGCGGGATTGTTGCCGGCGGGAGGAAGAGTCAGCCATGATTGGCTGCAGGCAAATTTTTCGAGCCACTTTATTCACCGCCGCAAGTTGTTTTCCGCGAAGCTTAAATCGTATCTTCCCGAGGCGTATCGCGTTCGCGCTTTGGCGGATTATGAGGCAATATCCGTGAGCAAGAATATCGCCGCAAATGAACTCAAAAAGGCAAAAGAATTTGTAGCCGTCGTAAATGCGGAGGTTTCTCATGCCACTCAACCATAAACAGGCCGAGCTTATGCAACAATTGGCTCGTGAAATTGAAGAACGCTTCCCGGAAATCAAATTTATCGGTGCGATCCAAAGTCCGGAAGGTGAAAACAGTCTATGGCTACATTTCACCAAGCCGGACAACGATGACCGTTTCATTGCGATGAGTGAATATGCCGCCCAGCGCGAAATGGATATTCTACTCGACTACGGCTATCATTTCGTCGTATTGCCCACCGTTGAAAACGGCAAAACAGCAGCTAATTTGCAGCACTAATCGTTTCATCTCAATCGGAGGCGACTCCCATGTCCACGACCACAATTTTGCAGAACTATCTCAACGGCGAATGGCGCGCTTCGCGTGCGGCACAAACGCTCGACGTGATCAACCCCGCGACTGCGGAAGTGTTGGGCAAGGTGCCGCTTTCACCTGCGCGGGAAGTGGATGAAATTGCACAAACCGCATACGCTGCTTATCAAGAGTGGCGGCGCGTACCGCCCGGCGATCGCATTCAATATCTCTTCAAACTTAAAGTGCTGCTCGAAAAAAATCTCGACGACCTCGCGCGCACGATCACGATGGAGTGCGGCAAAACCTTCGGCGAGGCTAAGGCGGAGATGCAGCGCGCGATTGAAAACGTTGAAATCGCGTGCGGCATTCCGATGATGATGCAGGGCGATCTGCTCGAAGACATTGCGAGCGGCATCGATGAGTTGATGATTCGCCAGCCCGTGGGCGTGTGCGCGGCAATCGTGCCGTTTAATTTTCCTGGCATGATTGCGTTCTGGTTTTTTCCGTATGCCATTGCATGCGGCAACACGTACATCATCAAGCCTTCGGAAAAAGTGCCGATGACGCTGCAAAAAGTTTTTCACTTGTTGGAACAAACCGGCTTGCCCAAAGGCGTGGTGAATCTGGTGAATGGCGCAAAGGAAACCGTGGATGCAATTCTCGATCATCCGCTCATTCGCGCGATCAGCTTCGTGGGCTCGACGCCTGTGGCGAGATACATTTATAGCCGCGCGACCGCAAACGGCAAACGCGCGCAATGCCAAGGCGGCGCAAGAAATCCCATCATCGTGTTGCCGGACGCGGATATGAAGATGACCACGAACATCGCCGCGGATAGCGCGTTCGGCTGCGCGGGTCAGCGTTGCCTTGCCGGCTCAATGACGATTACGATTGGTGAGAGCCGAAAAACTTTTACCGAGGCAATTGCGGAAGTCGCGGCCTCGCGCGTGGTAGGTTATGGTTTGGATAGCGGCGTGGAAATGGGTCCGGTGATTTCGCGCGAAAGTAAAGCGCGTGTGGAAGGATTGATTGCGCAAGGCGTGAGCGAAGGCGCGAAAGTATTGATCGATGGCCGCAACGCGAAAATTCCGAAATACGAAGCTGGCAATTTCATTCGCCCGACGATTTTGCAGGACGTCTCGCCGGCCAGCGCTCTCGCGCGCACGGAGTTTTTCGGCCCGGTGATGACGCTCATTCACATGGAAACGATTGACGACGCGATTGCGTTCATCAATAGTGGGCAGTATGGCAACATGGCGTGCGTGTTCACGAGCAGCGGCGCCGCGGCGCGCAAATTTCGTTACGAAGCGGAAGTCGGAAATATCGGGATCAATCTCGGCGTGGCGGCCCCCATGGCCTACTTTCCGTTTAGTGGATGGAAAGAAAGCTTCTTCGGCGATTTGCATGCGCAGGGCAAGCACGGCGTGGAATTTTTCACGCAGACCAAAGTTGTGGTCGAGCGCTGGCCGAAGGAGTGGTCGCGAAAGTTTTAGCAAATTTGGTCATTGAAGTGATGGATTATTGGGGGGCGTTATTTCATGAATCCAACAATCCATTGAGTCATCACGCCACCTCCCCCGCAAGAAATACTCTTCGAGTTTGATTGCCTACCATTCGGTCTGGCTAAAGACAATGAAGGCGATGATGGGGCCGATGACGCTGGTGACCAGACCGGGATATGAGCCGAGCTTCGCGCCAGCATACCAGGCGACGTCTGTTTGTGTCATCTTTGATTGTGGGCGCCTGAAGGGCGCGACTTCCAGCCGAATAATTTCCATATGCGCTGTGAGCGCTAGCCAATCTCCAAAGTTCAAACCAACGTGGCTGGTCATTCCCGGAAAGCGGGGATTGAACTGATTATTCTCTCCTCCGAAGAGCACGCCAGCGCCAAGATCGAAGCTGATAGAGTTGTCCAGCCAGCGACGGAATCTCGGTTTCACGCCAAAGCGGTGCCCGTCGCCATCCGCGCCCAGCAAAAAAGTCGCGCCCAGCGCGGATTTTCGGTTCAGGTTTCTCATCAAACCGTATTCCCAGGTGAAATAGAAATTGGCGTCACTTGATGATAGGTATCTGCGGGGTGGTTGATCGAGTCTGTAGCTGTAGCCAAATTCTGTGATCCAAAACGTCTTGCACTGGGGTAAAGGTTTTCCGCGAAAGCAATGCTGGGCATTCGCCGGCAAGAACATGCAAATGGTGATCGCGACGGCGACGAGCAAAATTGTGTTTGCGTGTTTCATGGCGCCGTTACTCCTGCTTGTTCAACCCGGTTGATTTTATGCCGGACGGCAGATGAATGGATGGGGAGAGAGGGAGTGCTAAGAAAACGCATCACTCCATCAATCCATTACTCCACCACTCCATTTTTTTTCATCTCACCACTTTGAGCGCCTTCTCCAGCATCTCCGCTTGAATCGCGCGCAGCTCGTCATCCATTTCTTCCAGACTTTGGAAGCGGCGGTCCGCGTCGAGGTGCAGTGCGCGCATGACGAATTTGTCCCACGCGCGATGATGCCGCTTGTCGACGTCGCCCAGTGAAGTGATGCGCATTTTGGGAATATCTTGCGGGGAATTGATCGCGCGCGAAGTTGAGTACGGATGCCGGCCTACAAGCAGTTCATAAGCAAGCACGCCAAGAGAGTAAACATCGCTGCGCACATCGCCTTTGCCTTCCAGCAAAATTTCCGGCGCTTGATAACGCCAATGCGAAGGTGCGAGCACGTTGGCGGTGGTGGGATCTTCACTGAATCCGGGAATTCTGAAATCCGTAATCTTCAATTCTTGTGCGTCGCTTAGCCAGATGTTGCCCGGTTTGAGGTTCATGAACACCACGCTTTTGTCGTGCGCATATTTCAACGCGCGCACGATCTTTTGCAGCAGCATCAACACTTCGGCGTCGCGCTGGTCTTCCGGAATGTTGAGATCGGAAAGGTTTTTGCCGTCAACATATTCGCGCGTAAAATAAACCATGCCCTCATACTCGCCCATATCATGCAAGAATGCGAGATAAGGATGGCTCACGCGCCCGACGCTTTTAATGCGCTCGAAGAGATGATTGCGTTTGCGCTCATTTTGCAGGAAAGCTGCCGAGGCTTGCGGCAGCATGATCTTCATAATAATCTGGCGGTCCATCAGCAAATCGGTAGCCAGATAGGTGGCATAAGTCGTGTGGCGCAGCAGCCGTTGCTGAATCAAGTAACGGCCGAATTCATACTGCTGGCCGTCTTTGAGCTGCAAGATGGGATTGCGCCAGATGATCTCCACACATGAGGTCTCTTTGCCCGGCCACCAAGAAACGCTTGGCATGACCACGCTCTGCATGCCGTTGCTTTTAAGTTCCGCATGATTCTTTTCGTCGGTTTGCAGCCATAGCATGCCGGCCCCGCCTTCCGTCGCCGCCGAAGTTTCCTCCACCCGCAGCAAATGCGACATTTCAACTAGCGCCGCCAACGAGGCCGGGGTTGCGCTCTCGCGCGGAATGGGTTGCACGCGCATGACGCTGCTGAGAAGCACGCGTTCAGCTTCGGGCGCCGCGGCATTGTAGTCTTCCAAGCTTTGCATGAAATCGACCATGGCGCGAATGTGGGGCATCACCTCGGAGACGAGGCTAACCACGCAATGGCCCGAGAGCCGCACGGCGCTTTTCGGCAGTTGCTGCAAATGTGTGCTCAGCAGATTGAGCAGGCGGGGCGGGATCGCGTTATGGCTCGGCGAAATAATTTGCGCCAGCATCACGCCCTGCCATGAGGCGGGCGCAGATTCACTCTCTGCTTGCCCGGCTTCGGGAAGGCTCAATAGCGCAAGCACCTCGCTCGCCACTTCGAAACCTTTCAGCTCAAGCACCTGTGGCCGCGCGTTCGTGTCGAGGCTGAAAATATTTTTCAGAGGCGAATCGGCGAGATCGAACGGGAGTTCGTCACGTTTGGCGGATTTCCACCAATGCTGCACGGCTTGCGGTTGCAAGGCCTGGCGCAACACGAGGTAATCGCGCCAATCCAGGAAGGAGCTCGCGGGCGTGAGCTTCGCCAGGGTTGCGAGCATACATTCCACCACGTGGGTTTCCGGCTGCGCATTGGGCGTGTTGAGCGTTTCATACGCATACGTGAGCGCCAACTCGCGATTGAGATAGCCGGCGGCGCCGTTGACTTGAGGCGCGCTTTGCAAGGCCGCATAGGCCTCTGCGAATTTGCCTTCCCACCAGAATTTTTCAACATACGCGCGAATGGCTTCGGCATTGCGGCTCGCGAAGATGGCGCGCCGTTCTTCCAATTCCGCCTTATCCACCATGCCCGAGACTTCATAGCAGTGCCGCAAGAATTGCCGCAACTGTGGCTCATTGCTCGGCGCCTGCTCCACCAAGCTCTCACAGACTTCAATGGCAAACGGGGTGACGATACGATGCTTTAAAAAGAAATCCACCAGGTTCAGCCGCAATGCTTTCGAGCCGGGATTGAATTCCAGCGCTCTTTGATACAACGCCAGCGCGGCTTCGGAAACATCGTTCAGCGCAAGCCCCGCAACCGCAGCATCCAGCAGGAACTCGGTATTGTCCTCTTCGAGTTGGATGAGTTGCTTGAGTTTGTCATAGGCTTCCGAGAACTGCCCGCGTTGCAAATAGGCGCGCGCCAAAGTATACAAGAGTTGGTTCAGCCGGTTGGCTTGCTGTTCCATGGGAGGTTTGAAATCTAGATTTGGCATTCGCATCGTCCCTAACTATTTTGAAGAATGAGGTGATATTTTACGGTTGTTCAATGAGTTTTCCAACACCCGCAGCGCTTCCATGTTCTGGTCGGGTTGGGTATAATCCCGCTGCTGGAGCAGGGCATTGATTTCTTCGCTCTTGCCGGAGATGAGATTCGAGGCTTGCGCGGCTTTGTAAAGCTCGCGCGCATGGTCATCAACCCGGCCCGACATCAAATAATAATTCGAAAGCGTAGTAACGATCGCCGGGTTGAGTTTGGCGCGTTGCGGATTCTTTGCGAGCATGCTTTCGTAAATGCGCGCGACCGCGGCATGATTGCCGCGCAACAGATGATACCGCGCCCGCATCGTGGGTGAAAAAAAGAGCAACCCGAGCAAAGGCAAAGCCACGACCGCAGTCAGCACCAATGCGAGGTTGAGCGAGGCAGGTGCGTTCTGCTTTCCGGCGCTCGCAGCCGCGGCGCCGGCGCTCAAATGCGCACGCGCTTCCGCCAAACGATCGACCACATCGCGATAATTCGGTTGCAGCAAATGGATCGTCTCCAGGTTGACGACGGCCCGCATCCAATCTGCTTTTGCTGCCGCGTCCAAAGCTTCATCATATAAAGCCTGCACGCGTGTGTCCGCGACTGGCTTCACTTCCTCCGCGGGCTGGTCCGGAACTTCCAAAGCGCGTTCCACCTGCGCCAGCATGTTTTTGACTTCGCGGTAGTCGGGTTCGAGACGGCGCACTTTTTCAAATGCCGCCAGAGCGCCGCCCCAATCGCTGCGCTCCATGGCGCTTAAACCGTCGGCGTAGTAACGCGCACAGATGTTGTCGTTGCTTTCACGCTGCAAGCTCGATTGCGCTTCATTAATCTTTTCACGCACGTTGGGATAATTGCCGTTGATCTCCAACACCCGCTCGAAAGCGAGAATCGCGCCGGTCCAATTTTGCGCTTTGAGTGCGGCGAGGCCAACGGCATATTCGCTTTCCGCGCGCTCGGCAAGGCGTTTTTGTTCGAGCTTGGCGCGCGCTTGTTCTAGGCGCGTGCGCAAATCTGCCGGCGCATCTTTTTGTTGCAGCAAGTGCTCATAAACGGGGATCGCGAGCTCAAAGTCCCCGGCCTTCTCATATTGCTGCGCCTGCTCGTATGTGGCGACGAGCGTTTGCTTTCTAGTGTTCTCGGCGCTGAGCATCGAGTCGAGCCTGGCAACACGGGCGGCAACATCGTTGAAATCGGCCCGCTGCGTTTGGATCTGCACGAAGCGTGTGCGCGCCTCCTGCAATTCTCCGCGCTTTTCAGTTTGCACCGCCTGATCGTATTGTGCTTGCAGCGCGAGGTTGTTTTCGGCAATCTGGATGAGATTGTTGAAATAAGTTTGGCTGGACGCATCAATTCTCTGGCCGTCACGCAATTCCTCCAAAGCTTCCGCAACACGATTGGCTTCGAATAGCAGCTTGCCGAGCTCGAAGCTGGCCATACTCTTCAGTTTTTTATCCGTGATACTGGCCTTCGCCTCGCGCAACATGCTTTCCGCCTCGGTTGCTTTCCTTTGTTTTTTGAGCGCCAGGGCGAGCTCGTAGAGCAGCCGGTTTCTTTGTTCGCTTGCAAAGCGGTTGAGTTTGAAGGAACTCGCTTTGCGGAGATATTGCTCCGTGCGCGGATAGTCCTGCAGTTGCTTGTAAACCATTCCGAGGTTGTAATACGCCTCGGCGAACGTGGAATCAATTTCAACGGCGCGCAGATACGCGGCGGCTTTGCGTTGCAGATCGCGTTCCTCATTGCCGGTTTTGAAGAATGCCAAGGCCCGGCTGTTTTGCGATTGCGCCCACGCAGACGAAGCAATCCCGGCAGCCCACAGCAGCGCGAATGCAATACCCACTCGTTTCAATACTTGGTTTGACATCTGTTATCTCCTCTGGTGTGCGACAATGCTTTTGGGCGCGTGCCGGTTTTGCTCCGTTTTGAGAGCGTTTTCCAGAACTTCGATGGCGTCCGAATCGGTGCGCCCCTCGGTGAGATAATGCTCCGCAACGATGGCGTTGATGCCTTCGCGGTTTTGGAAGGAAAGATTCAACTGCAAAATGGTTTTGAAAATTTTCAGAGCTTGCGGATCGCGGCGGCCCAACAAAAAGTAGAGATTGGCCAATGCGGGATAGAGCCGGGTGCGCTCGGGATGGCGCAGCAGAATACGCTCATATATCTCCGCGGCTGCTGCATAATCATTGCGCATGAGAAAGTAACGCGCGCGGGTGAGCGGCGAGGCGATCACAAAACCCACCAAAGGCACGAGCAGGAGCGCGGCCAGCGCGCCCACACTCGGCCAAGAAGAGGCGGCGGGTTCTGCGACCGGCGAGGTCTCCGCCTTTGCCGACTTGAACTGTTGGCGCGCCTGTTCCAAACGTGTTTGCACGTCGCGATAATTCGGCGACAACAACGAGAGTTTTTCCAGCGCGATGACCGCTTGCAGCCATTCCGCATTTTCGCTCGCGCTGACTGCGGACTGGTACAGCGAATCCAATTGCGGCGTTGCAGCCAAGCTCTCCGGCAGCGGCTTCGCCTTTTGAGACAGGGTCTGCTCAATCTCTTTCTGTAAGGCGGCCGTGTTGCGATATTGCGGGTTGATCTTGTTGACCTTTGCGAAAGCCGTCATGGCGTCGCCAAAATCACGACGATTCATGGCGGCCACCCCTTCCGCGTAATAGCGCGCCACGATCGTGTCTTTGCTTTCGCGGTCGAGCGCCTTCTGTGCTTCGGAGAGACGTCGGCGCGCGTCTTTGTAATTCGCATCGAGGCCGAGAATTTTTTCGAGCGCCAGCGTCGCGCGCGTCCAATCGCGGGCTTTCATCGCACTTTGGGCAATAGCATATTCCTGCTCCAGCGTCTCCGCCAGTTGCTTCTGGGCGAGTTGTTGTTTCACATTCTCATATTTCGTGCGCGCTTCGAGCGCGCTGCCCTCCAGCTTGAGCAGGCTTTCATAACTCGCCAACGCCAGCTCCAAATTGCCGGCGCGCTCATACCCTTGCGCTTGCTCGAGCAACGTCGCAACGGTCTGTTTCTGCGTGCCGGTGCTCATGGCGGATTTTACTTCCGCGATTTGCTTGTCAACGTCTTTAAAGTCCGGCTTTTGGTTGCGCACTTGCTCGAACAAGGCCAGCGCCTCGGAAAGATTGCCGCCGGTTTTCGCTTGCACGCCGGCTTCGTAATTTTTCTGCAGCTCGACTGCGGCTTCTGCCCGACGAATTAAGGTATCCGCTTCTTTGGTATCCGCTCCACTCACAGCGCCCTTGCCTCGCAACGTAGCGAGCACCTCCTCATATCGCTCGGCTTCGAAGTAATGACGCGCCAATTCCATATTGATCTTGCTGCGCATCGCCGGTTCTTGCGCCAAACCTTGCGCGCTGCCCAAGGCCTCGGCATAATCCTTGGTCTTGCCCTGCCGTTTGTAAGTGGCGGCCAACTCATAGGTCACCCGCA
Organism: bacterium; assembly: GCA_037444905.1. Classification (GTDB taxonomy): domain Bacteria; phylum Zhuqueibacterota; class Zhuqueibacteria; order Zhuqueibacterales; family Zhuqueibacteraceae; genus JABWAN01. The sequence continues at coordinate 19,129 of JBBILN010000016.1, read as the reverse complement.
GTTTGGTTTCGGCATTGGTGTTGGCCGGGTCGGCTACAAGTGCGCGCTGTAGAAATCTTTCTGCACGGGCATAGTCTTGCGTTTGGCGATAAGCCAAGCCAATGTTGTAATAGGCCTCGACAAACTTAGGATCTAGCTCGATCGCCTTGGCATATGCCGCAATTTTCTTTTGCAGGTCCTTTTCTTTGAGGCCGAGCTCGAACCACCGCATGGCTTGGGCATTTTGTGAATCCACACCCAATGCATTGCCCACGCTGAAAACGATCGCAAGGAGTGTGAAACGAGTGAAGTTTTGCAAAATCTTTCCCATGGGATTTCTCCTTCGTGGCAATACCTAAAACGGGAATCCGTTTGCGCTGGGAACAGGCAGCTTGTTAGAATAACATGTGATGAGGGGGATTGCTTGTACCGTGGTCTATTAGCTTCACCATCGAGGAATTGCGGAAAACCTGGCTTACACTTTTGAACGGCTCGGGAAGAAACAAGCCAACGAACCTCACAACGCTGCCGTTGCCGTGTTTCTATCCCGATCTGCATGGCATGTGGCCGAAGCGCGCTTGGAATGCGCCAGCCTATTTCGTGTCGATTCGCAAAATCTCTCTCACGCTGTCATCCAAAGCGCTCGAAGCGATGTAGCCGATAGCGTGCGGACTGCCGGCAACGACCTTTTTCACGACCTTGTCCGAAGGGCATTGCACCGGCGCGGAGGCTTGGCCGGAAAGGATAAGCTTGGTCCACTGGCTCCGCACTTGATTCAAGGTTTTGCCCAATACCAATTCATAAAATTTTTTGCCCACACCGGTTTCCGCCTGATCGACAACTTGAATCTTGTTGCCACTCGGCCACTTCAATCTGTTGCCGGTGTAGATCGTTTTAATATCCGCTTTCTTAACGTCGTTGGAATCCAATTTCGCGGATTTCGACACGATGATGCTGATTTGAGCCTGCGCCAGATCATAATTTCCCAAACCAAACATGAAACCGAGCAGCAACAGGGCAAACCCTTTCCACGTTGCAAACCGTTTCTCCATAAGATTGATCTCCAAATTCTGTGTGAAAGTCCTATCCTTTTGACCGACGTTGTCTTGTTGCGTGCGCCTCGCGCATAGATCAAAAGATTTGACCGAACAACAATGAAACGTCGAAACGGATTTCCCAGTAGCTTACCTCCTCCCCGTTGAATTTGTAGAAGTGGAAACTTTGATCGAGCTTGGCTGCAACTTGCGGAATGGGTCGAAACACAATGCCGACGGTGGACTTGTTGAACACGCCGTCATCCGCCACGCCGGCTTCATTATCGCCGCCGAACTTTTTCTTGGCAATCGTTTCGGGATTGCTGTAATAATCCCACTGCACATACGGCGCAATTTCGCCGGCGCGCGTTTCCTGCGAAAAACCGGCGCGCACGTACCAAGTTTTTATGTCATACTTTGCAGAGACATTCACATTGCCGGCCTCGGCGGCAGCGCCGGGATTATTGAGGAATCTCCGCAATTGCGAGGCGTTGGGAGCCGCGGCTGCAATCATCGCGATCACGGCCTCCGGATCACGTTTCGCGTTATGGCTAGCGCGCCAGTATTCGCTCTGCAAAGTCAGCGCCCCGGTTTTCGCTTCAAAATATCCGCCGAGCACCGAGAATTTGTCCGCAGCCATCCACGGCAACACGCCGCTTTTCGGAGAACCGTCTCCCACGGCCACGTCCGAGGTGGTTTCGCCGCCGGAAATGTAACCGGAGATGCCGAGTGTAAAATCACCGCCGCCGAATTTGTAGTTCACATCGTAACCGAGCGGGACGACGCCTTTCGCAGCGCCGCCTTCGCCGTTGTCCGTAGACACGCTATAGTTGAAAACACTCGAGGAAGCGTTGAAGCTGCCATACAACATGAATGCAGTGGTGCGTGAAATCATCAAGTGATCCGCATCGAACAACTCCGGCGGCTCAATGCCGTAATAAGTCGGCACTGCGTCGAGAATTTCGTTGTACAAGCCGAATTTGCGATAAATCTTTCCCATGCGCAGATTGAGCGCCGCAGACGCGGAATACTCGCCCCAGAAATTGCGCAAATCGACCGCCTCGCCGCCCGCGCCATTGAGATTGATGAACGCTTTGAACTTGTTGCTGATTTGGTGTTGCAACAGCAAGTTGAAAGAGGGATAAAGAAATTCCGCGGGCGCATCCTGCTTGACGATATTCTTGCCTTCCAAACCCGGTTCGGCAAAAGTCTTCTCGAACCGCGTCGCGAAATAACCATAGATGCTCAGCTCGTTGAGCGTCAGTCCGGGAAGCGACATCTCGCCGAAACCGAATTCATCATCCGAAGTCGTGTCAGAAGCCACGGTTTGCGACGACGCTTCCTCCGCAGAGGAAACTAAGGAAGTATCCGCAGCTAGGCTCAGCGATTTGCCCTTGCTCCACGCCGGCGTGTTGACGCCGAATACCAATACCGCCAAACCCATCATGCTCGCGCATAAAGACTTACCCATTGCAATAACCGTTCTCATTGCAAAACTCTCCTTGAATGAGGTGAAATCACATCTGCTGCGCACATTTACTTTGATTTAAAGCGGGGCGAGTCAGAAACCTAAAGCATGCATGCCAGACGGAGGCGAAAATTTAGATAGAGAAGTCTGATGTGATGCTTGCGCTTTGCCATTTACACGCTCTTCCGGTTTTGTGCAGAATCATCAGCATGAAATTTTTCTAATATCTGGAACTTTCCATTGTGAGATTAAACCGGAAAGGTTACTTTGCATTGTCATGCAGTTGCATGGCTCAATCGAGAGGAGAGCATCATGGCACTCAATCTTAACGGCGTCTTCCCGCCCGTGCCCACGCCGTTTGAAAACGGGCGCTTTGCCCCACATCGTTTGCGTGAAAATTTGAATCGCTGGAATGCCGCCGGCCTCGCCGGCTATGTCGTGCTCGGCTCGAACGGAGAAGCGCCGCTGCTGAGTGATGCCGAGCGCTTGGAAGTGGTGCGCGTTGCACGTAAAGAAATTCCCTCAGACAAGTTGCTCATCGTCGGCGCCGGGATGGAATCGACTGAAGCCACGCGTGTGCTCACGATGCGGGTCGCGGATTTGGGCGCGGAGGCTGCGCTCGTGGTGAATCCGTTTTACTATCGGCAGCACTTGCCCCACGAGGCGTTGCGCCGCTTTTTCGAAACCGTGGCCGAGGCCTCGCCCATTCCGATTCTCCTCTACAACGTGCCCAAGTTCACGAACCTCAATTTGTCCGTAGAATTGGTGGCGGAATTGGCAAAGCATCAAAACATAATTGGCATGAAAGACAGCGCCGGCAATCTCGCGCAATTGGTGGAGCTACGCGAGCAGACGCCGCCGGATTTTCAAATCCTCATCGGTTCCGATGCTGTATTCTTTGCGGGTTTGATGCACGGCATGGATGGCGCGATTCTCGCGATTGCGAACCTAGTACCGCGCGAGTGTGTCGCACTGTTCAAGTTTGTGCAAGAAAAGAAGTGGGAGGAAGCGAAAGCATTGGCGGAGCGATTGGCGCCATTGGGAAGAGTTGTCGTCTCTCGTTATGGCATTCCCGGGCTGAAAGCTGCGCTGGATGAGCTCGGCTACTACGGCGGTGAGCCGCGTCCACCGCTGCTTGAGCTGGAGGCGAAAGCGCGCGGAGAAATTCGTGCAGCACTGGTGCAGAGCCGCTGGGTGTGAGCAAACGAATTTAAATAAAAAGGAACGGGCCGTTTCTTCAGAAAAGAAAACGAGGTCTCCACTCAAAAGACAACGGCCCGTTGCTGCGCACGAAACTTTGTCGCCGGCTCACGCCCGATGGCAATATTAGTCTTGGCTGATTTCGTTCGAGTCCGGTGAGGTGGGGTCGTTGCCGTAATAGCTGTTTTGCACCGCGCTGTTGTCCCAAATGGGGGAGTTGGGGTCATTGGCTTCGCCGGAATCATCGTACTCATCCGGATCGTCGGCGGCTTCGATTTCGAAATCGCTTTTGTAAGCTTTCATGTCTAGCTCACCCGTTTCATTCCTAAAGTTGTTCATGTATGCCTCCTGCATAGTGATTTGAGGGCGCCGCAGCTTGCGACAACCCGAGATTGAAGTGTTGTAACTGTACTGCCAACACGCAAAGAATGCAGATTCACAGAACCCAGCTATTTTTTTGTGTCGACCAGCATGGATTGAAAGCACAGGCCAATGGAGTTTACAATAAGGCAAGCCGCCCAATCATAATCGACCCCATGGTCTTGTTCTACCCTAAACATACCATCCTGTTCGTACCGACCAAAGAAAGAATTGCGGAAAAAATTGTGCAGCAAGATTAAACCGAGGCGCACTCGGGTAGTGGAAAGGGTGGAATTTCAGAGGCGAAATTTTCGTGGTAAATCGCTACGAGGAATTTCAAGCAACGCCGTGAATCGTCCTTTTCACAAACGGCGGTGAAGATAAGCACGGCGTACCGCCAAAGCAACAAGAGTCGCGCTTCTTGCAGATTCTTAAGAAAGCAATGCTACGAGCTCGCGACAATTGTTGCTTGCGAACAACACTCGAGCGTGCGCAGCGCTGGCCCTCAACTTTTATCGTCCACCGCCATTACCTCCAAAACCTTTTGCGTGCGCGCATCGACGGTAATGCGTTGTTCATTGCCGTTGCGCCCCACCACATTAAAGCGGAAGACCATGCGCCCGCTCTCGTCCCGCATAACTTTCCATTTGCGCACGCTGCCTGATATGGCTTGCAAAGCCGCATACTCCGCGGCGTCGCGATGGGACAAGCTCACTGGCTCCAGTACGCTTTCCTCCTTTGCCAGCGCTTCTAGGTATTCTTCCGTGGAATCTTTCACTTCGATGATGCGCCCGGTGGCTATGTCGATGAGCACACGTTTAGCATGGGATTGATTTTGGACGAAGATTTTATAAACCTGCCGGCCCAAATCGTTTTCCTGCGCTACACCAACGAGGTAGCCGTTCTGCAATTGCGTCACGGCCAGTTGTTCCGCATCGTCGCGGGAAATAGCCTTGTTGAGGCTGTCAGTTTCACAACCAAACAAACTACCCACGAAAATCAAAAACAGTCCCATTTTGCTCTTGAAGATCCCTGCCATCATATTCATCCTCGCAAATATCGCGTAGTTGCATAACGAACAAAATTGTCTCAATAAATACCTACAAGCGTTGCAGAATACTGAAAAAATCTTGCACGGATATTACCGCGGGGATGTGCGCCGGCAGGCAGCATGAATTCGGCGGGAAGACGCGACCACTGCCAAACAACAGAAAGCGCGCAAAACTTTCGAGAAGTGTTAGCGCGTCCTAGAATCTCTCAAACCCGAGGTTTCTTTTTGTTGTACTGAAAAATATAGACGCCGGCGCCGAGCGCTAGCAGCACAGCCAACCCACCCCCAGTCGCGCCCCACATGACACGTGTCGCATTCTTGTAAAGCAACGTCGGGTTCAAGCTCGCGGTCGAGATGATGCGCGCTTGCGGTTGGCGATAGCGCTCCGGAATATTGGGAATTCCGTCGCCGTCGCTATCCGCAAATGTGCGCACATAATCGAGCAGCGCTTGCCATTCTTTCACCTCTTGCACGCCGGGCAGGTCGGGGCGCGCATCAAGCAGCGCGTTTTTGAGATCAACGATCGGCTGGCCTAAACTGTCCTTGGGGACCATCTTGAGAAAGCCGTATGTAAAATCACCAATGAGCTTAATGAACGTCGCATTATAAATATTGCAGCCCACTTGATAAAGACGTTGTTCTTCCGCAGCGAGCGCAAGCGGCTCGAAAGCCTCGATTGTTGCCAGCTCGATTTCGTATACACGATCGAAGAGCACGCGGTTAGGGTTGAAATAGAAGCGAAGTCCGGCTGGCTGCAGATAATAACTCGAACCCTTCAGGGGATAAACGCTGGTCAGCACTTCCAGCGCTTTTTTGATTTCGGCGGCGGTGAGATAAAAACTCACGAGCGGATAGCCAGCGGAATCATCCGCCATGCCGATGCCGAGGGGCGCCACGCGAAAAAAATCCGAAACCTGCAACATCCCCGAAGCGCCGCGCTGTAGATCATCACGCAGCAAGCCATTCGATTCCACTGCGATGATGGGCGTTTTCGTGATGGTGGATTGATGCCTTGCAAGACTCCACTGAATCGCGTCGCTCACCAAATTGCCCAAATTGGAGTTGTCCTCGCGAATGGTCAAATCAAAATCCGTCTCGGCGATGACTTGATCGAAAGCATAGCCGTGCGCCGCCAGCACGTTTTGATTGATGATCTCCACGTAGCGCTGCACTTCCGCGGCAATGCTTGAATCCGCGGGAATGCTGTCATTCACCGCATACAAGTGATAGTCTTCGGCCACTGCACCTTGCGCCGTGATTTTCAAATCGAGTTTGCCCACATAACGGCCTTCGGAGCCAGCTTGCAATATGTACGTACGACCTTCGCGGATGGGCTTGGGCAAAGGCGTATGCGAATGTCCGCCGACAATCACATCGATCTCCGGCACTGCCGCAGCCAACGCGACGTCTTCACCGGACCATTCCTCACTGCCTTCGTTCCGCCACACGCCGCCGTGCGAAGCGCAAATCACCACGTCCACCCTCTCTTCTTCCTTGAGAATTTTAGCCATGCGCTTTGCCGCTGCAATGGGGTCGGTGAAAATCAGCGGCTCCGCAAAAGGCGAAACTTCGGCAGCGTCTTTCCCGATCAAACCAAACACACCGATTTTGAGGCCGTTCTTCGTGAGGATGCGATAGGGCTGCACCGCCCCCGCTTCAAACAGTTTTTGCAAGCCGTCGTCGCGCGCATCCGAGGAGCTGAACCTCACGTTCGCGAGCAGCATGGGCGGGAGCGCGTTGTGGCGCTTTGCCGTGCGAAGGATTTGCGCCAAGCCCTCGGGACGAAAATCGAATTCATGATTGCCAAGCGTGATCGCATCATAACCGAACGCGTGCATCAAACGCAGTTCCGGCGCTTCTTTGCGCGCGATGGTGTGAAACAGGGTACCCATCATGAAATCGCCGCCATCGATGAGCAACGTGCTCTCCGGAGATTTTTGTTTGAGTTGATGGATCAACGTGGCCATGCGCGCAATGCCGCCAATGGTCTGATCATCACCGAGCACGTCCGGTGTATAATCACGATTCGGCCCGAACGGCAGCAGCCGGGATTGCAGGTCGTTGGTGTGGAGAATGGTGAGAGTTTTTTCTTGGGATTGCGCGAAGAGGAGAGCAGTTTCGAAGATGAGACAAAGGAATAATGCTACGCTTGAAGTTTTTTGCACGGCTGCGCTCATCATTTCTTGGTTCGATTCGGATAACCACGAGATTGCGACTATTCCAATGGCTCTAGCTTACGCAAAGGTCGCGATTGTCGCGCAGCTTGCCACAAATCCTCTAAATCATATTTATGGATTTCATGCCAGTCGCGCACGAGATGAGCCGCTCTTGCCGGCAAGCTGCCTGCAATGATGCGACCGTCTTCAATAGCGATCAAAGCTTCGTGCTCGCCATACTCAGCATGAAAATGTGGTGGAGGATGATCGGTGAGATACATCCGAATGACGATCCCATAAAACCGGCAAAGCTCAGGCATACGTCAACTCGCGTTTGAGTTGCGGAAATAATTCTTCCGGGGTTTTGCCAGTCAAACGCATATAAACCGTGTCCGGGCATAATTCAATGTCGTCGCTCCAACGAATTTGTCGGCCGGGACCGAGTCGCACGCCGTTGAAAAAAACATCGTCCTTCCATGCCTCGAAAACGCCTTGCCCAACCAGATCGGATAAATCGACCTCGCCTTCGGCGCCATCGTTGTATCTGATATAAATGCGGTGGTTGGGCAGCGCACGAATTTGTACCGGCTTGATCATGATTGCTCACCTTTCTGTTTTTGAAATGTAGCCATGCCCGAACAAGAAATGCAAGCTCTATGTCGCTCCACGAACTGATGATGCGAGTTCAATTCGCAGCTTGCAGTTGCACCGTCAATTCCTCCACTTCCGGTTTGCGCCGGCCATAGCCCATTTGTTCGATCATGGCGCTTGCGGTGGCGAGATGCTCTTTCGCTTCTTGCCGCTTGCCCTTTGCCCCTTGCTTATTCTGCGCCAAACACAACCGGCACGCTTCGAGATGATAATCCGCCAAATACAAATTCATTTCACCGCGTTCGGCAATTTCTCGCGCTTCTTCGAGAGCTGAAACGGCTGAAATGAAATCTTTTTGTGGATGATAACAAGTGGCTAGTGCCAGCAAACCACGACACAGAACATCTTGGTCTCCAGATTCGTGTAAACCTGCAACGGCTTCCCGCAAATATTCTTTTGCTGTATCGAAAGCCTGACGAGATTCTTTGTCTTCGCCCAAGGCCTGATGTAGAAAGGCGCGTCCAAGTGAGATTTTGTCTTGAGCGATATACAAAAGCATCTTTCGTGGCGTTACCAAACTTAAAGTATAAGTAGCGCGTTGTTGGACCATTTCATACTGTCCGAGACTTAACAATAGGTCACAAAATTGGAAACCTTGAGTACAGTAAAGAGCAGGGTACTGGTGAGGGATTTCTTGTTGTAGTTCTTCCGACTCATTAAATAGTCTTTCTGCCTCTGCGATTTGGCCCGCTTGATGTAAAGCATTCGCTAAGTCTGTACGGCTCACCACTTTCTTAAAATCGTCGTCGTAATAATCGGCAAAATCCATGCTTCTCTTTGCAAAATCTATGGCACGATTGACGTCTCCAAGTGTCAGATAAATGTCACTTAATGTACCAGCCCGCGTGATTGCATTTTTCCAATCTTGACAATCAACCGCTTCATCAAGTGCAGCATGTAGCGGTTGGGTAGCTTCTCTCAAACGGCCGAGGGCTCGCAGACTAAAACCCGCCGCACCTAGCACAATGGTTTGATCTAGAAACGGTAAATCCGACACGGTTTTTTTCCAAGCCACTTCAAAGAAATTACGAAGCACAGTGAGAAATGAACCATGAGCACCGAGTTTATCAAGAATGTAGTACGTCGGTGTTCTTCTAATTCGCGGAGAACAAATTTGATCGTATGCTTCCCGATGCTTTCCCGCCTCACACCCATGCGCCACGGCCGCAAACAGCGGTTCCATTTCTTCCAACGTGTCGGGCAAATGTTTGGCGGGTAGGTTTTTGTAATATTCATAAAGCCGACTATGCGCTTCTTTCCAAGCATCAGGATTTTGATGTCGAAGTTTCTCTCCAAAATGTTCGCGCACGAGCGGGTGACAATCGAGCGTATCGGGGTGATTATGATCTTTTTCAGCGAGCAGGTGCAAGTCGCGCAAACGTTTCAGAGCGTATTGCAATTTGGCACGTGGCAAGTCTTGCAGGTGAGAAGTCAAACCTTCAATGGGTGGAGGAGCAAGAAGAACATCAATCGCGCCTTTTGCTGCGGGGCGGTCGAAGAGTCCCATCAAATAAAGAATGTCCAATTCCGACATGCCGGTTAGCCAATGCTCATACGACTCCATCACTCTTCGTGCATGCCCGCCCTGCTCTTCGTCTTCGGTTAATTGCGGAATCAAATCGCGCTTGCGAATCTCGCCGTCATGCACAACGGCCAAATAACTTCCCAACAAATTCAACGCAAGCGCATGACCGCTAAATTCGGCGGCAGCAGCGCGCAGCTCGGCTTCAGTTCCTTTCAAAACGAAACTCTTCAACAATTGCGCGCCGGCTTCAGGAGAAAGGTTTTCCAAATCAATGCGCTTGGCCGCGACTTTTTCTTTGTGCGCCAAATCAGCGACCGCGACGCGCGTGGTCACGACACACAAGCCGGGGTTGGAATGGGATAACTCTTTCAGCAAAGCTTGCAAGCCTTGATCTTTGAGTCGGCCTTGCATTGGGCCAGGCCCATATTGCAACGGCTCCACGCCATCGAGAACGAGCAGCGTTTTCTGTTGGCGCAGCAACTCCGCCAAGCGCACGCCTTTATCCCACGGCGATTTGGCTTGCGAGGTTTGATCGCCCAACCAATTCAAAGCATGCGCTAAAAAGTCGTCCGCCGCAACTTGCCGGTCCTCGCGCGTGCCTTGACTGTAAAACGACCAGCCATACACACGCTCCGCACCGCGATAGTTGTCCCTTGCCATTCCATTCAGCCATTCATTCACCAACGCGGTTTTGCCGACACCGCTCCATGCGACGAACGAGATAATGTTGGTGTGCGGATCAGCCCAAGCGTTGCAGAGAATCGCAGTTTCCTGTTCGCGCCCAAACAGTTCGCTGCGTGTTGTGGGAAGGCGGGAGAGAAAAATCTTCTCCGGCGGCGGGGGTTGCGTTGCTTGTGGAGAGGCTTTGAGAATATCTCGGCTGAGGAGTTCTGCCGCTTCTCGTGCTAATGCGCGCAGGTCCGCGTCAATCTCTTCCGATGTGCCATTCGAAAGTGGCCGGCCATCTTTGGGTCTGACCTGTATCGGCTTCAACCAAGCAACTTGCCTCCATTCATCGCCCACAACAATCAGCGGAAGAATGCGCACCAGCCCTTTGGCTTCACGCTCTAACAGCCATGGAATCTCGTAATCCCGAATGAAAGCGGAGTCAAAGAAATTCTTCGTGATCAAGAGAATCGCCATGCTCGCGGACTTTGCGGCCTTCTCAATTTCCTGAAACCAATCAGCACCGCCTTCGATTTGGCGATCATGCCACACGTCGAGCAAGCCGTGCTTTTGCAGCGTACTGAAATGCGGAAGGAGGCGATATTTCCACGCTTCGTCTTTGTGGCTGTAGCTGATGAAGATTTTGTGCATGGCCCATCCCAGTTACAAATTATTGCTCATGTGCTTGTTCCCATATTGGCGTTTGGGAGCGAGAAGTCTATTGTTGCGCAATCGCATACAATGCTTTGAAGCTGCGCAAATAAATCACGCCGTTCGCAATCGCCAAAGAAGCAGACACGCGCTCGGGGATGCTATTCGTGGCAATGATCTCGAATTTCTTTCCGGCTTTCACCACCGTGGTCGTGCCATCGGCCGCCATCAAGTAAATTTTGCCGTCGGCATAAACCGGCGAAGCGCGATGCCGCATGTTGTGCGTGCGCTCCAGGTAGTATTGTTGCCCGGTCTTCGCATCCACGCAGAGCAACACGCCGTTCTCGCGGCAGAGATAAACTAGGCCGTCATGAATCACCGGCGAAGGCACATCCGGCGTATTCTCTGCGAGCTTCCAATGGAACTGGGATTTGTTGTCGGTAATGTCGCCGCTCGCGCCCGCGGGATTGATTCCAAGCACTGGGCCGTTCTTCGCGGAAGGCGCAACGATAAGCCCGGCGCTCGCCACCGGCGAAGCTACGAAGCGAAAGAAGGGATTGTAAACCAGCCCGTTATTCAAGCCGCCGCTGCGCCACAACTCGCGGCCGTCTTCGAGATCGTGCGCTGTGATTACGTCCGAGCCGTGCACGAGCAAAAACTCTTGCCCGTTGAAACGATAAAGAAACGGCGTTGCATAGGAGTGCTGGCTCTCCATGTTGGCGTCGCTTTTTCGCTCGTGTTTCCAAATTTCTTTGCCCGTTGCCTTATCGAGCGCGAGCACGAGCTGCGCGCCGCTGTGCAACAGTTGCAGATACAGCCGGTCGCCTTCCAACAACGGCGAAGACGACATGCCGTGATACATATCGAACTTTTTATAGCGCTCTTGCAGATCAAACTGCCACACGACGTTGCCTGCAAAATCGAAACACGTCAACAAGCCCGTGCCCAGTTTCACCCACACGTGCCGGCCATCGGTTGAGGGCGAAGGTGAAGCGGCGTTGCTTTCGTCGCCGCGAATCTCGTAATTCCCCGCGCCTAACGCTTTCTTCCAGAGAATCTTGCCGTTCGTGTCGAGGCAAAGGAAGACTAACGTCTTTGCTTCCGTCGAAGACAGAAAGATGCGGTCGTTCCACACAATAGGCGTAGAAGGCGCCGGGCCGGGCAGTTCGACGCGCCATTTGATATTCTGCGTGGCGCTCCACTGCGAGGGCAAGCCGGTTTCCGTGCTCGTGCCGTCATTCGCCGGGCCACGCCAACGCGGCCAATTCTCCGCAGCGTTTATGTGAGCTACGGAAAATAGAACGTGCGCGCAAAACAGAACCTGCACGAAGCCTCGCTTCATGATCAGCTCCTTCTCATTCTCTCTAGGCAGAAAGGTTCTAAAACTCAGAAAAAATTCTGGAAGTTTTTGGGAGGCAACACGCGGATCAAAAACACCCGCCGACGAGGCGGCTTTCGGTGTGCGCTTTTGATCCGTGTGTTCCGCCCGCACGACTGCAGTTTTCAGCTTGTCTGAAAATTCGCGGTGGTATTTAAGGAGTCAAATCAGTTGTTAAAATTCTCGCCCACTGAAACGAAATTTCCAAAATCATTTCTGCGGGATTTCAATTATATACGCGAAGCATTAGCCTTCTTGGTTCCAACTCGTGGCTTATGGCTAGAGTTTATATCCGAATCTGCGCAACAGGGCTTTGCGCTCGGCTATCTCTTTTTCGCTTTCTACGCCCAGCGGCGAGCCGCCGTCAATCACACCGAGAATGCCCCGCCCTTGCTCGCTTTCGGCCACGACGACTTGCGTCGGATTTGCAGTCGCACAAAAGATGCGGCACACTTCCGGAACATTGCGCACGGCGCCCAGCACGTTGACGGGGAAAACGTTCCCGAGAAAAATGATGAAGCTGTGTCCGGCGCCGATCGCTTGCGCATTTTTCTTGGCAAGCGCGAGGCACTGCTCGTCCGTTCCGCTCCAACGCACCAAACACGGGCCGCTCGCCTCGCAAAACGCCAAACCGAATTTGATGCCCGGCGCTGCGCCCGCCAAAGCTTCGTGCAGATCTTCGACGGTTTTGATGAAATGGCTTTGCCCGAGAATGAAGTTCATGTCTTCGGGCTTTTCAATTGACACGAGTTTGAGATCTTTGAGTGGCATGGTTGGCCTCTTGAAGAACGATCCTTATGTCATTCAGAATCTTTTTAAGCGCTGGGTTGAATCTCCAGCGAGTAAAAAATTCCTCCTGAGTCAAAAGTCAGGATGGAAAGTGCAGCCTATCTACTGCTCGGGTTGATAAGTGTGAAATTTATGCAGAGAAAGCAAAGGCTTTTTCCAACGGATAGAAAAACCCAACGGAAAAGCTCTAACAGTTGGGTTCTTCTATCTGTTGGAAATTTTCTTTTGGTTGCGGCTCGTTCGCGTTGGGTTAGCGCATGAAACAAACTTATCTAGCGAAGACTGCTCTGTCGCGCCTCAGCAATCCATGTTAAGATTTGTCGCACACTCGCGCTCATCGCCGCATAGTCGCCGGTTTGCACCAGCGCTTTGCTGATGAGATTGCTGCCCATACCCAAACATGCCGTGCCGGCTTTGATCCACGCGTGCACGCTTTCTTTCGTGGATTCGACGCCGCCGGTGGGCATGATGCGCGTCCATGGCATTGGGCCGAGCACGGCTTTCACAAAAGCCGGGCCGCCCACTTGCGCGCCGGGGAAAATTTTGACGATCTCCACGCCCCACTCTTCCGCTTCAGAAATTTCGCTCACACTCCCGCAGCCGGGCGAATAAGCAATCTTGCGGCGATTGCACAGCTTCGCCACTTCGACATTCAACACCGGCCCCACCACGAAATTCGCGCCGTGCGCGATGAAGAGCGCGGCAGTCGGCGCATCGACGATGGAGCCGACGCCTAAAATGAGACCCGGAAATTGCGCCGCAATCAACTCGGAAAGTTGCGCAAACACGGGCAGTGCGCGTTCGCCGCGATTGGTAAATTCGAGCACGCGCGCGCCGCCTTCATAGCATGCGGCGACGATCTTTTTTGCTACTTCGACATTGCCTTCATAAAACACCGGAACCAAGCCGCCGTTGAGTGTGGTGTTCAAGACCGTCAAACGATCAAAACGTGCCATGTCTTTTTCCGTTTTATGAAACAGCTAATACTTGAAAACTTTCCCGCCGGCCAAAACTTCTTGCTTCTTCGCATCGAACGTTGCGCGATGTCCCGTACGCAAAGCTGCGGTCGTCATGATACCCGCGATGGCGTGATTGTACCCCGCTTCGACACTCGCATTCGGCGTCTTGCGGGAGCGCACGCACTCCATCCAGTTGCGCATGTGCGCCGAAGTCATTTCCTCCACGCCGGTGTTCGCGGAAGTCACCGCCGCGGCCTCGGGCAATTTAAATTCCGCCAAAAGATTTTCTCTCATACCCATCGCTTCGGCCAGCTCTTTCGTCAAGCCGCCCTCTGCCGAAACAAGATTGCGATCCAAATCCAGCTTGCCGCCGTTCGAGAAGTAATGCTCCTTCGTGCCGCCCGCGGCGTTGTGTTGGCGCGACGAATAGACCACTTGAAAACCCGAACTCGGATCCTCAAACGGACCGTAATCAAACACCGCGGTCATTGTGTCAAAATTTTTCCGACCGTCTTTCCAAACATAGATGCCGCCGTTCGCCACAACGCTGCGCGGATGCGCGAGTCCCGTGAACCAATGCACGGTGTCGATTTGATGGCACATCCACTGGCCCGGAATGCCGGAAGAGTATGGCCAAAACAAACGATACTCGAGATACTTGCGCGCGTCCCACGGTTCATATGGGCGGTTCATCAAATAACGCTTCCAATCCGTGTCGCTCTCTTTGATGGAAGCGACAAGCTGCGGCCGGCGCCAACGACCAGGTTGATTCACATTCCACGTCATCTCCACAAAAGTGATGGGCCCGAACTTGCCGGACTTGATATACTCGTTCGCCGCGAGGTAATTCGCGCCGCTTCTGCGCTGCGAGCCGATTTGCACGATCTTGCCGCTCTGCTTCACGGCTTTCAATGCCGCGCGATTGTCGGACATGGTTTCGGCAAAAGGCTTCTCGACGTAGGCGTCGCAACCCGCCTCCACCGCTTCAATCGCGTGCAGCGCGTGCTGGAAATCCGCGGTGCTGATGATGACCGCGTCGAGTTTGTGCTTTTCATAAAGCTCTTCGTTGTTACGGGCGAGCGCGACGGCGTTGCCCGACTTTGCCAACATGTATGCCGCGCCTTCATCCCGCCGGCGATTCCACAAGTCCGAGAGCGCCACGATTTCGAAATTCAATTCCGCATTGTGCAGCAGAAACGCCGGGAGCAGCGCATCTTTGGCGCGATCGGAAAAACCGACGATGCCGACGGCCACGCGCTCGTTCGCGCCCTTGATGCGCGCATAACTTTTTGCCGAGAACCCCAGTCCGCCGATCGCAAGCCCTGCCGAGCCGGCAGCGATAGTTTTGAGGAAATCTCTGCGGGATAGTTCCATATGAATCCTTTTAGGAAACCGCGAATTTGCGCGAATGAACGCGAATCTTTTGCATTCGCGTCTATTCGCGCTCATTCGCGGTTACCTCTTTGGTGACGACTTCAGTATTTTGATTTTGATATTCCGAAACGAAACCTCGTCGCCGTGATCTTGCAGCAGAATGTGGCCCTCCGAGAGCTCGCCGAAATTGGGCCACACCACGAATTTGCTGCGCGCCACCAGCGCCCGCCACATTTGCGTGCCGCGCTCATACTCCACGACCTTGATGCCATTCAGAAAGTGCTGCACGCGCCTGCCGTTGACGATGATCTTCGCGCGATTCCATTCATATTGATTGACGCGCTTGACCATGCTTTCATTCGGCGCGTAAAACTTCGCCTCCGCGGGAATCAAATCATACAGCGACGCGAGCGTGCGATTGCCGCTCGCGCCGAGCTTCGCGTCCGGGTGATGCTCATCGTCCAGCAATTGATATTCGCAGCCGATGGCCGAGCCTTCGCCCTTGTTCAGCTCCGTATCGACGAAATATTTGATGCCGCTGTTCGCGCCTTGGGTTAATTTGAAATCCACTTCCAACTCGAAGCTCCCGTACTTCGCGATCGTCACAATATCGCCGCCTTGCGCGGATTCGCCGCCGGCTCCTTTCAAAACCGTGAGCACGCCGTTTTCGATCTTCCAGCCTTTTTCGGGAAAATGATCGAGCCTTGCGCCGCGCCAGCCTTGCGTGGTTTTGCCGTCCCACAAGAGTTGCCAGCCCTCGCTCTTTTCGCGCGCGGTTAATTGATTGATGAGATAGCTGATCTGTGGAATGTCACGCGCCGCCGGCGATTGTGCAGCGCCAAGGTTCGTGGTTTTGATGCGGAGATTGCGAAAGCGCACGGCCTTGCCCGCTTTGGCCGTATCGTTGTCGATGCTATGAACTTGCAGCGCGATGAAGCCGCTGGCCGTCACATCGTCGATGATATCTGCGGTCGGCGCGCCATTGAGCCACACGCGAATGCGATTGCCAATCGCTTCCACGCGAAACTTATTCCAGCCCTCCTGCTTGTAAGCGGATTTCGCGGCAGGATTGCACTCGAGATTGTAGAGCCAGCCTCGGCGCGCTTCGTCATAAATGCCGCCGCTCCACGCGCGCAACGAAGCATCGATCTCGATTTGATAGCCGTGCACGCGGCCGTTTTGATACTCCGGCAAGCTCAAGCTGCGAATCTGCACGCCGGAATTGAGATCGCGATCCATCCGCGCTTCATATTCGAGAATGAAGTCGCTATAATCCTTTTCCGTTGCGAGAAAAGTATTCGGCGTGTTCAGTGTGCTCACGCCAACGATCTCGCCGGCCTCAACTTTGAATTGCGCGCTGCCATTCAGCACGCGCCAGCCTTTCAAATCCTTGCCATTGAACAACGGCTGCCATCCGTCCTGG
This sequence comes from bacterium, assembly GCA_037444905.1. Taxonomy (GTDB): domain Bacteria; phylum Zhuqueibacterota; class Zhuqueibacteria; order Zhuqueibacterales; family Zhuqueibacteraceae; genus JABWAN01. Next base: position 2,465 of record JBBILN010000016.1, on the reverse strand, counting down.
CTTCGCGCCGGTCGAGCAAGAGAACACACAACTAAAATCGCGATTAAACGCCTCACGCTACTCTCACTTTCCGGTTTCGCTCATCTTTTGATTCTCGCGCTGCCGCCGGCCATCACGTGTTTGATTTCTTCCATCGTCACCATGCTAGTGTCGCCGCGTGTGCTTTGCAGCAGAGCGCCGTGCGCCGCGCCCATCTCCACACACTCTTGCGGCGGCATGTTGTGCAAGAGACCATAAACGAAGCCGCTGCAAAAGCCATCGCCGCCGCCGACGCGATCTTCGATTTCGAGATTCTCATAGCGACGTGATTCATAAAACTGGCCGTTGTAATACATAATCGCAGACCAATTGTTGACGAGTCCACTCACCACTTCGCGCAATGTCGTGCCCACCGCGCTAATCTGCGGATATGTCTTCACAACTTTCTCAACCATTCGCTTGTAACCTTCAATCGGCAGCGATTTCAGACTCTCATCCGTGCCTTCCACTTCAAAGCCGAGCACTTTTTGAAAGTCTTCTTCATTGCCAATGAGCACGTCGATATAAGGCACGAGCTTGTTCGTCACTTCAATCGCGCGCTTGCTCGACCAAAGTTTGCTGCGAAAGTTGAGATCATAACTCACGATCGTACCGGCTTCGTGCGCGGCGCGCATGGCTTCTTCAACAACAGCGACGCAACTCTCGCTCAAGGCTGTAAAAATGCCGCCGGTATGAAACCAGCGCACTTTGCGTTGATTGAAGATGCGTTTCCAATCCACCTCACCTGGCTTCATGTGTGAAACCGCGCTGTGCCCGCGATCATACATGCTCACGCTCGGCCGCACGCCAATGCCAACCTCGGTGAAATTCAAACCGATGCGGTCAGCGCGGCCCACGCCGTCATATGGAACCCAAACCACTTCACTCACGTTCATGCCGCTGGCTTGCGCGTGATTTTTGATGAACGCGCCGAGCGGATTGTCCACCAGCCGCGAGACCCAGGCGGTGCGCATGCCGTAACGCGCCAACGCATAGGCGACGTTGTATTCGCCGCCGCCGGCATAGGCTTCGAACACCGGCGTCAACTCGATGCGTTGATGTCCCGGCGGACTCAAGCGAATCATGCACTCGCCGAGCGCGAGCAGATCAAATGCCGTTTCATTCGCGGGTTTGATTTTGAGGGGCATGGCCGTTTTCGCCTTTACAGTTGCAGTTCTGTTCTTATGCGCGCCGCAATGGCTTCGGGAGTCCCGGCGACGCTGACGACGAGCGCCTCGCGCGGCTCTTCCAATGCGTCAAACTGGCTAGTTAGTAAATTTGGATTCATGTAGTGATTCGAACGCGCTGCGAGCCGCTTGGCGATGATGCCAAAATCGCCCTGCAAAAAAACGAAACGCACATTTTGAGGATCAACTTGCAGGCGGTCGCGATATTTTTGCTTCAACGCCGAGCATGCAAGAATCGCGGGCTGATTTGCGCGCAGCTTTTCACGAATCAAGTCTTGTAGCGTTGCCAGCCACGGATCGCGATCCTCGTCCGTCAAGGGAATGCCGGAGCGCATCTTCTCCACGTTCGCGCGCGGGTGAAAATCATCGCCGTCGTAAAACGGCCAGTGCAGCTCTTGCGCCAGTTGCTTGCCGATCGTGGTCTTGCCGCAACCGGTGACGCCCATTAGAATGAGGATCATATCTTTTGAAGCAGCGATTAAGGCAAAACAATTGATAAGTCTCGGGCAGAATGATTAAATGGCAGAATAATTGAAATCATTTTGCCGTTAAATTATTTTGCCAACTTAAACGGATCGTTCTTCAACCGGTAGAGTATTTCGCCCGCTTTGGGAACGTAGAGAATGCCCTCATCTTCACGATCTTGCCATTCCTCGACGTTGATCGAATTCGGGTCGCAATAGCCGAGATTGATGCTGCGGCACACTTCTTCGGGAATCTGCGTGGCGAGCACAACGTTCATCCGCGGCCTTTCGATTCCATTCTCAAACGTGCCCACGCCTTTCACGTGCGTCGAGTGCGCCATGATCCCGCCGGGCACATCTTTGAACTTATCCATTTGTTTGAGAAAATAATCGCGCACGTGATAGCCGATGCGTTGAATCTCTTTGCCGTGCGATACCGAAACTTCCTGGATATGCGGCGCATAGATGATCAGCTCGCCGCCTTCAGCGACCACGGGTTCCAGCTTGTACGTGCATTTGCCGCCCACCCACAAGTCATTATACATTGGCGGCGCGCATGAAAGGACTTTCTTGTAGGGGCGATCTTTATAGACCAGGTGAATCTTATCGGACAAGTCAGCGGCCGCGCTCCACGCTTCTTCCGCCGTGCCGATATACAAACCAGCGAGAGCGGAGCCTCTTACGACCAAGCTCAAGCACATCCGCTCCACGGGCACGAAAGCGGCGGCGCGATCAACAACTCGGCGCACCGGCGTGTGCTTCGTGCCGATGATCACCGGACTGGTGATGAGCGCGC
>JBBILN010000015.1:0-124141 GCA_037444905.1 bacterium | reverse complement strand
GGGAAGACTTCTTATACCTGCTTGGGTAACATTTTATTTTGAGGCAACGGGCGCCTTTCTGCATTCCTCAACGATAATATGTATGAAAGGGGGGTATGGAAGTTATCCCACCTTTCCAAGACATTGGCTGTGTAAAATTCAGGTCGATAAAATTCCGGCAGGAAGCCTCGATTTATGACTGCGATTTCAAACCGGAAGTTTTAAACTTATGAGAGCTACTGACAATTTTGGCGATCAGCGTTGCTCCCAAATGAAGCGGCGCGGCGGCCTGCTTTTATTGCTGCTATGTCTATTCGGCTGGGAACAAGACAGTGCACTGTCGTTCAACCTCCAAGCAGAAGTCAAATCACTAGGCCAGCAGACTCCAATAACAAATTCCGAGCTTGCTTCTGCGGCAGAAGATTCGACACAACTTTTGAATACGGCCGAAATCGAAAAGGAATATGCGCTCGCCCGATTCGCACTCGAATCGCACGATTGGGTGCAAGCATTGGTCGCGCTGGAAATGATTGTGGCTTCGAATCCCAACTTTCGCGACGCAAATGAAATGCTCATCGCAGCTCGGCAGGGTATGGAGCAAGACAGCACGGAAGCAAAGCTGGCGAGATATTATGTGGCGGGCCTCAAAGCCATGCGCGCTGAAGATTGGGTGCGCGCATGGGAGTCTTTTCAAGACGTGAAGGCGCTGCATCCTGGATTTCGCGATACCGACACGCTGCTGGCAAAAGTGGAGCGCGAGCTGCAAGCACTGCGCAATGCGATGATTTCCGATATCGTCATCGAAGTGCCGATGGATTCGTTGTTTCCTGCAGCCACAGCCGCACTCCGCCGGGAAGATTGGCAAACCGCAGTCGCAATGTTTGCGAAGCTGGAAGCGCTCTATCCCCTCGATCATGAATTGCGCAAACAGGCAGACCAAGCGCGGGCGAATCTTTTAATCTCCCAACTCGGCTTGGCGCATGTGGACGCCAAAGACCACGATGAACGCATTTTTGAGATAGCGGTTTTCGTCGGTAGCGTGCTGGCTTTGCCATTGCTTTTAGGGCTCGCGCTCTCTTCGCGCTTGCGGGCGCGCTATTACCTCCTGCGCGGCAAGCCGAGGCGTGCGGCGCAAATTTACGAGAGTGTATTGCAGCGTGCGCCGGAGCGCATCAAGCTCTATCCCACGCTGGCCGATTTGTATTTGCGCACCGGCCGCACCGACGCCGCAGCCATGAAAGTATTTCGAACCGTCTTGCAATATAATCTCAACACGCCGTATCGCGAACAAATCAATGTGCTCATCGCACAAAGCGTAAAGCCCGCTCACGAGAACAATCGCGAAACGCTGCTCGCTTTGGCGGCCGTGGTGGAAAGCGTGCGGAGCCGGGAGGAGGAACGGAGGGTTGAGGTTTGAAACCGGGTGCTTGCTGCGTAATTGTCGCAAGCCGGGGAAAATTCGGTCACTCGGCTTGCTTCAAGCAGGAACCTTGCTTCGACGCAAAGCAGGCATGGCACGGATGCAGTCAAAAGAAGTGCCTGATGGCTTGACGGCGCTGGCTCTAAAATCATGAAGCTTTTGCTCAAAACCAGTGCCGTCCTTTTTTGTTGCAGGGTTAGTCCTCGCGCGACTGCCAGAAATTATCTCCCGATCGATTCTCTGCGCTCCACCCGCGGCAATAGCGAATTTCCTGAGCGTTCTTCCTCGGCGCGCACTCTTCACCTTCACGCTACGACGACCTCCACAAAGAAAATTCCCCAATGAACTCGCGCACGGCGCTTCACGGTTCTGCTCTCCGTTTCGTGCACAACTACGTTGGCAAAATGCGCTTTCGCCCCGCGCCCTTGCGTTTGCGGATTTCTTCCTTGCTTTTACCTAAAGCCCTCTTTATTATTTCTCCGTTTGAAAAAGTCATCGCATGCCTATGTCGAGCCTCTCCACACAAAATGAAACGCGCGAGCTTGAGCGCCGCGTGTTTTATCTCAACACGCTGCTCGAAGTAGCGAAAGCTTTGAATGACTGCCGCGAAAGTCGCGACATCTTCTCCGGCGTGTTGGCGATTCTCGCCGGCACGTTCGGTGCCGGCCAGGCCGTGGCTTTGGCGCGTCACGAAGACGGTCGTTGGCATTGCATGTCGTGCCGCGGTGATCGTCTTGAAGAGAAGGTTAAAGCCGCGCTTGCGGAAATCGGGCCGGTGGCACTCGAAAAAATTTTGCCGGCCCTCAAAGCCAAGCTGGATCATTCCGCGCAAGATGAATGTTTCGCCGTCGCTCTCCTTCATGCCAATGAGCACATGCGCGGGGCGTTCTTGTTGGGCCCTCGGCTTTTGAACGAGCCTTATTCCCAAGCAGATCACGAGCTGCTCACGGCCATTGCGGGATACACAGCGCGCGCGCTGGAAAATTTACGGCTCTATGAAGCTTTGCAGGATAAACAAACGCGGCTGCGTCTCGAGATTTTGGCGTTGCGCGAAGCCGTCAAGAATGACTTCAGCGCCTCCGCGATTCTCGGCAAGAGTGCGGCCATGCAGCGCGTGTTGCAGCAGGTGCGCAATCTCGGCAAGAGCGATGCGAACGTGCTGATTACGGGCGAAACCGGAACCGGCAAGGAACTGGTCGCGCGCGCGTTGCATCATCATTCCGCGCGCGCCGATGGCCCGTTTCTCGGCATCAATTGCACGGCGATTCCGGAGAATTTGGTTGAAACGGAATTTTTCGGCATCGAGGCAGGCACGGCCACGGGTGTGAAGCAGCATGCCGGCCTGTTCGAACAAGCGCAAGGCGGCACACTGTTCATTGATGAAATCGGCGATATGCCTGCGGCCTCGCAAGCCAAGCTGTTGCGCGTGCTGCAAGAACGCACGCTGCGGCGCGTCGGTGGCGATCGAGAGTTGAGCGTGAACGTGCGCGTGGTGGCGGCAACGAACAAAAATTTGCAGGAGGAAATTGCCGCGGGGCGCTTTCGCGAAGATCTCTATTATCGCGTGGCGGTTTTGGAATTGCACCTGCCGCCGTTGCGTGAGAGAAGAGAAGATATCGTTTTGCTCGCCCAGCATTATCTCAAAGTTTTCGAGCAGCGCCTCGCGCGTGAAACCGCTGGCTTTGCGCCGGAAGTTATACATGCGCTCGAAAATTATGACTGGCCCGGCAACGTGCGCGAATTGGAGAACGAGATTGAAAGATTGGTTACGCTCGCGGAGCCGAAGCAACGCTTGCAGTTCGAGCACCTCTCGCCAAAGTTTCGGCGCGCAGCGGCGAACGGCGCACCGCGCGCGCAGCGGCCGGCGCGCTTGCGCGAAGCCGTCGATATTTTGGAACGCGAAATGATTGCCGAGGCTCTGGCAAAATTCCACAACAATAAAAGCCGCGTAGCGCAAGCCCTGGGGTTGAGCCGCCTCGGCCTCATGCAAAAAATGGACAGGCTCGGCCTTTCCACGAGCCGGAGCGAAAACACATGACCCTGCGCACCAAGCTTATTCTCGCGATTCTGTTGGAGATCGCATTGACGATTACGTTTGTCGGGCTCTATGCCTATCAAGGCTCCAAGAATGAAATTCAACACCTCGCGCGCGACTTGTTGATTGCGCGCACCGAATATGCCTATGCGAAATGCGAAAGCTACAATCTCCACTATGGCAAGCCGACGCCCGAATTGAAGAAAGCCATCAACTCCGTCCGCATCGCGACCGACGGCTATACCGTTGCCATCGACAACAATCCGGGGCCCTCCAAAGGCGTGGTCGTCATCCATCCCAGCGACGTCGGCAAAAATCTCAACACGGAGCGCTTTCCTCACATTCAAGCGATCATCAAGCATATCGACGCCCAAGGCCAGCCCGATCGTTACTCCGCTTTTACCGAATATCGGCAGGAAACGGGCGCGCGCGGACGACAAGGCGAGCTGAAGATTGCATACTACATGTATTACAAGCCGTGGAATTGGATTCTGCTTTCCTCCGCGTACGAAGCGGATTTGTTTCAAGGCTCGGACATCGTGTTGCGCCGCATCGTCGAAGCGATCGCCGTGATGACGATTGTCGGCATCATCTTCATGACGCTTTCCGTGCGCAGAATTTTAGCTCCACTGCGGCAATTAACCCTCACGACGCAAGAAGTCGCGAACGGCAATCTCGATGCGACTTTCCAGTTCGAATCCAAAGATGAAATCGGCAACCTGGCGCGCTCGCTGAACAAGATGCTGCTCGCGTTGCAGCACAACCTGCGCATCACACAGGAGTTTGAAATCGCGCGCCGCATGCAAACCGAAATGTTGCCGCGCGAAGCTCCTCGCTTGCCGGGTTTGGAAATCGTCGCGCGCTCCATGCCGGCCACCGAAGTGGGCGGAGATTTTTATGATTTCATTCGCCTCGACGAGCAGCGTTTAATTGTGATCGTCGGTGACGTTTCGGGCAAAGGCGTTTCGGGCGCGATGGTGATGTCCGCCGCGCTTTCAGCATTGCGACATGCCGCGGAAGAGCGGCGGTCGCCGTCCCAAATTCTCACCCTCGCCAATCGCCGCCTCGCGCGCGATCTGCAAAGGAACATGTTCGTCGCAACTTTCTGTGCGATGATCGACACCGAGGCGGGAACCCTCACCTATGCCAACGCGGGCCAAACGTTGCCGCTGGTTTGCCGCAACGATGAAGCTTTTTATCTGCCTTCGCCTGTGCACGGCGAGCGCTTCCCGCTCGGCATTCGGCCCGACGCAAGTTATGGGCAACATCAAATCGCTTTGAGGTCGGGAGATTTATTGGTATTCTTCACCGATGGCATCGTTGACATCATGAATCGCGCCTCCGAGCCTTATAGCTTCGATCGCTTCCGAAACTCCGTCAAAGAGCGCGCGCACGCGCCGCTCGGCGAGATGATCGAACACCTCCTCGACGACGCCGAAAATTTTGCGGCCACGAAAGAACGATTCGATGATATCACCTTGCTGCTCACGCGCTTTGAAGGCAATCATCTTTTCATGCCGGTTGCGCAATATGCAAAAGCTTCGCCCGATTCTCTCTCTCTTCCTGAAAATGCCGGAGAGCTTCGCCTCACCATTCCTTCGCGCCACGGCTACGAGAAAGTTGCGATGAACACGGCCGCGACTTTGGCTGAACTGGCGGGTTTCGCTCGCGAGCGGGTGGAAGATTTGCGCACCGCAGTGGCGGAAGCTTGTCTCAATGCCATGGAGCACGGCAACAAGATGAACGCCAGCAATCGCGTCGAGGTATCGTTCAAACCGGCGCAAGAAGGTTTGACGATTCAAATCTTCGACAGTGGCCTTGGCTTTGCGCCCGCGCCCGATGCCCCGAACTTGGCCAAAAAAATTCGCGGCGAAGAAAGCGCGCGCGGCTTGGGGCTGTTTTTGATCGAGCATCTCGTGGATGCGGTGGAATACAAAACGTTGCCGGAAGTTGGGCACGTGACCACGCTGCGCATGGGTAAATCCGCAGTTTTAAATTCCCCCGTCGAGGGGGACCAGAGGCGTGTCGCGCCAATGCCGTTTCCTTAGGCGATATTTCGTAGTCCCGACCCCTTGTGGGCCGATGAACGTTTAACATTTTCATTACCCCACAAGGGGGCAAGGCTACAAAGGAAACGGCATTGAGTGTCGCGCGGGAATCGCATCAAATGAAAACTTTTCAAGTATAGTAAAGTTTTGGTTCCGGGGAATGTAGCATTGCATCGTTTTATGAAAGGCCTCGTGTGAACGAAATTCAAGTCAATCTCCGCTTGGAAGATAAACTCGCCGTACTCGATCTCAACGGCGATGTGACGACGCAGGCGGAAAAGCGCATGACTTCCGCATATGAACGCGCCGCGGCGCAAAAGCTCAAGGGGGTGATTTTGAATTTCAGCAACGTGGGCTACATCAACTCCGCGGGCATGGCAATCATCATTTCACTTCTGACGAAAGCGCAAAACCGCGGCGAACGCCTCTGCGCGTTCGGCTTGTCGTCGCACTTTCAAAAAATCTTTGAGATGGTCGGATTGCTTAAATACGTGCCACACTTTGCGAATGAGGCCGAAGCGCGCGCGTTTTGCTCCGCGCCGTAGCCTGCGATTCAAGCCGCAGACTCAAAGCCAAAGTCGGTCAAAGCCGACTGCAATCACTTGAGGTTTGCAATCACCTACTAAAGCTTTTGCCGCCGTCATGTTATCTTACACAATCAGAGAAATGCGTTCCGCCGATTTGCCGGCCGTGAACCGCGTGCTTTCGAAGGCCTTCACCTCAGCGCGTATCGATGAAGGCTACAAGAATGCCTACGTGCGGCCGTGCCACCTCTCCTTTCTCGAAATGTACCTCGCCAATTTTCCCGGCGGCTGTTTCGTGATGGAGAACAAGCAGAGCCTCTTCGGCTATACCTTCGCACATCTTTTAGGGCAAGTCGGCTGGATCGGTCCGCTCAGCATTCTTCCTGCGCAGCAGGGCAAGCATCTCGGCCATGAGATCGTGCTCGCTGCCATCAAAGCCTTGCAACACGCGGGCGCGCAGGTTATCGGTTTGGAAACTGCGCCGCGCAACTATCGCAACCTGGGTTTCTATAGCAAGCTCGGTTTACAGCCGGGCCGCCTGACTCTGGATTTGACCAAACGCGTTCCGCCGGTCGCAGGCGAGTCTTTGCCATCCAAATATGAAGTCTGTTTCATTGGACAAGCCGAGGGCGCGCAACGCGCTGAGCTTTTGGCCGAAGTGGATGCGCTCGCGCGCCGCATCGATCCATGCCTTGCTCTCAGCAATGAAATCGCGCTGACGCTGCGTTTTAATTACGGCGATGCGCTCTGTTTGCGCGAAGGCAAACGCATGGTGGCGTGCGCACTCGCACACACCGAAACCTATTCCGAGGACGAAGCAGCGCGTTATCTCAAAGTCGTCACCTTGCTCATCGAGCCGAAACGCACCGAGCTGCCGGGACAAGTCGTACAGCTCTTGTGCAATTGGGCCAGCCACAAACATCTCGACACCGTCAGCATACGCACGCCGACCCGCTACGCCCGCGCCTATCACGCTTTGCTCGGCCTTGGCTTTCGCGTCTTCCATGCCGAGCTGCGCATGACGCTTAAAGGCTTTCACGAGCGCGCGCATCCCCGCGAGTTTTATTTGAGCAAGTGGGAATAATGATCGCCGCACAAAATCTCTCTCTGCAATATACGGCTGCTGATCGCCTCGTCGCGGTTTTGTCCGGCGTTTCATTTGAAATTGCGGACGGCGAGTTTGTCGCCCTGATGGGCCCGAACGGTTCCGGCAAAACTTCACTCGCACGCTGTTTGAACGGCATCATTCCACCTTCGCAAGGCGCGGTCATAGTCGACGGCCTGGATACCCGCGACGCGAAGCATTCACTCGAAATTCGGCGGGCAGTGGGCTTGGTGTTTCAGCATCCCGACAACCAAATGGTCGCACCGACCGTGGAGCGCGAGCTCGCGTTCGGTTTGGAAAATCTCGGCGTGCCGCGTCCGGAAATGCGCCGCCGCGTGGAAGACATGCTCGTGCGCTTCGACTTGTTGCCGTATCGCCAACATGCTCCGCATCAACTCTCGGGCGGAGAAAAGCAGCGCGTGGCGCTGGCTTCCATTTTGGCGATGCAGCCTCGCCATATTATTTTTGACGAACCGACTTCGCTGCTCGATCATCCCAGCCGTGTGCGTTTATTCGAAACGATTGCCGAGCTGCGGGCGAACACTTCCTCTGAAAGTGCACCGGCGATTTTGCTTATCACGCAGTTTGCGGAAGAGGCTTTGTTTGCCGAGCGGTTGCTGGTTTTGCACGAAGGTAGGTTGCTCATGCAGGGCGTGCCGCACGAGTTGTTTCAAAACGTAGAAGCCTTTCAGCAAATCGGTTTGCAACCGCCCGTGGAGTTTCGTGTGCATCGACAGTTGCTTGCGAGCGTCCAACCGAGTGTGTCCTTGCAGGACGTGCTGCTCAATCCGATATTGCAATGACGGGCTCGTTTGGCGCTGCACGGAAAACTCCAGGTTTGCGCGCGTCAGCCGACATTGCTTTTCAAAGAAGTCACGATTATATTCCGCCGCAAGTTTTGCGCGGCGCAATTATGCGCCGGCGCAGACACGCGGTTCAGTTCATAATAAAAGGCTTTCAATTCAAGGATGAAAATGACACTTCGAAATCTCCCCCTCGCCTTTGCCGCTCTTTTGTTGCCATGCCTCGCCCTTGCTCAATCCGCCGAGCTGAAGGGTCGAGTCACGTTGACGAATCCACCGGCGCCGCTTGCGCCGCACAATGCGGCAAAAGCGGCGAGCGTTTGTGGCGCTCAAATTTCCAATACTTCTCTGCTATATGGCAAGAAGCTCGAATTGGAAAACGTTGTGGTGTTTCTGGCGAACCTCAAGCCGGAGAACCTTCCCGCGGCTGCGGTCGCGATGGAAATTGCGAAATGCACGTATAACCCACGCGTGACCGCGGTGCTGCAAGGCGATACTTTGGTGTTGCGCAGCTTGGACGCAACCGTGCATCATGCTCGCGGCTATCTGCATGAATTCACGCCGGGCTGGGATCGTCTCGTTACGAAAGATATCTTCAGCAAGGATTCCAGCGAAGCGTTTAATTTTATCTTTCGCGCAAGGAACAACACGGCGTGGGAAGTTTTAAACACGCCGGGACTGCTCGAAGTGCGCAGCGAAATCGGCGAAGACTGGCTGAAATCCTACGTCTTCGTGATGCCGCATCGTTTTTTTGCGATCACCAACGCCAAAGGCGAGTTTGCTTTTGAAGGCTTGCCGCCGGGCAAATATGATATCGTGCTTTGGCATGAAATGCTCGGCCTCAAACGCCAGCTTGTGGAAGTGCAAGCGAAACAGAAAAACGAATTGTTGGTGAATTGGGAAATCAGCAAGCCCGCGAGCACGGATTCCCTCTCGCAAGCGCAAACGCAGAAGTGAAGCCCCCTCGGGGAAGCGTACATTAAAAAATGTCCCAACGGATGGAAACAACGCAACGGATATTTCTTGCACGAAGGCATTTGCATGTGGATTTGACGTGGTCAACCTGACGCAGAGCCTGCAAAAGCAATGTTTTTGAAATCGGGCTGTTCGTATTTTGGAAAATACCTATGACCTCACCGCACGATCACCTCTCTCTCCTTCTTATCGACGATCAGCCGGAGTTTCCACGAGATTTTCTCGCGCTCACCGGCGAAGAGTTTCACGTCGTGACGGCCAGGAGCGGCGAGGAAGGCCTGCGCCTCTTGCCGCAGGCCGCGCCGGATTTGGTGCTGTTGGATCTGAAGCTCGGTCGCGGCATCGACGGCCTCGAAACGCTCAAACGCATCAAACGCATCGCGCCCGACGTGCCGGTGATCATGGTGACGGCGCACGCTTCTCTTGAGACCGCGGTGCAAGCCGGCCGCCTCGGCGCGGCGCACTATTTCAGCAAATCGCCCAACTTGAAAGAACTGCGCTTCGTCATTCAACGGCACGTGCAGCAACGCGTGGTGGAGCGCGCCTATCGTGAAGAGCTGCAACGCCGCTATCCGCGCATGTTGGGGACGAGCGCAGCCATGCAAAAAATTCTGGAAGAAATTGCAACGCTCGCGTCTGCCGATTGCTCCGTGCTCATCACCGGCGAAAGCGGAACCGGAAAAGAGCTGGTCGCGCACGAAATCCATCAACGCAGCGGCCGCGGCTCTCGCCCCATGCTCATCATCAATTGCAGCAATCTCCCCGCGCCGCTGTTCGAAAGTGAGTTCTTCGGACATGAAGCCGGCGCATTCACCGGCGCGACGAGCCGCCACCTCGGCAAGCTCGAAGAGGCCGAGGGCAGCACGCTTTTTCTCGATGAGATCGCGGATCTGCCGTGGGAATCACAACCGAAAATTTTGCGCGTGCTCGAAAACGGCGACTTTCGCCGCCTTAACGGCAATGCGGATTTGCACGCCGACGTACGCGTTATCGCCGCGACGAATAGAGACTTGCCGGAAGCCGTGAAAGCCGGCAGCTTCCGCAAGGATTTGCTCTATCGCTTGAATGCCGTCGAGATTCACGTTCCGCCATTGCGCGAGCATCGTGAAGACGTTCCACTGTTAGCGCAGCATTATCTCGAACACTTTGCGCACCGGCAGCACAAGCCCGTGCCGGCAGTGCCGGAGCTGCTTATGGAAGTTTGGCAAAACTACGAATGGCCCGGCAACGTGCGCGAGCTGCGCAATCTCATGCAGAACGTTGTTCTGTTCAGCAAAGACGGACAGATTGACGCGACCCGCCTTCGCATCGAAGCGTCGGAGCCGCGTACGTTTTCCGAAGAGTTTCAACGGCTTTTTCATCTGCCTTATGAAGAAGCGAAAGACAAATTGCTCGGCCACTTTCAAGGCGAATACTTCCACGCATTACTCGAACGTTGCGAAGGCAACATCACCCGCGCCGCGGAGTTCGCACAAGTCAATCGCGCCACGGTTTACCGCGTGTTGCAGAACGACAAAAAACACTCAATGCCCCCTAGCCCAACTCCAAATGACTAATTCCTCCGTTGCTTCCGTGCAACATGCTAATCCTCTGAATTCATTCTTCGGATGTCGTTTTGTTGCTACGCCGGCGTTGCCTCCATGCAACACCAAGCGCTTCGTGCGCTGGTGCCTCTGCTCGTCTGCCCCACAATAATCCCCTATTTTTCAACTCTTGTTCCCAAGCTGGTGAATGTGCCGCGGCAGGCACATCGTTTGTCTCTTGAGAGAGCATAATTCTTGGGATAAACCTCTGGCTGAACCTCTTATCTGCAAAAGTTTCTTTGCTTACGGCAAACGAGGCGGAGGCCTATGATGATGGCATTATTCGTCAATCAAGATTCGGCTCCGAATTCGAGGGTGCCGGACCATGACAGGAGCCTCGCGCGCCGTCGCGCCAGCGCGAAATGGATTGCCGCACTCGGCTGGCTCATTTCGCTCGGCGGTCTGGTGTGTATCATGATCGGCCTCGCGGACGTGCAAAACATGATCATTCTCGCCGCGGTCGGCATCGTGTTCGTGCCGCTCGGCCTGCTCGTAGTTGCAAATGGGCACATCCTCGCGGGGGTGGCGGCGATTGAGAGGAATACGAGGGGGAAGGAAATTCCACGCGAAAAGGGAAAAGACACCGATTAGATTTTTCGAAAACAATAATCATCTACTTGCTTTTCAATTTAAACTAACAAAAGCGTAAAGGAGAAAACCATGGACAAATTTCAAGCAGCTTTTGAGATTCTTTATTTCCTCTCGGCGGTTGACGGCCATGTCGATGATCGCGAGGTGCAAGTGGTCTGCGACTTTCTGTCCGTCAATTACGGCAAGATCGACTTTAAACCCAAACAGGTTATCGACATCATTCAATCCATGACGAGTCAAGGCATGCTGGAAGAGTTGCAACATGCCGCATTGGTTTTTAAAGGGGCGAGCAGCGCCCAAGATCGCAACGCGCTTTTGGATTTTGCTTTCAAACTCATCGCTGCAGACGGGAAGATCGCAGAGGCGGAGAAAGATTTGTTTATTGTTCTGGGCAATACATGGAATGTCGATATTCCAAAGTTCCTTGCCAATATGCGTTAATGCGTTGCAGAAAGGAAGGCGATCATGTATAAGGCGGCGGCTTTTGCGTTACTGCTCTCTGCGCATTCCGCTTTCGCTCAACAAACACTTGGCAGTTCCCGCCATTATTTTTCTTTTCTGCTTCCCACGGGTTGGACCTTTGAAAGAATCGATAGTGTGGAAGCAGTTATTGAATTCAAATGCTTCAATCCCGATAGCACGGTGTTGGCAGAAATTTTTGCTTTGAAAACCGAAACGGATATTGATCGGGAAAAATTTGTGAGTTTTGTCATCTCAGAAAATGGCGCGATCGGCTCCTGGGGTCGGTTGGTATTGCAGGACACAAAACCCATCCTGTGCAACGGTATTGACGGCGTCGAAAAAAGTTATATTCAAACAACGCGGCGCGGCAGAAAAATGAACGTGCGCGCTCTGTTATTCACGCGTGCGAATTATGGTTACACCTTATCCTTTCGCGCTTTTGAAGATTTGAATGAAATCCCTGGCGTCGTCAGTCTGGCCTCGAGCTTCAGCATCCAAAAGCCACGTTCGGTATTGTCAAAGTTATTGCCGCTTGCCGTGCTCGGCATCTGCCTGTATGGCCTTTTCTCTGGAGCAAAAAGAACCTGGGCGTGGACGAAGCCTTTGAATGTCGGCGCGCTCCTCTATTGCGCCGCGGTCTTTATCGGTTGCGTCGGCGTATTGGTTGCCGTAGTGTATTCCTACGATCACATGAACATGTGGATGGGTATGGCCGCTGGCGCCTTGCTTTGGGCCGCAACAGTTAAAATGCCCAATACTGCTGCGGTGGAACAGGCATTTCAAACTGCGAAACAGAGGAATACCGCCGGCGGTTATCGCCAGTTTTGCCAAAATTTCGGTTCCGCAAGAAGGTATTGTCGCGAAGCGCGCCGCCGCATGCGTGAGATGATGGACGAGGTGGTGCGAAAATATCGCGGCGTGATTCAAACGCAGGATACCACCATCACGCGCGCGATCCTGGCGATGTTTGAATATGTCAAGGCCACCGACAAGTTCGAGGTCGGCATCATTTATCAAGCGCAAAATCGCATCACTGACTACACCGAGATTTTCAAGCAGAAAGGCATCAAGCTTTTGCCGGCAAGCCCGGCTTTCACCCCGGAAAAAAACCGGCGGCGCGAAGAGGATATCACTTCCGTTATCCGCATTGCTTTCAGCAAAATTACGCCGGAGGACATTCTCAGCTTTACCGCGGTGGGCGAGCCAGCGAGCGACCATATCGCTTTCCAGATTGAATACGGCGTGAGCACGAGCGGAGCTTTGTACTATCACACGGCCGAGGAAAATTTGCCCGAGGAAAAGCGCACGTGGTTCACGGGCGTGGAATTCAAATGGGGCATTACGATTCGGGTTCCAAATCGCGCCGAGGCTTTCCGCCTCCAGTTTGAATCAAAGCCGGCAACCTCGTTTAAGACCGAGGGCAAAGAGACGGAAAAAGTTTATGAAGCCATGGCGGATTCAGCCTTCAACGATTTTTGCCGCGTGTTCATTCAACAATCCGGCTTGATCTCGGCGCTTTCGGCAGCCTAAAACGCGGATCTCACGCGAGGAGCTTGACATGCGAAATCGCCGGTCATGGGTCGTGTTCTGCGCTCTGCTCGCGGCCTCGTCGACGAGTTGTGTCTATCAATTTGGCGGCGCTGAAGTCTACGAAGCCACGGCGTGGACCCAAGAGGGGAAGGAGTTCGTGAAGCAATACCACGTCAAATACATTTCTCCGGAGGTCTACGGCCTTTACTGGGCGGATCTCCATCGCTCTGACGGCGTGTTTGCTATCGACGTGCGAGAGACCGACGACGGCAAAATTCAATACAAAGCCATTGATGAAAAATACGTTTTGGCTCTGGGCTTGGAACCGAAGTTTTCATGGTGGAATCGCAACGGCAAGTTTTTCGCGTTGCTCATTGTTCTGGGCCTAGTCGTGTTTTGGCTGAAAGCCCTCAGCGAAGGTTATGTGATCACACCGAGTGATGATTGAAAAGTTTTTGAAAGCTTGTGCGATTTTAAGCCGGCGAAGACCAAACAAGGTTGTGACAAGGTTGGCGAGGTGGATTTGCCATAGTTCGCTTCGATAAATTGCCTTCAACCTCAAAGTCAAATCACAATTAAAAAACCGAGGAGGTTTTTATGCGTGTTTTATGCAAGCTTGCGTTGCTTTTGAGTCTTGCGCTTTTGACGAATTGCGCGAGTTTGCGGCAAGTCAATTTTCCGCCGCCGCAAGAGGTTTTCATTACCACCGGCGATGGCGACATCACCAAGCCCTATCAGCCCGTCGGACATCTGATTTACACCAAACGCGGGTTTCGGCTGGGATTTTTGCCGTTGTTCGGCCTCATTCCCTTCGGAGACGCTTCGGCGCAAACGGCCGTCAATGACATTATCGCCAAGGAAGCCCGGGCCATGGGCGGCGACGCGGTGATCAATCTCGACATCAAATGGATTCCGCCCAGCGACGGCATTCTCGGTCTCGGCGCAAACGGCGGCGCGCTTTTCATCCAAGGAACCGTGATCAAGCGATAAAGGAAAAACCATGAAAACTTGCTCGCGCATTGCCCTCGCTTGTTGCGCGCTTTTCTTCTCCGGCTGCGCAACGTTGCAACGAATTCCTTTCCAGAAAAGCGAGGAGATTTTCATTACGACCGGAGACGGAGATGCGGTCAAATCTTATCAGCCGATCGGCCATTTGATATACGCCAAGCAAGGTTTTCGAATACCGTTGCCGCTACTTGGGTTCATCCCGATTTCGGATGCCGTGGCCGGGGACGCGATCAACGAAATCGTTGCGGAACGAGCGCGCGCCATGGGCGGCGATGCCGTGATCAAGTTGCAAATCGAGTGGGAGCCGCCCAGCGACGGAATCTTGGGCCTTGGCGCAAAGGGCGGAGCGCTCACGATCAATGGAACCGTGATCAAACGGGCCGCGGCGGGCGAAGTGACGCAAACCTCTTCACCCTCCTCGCAACCGGAGCTTTCACGCGCGGAGACTTCGCCAAGCCCTTTGCCTACGGCGCAACAAAAAAACTATCGCTTGCCGGAGAGTCCGCTGGCTTCGCTCTGGCAAGGAACTCCCGGCCACAGTTTCGGCTTGTCGTATTCAAATTTCGCGGGCGAGCTTCCCGGCAGCGGCTTGCGCCTGGGTTATGTCATGCGGCGCAAAGGCGCGCGATTCGCTTTCACCCCGGGCGTGAGCTTTGGCAGCCTCTCCGGCGAAAAAACCCTCAGGAGCTTTGGCGTGACTTCTCGCTACGAAAGCAGCATCCGGGTGATTCCCGTGGACCTGAACGTGACCGCAAACTTCAACGCGTTTCCCGATGTGCAGTCGAGCTTGCCGTCGGAGTTGAATCCCTACGCGGAAGCCGGGTTGACGTATATGATTGCGAGCTTCAAGGAAAAAGTCGACGCGGATTTCGGAAGATATGAGTCGAATACGGATTGGGACTTTTTCGAGCTGGGCTTGAACTTCGGCCTCGGCGCGGAATACCTCGTCAGCCCGGGCATTATGGTTTCCGCGGGCGTGAAGCGCTATTTCATCTTCGACAGCGCGCTCGATTATTGGAATTGGCAGGTGGGGGTGAGCTTGTATCCGAAGTAGTTGATTGCAAGCGCGCTCTTTCTTTTTGAACGCTTAGGTCGCGGAAGCGGATTCCCACTGATTTGCAAAGACAACATCGTGGAAATCCGTTTTTATCCGCGTCCTAAAATTTTGGCTGAGACTCGCCCGGCTTAAGCTTTCTCAAATTAATTTCGGAGGAACCCATGAATTCCAATCTCAAAAAACTTTCTCCCATTCTCTTTGGCGTTGCGCTGTTTTGTTTCGTGCTGCCGTTCCTCAGCATCTCCGCCAAAGGCTTTTTGGGCGACTCGCACAAGCTGGGAACCCTCAACGGTTTTGAGTTGGTCCTCGGCCCGGAATTGGGCAACCAAAAAGAAGATCCCGAGCCGTTGGCGATTCTCGCGCTGGCGGCGACGCTAGCGGGTTTGGCGTTTTCATTGTTCAAAGAAAAGATTCTGCCGGTGGAAAAGAATTTCCTTATCGCCTCTATGATTGCAGGCGCGGGCGGGTGCCTTTTGCTCTTGCTGCTGAAAATGCAAATCGACGGCGAAGCCAGCCGGCTGGGCGGCATGGCGGGCGTGAGCTATGAAGCCGGATTCTGGCTGGGTTTTCTCGCGCTTTTGGCTGCCGGCGGCGTAAATGGTTTCCAATTGTTATCGCCGGCAAGCAACGCGGCCTCCGCTTCGTAGGCGCACAGGCCAAACAACAATCACAGGAGCAATCAGAAGAAAAAAACGAGAGGCGCTCTTATGAATGAAATGCTCAACCGTCAAAGAGTATTGTTTGCGTTTTTGACTATTGTGCTTCCTTTCGCAATCGGCTGTGAGCGCAAAGACATTCAAGGCCTCGTGCGCGATCCCTTTGGAAACGGCCTGGATAGCGTCAACGTGCAAGTAGTCAAGAGCACGTTGACGGCGGCCACGAACGCAAAGGGCGAGTATGCCATCGACTACGTGCCCGGCACGTTCATGCTCAAATTCTTCCGGACGGGATACACGACGATGTCGCTGGAATTGACCATTCAACAGAAGATGCGTTTTCCCGCGGAAACCGTGGTGATGTATCCGATTCCGCAAGAGGCCGGCTTTTATTATGTCGGAGCAAAAGAACTGATCAAGTTGGACGCCACCGGCATCCGAGCCCAGCAATGGCAAACCGGATGGATGAGTCAGCAACACAGTTATTACAGCGCAACATCAGCCACTCTCGCCATTCCTCCAGGTCGTGCGCGTTTTCTCGACAGAACGCCGCAAGCTTTCAAACCGGCGATGTTGAGCGGAGGGAATTTGATTCAGGCGTTTCAATCCTCTTTGGGAATCCAGTACCTCTATAACGGCGTGATCGAGAGAGAGGAGCAACAACGCCTCGGAGAAGAGCAATTACTGATGCGTTCGTTTGAAGTTCAACCCGGCGAATACGCCTGGGTTGAGATGGCGCAGATGCTTTTCGGAGGCGCGCGCCCGAATGAAAAAGGCTGGTGCTATCCGTTTCGCGTCGAAACGGCAACCCAAGATTCTTCCAGCGTATCACCAGCGCAAACACGTCAAAAATGATTCTATCATCTCCTGTTTTGTCTTATTCAGCTAGCCCCAGTTAAAAGGCAAGGAGTGGAAAATGTTGAAACGCAATTTGTGGTCATGTTTGCTCTTTATCTTTGGCCTTGTCTTGACACGGATGGCGGTATCCCAAACACATCCTCTGTCTCAAACGCCAGTTGAAAACTTGAAGAGCGGAATTTCCCGGCAATTGACCAAAGGGCAGTCCTTGCCCGCGCCGCAAATCCTTTCCAGCCTAGCTCCGCAGAAAACCATGGAAGTCGTCTTCTCCGATGATTTCGAAACCAACACCGCCAATTGGAGCTTCCAAGGCAACTTGTGGCAAATCGGCCAACCCACTTCCGGCCCAGGCTTCGCGAATGGCGGCACGCGGTGCGCCGCCACGAATCTCTCCGGGAACTACACAGACAACGCCGCGGACGGTCTTTTATCACGCAACATTGCTTTGCCCGTCTTACCTCATCCGCGCAGCGCCCTTCGACTCAGATTTTGGACTTGGTATGAAACCGAAAGCTCATATGACAGAGGCGGTGTTTGGATCAGCACAGACAATGGCCAAAATTGGACGAATTTGAGATTCTATGAAGGCTCGCTAAACGTCTGGGCTCCGGCAGTCATCGATTTGAGCGCGTACGCCGGCAGCAATATCCGGCTGGATTTCTATTTTACCTCCGATGGTAGTGTGAACTATGCCGGCTGGTACATCGATGACGTCACGATCGAGCTCACGGAAGTAACGTCCAGCAATCACGTTGAAATCGCAGTAGCTCCGAACGGACAATTCACCATGGGCATTCCCGTGGGTCCGGTGCTTTTATTCGGGCATCCCTACCCATGGTCTTCGGCGTCCACCGTTCAAATCGATGGGCAGGATTTTTGGAATTATAGGTATCAGCCGTGGGGCACAACAATAAGCGCGCCGGAAACAAACGGCTTGTCAAACACGGGCGTGTGGAGTTTTCCCGGCAGCGTTCAAGTACGGCAAACGCTCACCATCGTACAAGGCTCTTCCACCGGCAATTTCGATACGGGTGAAATTCGCTATACCGTCACGAACAATGACGCCACGGCGCATCAAATCGGGCTGCGCGTCATGCTCGATACCATGCTGGGGTTGAATGATGGCGCGCCTTTTCGAGTGCCCGGGGCTGGCGCAGTCACCACGGAACAAGAGTGGGACGCGACTCGCATGCCGCCCTATTTTCAGGCGTTCGATGATTTGATCAATCCCACGGTGCAATCCCAAGGCACATTGGTTGGCGGCAACGCGTTGAAGCCGGATCGCTTTGTGACCTCTGGTTGGGAGCACATCAACGATACGCCGTGGGAGTATGCCACTATTCCCGGCCGGGATTATTACACTCCGGGCTATGGCTATGACAGCGCGATTGGAGTCTACTGGTTGCCGGTACTTCTTCAACCCGGCGAAACCAAAGAGTTTGTCACTTATTATGGCTTGGGCGGAATCGACGTCGATATTCAACCGCCGCTGGTGGCGGGATTGAGCGCGCCCACCGGCCTCGTGTTTCTCAATGGCACGAGCAACAGCAATCCGTTTACGCTCGCGGTATATCTCAGCAACTCCTCGCCGGGCGTGACTCAAACCGCAGTCGGCGTGACGACAACTTTAAACCTTCCGGCCGGATTGGCCCTGCCAAGCGGCGAGACCGCGGTGCATGCAATTCCCAATATGCCCATCGGCGCCGAACAAAACACGGCCTACCGCATCACAGCGTTGGCCGGCAACTCGGGAAGAAAAACGTACTCATTGACCGTGGCGGCGAGCAACATCACCACCAAAACCGTGCAAAAGAGCATTCATCTGATTGGCATCACGACTTCACCGACACAAGACGCGACCCTCAACCCGGCGCAGCGGAATATTACTGCCGAGTTCGACTTGTCCATGAACCCGGCCACGATCAGCGGCAATACTTTTCGCGTGTTCGACGAGACCGGCAACGCGCTCAGTGCGAGCGTCACATATGACGCGGTGCAACGCAAGGTCAACCTGGCTTTGGTAGATAATCTCACGCCCAACAAGCGATACAAGGCAAGACTCAGCTCAACCATTCAAACCGCAGAGGGGATTCCTTTGCCGCACGACGTGGAGTGGGATTTTAAAGTAGGCGACGAGCCGTGGCCGCGGACCGAAGAATCTCTTCTCGTATTCAAAATTGCAGGCCCCAATACTAGGGACATTAGGAAAGTCGTCCTGACCGGCAATCTCAATTGGACGCCCTTGCGCAAAAGCTCCGGCGTGGTTTTCCGGATTGCAAAGGAAGTGTCGGCAAGCGGCTACGTTGATTTCACGGTTGCGGATTTGTCCGCGCTCAACAACCCCGGGCCGTTCAATAATGAAATTTGGAGAATTGAATTGGTCAATGACGCGGAAAACGCACTGTACGGCCACATGGGTTTTCATTACACCTTTTCAGAGTATGACGAGCGAAAAAAAATAGACGCGATCCTTTATCACCATTCCGATCTGCAAAGCCTGAGATATGAGGGTTGGGATTATTATGCCACGCCGGAGGAACGCCCAGTTTCCATGCTCATTCCTCCGGACGGTTTGGTCAGCCGCATTAACGTGACCAAGCGGCCCTTGCTTTTTGTGCATGGCGTGACCGGAACGTATCCTTATTGGGGACCGATGGCTGCTGATTCCCAAATTCTGGCGCAATACGATGGCTGGCAGTTTTACTATCCCTATGACGGTCACATTGCAGTCAGCGGCAAGTTGCTGGAAGGCGCATTGAAGCAGCTATTGAAGACTGACGGCATTACGGGCGCGGGCCAATATCAATTTCGCCGGGTCAATGTTGTGGCGCACAGCATGGGCGGATTGGTGACGCGTTCCTTTATTCAAAGCCCGGACTATAACGAAGAGATCAACAAGCTGCTCATGCTGGGCACGCCGAATCATGGCGCGTACATCAATTACAGGCTTTTTTATGAGCATCTAGGTGATGAAATTTTAGGAAAAGCGTATGACGATCAAGCTCCGGCGTATCAAGAAATGACTGTCGGAAGCTCCTTCCTTTATGGTTTGAACAGCGAAACCGTAAAACCCCTTTATCGCAACGCGGATCAAACAAAGTCTTATCTCGTCGTTGCGGGAACGGAAGATTTTTCTATGCTCATTCCTCACGATGAAATTCACAGCCAGGATGACGGCGTCGTTGCGGTCTCCAGTGCCAGTCTTTTGGATGACAACATTCCGCTCGCGACAAGAGAATTTGAACACCGCGCTTTCAAGGAGAACTCACGCGAGATGATTCTAGAATTTTTGCGGGAGGATTTTGATCCCGCTGGACCCGCCGCAGGGGTATTCGACAACTTCTGGAAAACGCGCGAGAATATTCCCGAAAATGTCGGCAAGATCGAGGAGGACAAAGGTATCTGGACGCTCAAAACCAACGGCACAAAGGCTAAAAGGTTTTTGATCTTTCCCCATTGGACTCGGCAGCGGGAACTCATCCTGCAAGCCGATGGTTCCGGCAACGCCTTGCTCGGCCACAATTATCTTCAAAGGCTCGATGATGTTTCAAGCTGCTTCTCTCTTAACACCTCGGGCTTAAACGAAATCGGCCTGGGTTTCAAAGAAGCGACCTACTCGCTCAAATTTCAAAAATGGTTTTGGGGGAGCTATTGGCGCCCGGTGGCAAAACGGCCCGATTATTTCTCCTTCCGGCACATGCAAACTACAATGTCGAGCGTGGACTTTACGCCGGGCGAGTTGAATTTGCTCAATTCCACCAACTTCATCTTGCCTCCTTCACCTATGGCGAAGGTCAACGCGTCCGTCGAAATGGAATGGCTCGTGGATGCCAGCATCACTTCGGCAGTCTTCTTTCTTGTGGATGAAGGCAATTCCGGCCAACCTTACAATTTGCAATTGATCTCTCCCGTCGGTAACGTGCTGGACTCTTTGTCGGCGCGAGGACGGTTGGATTTGGAATTCAAACAAGACGTGGCTGAGGGAGTTACGTACTTCTTCGTGCGGAATCCTCAGCCAGGTTTATGGAAGACCAGATACGATGCGCGCACCGGGAAAGAAAGACTCAGCGCGCATGTTATTAGCGGCTTGGACATCGCAATTGCCACGCCGGATTCCGAATTTACCAACAACAGTCTCGTTCCCTTTGAGATTCTTGTGCCGCAGCCGGACAATTTCACGAATATTAAAATTGCAGCCACACTGTCCCATTCCGAAAGTGGCGAGGGCGAGTCGACGAATTTGGGTGAAGTGAATTTATCCGCAAGTGAGAGTGGCGCGAAATACCTCGGGCAATTTTCCGCCTCACGGGCGGGCGTTTATCATGTCCTCGTCAATTTCAGCGGCTCCCATCAAGGCCAAACCATTTCACGCAGCACCGTGCGCATGGTCGGCATCGATTATAGCCAGAGCACGCCCTCAACCGGCGGCAGGTTGATCAAAGAGAACATCTATTTCTATCCCAATCCCTTCGATCCGGAGAATCAGGTTGGGACCATGCGTTTCAGCCTCGCAAAAGACGGCGAGGTCTCCATCAAGATTTACGATATTGCCAATCAACTGGTGAAGACCATGCAAGTGGGCGCGCGCGCCGCACTGACTGAGCTGTTCATGCCCTGGGACGGCCGCAACGACAAAGGCGAGATCGTCGCCAACGGCGTGTACTTCTACGTCATCGTATCCAGCAGCGGCGAAAGAGCCGTGGGCAAAGTGGCGGTGTTGCGCTAACGCAAATCCATCCGAATTGAAACCCGACTCCTTCAGGAGGTTGATATGATAACCAACAAGACTTCTGCAATTATCGTTTGGGCAATGATTGCCGGTTTTGCGCATGAGTTGTGTGCGGGCGAGGGCAACGGCGGCCAAGCCGGGGCGTTTCTGCGTTTGGGCGCGGGCGCGCGCGCCGCTGCCATGGGCAACGCTTACACCGGCATCGCCGAAGAAGTCAGCGCAGTTTATTGGAACCCCGCGGGCTTGGGCTTTTTAGAACGGCGGCAATTTTTGGGAATGTACTCATCGCTTTCGTTGGAGAGGCAGCACAGCTTTATTGCTTATGCCCAGCCGAACTTGTTCAATGGCTTCTCTCTCGGCGCGGGTTGGCTGCACTTCGGCGTAGGCGAAATCGACGGCCGCGACGTTTCAGGCAACCCCAGCGGGAAGTTTGAAAATTCCGAAAACGCTTTTTTATTGGCCGCAGGCTATCAACGCGGCTTTGTGGCCGTGGGCGCGACCGCAAAATATTTGCGCCACAGCCTTGCCGAGGCGAGCGCTTCGGGTTTCAGTTTCGACGCGGGTTTGCAGTTGCGCTTCTTCAATGAACTGCTCTCCATCGGCTTCGTAGCGCAAGACATACGCGGTGAGCTAAAATGGAACACGCCCGCACAAACCCTGGCGGAACTGCCCGGACTCTTGCGCGGCGGCGTGGCGATCAAGCCTCCGAGCTTTCCCGTGGTTCTTTCGGGCGAACTCGTGCGGTTGAACGGCGAGCTGGATTGGCGCGCCGGCGGCGAATATCGCATTCTCAAAGCACTCGGCGTGCGCGCGGGATATAGCAACGAAGAGCTTACTTTGGGAGGTTTCATTGCAGTTCCAACTTCCGCCTTCCATGCGCAATTGGATTATGCCTTCGGCAACGAAGTTTTCGACGAAGGCGCGGTACATCGTGTGGCATTGTTGGTGGAGTTTTAAAAAAATCCCTCCGTCAAACCTTGTTTCAAGAACGAACCTATTTGTAATAAGGAAGTCGATCGCTCAAACCATTTTCCCGGCGGCAAAGGCCGCCGGGAAACATCACTAAAACCAACGGAGGCAATGATGTCTGAACCCATGATGCAACCCGGCGGCGCAGGACAACTCGTGGCGTCTTCCAAAAGCAGGAGCACGGCAATTTTGCTTTCGATGTTTTTGGGCATGTTGGGCGCAGATCGTTTTTACCTCGGCGACGTCGGGCTAGGCATACTCAAGCTTTTGACCGCAGGCGGCTGCGGCCTGTGGGCGTTGATCGACACCATTATGCTCGTCATCGGCTCGCGCAACACCGACAGCAACGGGCATTATCTCATCGACCCCGAGACTGTGCGCTTGATGAAGAGCGGCAGGCTGCAAGACGAGTTTGGGAAGGCGGTGTGATACTATTCGTATTTGACTTGATGGTTTGTGAAATAGGTAAAAGGCATCAAAAAACCTTGGTAAGGAGGGCGACAATGTCGACAAAAACTTTCACGAAACTGTTTTTCTGTTTTGCATCTCTGTGTTTGGCGATATTGTCTTGCAAAAGCACGAGTGACGAGCAGGCCCGACAAGATCAAATAAAGATTTCCAGGGTAGATTCCGTTGCAAGCTTGTGGGTGCGCTTGGACTCACTTGAGAAAAAAGTAGATACCCTTAGAACTAAAACAGAGGCATCACTCTCAAGTTTGCGTGCTCAAACGGAATCTTTGACTCCAAAGCCTCAAGACATAAAGGATGAAGGTGCGAAACTTTCG
This sequence comes from bacterium, assembly GCA_037444905.1. GTDB lineage: Bacteria > Zhuqueibacterota > Zhuqueibacteria > Zhuqueibacterales > Zhuqueibacteraceae > JABWAN01. The sequence goes on along the minus strand of JBBILN010000015.1, from coordinate 101,024 downwards.
GATCCACACGCTCGAAAGGATGTCACCGCAGATGAATTTGGTCGTGACCTTTTTGCTATTTTGAAGAACAAAGATTTTGAAGGGATAAAGAAGTATCTCTGGCACGACCAAGATTTTATCATCATCGCTGAACTCGGCCATCCTGCCACAAAGGAACAATTAGAGGAGTATAGAGAAAGGGGGATAACCGAATTAAATGAGGGTGTAACGAGGTATCATGACAGATACTTCAATCAAGTGCCCCCGACCACGGTTGAATATGTTAATTTCATTCCTGGCGTTGCGAGAGGAGACAGTTCTCCTCGTTTTACCAATTACAATGATAGTCAACTCGTTATAAGAATCAACGGCTCGATTGTAAAATTGGAAATCGATCACATTCAGGTCATCGATGGCGTGTGGCACATATCTGAGATTCGCTAAAAATTGAGAAGGAAAACAACATGAGTGTCGCAAAAAAAATCTCCCCCCTATTTTTCCTCCTCGTTGCCGGCTGCTTCTTTATGCCGTTTTTCGACCTCACTTGTTCGGGAGAAAGGTTGGCGACCATGCACGGCATCCATATGGTGACGGGAACGCAGCTCGAACAGCGCAATCCGTTTAGCGGCAAGAGCGAGTATAAGCGCATTGAGCCCGCGCCGCTTGCGATGATCGCGTTCGCTGTTGCGCTCGTGGGGGTGGGGTTGAGTTTCGTGAAGCATTACAGCGTCGCGCTGATCAACGTCTGCGCTGGCTTGACCGGCTTTGGGTTGCTGCTCATGCTCAAAAGCCAAATCGACGCGGAGGTGATGCGCCAGGGCGAGAAATTGATTTTGGTGCAGTATCATCCCGGCTTTTGGCTCACGCTCGCTCTTTTTCTCGCGAGCGCGGCATATAATTCCTTTCTCTTCTTCAAAAAAAAGTAACAGGTGTTTGGGAAAGCGGTATGAACAGGATACGATTCTAAACAAAGTTTCGTTTTCACCAATTTAAAAGCATAGGAGATCCACGATGAAAAGCGTTTCCAATGTTAACTCGTTATTTTGTGTTTTAGCTTTTTCAGTAGTGTCGGCTTTTTCCGCCGGAGAAAAAGATTCCACCGTTCAAGCCTTGGCCAAAGAACTCAAAGGGCAACAGAAATGGCTAAAGATCGACGTGGTCAAAATTCAGTATGCCATCGGCGGCAAGGATGCAACTTATGTATATCCTGATGGGAAGGCGCATTATAAAGCAAAAGTCGGGGAGGGCATGAACGCCTTTCGCGATACGCAATCGACTTCCGCAGAGGATTTTGCCGAAGAAGCGCGGAGCAAGATTAAAGAAGGAAGCGTACGCATTGTTAATCGCGGCATTCGAGTTACCATTCACGAAGTCAAGCTCGGAGGAGATGAAATTCAGGTCGGCATCACAGACGAGGGCGGCGCAAAAGCGGCAATCAAATTTGTTTTTGAAAACAAAAACTACACCGGTGACCAGTTCAAAACGGCATTGGCAAACGCTTTTGCAAACAATGAAAGCGAACTGAAAGGCGCAAGCGAAACCATGAAGATCGAAATGGGAATGTCAATTGAAGACGTCATCAAGGCAAAAGGAAATCCCAAATCGCGCGTTGATCTCGGCCCGAAAGTAATTCTCACGTACGAGGACATGAAGATCATTTTTCAGGAGGGTAAGCTGGTTGATGTGCAATAACGTATTTCATGGCAATTCAAACACGGAGGTCTCATGCAATACCAAGTCATCCCCTTTCGCGCGGACGTGATGGTTGACGAAGGCGCGCGCAAAGCCGCGGAACAACTCGCGGAGCTCATCAATCAAAACGCCACGGAGGGGTGGAAGTATCACGGCTTGGAAACTTTGGTGACGGACGTGACCACACCGGCAACGCCGACGATTCCGGGCAAGTCCGGCTGTCTCGGCATCGGCGCAACCGAACCGATTTACGGCACGCCGGAGACGACGCGCACGGTGCAAGTTTACGTCGCGGTGTTCTTTCGCGAATCGTGAGCAACGTTCGCTCGCCGAGGTTGAACATGCGAAGCGTGATCATTCTTTTCATTCAACTCTATCGTCGCCTCATTCCTCTGGAGAAGCGCAAGCGCTGTCTCTTTCGCGAATCGTGCTCGCAGCACGTGGAGCGCATCGCACAAGAGCACGGCGCTTGGGCGGCGCTCAGAGCTTTTCTCGTGCGCGCACGCCGTTGTCGGCCGGGGTATGGTTTTGAATGGAGCATGGATGCCGAGACTTGGCGTTTGGTCTGCGCTGACGGCTCGAAGATTCCGGCAGCAATGGCTTCGGCGCACGTGACGGCGGAGTATCAAGTTCTCAAGTCGCTTTTGTCCTTCAGCCAACTTGAAGAAGCCGCGGACAAAAAGCTTTAGAATTGAGTGGCATTCTTGTCGCGCCCCTCACAAGGAAAGATTGGAGACGCTATGGAGCACAACCTTTTGCCAGGGGAAAAAATTCTAGATTCCTCTGTTGCCGGCCTAATGGTTTCTACGCATCGCGTGCGCATGGAAACCCAAACATCCGGACGCGCTCAAATCACAAGTATCATGCTGGACCAGCTTTGCTCCTGTGAAACTCGCTATGTCAGCCGTCCTGTGCTTCTCGTCATTGCAGGCATCTGCGCCCTGCTTGGTTTTATTATGCCGAATTTCTTGCGCTCACAGCCAGGTGTTATGTTTTTGCTTGTGATCGCCGTGGTTCTCGTTTTGATTTATTTTAATACGCGGTACGAAGCGGTATCTCTCGCTTCTGCCAAAGGAGAGATAAATGTCAAAATAAGTGTTTCCGACGTGCAGACCGTCAGGCGCCTCATCGATCAAATCGAAGCCGCTAAGAACGCGCGGTATTTTCGACTAGAGACGGTTGCTGCGCTGCCGATTCAAGAACCGGATGGAAAACAAAATTCCGACAATGCGCCGTTGCCGGAAACACGGGGAGCAAAAGACCCAACGCCCGAAACGCAGGGATCAAAAGCCCCAGCGCCGAAAACCCCGGCGCCGCAAGCACCGCAGCAAACAGTGGTCTTTCATTGTAGTAAATGCGGGGTCGCATTGACGGAAGCAGAAGTTTATCGCCATCGGAGCGGAATTTATTGCGAAAAGCATTATGAAAAGGCTATTGCCGGTTAGCTGGTTGAAAATCGAAAGGTAGTAAGGCGACTCATTCCAAGAGCAATCTTCGAAACGAACGGATAGCGCGTTTTGCCTTATCCACTTGATTCGTGAAATCCGTTTACCCAAAAAGTTTTTGTTTGATGAACTGATTGCACTCACCATTGGAGGCTGACATGGTCACCGTCAAAGTCGTTTGGCGCGACAGCGGCAAGCCCGCGAAAGGCTCGCGCGTGGCAATCGGATTCGACGGCTTCACGCGCGGCGTGACGAGTTCCGAGTATACCGACAGCGACGGCGAAGCGCATTTCGACGCGGAGCCGGGCACGGGCGAAGTTTACGTCGATGGTGCAACCAAACATCGCGGCAGAATCGCGGGGAGAGTCGTGGTGTATATTTAAAGCGAGGAATCCATGAAGAAAAAAATTTCAAGCGCGAACGCGCTGCAAGGAAGAATCGCCTGTTCGCCGACGATGCTGCTTGGAGCGATAACGCTGCTCCTCGTATTCGGCAACTCGGCAAGCCGCGCGCAAATGCCCGGCTACAAATACCAAGCGAAGATCACACCCGAGGGCAAAGCTTTTGTGGTTGTCGCGCAACCGTACCCGGAATCCGGTTATGTCGGCGTGCTCGGCAACGGCAACGTCATCGAAGTTTTGCAGAAGAAAGACAACTGGCTGGAGGTGCTTCTGCCTTTTGGCAGAAAGGGTTGGGTGCAATATCTTCCCACGGGCGTGGATTGGCAGTGGGATTTGATTTCATTAGGAGCCGTCGCGAAACCTGAGCCTGTTTCTTCGCCGGCACCGCCGGAAGAAAATAAAACGCCGAACACGTCGCCGCCGGCTCGCGAGCCGCAGCCGGAACAAAACGCGCGCGCCTATGAGGACTTGTTGCGACGCGTGCTCGCTTTGGAGAAAAGAGTGTTGCTGCTGGAAGCAAAAGCGCTCACCGCGGCAACGCCTTCTTCCGTTGCGCCCGTCGTTGTCATTGCAAAACCTTCGAATGAGGAGATAGAAGAAGCCGTGCGCGCCTATCTCAAGCGCGAAGTGCCGATCAGTTGGGTGGGCAATCTCATGGGCGGCGAGAATGCGCAAGTAGACCTCGTCGAAGTGAAAGACACGGGCGTTTATAATGATCAGCAGCGCTATTGGCCTATGCGCATCCGTTGCATTGGCAGTTGTAGGTTGCGCGATCCTTTCAACCCCGGGCGCATCGCTACTTTCGACCGCGTCGGCGAGTTCGTGTTGTTCAAAGACGATTACGGCAAATGGAAAGCGGAGTTGAGGGGCGGTCTTTTTCAGTGATCGCCTCGCGCGCTCAACTGGTGTGGGCGCGCAAGTTCGGTTACGTAATCCCTCAGTTAAGCGTGAAGTAGCGCAGGCATCCTGCCTGCAGACAAGATGTCTGCGCTACGTTTCCCATCGATAACTGAGGCAATACTCGGCTTCGCTCGCTTCGTTTTTTTTAAAAAAGAGAGAAAACCTCATGCCCACCTACATCCCTTCCTGCCCCAATTGCGGCCGCGACAAGAACGACATCGGGTGGAGCGCGGCGTATTTCGACGTGTATGAATGCCGCAATTGCGGCCAGCGCTATTGCTACGCGTGCCCGGGCAGCAACAACGCGCGCTATTGTCCCAATTGCCAGAGCAAAGAGCGAGAGACCTATGGCAGAGTTTCGAAGCCATGAGCGCGTTTTCGAGCGAGGCACGTTGCATTTATCATCCGCACGAGCCGGCTTTCGGCGTTTGCAGCGATTGCAAAGAGGCGTTTTGCGCGTCGTGCGCCGTGGCCTATCCCGGTCATGAACGGCCTTCGTTGTGTTTGAATTGCGGCGCGGCGCTCTTTGCCAAATGGTGGCGGCGCGCGTTTGTGTTTGCGTTGTGCGGCGCACTGTTGGGCATGTGGTTGCCGGCGCGTTCGCATTTTTCATTTCAAAAAATTGGGCTCATGTCCGCGGCGAGCGGCTATGGCGCGTGGGCGCTCTCCTACGGCTGGCGCTTGGGAAACGGCGCGTGGACGCGCTGCTATGAGTTTCTACGCAAAGTGTTGCGACACGCCGGGCCGTGTTTGGCGATCCTCGTGTTGATGCGCATTCCCGCGGCGCTGCTGCTCGGCGCATGCGGCGGCGGCTTGCGCTTGTCCTGGCGCACGTTGCAATTGCTCCGCGCCAAACATCGTCTGGCAGGAGCTTGATATGATCAAAGCCGGCACTGCGCTTTTCATTTTGCAAACGCCGAGCGGCGCGAACAACACGCTGCGCATGCTCTTCGTTATTGCCGTGCTCGTAACCGTGTTGTGGTGGGCCGTGCAAAAACTCGTGGGCCGGGAGCGCGGCAACGAAATCATGCTCCACGGCGCGTGGCGGCTGCTGAAAGCGCTCGTGCTGCTGCCGTTCAAAATCTTGGGCTTCATCTTCCGATTAATTTTCAGCGATAAAAACAAATGAACATGGAAAACGCATTCCCGCACGGCGACGAAACTGCGAAAGGTGAGATTGCCGCGGCGTTGCCGGAGCAACCCGAAGAGGCCGTAATCGCGTCGCCCTCTGCCCACGAGAGCGCAAGCGCCGAACCTTTACCGCTCGATCCGACAGAGGCTGAGAGCGCGCACGCGCTTTTAAATCGCCTCGCGCAAACTTTGGCGGAGCAAAATGAAGCTTTGGAAGCGCTGCGCGCGCTGTGCGAAAGATATTTGCCCGGCAACAACAGCAAAGACGAGGCCATCGCGCGCATGCAAAAGCGGCTCGACGAATACGAGCGCGGCATGCTGCGCGCGCTGAAAGAGCCGTTGTTGCGCGACCTCGTTTTGTTTTATGACTCGCTCGACAAGCTCTTGCGCAAGTGCGAGAAGGGCGCGCCCGGCCCGCCGGAATTTAGCCGCGAGCTTGAGCTCCTGCGCGCGGAACTGCTCGAAATTTTTTCCACGCAGGGCATGGAACAGATTGCACGATCCAATGACCCGGGTTATCAACCCGAGCTGCAAAAAGTCGTTCAAGTTGAAAACGCCGAACGGCCGGAGGAACATCAACTCGTCATACGCGTGGTGCGCGAAGGGTTTGTGTGGGAGGGCCGGGTGCTGCGCAAGCAGGAAGTGGCGGTGAAGAAATGGACGGCGCACAGCGCAGAGAACGGCGCCTAATCGTCTTGCGGCAATTTTCGGCGGAAGCCAAAATCTTTTTCCAGAAATTTTTCAGCCTGCGCACGAAGGCTCCGAGTTGCAGCAAATCTTTTTTTATCCTCTCGGCGTTGTGATCGTCATTAGAAATCTAACCGCACCGGCAAGGCCGTCGTGCAGTTCCATTCATTCTTTTGTTGCGAGAGATAAATTCTACTTCTGAGGAGGAAGACTTTCATGCCATCAGCAAAAAATGTCGTCATCGGCATCGATCTCGGCACGACTTATTCCGCCGTGGCTTATGTGGACGAGCACGGCGAGGCGCGCATCATTCCCAACGGCCAAAGCGAGCGCATCACGCCCTCGGTGGTGCTGTTCCAAGAGGCCGAGAACCAAGTCGTGGTCGGGCAAAACGCGAAAGATGAAATCGACAATCAGCCCGAGCGCGTGGTTGATTTCGTCAAACGCGAAATGGGAAAGAGAAAAGAGGCCGTGCGCGCGGAGGAGAACGACGGCACGCCCAAGCCTTTTCACTTTTGGGGCCGCACGCTTTCGCCCGAAGAAATTTCGGGGTTCGTGCTCAAAAGTTTGAAACAGGATGCGGAGCGCGAGCTTGGGGTTCCGATCACCGATGCCGTGGTCACGGTGCCGGCATATTTCAACGACTCGGAGCGGCAGGCCACCAAAGACGCGGGCACGATCGCGGGCCTCAACGTGCGCCACATTTTAAACGAGCCGACGGCCGCGGCCCTGGCCTACGGCGTCATGAAAGCAGAGCAGCCGCAGAAGGTGTTCGTGTTCGATCTCGGCGGGGGCACGTTTGACGTGACCGTGCTCGACATTCAACTGAGCGGGAAGAACAAAGAGATCAAAATGATTCAAACCAACGGCGATCATCGCCTAGGCGGAAAGGATTGGGACGATCGCATCATCAAATACGTGGCAAAGCAATTCCAGATGGAGCACGGCAAAGATCCGCTGGAAGATCGCGATGCGAAGGCGGATTTGCGCGTGCGCGCGGAAAAAGCCAAGCGCGCGCTTTCGGCGAATCCTTCGACCACGATCATTTGCAACGCGCACGGCGAAAAATCCAAGATCGTGCTCACGCGCGAAAAATTCGAGGAGCTGACCGCGAGCCTCATGGAGCGTTGCAACGCTTTGTGCGAGCTTGTGCTCAAAGAGTGCGGCATGCAATGGCGCGACATCGACAACATTCTTTTGGCAGGCGGCTCCACGCGCATGCCCATGGTGCAGGAAATGTTGCAGCGCAAGAGCGGCAAAACCCTGCGCACGGACTTGGTGAATCCCGATGAATGCGTGGCTTTGGGCGCGGCGATCCAAGCCTCGATTCTCGCGATAGCCGAGGGCGATGGCGAAGCTTCACGTGAGACCATTGCGAAGCTCGGCGGCGTCAAAGCGCGCGACGTGACCTCGCATCGCTTGGGCATGGTGAGCCTGCGCAACGGCAAAGAAGTGGTCGCGGAAATCATTCCCAAAGGCACGCCCGTGCCCTGCGCCTTTTCCAAAACTTTTTACACTTTGGAAGACGGCCAGCGTAACGTGCTCATGCAGATCAAAGAAGGCGAGAGTGAAGAGCCGGAGCACACCACCACGATTCAGGAAGCGTTGCTGCCGATCGTCAATCCCATGCCCGCGGGCGCGCCCATCGCCGTGACCTATCAATTTTCCGCGGACGGCATGTTGCTGGTGATTGGAAAGGACGTGACCAACGACAAAGAGATTCGCGTGCAGATCGAGCGCAAAGGCAATCTCACGCCCGAAGAAGTTCGGCAAGGCGCAAGCCGGGCCAAGCAAGTTGAAGTGACAGGCTGAACCCACGCGGAACAAAAGCATCATGGCTGAGGAAAAGAAATTCAGATATCCAGTGCGCGCCGACGATCATTATGAGTTGCTCGGGCTGGCGCCGTTGCGTGAATACTCGGCAGAGGCGATCAAAAAGGCCTTTGATGAGAGGTTTCAATATTGGCAGGGGATCGCCGATCTTCAAGCGAAAGACGCAGCCAAAAATGAAATCATTCATGCGAAAGATGTTCTGCTTTCCAAAGTGGAGAAGGGGAACTACGACGCGGTGTTGCGGGCAAAATTTTTGAAGAACCTGGAAGAGTTGATCGAGCTCGCGGTGGAGCACGATCACTTGCTTGATTCCAACGAGGAAAAGTCGATCTTCCAAAAGGGCCGGGCCAAAGGCCTCGCGGATGCGGAAATCAAGCGGCGCATCGACGAGGTTTTGCAGAAGCACGGCGCGAAACGCGGCGAGGCGAAAAAGCCCGAGCCGGTGGTGCCCCCGCCTTCGCCCATTACGCTGCAAGGCCAGCCCGTGCTCGAAATCGTGGAGGCCGCGCAGAAGCGCCGCTTTGTTTTTGCCGGCGTGAAATTGCGCGCGAAGCCGCAGGGCGAGTTCACCGTCAAAAACGGCGGCGGCGGCTCGCTCTTCGCGGACGTGGTGTCGAGCGCGGCGTGGCTCATTGCGCATCCGGATAAAATCGAGCAGCAACACCTGCCGCAGAAAGTCACGCTCACGGTCGATCCCTCGCAAGATCCGCGCTGCACGCTCGGCTTTCGCGAGCGCGCGCTGCTCGAATTGAAATATCACTCCGGCGGCAGCGCGAAGACGGAACGGATCGAAGTGGATTTGGCGCTCGAAGGCTATGAGGAAACCGTGGCGCGGCACACGCGCTATGCGGCTTGGAGCGCGGCCGGGCTTGCCGGGCTTTATCTCGCTTATCTCATCAACACCGTGCGTTTTACCCTCGGATATTTTCTGACGAACCTCGGCGGGCGTTTCACCGGCGGTTTGGCGGTTGAGATTGCGTTGGGCGCGTTGCTCTTTCTGCTCGGCGCGCTGGCCGTGAGCAAAGATAAAAAGGCCGGCTATTGGTTGATCATTGCGGGCGCCGCGGGCTTGGCTCTCGTTTCCCTCGCGGCGCTGCTCGCGCTGTTGTGCATCCCGCTCACGTGGGCGATTGCAAAACCGGTCTTCAAAAAATATCCCACGCAGCAAGCTTACATTGCCGCGGTGCCTTCTGTGGTTTTTATGTCGATCTGGTTGAGCCAAAGTTTCTTTCCCACAAATTTGATTGCGCACTTCACGATGCCCGTTCGCATTGCGGCGCCGCAAGCCGAACCGATGCTGCCGGTCGCCACGGTCATCGCGCCGGAAGGCGCACGGTTGCGCGCGCGGCCGTCAAAGAACAGCAACACGATCACAACGATTAAGAACGGCGCGAGCGTGAAAGTTTTAAATCGCGAGCGCGAATGGTATCACGTGCAATATGAAGCCGGGGGCCGAACGCAGCTCGGATATGTGTTTCAAGATTTGTTGCGCGTGTCGGGCAACGTTCCGGTGGCGATGGGAGGCGCAGCAACGCCGCCGCCTTCTTCGGCCTCGCAAGCAGAATCGAGTGCGGTTGCGAAAGACACGACCGCGGCGCCGGCAAGCGACACCTCCGCGACCGAGCCGCAAGCAACTTTCACGTTCACGATTCATTCGCAGCCGGGGGGCGCAAAGCTTTTTGTGAATGGCGCCGCTCGCGGTGAAACCCCGCAAAGCCTCGCGCTCGTTGCCGGAAACTATGCGCTGCGCTTGGAGCACGCGGGCTTTCATGACTTGCACGACAGCCTGCGCGTGGGTGAAGAAATGGATCCGGAATATACTTTTGAGTTGGAAGCGCAGCACGCGATCCTCGGCAAATGGGAAGGCACGTTTGGCGACAAGCCGCTCGTGATCGTGATTGAATCCCTGCAAGGCGAAACCGTGAAGGGCTACAACATACTGCGCGTGAATGAAACTTCCGAGACCGTGCGCATGGAATTGGAAGGCAAATGGGAGGCGAGCGCCGCCGCGGTGACGTTGACGCAGCACGGCCAAGGCTTGCTCGGCACATTCACCGGCAAACTTTCCGCGGACGGCGCGCGCTTGAGTGGAAGATGGGTCTTCGCGCAGGATGAAGCGCTAACTGCGCAGTGGTCGGTGCAGAGAGTGGAGGAGTGAAGCATGCCCCGAAAACACGGCCTCTCACACGGTCTTGCTACCTTCGTTTCGGTCATTGCCGCGGGACTACTGATCGGCATTTTGCGGCAATATACGCCGTTCTTTGTCGGCCTTTTCGACGACGTCGGCGCCTGGTTGAGCCGCTTCATTCTCGCGCAATGGGGCAAAGAAATTCCGTCGTCGCTCCTGGCCACTGCGGTGTTTGCTTCCGTGCTCGCCTTTCTGTGGGGCATGGCCTTCGCCATCATCAATCGACGCAGTTGAATTTTTCTCTTTCATGGAGGAGAGACATGAAAACGATTTGCCCTCATGTTCGCCGCTTCATGGTTGTGTGGCTTCTGCTTGCCGTTTCGCCGACGTTCGCGCAGAGTCCTGAAGCGCCAACGCAAGATTCGTATGTCATCAAGCAATCCAAGCCGCGCTTTTATACCGGCGCGGCGTTCGTGGGCTATCAAGGCCGCGGGCTGTCCGAAGAATTTTCCAACATAGAGTATCGCACCACGGCCACCGGGCTTGCGATGAATTATGCCGCGCGTTTTTACGGTTTGAATCTCAATCTCTTTCGCATGTATGCGTTTCAAGATTGGGCTTTCAATCCCAAGGCGCTGTGGCTGGTGCACTGGGCCGAGGCCGGCGTCAACATTCCTCTGGTGCGGCAATGGGGCGGCGGCGGATTTTTTTCGCGCTACACGCTGCAGCTCTTTGCGAACACGGCGCTCTACAAAAAGCTTTACGTGCGAGAGAGAAACGCCGGCGGCGAGCTGGGCACGAAATATCTCGAAACCGGTTTTCCGCAAGTCTATGACTTCGGCCTGGAGTTTCGCCGCAATCTGCTGCAAGCCCGGCTCGGGTATCTTTTGCAATTGCGCCAGAACGTCGTGACCCGTGCGGAGTTTGCAAGCGCGCCCGAGGATATCACCGGGCCGTACTTCGAAGTCGCGGTGGGTCTGGGCTTTTGGAGCAAGCGCGAAGAAAGCCGCGTGCTGCGCAAAAAAGAAACGATCGTGGAAGCGGCGCCGCCGGAAGTGCATGCACAGGTGCAATTCACCGAGCCTTCGGGCAACGGCAAGCTGGAGGGCGGCGAACCCGCATCGCTCAAAATCACATTGGAGAACAAAGGCAAAGGCACGGCCAAAGGCTTGGAGGTGCGCGCGCGCTTTTTGGAAAACAAGAATGACCATGTGAATTTTCCACAAACCATGCGCCTTGACGATCTCGCCCCCAATGCCACCACGAATCTGGAAATCTCGCTTGTTGCCGATCGCGACGCGCAGGATGCCGAGATAGAAATAGAAGTGGAAATTTTCGGCAAGAACATGGACCGCATCAGCAAGGAAGTCCGTTTTGCGTTGCGGGAATATGACGCCACCGACGAGCCGCCGCGCACGACCATGCAAAACCCGGAGGCCGTTGCGGTGGTCATCGGCATTCGGCACTATCAATATGCGCAAGTGCCTTCCGTGGAATATGCCGAGCGCGACGCGGCGATGATGCGCGAATACCTGATTCGCACGCTGGGCTTCAAACCCGAGAATATTCTGCCGCAGAATCCCAAAGAATTGATGACCGCGGGCACGCTCAAAACCCTGATACGCCGCACGCTGCCGTCGTACATTAAAAAAGGCGACTCGGAGGTTTACTTCTATTATGCCGGCCACGGCGCGCCGGATCCCAACTCGCAAGAGACGTTTTTGGTGCCATATGACTGCGATCCGAACCACGTCAATTCCGACAATGCCTATCGTTTGAGCGATTTGTATACCGACCTCTCCAATCTTGAAGCCAAACATTTAACCATCGTGATGGATGCGTGCTTCAGCGGCGTGGGCGGCGACGGCAAGGCGATTCTGCGCAACATCAGCCCGGTGAAATTGCGCATTCAAAATCCTCTGCTCATTCATCCCAACGCCACGATGTTTTGGTCTTCCAAGGCCGACGAAGTATCGAACTGGTACCCGGAAAAACGCCACGGCATGTTCACGTACTTCTTCTTGAAGGGCCTGCGCGGCAAGGCGGATGCAAACAATGACCGCCGCATTACCGTGGGCGAAATGAAGGCCTATTTGCAGGATGCCAACCAGGGCGTGCCTTACTTTTCCAATCGCGAGTTTCAACGGTTGCAAACGCCGGTGGTTTATTCCTCGAACACCGAACGTGTGTTGACGGATTACGGCAATATGGCGGTGAAATAATGAAGCGAGGAACGCTCTCCATTCTTTCGCTCGTGCTTGCCTCATCCCCTCTTGCGGCGCAAGAATCGGCCAACGTGGTCGAAACCGAAGGCCGGGCTTTGATGGAAAACCTCACGCCGCAGCAAGCGCGGCATGCGGCCTTGAATCAGGCACGCGCCGAGGCCGTGCGCCTCGTGGCGGGTGTGAAGCTCAAAAGCGAAAACCTGAGCATTCGCAGCGAGACCATGCAGGACCAGAAGCACGTTGCGCTGCAGGAGTTTTTTGCCTCTGTGAATCGCGACATGGCCTACGGCCACGTGGTGAAGGAGGAAATTCTTGAGGAGAGAATGTCAACCTTCGACTTGCAGCCGGGCTTGCAGCCCCAGGTTTATTATTACCTCCGGCTGCGCGCGCAGGTCAAACTCGCGCGCGGCGAGCCGGACCCGGCTTTCGCGGTTCAGGTGAAAACCGACAAAGCGGTTTATGCCGAGCATGAAAACATGTTCATTGAAGTGCGCGCCACAAAACCGTGCTATGTGTATGTCTTCAACCTCACGGCGAACGACAGCCTGACCGTGCTCTTCCCCAATCTCGTTCTGCAAAACAACCGCGTGCATGCAGATTCGACGCTGCGCCTCATGCCCGAAGGCTTGGAGTTGGAGGTGACGCTGCTGCCCGGCATGGATCGCGCGCATGAGTTGATTTACGTCGTGGCCACGAAGCAGCGTTTTGAGTTTGCGCCGGAATGGCGCGATCGCCGGCGCGCGAGCTTTCGCACCGTGGCAAGCCCGGCGTTCGCCTTAATCGAATTGCCGCGCTGGCTGGCGAATATTCCGCTGGATGAGCGCGCGGATTGCACGGCAAGCTATGAGGTCTTCAAAAATAAATCAAATTAACCCTCACTATGATACGAGAAGGAGTAAGATCATGCCGGAAGAATTGCTCACACCGGAAAACGTTTCTGAAGAAACGCTCAAAGCGGTTTTTGACGCGGCCTTTATGGAAACGACCTACGATCAAGAAAGCGGGTTGCGCGTCAAGGATGACGTCATGTGCTTTGTCATGCTCAACGACAAGAAAGATCGCGTTACCTTGCTCACGATGTTCGGTTTCCATCCGGGCGTGAGCCGGCTTCAACGCTTGGAATGCGTCAATCAAATCAACAACGAATACATCATGGTGCGCGCCATTGTGGGCAAGAACGACATTCTGCGCTTTGAATACGACCTGCCTCTTGCGGGCGGCATAAGCAAGAAGGCTTTTATTTTGGCGGTCAAAAGATTTTGCGCCATTCCTCGCAACGCCGTCGCAGACTGCGGCAAGGATTTGGTGGAATAGCGCAACCTAAACTCTCCCAAAGGAGGAGCTATGGAAGAAAAGGCCGGTTGTATCGGGCAGGCAATTGGCGCGGTCGTTTTTCTGGCAATACTTTTTTGGATCGGCGGGCTTTGGCGCACGGAAGTGACCTACGTTCCTCCAAACGCCAAAGCGGGCAGCGCGCAAATCCCCTTCGAGGAAAAGCTCAATGCTCGCCATTGGGTGGCCGGCTTGGTGAAAGGCAAGCAGCCGGATCTGCAAGAAGCTTTGCGTAAGCATCTGCAAGAGGGCGGCGAGCTTAGCCAACTCACAATCATGACCAAGTACTCGTGGGCCGATATGCTGCTTGCCGCGGTGACGCTCGGCATCTATACGCCCTATACAGTTATCATCAAGGGTGTCATCAGCAAACCGTGACGCGCTGCCGGATTAAAAACGAACGGGCCGGCAGTCAAAAGCTTCAAGGCATCAGTTCATTTCAGTCGGGAGTTTGTATGAAAAGTTTTGTTTGTTTTCTGCCGGCGCTGCTATTGGGTGCATTGCTCCTGGCCTGCGGCGGCGCGAAAGTCATGACGCACGAGAACACCTCCCCCGTGCTCGTCAACAACACCTCGCCCTGCCCGGATTGGTTTTCAAATCCTCCGCAGAGCGAAGATTATCTTTTCGCCCCAGCGACTGCAACTTCGCGGGACTTGCAATTAGCCATTAACAAAGCCATGCAGGAAGGCCGCGCGAACCTCGGCGCCCAAGTGGAAAGCCGGATGCAAGCGCTCACGCAACAGTTCAAAGAAGAAATCGGCGAGGGCGAAAGCGCGCAATTGGACGCGGATTTCACGATTGTCAGCAAAACCGTGGTCTCCACCACGTTGCGCGGCAGTCGCGTAAAAAATCAAACCGCCACGCAAGAAGGCGGACTCTGGCGCGCGTGCGTGCTCATGGAATATCCCCTCGGCGCGGCCAGAGCAAAATTTCTGGAAGCCATCAAAGAAAACGAACCGCTGCGGCAAAAACTGGCGAGCACCGAAAGCTTCCGGAAGTTGGACACCGAAACGGAAAAATTTGACATGGAAAAACGCCGCAAAGCCGGGCAGAACTAAAGCCGGCTTGCAGCGCGTCCCTCCCGAAAGAAAGCAGGATTTGCATGCATAAGCTGGTTGTGATGGGAATCGTTTTGTTGCTCGCCGGGCAACAGGCAGTCGCGCAAGACTATGAGGCGCGAATCAACCGCCTGCTAAACGAGGTTGCAATGAGCGAGCTGCAGCATAAAATCGCACAATGCGCGAACACGGTAAGCCTTGCGCTCGTCGATTTGCGCGCGCCCACGGTTGCCATCTTGCCTTTTTGTGATCAGGCCGGGCGAGGCACGGGTTTGACCGAATATCTCGCTGTTGCGTTGGGCAACAAACTTTTGCAGCGCCAAATCTTCGAGGTTTTGCCCGCGGTCGAAGCGCACGCGCTCTTGCCTGAACGCTGGCGTCGCGCGCCGCGTGTTTCAACGAGCATGTATGATTCTCTTGCCGCCCATTTGCGCGTTCCGATTTTGTTGCACGCGCGCGTGCTCGCCGAGGCCGAAGAATTTCTTTGGCTCGTCGAGCTTTACGACGGCGTTCAGCATAGAAAAATAGATTTGCCGCAAATCCTTTTGCCGCGTGCGCCCGCGTTCAATCGCCTGCACGAGATCATCTGCGACGAGAATGCGGCCTTGCCCTGCGGCAATGTCGAGACTTTGCTTGCTGCCATGCCTGCCGCCAATGCAAATTTGAATGACGCTCGCCTGGAGGCGCGAAATTCGCTCGCGGCCACTTCGCTCTTGCTCGCGCAAAAATTGAACGCGCCGCTGCCCAAAGATCGAACGCTCAAAATTGCGGTCATGGATTTTGCGGATTTGAAGGGGAGAACAACCCAACTGGGCAGATTGTTCGCGGAGGAATTGACTGCGAGCTTGTTGCAGTTCGAGCATTTCATGCTGGTGGAGCGGCGCATGCTGCATGAGATTTTGCGCGAGCAGGCTTTGGCGCAAACCGGCGTGCTGGAGCTTGCGCAGGCGCAAGCCGTGGGGCGCGCCGCGGGCGCGGAGGCGCTCGTCCTTGGAACGTTGAGCGAGCTGGAGGACGAGATCAAAGTAAATGCGCGCCTTATCGAAGTGCGCAGCGGAAAGGTTCTGGTTGCCGTGGGAGAGAGCTTGCAGCGCACACGAGCCTTCACAAGGCTTTTGCACGCGACGATCGCAGGCTTTTCCGCGGAAAAATGAGACGAAAGGTCATTGCATGAGCAGGCTTTCGCCTTGTCGAATGCGTTCCTGCGCGGTTTGATTTTCAGGTTCACGCCGCGCACATTCGCGATACGCGGCCACGGCCTCATGCCATTTGCCCGCCAGCCAATAAGCCTCGCCTAGATCGCAAAAGGCGCCGGGTTCCTCCGTGCCGAGCGCGCATACGCGCTCATAATGACGCGCCGCTTCTTCGTATTTTTCGCGATTGAAATATGCCAACGCCAGCACGCGATGAATGCGCGCGTCTTCCGGCGCCAGCTCGAGCGCAACTTGGAGATCCGTTATCGCGGCTTCGAACTCCTCGCGGTTCACGTGCGCGCGGCCCAAACCCAAATATGCTTCTGCGGAGTTCGGCGACAGCTCAACGGCACGCTTGTAGTAAGCAATCGCGCCGGCGTAATCCCGTGCGCGAAAATAAGCATGGCCGAGATTGATGGTCGCTTCGGCGTGGTTCGGGTTGAGTGCAAGCGCGCGCTGATAATGCCCGATTGCCGCACCATAATTCTTCAAGCGCAAATACGCATCCCCCAGATTGAGATACGCCTCGACGGAATTGGGGTTCGCAGCGAGCGCGAAATTATAATGGCGGATCGCTTGCGAAAAATCCTCGCGATCATAATATAAATGGCCGCGTTCGAGATAGTATTGTGAGGAGTCCGCCGGCAACGAGGGCTTGGGCGAAACCACGGGAGTTTCGCCGGCGCGCGGCTCGGTTTCAGAGGGCGGGGGTTGCTTGGATGCGTTCGCAGGCGCGCCGACCGGAGTTTCTTTGGGCGCAAAATAATAACGATCGATCAGATTCACCGCCAGGCCCGAGATGATCGAGAGGATTAACATTCCGATAGCGGTGTTGGCGAGATTGAATTTCATATGCGCGCCGAAAAGGTTGGTGGGACTCTGAAATATAGCGCAGGGACCGAAACCTGCATGGCATTCCGTCCCAAGTGCGCAACCAGAATTTTGCAGCCGGGTAATGCCTCAGTTACGGCGGAGGTCGCGCAGGCGTCCCCGCCCAATGGCACTAAGTTTTTAAGCAGGCCATTACAGAAAAATGATTGGCAAAAAATTCCACAGCTTTTTGTTGCTACGATGAACATTTCTTCGATGATTGCAAACCACATATTTATGACAGCCATTTTTCTGTCATTGCTTTTGCCCAAGCAAGCTCAAGCTTGTCAAACAGCTTCAATCATCTTCACAAACAAAGGCAAGTAGTTGGAGAAATTTTTGGCCTTTGGGGAAAAGTTAGTGTCATTGGGCGTCCCCGCCTGCAGACAAAAATGTCTGCGCTACGTTCTCCACCAATAGCTGAGGCAGTACGCAGCCGGAAAATAAAGGCGCCTTTCAACTTGAGGCAGGAGCCTTTGGGGCAAAATTATTTCTCCGGGCGAAATTACAGGTTGCAAATTCTCTTCTCGCGCTCGTGCATGTTACCTTAGCCTTTGTAGACTCGCTCCCGTATGGGGCGCGGTTCGAGCCAGTAAATTCGCGGGGCGCTGCAGTGCCCGACAGGGGCAGGACTACGAAATCATGGCAACAGCCTGCAGCGGATTTCAGACAAGCTGAAAGCCGCAGCCCTTCGGACAGCACACAGATCAAAAACACACGGAAAACCAGAGGCTTTTTCGGTCTGCGTTTTTAATCTGTGGGCGTGATCCGAAAGGTGTGAGCAAGACACGGATCAAAAGCACACCCTGAAAAAAACCGAAGCTTTTTCCGCGTGTGTTGTTGATCTGTGTGTGACCCCAAAACTTTTAGGATTTTATTCTAACTTCGCGCGCCTCATCCGCCTACGCAAGTTTTCAGGCAAGCTGAGAACTTGGCCCTTCGGGCAGCGCAAAAATTTTCCAGCCGATAGAAGAACCCAACTGATGGAGCATGCTTATCAATTGGAGAAAAGTTAGAATTTCTTTCTAATATTACAACGTTAAGTTTCACTTGAGCAGCCCCCTTGGCCTTAAACAAAAGCTTAAGACAGAAAAATGGAGGACAGAAAGATAAAGCTAGCACCATTCAAAAGAAGATGATGCCGACAAAACCAAGAAAGTAACGCACATTTTTCTGCCCTACATCTTTCTGTCTTCAGGCTTTGGGGATGCGTGTTCGACTTAACGTTGTAATACTAAGTTTGAAAAGCTTATCGTCGACTCATCATTTTGAAAGATTTTTTTTTTCATGCCAGCGACTGCGTCGAGCGCTTGAAAAAGACTTCTTAGGAATGCCATAAATCAGGTGAAGTGTGATCCATCCCATGCTCTGAGTTGCACCAGGCTCCTCCGGCACGAACAAATATGAACCTGAAAAAGCCCCCGGTAACGGGGGCTTTTAATTTTGCGCTGAAGACTTTGGGGCATGCACGCATTAAATCGGATGCGGCGCCGGGCTATCCGCTCCTAAAAATGATACGACATGCGCCCGTAGACATAACGGCCGTTAAAGCCGAAGGGGGACAAGCCGCTGTAGACCAGAATCCCGTTGAAATTGTTCGCGGCAATCTGTTCTTCCGGATAAACGTCGAACACGTTGTTTGCGCCGACGGCGAGGCCGAGTTGTCCAAACAGGCGATAGGAGACATCGATATCCGTCACCCACTTCGCATCAAAGATTTGATCGTTCGCGGCGTTGGTGGCGCGATTCACGACTCTGCCAAAACGAATCGTGCGCGCCATCAAACCGAACTCGCGCCAATTGTAATTTGCGGTGAAGTTTACGTTGCTGTTGGGCTGGCCTTCGGAAATGCGCCCGCGCTCCACGCGACCGAACAAGGTTTCCTCAAATCCTGCAAGTTGCGGCGGCGTATTTTTGACGCGAATGACCTTGGTGTCGGTGTTGTTATAAGCGGCGGTGAGGCGCACGGTATTGTTGGCGCCGAGTCGAAACGCATAGCGCGCAATCACGTCCACGCCTTCCGTGCGCGTGTCGATGGCATTGGTAAAAAAGCGGCCGCCGCTCGCACCGAATGGCCGCAGCAAGTCCGCAATTCTGCCGCCCGTGAAGTTTTCCGAAAACACGATGCGGTCGTCAATCTTAATGCGATAGTAGTCCGCCGTAAGCGAAAAATTGTTGAAAGGATCGGTGGTAATCCCGGCGCTGAAATTGACGGATTTTTCCGCTTTCAACGGTTCTGCGCCGAGCGCCAAGGCCTGCGGGCTGCTGACGGGAAAGGTTTTGACTTCGAACGGCACGCCATTGATGAAGTTCGTGGCCGTGGAAGAGAAGAATGATTGGGCGAGCGAAGGCGCGCGAAAACCGGTGCTGGCCGCGCCGCGCAGGGCAAATCTTTTTACCGGCTCTAAACGCAGAGCCAGCTTGCCGTCGGTGGTGGAACCGAAATCGCTATAGTCCTCATAACGGCCGGCGACGCTCACCAGCAAGGCTTCGCTGAGATTGTTTTCGAGATCGAGATAAACCGCAAAATTGTTGCGTGACTCATCGGTTGCATCCGTGGGACGAAAACCGGGAAACACTTGCGCGCCCACCGCGGCAAGCCTGCCGGCATTCGGCCCGTCGAGAATCGGCACTTTGCCGTCGATGTATGAAGCCTCTTCGCCCGCCTCGATTTGATAATTGTCTACTCGAAATTCGACGCCGAGCGCAACATTCAACGGCGCGTTCAGGCCAAGGTTCACAGCCTTGGAAAGATCCAATCCCGTGGTAATCTGATTGAATTTCAGCGTGCCCGCGTAAAACTCGGTCGGGCTTGCCGTGCCCAAGGAAACATTGTTGCTGTTTTTTACATCGAAACGAAATGAATTTCCGCCGTACACCGAACCCAAGTCCCACACCCAGCCACCCAACGAGCCGCGCAGACCGGCTGAGAACGAGCCGTCATAAACTTTGGAATGAATTTCCGGCAAGAAGCCGTCGGGGTGCAACGCGCGCACGGTCCGGTCATCATTCGGACGGCGGAAGAAACCCGTCGCCTCGCCCACTCGCCGGGAGAAACCGCCAAACGTGTAGAACGTGACTTTTTCCGAGAGCGGCTTGGAACCGTTCATGAACAACAACAGATCGCGCGTTTCGGCGTCACCTTGACGATGATTGATGCGGTTGATCGTGGCCTCGCGCGGATCGGGCGTGCCTTGCGCCGTGGTGAAGTATTGCTGGCGCGGATCCGGACGCGAGCGATTGGTCGGACCGCGGTCACGCCACTCGCCGCTGAAATGCAGAAAACCGTTATCACCCAGACGAACGCCGTAATTGCCTTCACCCTGCAAAACCTCGCCGTCGCCCTCTTTGGTTTGGCCGACGGTGCTCGCGACATTCGCTTGCACGTCCGACTTGAGAATGATATTGATGACGCCGGCAATGGCATCGGACCCGTATTGCGCCGCGGCGCCGTCGCGCAACACTTCGATGCGCTCAATGGCACTTGCCGGAATCGCGTTGAGATCGACACTGGTCGCGCCACGGCCGATGGTGCCGTTCACATGAACCAGCGCCGTGTTGTGGCGGCGCTTGCCGTTGATGAGCACGAGCACTTGATCGGGCCCGAGGCCGCGCAACGTTGCAGGACGAAGATGATCTGTGCCGTCCGCAATCGAAGGCCGGGGAAAATTCAATGACGGCACGGCCATTTGAATAAGCTGACTGGTCTCGGTCAAGCCCGTTTGCCGGATTTCCGCAGCCGCAAGCACGTCAATCGGCACCGGCGATTCTACCACCGTACGATCGGCGCGCCGCGTTCCGGTTACGACAACTTCGCCCAGGCCAATAAGGTTCTCTTGCAAGGCAAAGTCTTTCCGTACTTCACCGCTCGCAGTGACCGTGACTTTTTCGCGTTGCCGATCATACCCAATGAAGCTGACCTGCAACTCATACGTTCCCGGCGCAAGCCGCAAGCGATACGTTCCATCCGGGCGCGTCGTGGTGCCGGTTTGCGTACCGAGCACGACGATATTAACGCTCGGCAATGCGGATTTCGTCTTAGCATCGACAATCGTGCCGGTAATGGTGCCCGTCGCCTGCGCAAATACCTGGCAACAAAAAGTTAAAACCAGCGCAAATGCAAACACGCATGCCTTGCGCTCGCACAACAGGGTTTGGAACATAAAACTCCCTCCGTGGGTTGGTTCATAGAAAATGTGAATTAGGAAACCATGAAAAATTGCTTTTGTTTCGTGATGCCTGATGCGGGATGTGCAAGAAAGACTGCGAACCCAGGTTTACAAAACCGCAGTCAAGCGCCGATTCCAGGGGTTTGCTCTTTGTCTTCCTTCAACAATATGGCAGGAGAGTGTTGTATCAAGAGATGGTTTAAGAAAACGAAAAAAACGGAGAGTGTCAATAACGAATTGAGGTTAAAAGTAATGCCTCAGTTATTGGTGGAAAACGTAGCGCAGACATCTTGTCTGCAGGCAGGATGCCTGCGCTACTCCACCCGTAACTGAGGTATTACCGAGAAACGTTCAGATGGTAGGAAAGGGCGAAGGAGGATAAATGCGGCTTTCGCCCCTTATTTTTCGATGATCACTTCGCCAGCAGCATCTTCTTCGTCTCTGAAAATCGTTCCGTTTGCACGCGATAGAAATATACGCCCGTTGCCAAGCCTGTTGCGTCGAACGTGAAAGCGTGCGCACCGGCCGCGAGATTGCCATCAACCAACGTGCGAATGAGTTCGCCACGCAGATTGTAGATCGCCAAATGCACACGCTCGGCTTGCGGCAGATCGAAACGAATGATGGTCGAAGGATTAAACGGATTCGGCAGGTTTTGTTCGAGGCGATACTGTGTCGGAACTTCGGTCACCGGCTCATCCACTTTCACATTGCCTTCTTGTTTGATCAAGACCAGCTCCGCAATCGCCAAAGCCTCGGGCTGCGCTTGCTGCAACAAATTTTGATACGCCTGCCAATATGCGGCTTCGCCCATTCCACCCGCCAATGAAGAATCCGGATCGACCACAACGCTGAAGCCCGTGAGACGGAGATAGCGCACGTTGGTTTTCGCAACGCGCTCGATCTGCGTGCCGTGCTGCTTCACGTTCATTCTATCTATCACCGTGCTCCAATTGCGGCCGTCTTCCGAAGTTTCGAGGCGATAACTGAAATAGCGCTGCGCGTGCCATTCGGGATAGAGACTGAGATAGTCGATCTTCTGCGCGGAGGGCAGTTCGATAATCACGTGTCCGTTCGGCGCAATCGTGGCCGCGCCTTCGATCACGTACCGCGAAGAGTCGCTCGCGCCGTCGCCTTGCGAACGCACCATCGGCGTGAATTGGCCATCCAACAAATACGGCGCGTTTAGCACGCCCTGGCCGGTGAAGTTCGTGCCCGTTTGCGTTGGCAATGCCAACGACGAAGTCGTGGCCACGTTCACGCTCACATTGCGCACGCCCCAACGCCAACCATGCGGCGGGTTCTTCGTGTTCTCGAAGATGAGCACATTGATGCCCGTGTTATGCACCAACTCATCTGGCAAGAGCAAGCTGCGCGTTTCGCTCCATGACTCGTTGCTCGTCAATGCCTCGTCATGCACCTTCGTGTCGTTGAGCACGAGGTCCACTTCATCGAGGTGATCGATGTCGAAAACTTGATACGCGAGATTGACATCCCCGCGCCGTCCGGAGAAAAAGTAAACCACTTTGTCATCGTGCTCGGTATCGCCGCCGGTGATGTTGCCGTATGCCGCGGGCGAGGGCAGCGCATAAAACGGATCCACCGAAACTTGCCGCACGCCCCAGCGCCAATTCTGCGGGGGATTGCGCGTGTTGTCGAACACCAACTCATTCGCTTGCCCGTCGCGAATCTGTGCATCGGAGAGCAACACGCCCACCAAACTGCTCCACGTGTTGTTCGCGGTGATGGGCGCGAACAGCAGCGTCTCGCCGTTTAATGACAAACTCACTTCGTCGTTTTGATCGATATCAAACACCGCGAACGAGAGGAAGCGATCACCCGTCGGGCCGTCGAAGCAATAGGTGATTTTATCCGAATGCGTTTGGCGATTTTGATTGATGTTGCCATACGCCTCGCCCGCAGGCAAAGGGATACCAATGCAACCCGTCGCGGGCGTGCGATTCGCAAGCACCCAAGCGGGATCAGCGGCATCGGGAATTTCCGAAGCGCCGCGATGTCCGGGATGCGGCGGCGTCACGGCGTCATTGATGACTTGCCCAGTGCCTTCATCCAAACGCCAATAAGCCACGAGGCCCGCTTCGTTGCCGGAGAGCCGTTCGTGCATGTTGGCTTGAATCTGTTCCGGCGTGCGCGCGAGATTCCACACGCGCACTTCATCCACGATGCCGTCGAAGTGAAACTCCGAAGCATCGAATTGCGCGCCAATAGCCGAGGTGCGATTGAGCGAGGTGATGTCGTAAAGCGTTTCATTCACGCTGCCCATGAACGCGCCGTCGATGAACACCTGCAGCATTTGCCCGTCATTCACTGCCGCGAGGTGATGCCATTGCCCGTCGTTCAAGTTTGCGCCATAGGCGTGGTCATTCCCATGAATGCTGCCGCCATCGAAGAACGGCGTGAAAGTGCCCACGCTGAAGCGATTGAGATAGAACGCAAACACGCCTTCGAGCGAGACCGCCATCATGTAAGTTTTCGTCGAATGATATTTCACCCACGCTTCCATCGTGATCTGCTGCGGCGTGTCGAGCACGTTCGGCTCAAAGAGCACGTGATCATCGAGGCCGTCGAAATCGAGGGCGTAGTTGGAGGAGTCGGGCGGCTGCGAAGGCGGCTTCACCCAAATCGGGTCTTGGTTTTCAGCATTCGCCGTGAAGCCGAGCAAGCCGTGATTGCCAAATGAAGTTTCGTCGCGCGCGGTTTGGCCGGAGCCTTCATTCAATCGCCAATATCCCACCAAGCCTTGCTCTTGCCCGTTGAGTTGTGAGTGCATCGCGGCTTGAATCTGCTTCTGCGTGCGCGGGATGTTCCAAATGCGCACTTCGTCGATGATGCCTTTGAAATTTTCGTTGATGCCCAAATTGGGATCGTTGGAACCGAGACGAAGAGGCGCATTTTGTTGATTAGGAACGCCCTCCGTAGTCAGCGCGGGCGCATCCAACACGCCATTTACGTAAATCTTCAAGCTGTTGTCAGCCGAGGAGCGCACGCCGGCAATGTGGTACCATTGATTCGTGTTGATGTAGGTCGCGCCTGCGACTTCTATATTTCTTGAATCGGGATGCTCCCAATGCACCCGCGCAAAATTATCTTCGCGAAACAGCAAAGCATAGTTTGTGTTGACGTTCGGATTCTCTCCGATAGCCCCTTTGTGCATGATCTCGCCGACGCTGTTTTCCTCCATACGATACACCCACGCTTCTAATGTGAAGTCGTTCAGATCAAGCGAGCCATTGGTATCGTTGATTTGCACGAGATCGTCGAGGCCGTCGAATTGGAGGGCGTGGTCTTGGTCGCCTGGACTAGGTGGTTGCCATGGTGACAAAACCCATGCGGGATCGAACGTCTCGCTCGCATCGCTGAAGCCGCGCTTGCCATGATTTTGAAACGCGGTCAAGTCATGCACGGCTTGGCCTTCGCCTTCATCGAAACGCCAATAGCCCGCCAAGCCGGTTTCATTGCCCTGCAAAAGCTGGTTCATCGTGGCTTGAATGTCGCTTTGGCTGCGTGCGCTTTTCCAAATGCGCACTTCATCGAGGACGCCGTGTGTTGTCGTGCGCGGACCGCCTTCGTAGCCCGTGCCGATGCGCAGCGGCTGGTTTTGGCGATTGGGCAAACCCGCTACGACTTTCGGACCGGCATCAAGTTGACCGTTGAGATAAAGGCTCAACGCGTGCGTTTGCGCATTGAACGTAGCCGCAACGTGATAGAGTTCGCCGACTTCCAAAATCGTGTTGCCGAAAAGCTCTTGATTGTCCTGGTTTTCATTCTCAAAGACGATGCGAAGCTTTTGATCCGACCAAACATCGAAGGAGTAATTCGAGTTGACGCTCGGCTCTTCGCCTTCGGCATCTTTCACAACAAGTTCTTGAATCTTTCCTTCACTCGCGACTTTCACCCAGCATTCAATTGTGAAGTCGGTTAGATCAAGGGAATTGTTTTGATCGGGAATCCACACGAGGTCATCCGTGCCGTCAAAGGACAGAGCATAATTGATGGGGCCATTGGGCGGACGCGAAGAAAGCAGCCAAAACGGATCTTCGGGTTCGGTGGTTAGATTGAAACCAAGTGTTCCGTGATTGGAGAAAGCTGAAGCGTCATGCACCGATTGCCCCTCGCCCTCATCCAGTTTCCAATACGCGACCAAGCCCGCTTCATTGCCTGTGAGCTGTTGATGCATGGTTGATTGAATCGCAGCTTGAGAACGTGGAGTCTTCCAAATTCTAGCTTCGTCAATCACGCCTTTAAAGTATTCATTAAAGCCGAAGTCATTGAAACCGAGACGAACGGGAATGTTTTGAATGTTGGGCGCACCGTCGGTATAAAGAACCGGCGCATCCAATACGCCGTTCACGTAAAGCCTGAGCGAGTTGTCTGCAGCAGAGCGCACGCCCGCGATGTGATACCATTGATTCGATTGAATGATGGTGCTGCCTGCGATCTCGAAATTACGAGAGTCCGGATGCTCCCATATCACGTGAGCGACATTGTCATCGCGAAAGAAGATGGCGTAATTCGTATTGACGCTCGGGTTTTCGCCGCTCGCGCCTTTATGAATGATGACGCCCGTGCTGTTTTCTTCCAAACGAATCACCCATGCTTCCAGCGTGAAATCGTTCAAGTCGAGAGAGTTGTTGACATCCGGAATCTCAACGACGTCGTCAATGCCGTCAAATTGGAGAGCATAGTTCGTGAAAAGTCGGGAGCAGGTAGGTCGGTTCGCAGCTTGCGAATACAACGGGGCATTTTGAATTATTAAAGCGGCGGCGGAAAGAATGAAGATCATGCGGAAACGCATAAGGTCCTCCAGAAAATTGAAGAGTTTTTGCAACCCATTTTTGGCTGTCCCATTAGCCCAGTGGAAGGCTGGATCAAATATAAAGAAGATTGAAGCAAAGTGCAGAAATATTTTTCTGAAGCATTTCTTTGTGCCGTTTTGATAAACGATTGCGTTGCGGCAAAGTTCTGCTTGCTTTTGGGAATGGCGTTGTCTACAATTCCGCCCTTGAAAACACAGCCTTTTCTTTGAGGTCGTTACTTTTAGGAGACACGAGTTTCATGGATGAAAAACGCAGCCCGTTCTTTGTTGATACAGTCATACCCGATAACGTTTATAACGCAAGGCGATACGAACACACGCTCAAGTTCATCAAAGAGCTGCACGGCGAAGTTCTAGATTGCGGCGAACGCAACCCCATCAACGATCTGATCGAGAAAAAATTTCAAGTAAAAATTAAGAACACCGTCGGCGATCTCGACGTTTTGCCGATCGAAGGGAAGTACGACATCATCACGGCATTCGAGATCCTCGAACATTTGATGAACCCTTTATGGTTTCTTCTGCAAGTTAAAAATGCGCTGAAGCCGAACGGCATTTTGTACCTTTCCACGCCGATCAACAAGCCGAAATTCTTCTGGCGGCATGACCACTTTCATGAATTTGATGAATACCGGTTGCGGATGTTGGTTGAGAGAGCGGGATTTGAAATCGTGCGCAGCGAACGCAAACGTTTCTACTCTTTATTCGGCATACGCCCGCTCATTCGTTGGGCATTAAAAACCGGAACCATGTTTTTGGAGTTACGGCCTCGCAAGTAGGTTTCAACTTTTCAATCGCAGGAAGAAGCAATCCATACTTCATCCCCCACACGTGCGCTCATCATCGCGGCCGGGCGCGGCATTCGGCTCAATGAGCACAGCCAGGAAATTCCCAAATGCCTCATCAGCGTGGGCGAGCGCAGCATCGTCGAGACGATCCTGCTCACGCTCGCGCGCGCGGGCATTGCAGAAGTCGTCATCGTCACGGGTTACAAGCATGAAGTGATCGAGCAACGTTTGGGCGATGGGCAACGACTCGGCTTGCGGCTGCGCTATGTGTTCAATCCCGATTGGCAAAAGCGCAACGGCGTTTCGGTTTATTCGGCCCGCGCATGCTTCGCGCCGAACGAGCAATTCCTGCTCATGATGAGCGATCATCTTTTCTCGCCCGATATGCTCACTAAGCTCATGGCCGCGCCCATCGCTGCCGGAGAAATTGCACTCGCGGTCGATCCGAAAGTCTCCGCGATCTTCGACATTGACGACGCGATGAAAGTCGTTTATGAAGGCGAGCACATCCGCAACATCGGCAAAACGCTCACGAGTTACAACGGCATCGACTGCGGCTTGTTCAAATGCACAACCGGTCTGTTCGATGCGCTCGCCGCTGCAATGATCGACGGCGATTGCTCGCTCTCCGATGGTTGCAGCCAATTGATTGCGAATGGAAAGATGAAGAGCGTGGAAATCGGCGAGGCGTTTTGGATCGACATCGACACGCCCGAGGCGTTGGCGTTTGCGATGGAGAGGTTGAGGGTGTGATGATTGAGAATCGAGGATTGAAGGTGGTGGATCGAGGATCGTGTGGCGCGTTGCCGACTTGTCAATTGCCTGATGCATCGACGGTGATATCGCGCCAGTGCTTGGCCTCGACAAAAAGCGAGAGATGGCCGACATTTTCGGTCGCGACGATTGCATCGACTTGCAGCGCTTGCGCAGCCAAGATAACGTCGCCATCGAGTTCTTTGAGATCGGCAGTCGGTTTGCCGCGCCTTCTCGCTTCGGCCCATAATTCTGCCGCACGCAGCATGCTCGCCGTTGTGAGCGGTGTATAAATCAAAATCTGTTTGAGTTGATCAAGCCGCGTCACCGACTTTGTTAAGTTCGAAAGCAACAAGTTACGTCGCACTTCATAATCGGTTATCTCTGGAATGATGACGGCGACATCGGCGTCGAGAAGTTGTGTGAGCCACGCGATGATTTCCGAATTCGGGTGGGGATGAGCGATTTTGCCCAACGGTCCGCTATCCAGCATGACGGCTTTAATCATCAAACCTGCTCCTTTCAGAGAGCCGGTTTTCTTCGATGAGCGGCTTTACGATTGCCCAGGCCTTCACGTCATACGCCGGATCTTCCGCGAGCCAGCTTTGCAGCAAGCGTTTTGCAATTTCAGTTTTGATCCTTTGCAAGGCAAGAAGATCATCCTGCGGCCCTTGTGACGATGGCGTGATCACATCGGGAGCGGGGGAAATCAAAGTTTCAGCATGCATAAGCGACTCCTTGTGTGCGATTATGTTCATGAGCAATATAATAGAAATTCCGAATTAGGCAAGCACCGAGATCAGTTTGGCCAACGTCATTTTCAAAGAACTCAAAAATTTCAAGCACCGCGTCAATCCCGAAGAACGGCAGGGCGCGTACGGCTACTATTTCATCCGTCCCTTCTCGCTGTATCTCACGTACCTCGCGATTCGCGCGGGCTTGACGGCGAATCAAGTCACGGTGCTGCAAATTCTTTCGGGCGTGGCAGGCGCAGTGTGTTTGGCGATTCCGACCACGGCGTGCGCGCTTGCCGGTCTCGCGTTGTTGCAACTCGGTTTTGTGTTCGATAATGTCGACGGCGAAGTCGCGCGCTTTCGCAAGCAAGCGAGCGTGACGGGAAAATTTTTGGACTCGGTCGGGCACGAGATCGTGGTGCCGAGCATGTTCTTCGGATTGGGGCTCGGTACTTATTTTCGCACGGGAAGCTTCGAGAGCATCATTTTCGGTTTTCTCGCGGGTTTCTTCTCTTTGCGTTTCGACATTGCGACGCTTTATCAAGAAGCGGGACAACTGATCGAATCGAAGCTCAATCAAGCGTATGATTACTACGCTTCCTTCAAATACACCGGCGCTGAAAACCTTTATAAACGCAAGAATGAAGCCTCCGCGATTCGCATGGTGTTCGGCATGTTCGCGTATCCCGCGACGATGAACATCATTTGCGTAATCATGCTGCTCGATCTTTGGCTTGCGCCGTTTACGTTTTCCGATCGCCAATTCAGTTTGGCTTATGCCTTTTTGTTGATTTACGGCGCGCTCCTGCCGCTGCGCCGCGTGATCACGATTCGTAAATTGGTGCGCGCGCGGGAAACGGAGCGAAAGTATGTGTCGCTGGTTGAATTGATGCGTACTGAAAAAAATGCTCCAGCGGATGAATGAAGAGCAACGGGTGAAAAGTACGGCATTCATTCTAAGCATTTGTCCCCAGCGCTGAAAAAGCTTCCTCCTGAATGACATTCTCACGAAGGAGGTTTGATCGACTCATGAGCTGTTGCAAAGGATTCCTTCTCACATGGCTAAAAAAGCTCGCTCAACTTATAAATCGGCGGTGGCGCAGAAGCCCAACACCGCCCTGCTATCCCAACTCACCGGCACAGGCTGGCTCGCGCAGCACCCCGTAGCCTCGGCAACGGGAATTTTTTTAGTCGTGATGCTCGTATTCTTTTTCGAAACCATCTTCGCGGGCAAAACCTACGTCTCGCCCGATGCGCAAGCGCCCGCCGCACTGGCGACGCCTTTGAAAAAAGCATTTTGGGAAGAAGGCACTTTGCCGCAATGGCTGCCGTACATTTTCGGCGGCATGCCCAGCCTTTCGAGTCTCGTGTTTCATCCCTTCGCGTATTTCCCTGACACTGTATTGGAGTACGTCGGCCATGTTGTGCCGGTGCGTCGCATGCTGGTGTTTGCGCTGCACTATGTGCTTGCCGGTCTGGGCGTGTTTCTTTTTTTAAGAAGAAGAGGCGCCGGCTTCGTGCCCGCGCTGTTTGGCGGTATCGCGTTCATGCTCACGCCCTATTTGATTACGATGACGATCTTCGGCCACGGCTCGCAGATCATGACTGCGGCCTACATTCCGCTGGCGCTGTGGGCGATTGATCGCTTGTTCGAAAAATTTTCATGGCTCAATCTCGGTCTGAGTGGCTTGTTCACCGGCCTCATGCTGCAACGCGGACACGTGCAAGTCGCGTTTTACGGTTTGCTGTTGCTCGGCTTTTTTCTGCTCTATCAAATTTTCATGGCGATGCGCCGCAAAGAGTACGCACGCCTCGCGCCGGTATTGGGCGGTTTTCTTGGCGCCCTGCTGCTCGGCTTTGCGCTGGCGGCCGTGCTCTTTC
This sequence comes from bacterium, assembly GCA_037444905.1. Lineage (GTDB taxonomy): Bacteria > Zhuqueibacterota > Zhuqueibacteria > Zhuqueibacterales > Zhuqueibacteraceae > JABWAN01. Next base: position 70,988 of record JBBILN010000015.1, on the reverse strand, counting down.
TGCCGTTGCGCGAATACACGCCGTATTCGATTCGCGGTTCGGCTTCGGTGCTCGCCGAACAGCAGGGTCCGCAAGACACCGGCGTCGGTTTTGACTACGCCACACAATGGTCGTTTGCGCCGGGAGAGATGATGACCTTCCTCGTGCCTTCTTTCTATGGGTTCGGCGGCGTCACCTATTGGGGCAATATGCCGTTTACGGATTATCCCAATTACATGGGCATACTTGTGCTCGCCTTGGCCTTCGTGGCAATGTTCAAGCGCGTGCCGCTCTCCGGCTTCTTCGGCCTCGCGATTTTGTTTGCGCTGCTGCTTTCCTTTGGACATCACTTCGCGTGGTTTTATAAACTTTTCTACAACTATTTTCCCTACTTCAACAAGTTCCGCGTGCCGGTCATGATCCTCGTGCTTGTGCAATGTTTGGTCGCGATATTGGCGGGCATGGGCTTGCAAGCATTGCTTACTGCGCAGCAGTCTAACGATCCCCAGGCGCAAAGCCAGCGGGACGCGCTCCTCGTGCGACGTTTGTGGCTCGCGCTCGTGGGTGTGCTCGGCGTCATATTGGTGGTGACGATGGCGCAAGGCCCATTGTTTAGTTTCATGCAGGGCATTTATCCCGACCGCTATGAACCGGCAGTGCAACAGCAACTCGATCAAACGCGATTCGGCAGGTTGCTGGGCGATTTGTGGATCGTCGCGCTGGTCGGTTGTACGGGCCTCGCGATGCTCGCGCTCTATTACTCCAAAAAAATTTCGGCAACGCGCGCGGCGGTGATTATCACACTCGTCACATTGGTTGATCTTTGGATCGTTGACAAGAGAATCGGCGAGGCGCCCGTGCCGGAAAGAAATGTCACAGCAACTTTGCAGCCCGATGCCGTGGCGAATTTTCTGAAGGGCGAGACCGCGCCGTATCGCATTTATCCCGTGGCCGAACTGTTCAACGAATTGCGTTGGGCCGCGCAGGGTGTGCAAAGCGTGGGTGGATATCATGCCGCGAAGCCACGGCGTTATCAAGATCTACTCGAGGCCACGAATCTGCAAAACGGCCTCGTGCAAGAATATTTTCGCCAAATCAATCAAGGCGGGCGCCCGGCTTTGCAACCTTTGCCGCTCGCAGCGATTCCGGCAGAGCGCCGCCGCGCTTATCGACAACTGCTCGATATGTTGAATGCCAAATATATCGTCTCGCACTATCCTTTTCCGGAGCCGAGTTGGGTGCTGCGCCAAACTTTGCAGGAAGGACAAGCGCCGCTGTTCATCTACGAAAACACCACCGTGTTGCCGCGCGCCTATCTCGTCGGCAAGTTCGAAGTGCTAAAGGATGACTTGAGCGCGCTTACACGTTTGCGCAGCGGCGATTTTGATCCGCACCAAACCGTGCTTTTGCAAGAAGCCCCCGGGCTTGCGCCCATGCCCGACTCGACGGCGCATGCCGTGCTGCAAAAGTATTCGCTGCACGAAATTATCATCGAAACGCAAAGCGCCTCTCCGCAAATCCTGGTGTTGAGTGATAATTATTACCCAGTCTGTTGGCAGGCTGCTGTTGATGACCAGCCTGCAACAACGCTTTTAGCGAACTATTCCTTTCGCGCCGTGGAGGTTCCAGCGGGCCGGCATCGCGTGCGATTTCATTATAGCTCTGGTGCGCTGGCCGCGGGCTCGTTCACGAGTATCAGCGCTTTGGTTGTGACGTTGGGATTGATCGTGTTCGGCTGGCGCAAATCGAAAAATGATTTGCAAAAGTGACTGCACTATTCTACATTCCCCGCGTTTTAAAACTTCCTCCAACCCCACAGGAATGGAGAACCCACCACAGCCATTGATGGGATCGCCTTCGATCCAGTGAGTGATCAAGGACTGTGATCGCACTTGGCTAACTTTCCAAAGAAGAATCTGCGGTGAGTACACGCTGAGAGTGTCAATTCGGATCGAGACCCAGCAGGAGTGGATGAAGAGGAGTGCGAAGGAGATTAGCATTGATAAAGTTGAGAGAAATTCTCTCGGAAGAGTTGATCAAAGTGCCGCTTGCGAGCCGAGAGAAAAGGCAAGTCATAGAAGAAATGGTCGAAGTGCTCGCCTCTGCGCGTCGCATCAAGAACAAAGAGGAAGTGTTAAAAGCCATTCTTGATCGCGAGGCGTTGATGAGCACGGGCGTGGGCGATGGTGTCGCCATTCCGCACGGCAAGGCGGAAGGGGCGCCGGAAATCGTGGCGGCGCTCGGCATAGCCAAAGCGCCCGTGGATTTTGACGCCATTGACGACAAGCCCGTCAATCTCGTGTGGTTATTGGTTGGCCCGCCGAACCAAACCGGCCCGCATTTGAAGGCGTTGAGCCGCATTTCCCGCTTAGTCCACAAACGTGATTTTCGTGAACGACTTGCGACCGCCAGCAGCGCCGCCGATGCTTTCGGCGCGATCAGTCGCGAAGAAGAGTTGGTTCATGAAGTTTAAGGCGTATCTCCGCAAGTGTTTTTCCCCATGTTGAGCAAGAATGATTTAAAAGCCATCGTCCGGCTGACGCAAAAAAAGTATCGGCTCGAAGAGCAGAAATTTCTTGCGGAAGGCGGCCGGCTTTGCGAAGAGGCCATTCAGTCCGGCTGGGAAATCGAGCAGATCGTTTATTGCACTTCGTTTTTGCACTCGTTGCGCGCGCGGCAAGCGTTGAAGCTCGCACAACAGCGCAACATTCCCACCGCGGAAGTCGCCACCGAAGATTTCGTGAGCATTTCCGATACGGTGAATTCACAAGGCCTCGTCGCGGTGGTGCACCGGCGCGCTGCGGAGGTCGATCCGCTTGAGCACATGCGCGGTGTGCCGCGTTGTTTATGGGTGGGCATTGAAAAACTGCACGACCCGGGCAATCTCGGGACGATTCTCCGCACCGCCGATTGGCTCGGTGTCGACGGGGTCATTCTCGGGCCGAATTGTGTGGAAGTATTCAATCCCAAAGTCGTGCGCGCGAGCATGGGGTCGATCTTTCACCTTGCCTTGCATGATATCGAAGACTTTTCCGGGCTGCTTAAGAAGTTTCAAATGTTCGGCGCAGTGCTGTATGGCGCCGATCAAAGCGGCGATTTTCCCTACACCACTCTACGTTTCGCTTCGAAGAAGATGTTGGTGCTCGGCGATGAGATCGAAGGCATCTCCCCCGCGGTAAAAGAAATGATTCAGCATCGCGTCTCGATTCCCAGGCGCGGCGGCGGCGAGTCTTTGAACGTTGCCATTGCAGCCGCAATCCTATTGGCTGAAATGTGCCGTTGAAATTTGTCTCTTTCGGGTGCTGGTGAGGCGTCTCGTGTGGCATTGCAACAAATTGAAGCGCACGTGGCGCAGGGTAGCTTAGCGAATTCGAGCAGCATTGTGACTTTTAAGCACGTCCCCTCACTCGCAACGGGGATTGCAGGGCAGGGCTCTTCACGAAGGAGCCGGACTTTTCAAAAATGCTTTGAGCAATGATTCTGAATAATTCTCCGGAACCATCTCCGCCGAAATATCCTTCCCTTTCCAGCGTCGCTTGGGTGTTGTTGTTGAGCGGTATTCCCTATTTCGCCATCGGTTTTCTCTTTCAGGTCACTTTGGCCAAGTGGCCGTTGCTGCTCGGTGAGCTTACACTGTTATTGCCGGCCTATATTTTCCTGCACCGCAAAGGCTACAACGTGCGCACGGTGCTGCGTCTCAATCCCGTGAGCAAGCGGCTCATCGTGTTGAGCTTTGTGATTGGCCTGGCCGTGACCGTTTTGGCCATGGAGCTGGATCGCATCGTCAGCCATCTCATGCCTTTTCCGGAGCATTTGGAAAAGCTGCTCATGGAAACGCTGATCGCAAATAACTGGCTGGATTGGGTGATTATCGTGCTCGCAGCCGTGGTTTTTGCCGGCGCATTTGAAGAGATGCTCTTTCGCGGTTTGGTGCAAAATGCGTTCGAGCAGAAACATCAACCCCTGTTTGCGATTTTCAGCACCGCGATTTTGTTTGGCGCGGTCCATCTCGCCCCGTGGTGGTTCATTCAGCTTATTTTCATCGCCATGTTTCTCGGTGTGCTCGCGTGGCGCAGCGAATCCATCATCCCCAGTGCGATCATTCACGCGCAAAACAACGGCATTTCCGTTTTGCTCAATAATTTTGGGGAAGGCGCTCTGGGCCCGTGGTTCAATTGGAGCGGGCATATCCATCCTCTGTTGCTGCTTCTCGCTTTAGCCATTCTCGCCGTCGGGCTGCACTTATTTTTCCGTTTCTGTGAAGAAGAAACGCGCATTCCGACTTTGTTGAATACGCCGTTGGCTTGATCCTCGTTTCCGGATCGCGCTTCGTGCATGCGTAATCAGCAACACTTTCCCTTTCCGCATTTCCCCTCTTTTGAGCCTACTTTTTAGCGATGAACTTGAACAATTTATCCCTGCAAAAACAAAGGCAGTTGGATAGTTTTATTCCCCGGCCGATGTGCGCGGTGAAGCTGCCGGAAAAAGAGTTCGCCGACTGAGACCATGGAATTGTGGCTATGAATCGAATCATCATGCTCAACGACGACCTCGAATCCCAGATGCGGATGTATCTTGCGCTGTGTCCGCGGTACCGCATCGAAATTGCCGAGAATGAAGTCGCGCTGATGCGCCTCATTCGCCGCAAGCGTCCGACATTGTTGATGCTGGATGCCAACCACAGCCGGCTCGCTTACAACGGCAAATCCGCGGGCAAGTTGATCGAGAAGATCAAGCACAAGTATCATAGCCTGCACGTGCTCGCCATTGTGAAAGAAGGTGACGAGCACTATGGCAGCACGCTGCAACAACGCGGCGCTGACGGTTGGGTCGATCACTTGATCGCACCGGACGAATTGCTCGATCGCGTCGATCAGGTATTGAGCTTTCCGCCTGCGTATCAACCCACGATTGAAAAGGCCGAGGCCGAGGTGGAAATCTAGACTGGAAAGACAGATGCCACGCAAGCGCATCATTCTCGGATAGAGAGCCTTGCAGATGCAAAGCATGCGCGCTCTGGTGAGTTGCCTTGAGTGAGCACTTTTCTATTTTGTGATTGAATAGACCCCGAAAGCTGGGCACGAGTGCAGCGTTCGGGGTTTTATTTTGGGGGCGCGCGCAGCAATGAGTCATGCAGCGCAATGCTGGACAAATGCGCCCGCGCCGTGCTGTTATGCGCCGGAAATTGCCTTGCTTTTTCTGCGTTGGTTGTCTATTATTTCGCGTCTATTGTTGGCGTCGCGATTTCAATTGATGCACGTGATAACTCAACGCGAGGTATGATTGCATGAGAAGAAAGCTCTTTCTTCTGTTCTCCGCCGTGATTTCAACCTGCCTGATTGCTGTTCCACAAAACTCAAACACTGCTTCCGCAAATCGCCAAAGCGTCTGGATTTTTTTTCGCGACAAAGGCCCGCACGCCTTTTCCAAAAAAGCCGAGTTGGCCCAGGAAGCCGAACAAGCACTCACGCCGCGCGCCTTGAGCCGGCGCGCCAAAGTACGCGCGCAGGCGCGCCTTATTGATGAAACGGACTTTACACTCTATCAACCCTATATTGACGAGCTTGCCAAGCTGGGCTTGCAGCCGATCGTCAAATCGCGGTGGCTAAATGCCGTGAGTGTGGAGGCCACGCCCGAACAAATTCGCGCGGCGCAAACGCTTCCCAACGTGCAAAGCGTGCGTCCCGTTGCGCGTTTGAAATTGCCGCCGGTGCGAGAAGCTGCGACCCACGAAATGACTTTGCAGAAAACCTCCGCCCCGCATCGTCTTGTTTATGGCGCCTCCCTCTCACAAATGAATCAAATCAACGCGCCGATTTTGCACGACGCCGGCATTACCGGACGCGGCGTGCTCGTCGGCATGATGGACAGCGGCTTTCATTGGCAGGATCATGAAGCCTTTGCGCAACTTCGCGTCCTTGCCGAAAGGGATTTTATTAACGATGACAATACGACGCGCAATGAAGGCAGCGACCCGGGTGGGCAAGATACCCATGGCACGCAAACACTTTCCACGCTCGCCGGCTTCCGGCCCGGAGAGTTGATCGGGCCCGCATTCAACGCGGATTTTTTGCTCGCTAAAACCGAGAACATCGCTTCGGAGACGCATGCCGAGGAACAGTTTTGGGTGGAGGCCATCGAGTGGATGGAGGCGCAAGGCGTTGACATGACTTCCACTTCACTGGGTTACGGCACAGATGGTTTGTATTCACCCTCCGACATGGACGGCAAAACCGCAATCATTACCATAGCCGCAGAAATTGCGGCAAGCAAAGGCGTCATCATCGTCAACAGCGCCGGCAATGAAGGCGGCAATTCGTGGAACATCATCACGGCGCCGGCCGATGGCCCGAATGTGATTGCCGTGGGCGCGGTCAATGCGAGCGGCGGCCTCGTCGGCTTTTCGAGCCGCGGTCCGACTGCGGATGGTCGCCTCAAACCGGATGTTATGGCCATGGGCTCGGGCGTTTATGTCGTGTCGCCCAACTCTTCTTCAAAATACACCTTTGCAAGCGGCACTTCGTTTTCCTGCCCATTAACCGCGGGCGTGGTGGCGCAGATTGTGTCTGCGCATCCGGAAGTTACGCCGCAGCAAATGCTCGAAGTGCTTCACGCTACGGCCTCGCGGGCGAATTCGCCGGACAATGATTTCGGCTACGGCATCTTGGATGCCAAAGCTGCAGTCACCGCACTCGGTCCGGCGTTCAGCAACATACCGGAAGTCGACACGAATCAGGTTGGCATGTTTGGTATTTTGATTCGCATTCTTTCGCGCGACGGTTTGCAGGCGAATAGCGTGCAAGCGCATTATGCCGAACGCCCGAGCGCGAATTTTTCTGCGGTCACACTTACACAAGTCGATTCGATTTCTTATTACGGCCTCATTCCGCGCGCCGTATCCGATACGGCACATATGCAGGTTTATTTCACGGCAAATGACAACGGCTTCGGCAACGTGGCCTATCCCAAGAACGCGCCGGCCGGTGTTTTCTTGATTCGCACGGATGGAACGCTTAAGATCGATGAACGGCCCACGCTGTCCATACCGCGCGATTTCGCTTTGTCACAGAGCACCCCCAATCCATTTCGTTTATCCACAGGCGCGCGCGCAAAGATCTCCTTTGCGTTGACGCAAGCGGCCGCGGTGCGTTTGCGCGTTTATAATGTGCTGGGCCAGGAAGTCGTGGAACTGCTCAACGCTTCACGCGAAGTGGGAAAACACGAGGTTCTGTGGAATGGCCGCGATGCACAAGGCCGTTTGGTTCCAAGCGGTGTTTATTTCTATGTGCTGACTTCGTCGAAAGATCAAACGCCTACGGTTTTATCGAATGATGGCAGCGGCCAGCGCCTGACTGGGAAGATGCTGATCTTGCAGTAACCACGCAGTAAAAGGCGAGCAAATGGTGTGGCTTGGTTGTCCCTATCTTGAGAGCAACGTTGAGTTGACGGACGAGCGCGAGCAACATATCGCTGCACGGCATCCGGACTTGCTTCCCGAATATCGGCACACAATCGCGACGACACTTATGGAGAACTCTTATGGCAACGAAGCTAGTTTTCAAATATGATCGCGAAGCAGATATTTTGTATCTCGACAATTGTCCGCCTCATGCTGAACAAGAGTCACAGGAATGAGGTGATGATGTTGTTGCGCGTTTTAATCCTATTACAAGAGAGATAGAGAGTCTCGAAGTGTTGTTTTTCTCGACCCGGCTTTTTCGTGAGAGTCTATTTGAGATTCCTATCTCTGCGCAACTGCAACTGGCAACGCGCGCGTGATAGACCAAAGAGAGGGCAATGCTATGTTGCGTGTTATTCCAATTTCTGAATTCAGTCAGAGAATTGAAGAATTTTCTAAAACGTGCCGTCATGAAGATCACCCGATTATTCTTACTTATGAGGGCCGCGGTGATTTGGTGGTCTTGGGCGTACAGGCTTATAATAAGCTGCTCGTCCAGTTGCGCCTTCTACGGCAAATTGCTGAGGCCAATTCTCGTTTAGTGGAAAATGAGGTTTTGTCCGACGAAAATCTGATCGATCAAGCCATGCAGGGTGCGCGTGCAGAAGTTCAAGATCATTTTCGATATGGCGACGTTGCATGATTTGTCTGCAATTGCAACATATCGCATGGAAGGTTTGAAGTTTTCTGAGGAAGAGACGAGGAACTATCTTCGACAGCTTCAAAACGCCTTCCGTCAAAAAAATTGGAGACCTCGCCTCTACGATGGCCAGTCAGCCGGCAAAACCATCTTCATCAACTCGGCTTGCGCATCTGTTTTGAGAAAAGAGTCTCACCGTATTGCGCGATTTTCAAAGCCTTTCCAGCTACGGGGCAAGTTTTGATCTATCATATCGTGCATGAGCGCAGCGACTATGCTAGCTTGTTCTAATTTTCGTTATCTTCATTGAATCCCTGAAAAACACTTCCGGGAGCACGGCCTTGTTCAAGTTCACGCGCAAACCTCCTCGCATCGGATTGGCTTTGGGCGGCGGTGGTGCGCGCGGCCTGGCGCACATCGGCGTGCTCAAAGTTTTAGAAGCGCATGGGATCAAGATTGATGTGATTGCGGGTTCGAGCATTGGCGCGTTGGTGGGCGCGACGTATGCACTCGAGCCGCAAGCCGCTTTGGTGGAGGCTAAAGCCGCGGCCTTCCTCGAGAGCCCGAGTTATGAGCAAAGCGGGTTGGAGCTTTTTAAGAAAAAGAAAGCCGCGGAAAATTTTTTCGGGCAGGTCGCAACGTTTGTAAAGGAACGCATTGTCATAAACCTCGCCCCGAGCCGGCCCTCGCTCGTCGGCGGATGGCGCATCGCCAAAGTCGCGGAATTCATGCTCGCTGACAAAAGTTTTGCTGATTTGAAAATTCCGTTTGCATGCGTGGCAACGGACTTGGACACGGGCGAGGAAGTGGTCTATCAAGACGGCCCGTTGCGCGAAACCGTGCAAGCCAGCATGTCGATCCCCGGCTTTCTACCGCCGGTTTATTTTCGCGGCCGCCGCTTGGTTGATGGCGCCGTGCTCTCGCCGGTTCCGATTCGCGCCTGCCGCAACATGGGAGCAGACCTCGTGATTGCGGTGGACGTCAGCCAAAGCTTGAACGGCGTAGCGGAAACCGAGAACGTGATCGACATTATTTTTCGCGCCAACACCATCACGAATTGCGCGTTGACCGAGCTGCTGCTGCAGCACGCCGAGGTGGTGATTCGCCCGAATGTCGGCCAAGTGCACTGGGCCGAGTTTCGCGAATTGCACCCCCTGATTGCGGAAGGTGAGCGCGCCACACAAGCGCTGCTGCCCAAATTGGAAAGTGAAATTAGGCAACGCCGCAGCCCTTGGCAACGATGGTTCGCGCGTTGAGGTTTTGTCCTCCGCAATCTTGCAAGGCCGTCGGTAACTAATGATAAAAAGAGATGAATCCGTCCGGCGATGCGGTTCAGACAAAATCGTTGACTCTAAGATTGTGTGCCAGTATATTGCTGCGCGATTTTCCAGAGACCATCGAGTTGTGAATTCCAGGCAAAGCAAAAGCGCTTGCATTAAAGCCGCGTGCTGCCTTTGCCGCGGCAACATATCACTAGCCGTGAGGAGGAAAGCGCAAATCGAAAGAGCGGCTGCGATATAATTTCAACAAGTAGGAGAGGAGAAAATAAATCACTGGGCGAACCCTTTCGGGTGCAAGGAAGGTTCTCGGATGGCGAGGAATAGCGTGAACGAGTGAAATGGACTTTGGAGTCTTCCCTGTGCGATTGTCCGATTTCTTATCGGAACATCTGATGATTCTCGACCTCGACGTCGAGAATAAGATCGACGCCTTCAAGGCCATGGTGTCGAGTATGGCGCAGCAGCGCGTGATTAACGAGCCCAAAACCTTTTTGGACGAGGTCATCGCGCGCGAAGCGATTGAGCCTACTTGCATCGGACGAGGCATCGCCTTGCCGCATACCCGCACGCGCTGCGTCGAACGGCCGATTATCGCCTTCGCACGCAACCAACGCGGCATCCCGTTTACACCCACCCGCAGCGAAGAAGTGCAGCTCATCTTCATGATGGGCACCCCCAAAGACGAAGCCAATCAATACCTGCAAATTCTCGCCCGACTCTGCCGGCTGCTAAGACGCAACGAGTTTCGCGATAAACTCCTCGCCGCCGACTCTCCCAAAGCCATCGTGCAACTGTTCAATGATTTCGATTCCCCACTCAATTAACACCTGATTACACTTTCAACAGTTTTAAGCTGGTCACGCGGATCTTCTTCTTCAAAGGCAGTTCTAAAATCCGCTCACTCTGTTTGATCCAGTTACCACAGCGATGACAGGAGCGCTTTTGGCGATGGCCGATTCCCCTTTTCGTGTTGCGATTATCACTCTGAGCGATCGCGTTTCCGCGGGCGAACGCACGGACGAAGGCGGCAAGACTATCCGTGAGATGCTGGAGGCGTTTCCATGCACGATCCTCGCGCAGCTTGTGCTGCCCGATGAAGCGCAGCTACTCATTGCGCGTTTGATTACGCTGGCCGACCACGAGCACGCCGATTTGATTTTGACAACCGGCGGCACGGGCTTGAGCGCGCGCGACGTCACGCCCGAAGCCACGCTCGCGGTTATTCAACGCCGCGCGTTGGGCATTGAAGAAGCGCTGCGCGCACACGGTCTCAAACTCACGCCCTACGCCATGCTCTCGCGCGCCGTTGCCGGCGTGCGCGGGCAAACGCTGATCATCAATCTGCCCGGCAATCCCAAAGGCGTGCGCGAAAGCTTGGAATTCTTGCTGCCGATTTTGCCGCACGCGCTCAAATTGTTGCGGGATGACCGCATCACGGATCAAGATCATCAGTATCGCAGCGCACTTTCGGGGAATACAAAATGAAACCCGCGCTCAAGCAACGCTGGCAAACACTCCATTACAAGTTGCAGCATCCCGATCATCGCTGGAAAATTTACATCCTCGTCGGGATTTTAATTTATTTCGTGCTCATCAATCAGGTCATTCATCTGCGACCCGATCACGTCTTCTTCGCGCTGGTGATTTTTTCCTTCGTGCTCGGCAAACAGCGCGCGAAGCGTTTCCTCATCGATTGGCTGCCGTTTATCGGCTTTTGGTTTGCTTATGACATGATGCGCGGCATTGCCGACACCGTGCGCGGTACCATCAACGTCGCCCCGCCTTATCGTTGGGAACTGGCCTGTTTCCAATACGTTCCCGGCTTGAACGTGCCGCCGTTCGATATCCAACCCATGCGTTTTCATCCGCTCTGGCAGCCATTCAAAGCGACAGTGGATTCGATTTGCGGGTTCTTCTATTTGCTGCACTTCGTCGCGCCGATTGTGCTCGGCTGGATTTTTTGGCACACCACGAATGATCGCCCGCGTTTTTACAAATTGGTTTATACGCTGGCGGTCTTGAACGTAATGGCGCTCACTACGTTCATGCTCTATCCCGCGGCTCCGCCGTGGTATGTTTACAATTACGGTTTTGCACAGCCCGAACCGAGCTCGAGCTTCTGGGGCACGAGCGCCGGCAACTTGATTGACGTGGATCGCCTCTTCGGCGTGAATCTGTTTACCACGCTATGGGATTCGTTCAACTCCAATCACTTTGCCGCGATTCCTTCACTGCACGGCGCTTACCCGCTTGTGCTCGTCTTCTTCGCGTATCAAAAATTTCAACGCGGCTTGGGCTGGCTGCTACTCTATCCACTCGCCGTTTGGTTCGCCGCGGTGTATTTGAACCAGCATTACGTCATTGATTTGATCCTCGGCGCGCTCTACATTCCCGTTGCGTATGTGATTGCAACGCGCATTTTATATCCCAAACTCTTCGCCAGGTTCGTCGATTCCGACGAACAGGCGAAGGCAGCGGCGCCCTTCCTCCGCGATGAAGCGCCGGCGACTTGATTTCAGCAAAGCGAATTGACACCGGGATTTTGTCCGCGAGCTGCATTGATCCGTTGATGAAATCCCTGCCCTGCACTGCACAACTTTCAAAGTGGCAAAGGAGGAGCTTTCATGATCCGCTCACGCATCATCAGCACCGCTCGCTATGTGCCCCCCAAAGTGATGACGAATGAGGATATGACGAAGATCGTTCCCACCAGCGATGAATGGATTCGCGAGCGCACCGGTATTCAGCAACGGCATTTTGTGGATAAAGAAATCGGCGCTTCCGATCTCGGCTACGAGGCTGCAAAGATCGCGCTCGACCGCGCCGGCCTGCAACCCGCCGATATCGATTTCATCATCTTCGCCACGCTCAGCCCGGATTACATGTTCCCCGGCTCCGGTTGTTTGCTGCAGAAGCTGCTCGGCGTGCACGGCATCGGCGCGTTGGACGTGCGCACGCAATGCACCGGCTTCGTGTACGGCCTCTCGGTTGCGGACGCATTCATTCGCTGCGGCACATACAGGCGTGTGTTGCTCGTCGGCGCGGAAGTGCATTCCACCGGGTTGGAATTCAATGAACGCGGGCGTCATATCGCAGTGTTGTTCGGAGACGGTGCGGGCGCAGTCGTGCTCGAAGCGTGCGAAGACGGGCGCGGCGTGCTCTCCACGCACTTGCATGCCGACGGCCGTTATGCGCAAGAGCTATGGACTGAAAATCCCGGCAGCCGAAGAATTCCACGCTTGTATGACGGTATTCTCACCGACGGCTCGTGCTTTCCACAAATGAACGGCCGCGAAGTCTTCAAGCATGCGGTCACGAAATTTCCGCAAGTGATCATGGAAGCGCTCGAAAAGAATCAAATCAAATTGGAAGACGTGGCGCTCGTGATTCCGCACCAAGCGAATTTGCGCATCACCGAGGCGGTTACGCAGCGGCTGGGCTTGCCGCCGGAGCGCGTGTTCAGCAACATTCAACGCTACGGCAACACCACCGCGGCTTCCATTCCCATCGCACTCGATGAAGCATTGGAGCAAGGGAAGATTAAAGCCGGCGATGTGGTGGTTCTCGCTTCCTTCGGCAGCGGCTTCACGTGGGCCAGCGCGGCGATAAGATGGTGAGTTTTTCCACAAGAGAATCCTCTTATCGTGTCCTCTGCTTTCAACGGTATGCTGGAAGCGGGGCGTCAAGCCTGTCTGGAAATTTTTGCACAATGACGCCGGTGTGACACTAGACAATTGATCGGCATGCCGGGTATTATTACTAGAGCCGAATAACCAAACCATGCGTCTCGCCTATTTCGATTGCCTCGCCGGCGCCAGCGGCGATATGATTCTTGGTGCGCTGGTCGATGCCGGTGTGCCGATTGCATATTTACAGGAAAGCGCTGCTGCATTGCAATTGCCCGGCTTGCAGCTTGCCGCGGTGAAAGTGCATCGTTGCGGCATCACTGCCACACAAGTGGAAGTCCACACCATTCCCGAGCACAAGCATCGCCACCTCCACCACATCAAAGACATCATCCACAAAGCGAATTTGCCCGAGCCGGTGTGCGACCGTGCTCTTCGCATCTTTCAACGATTGGCGGAGGCCGAGGCCAGAGTTCATCAAACCACGCCGGAGAAAATTCATTTTCACGAAGTCGGTGCAGTGGATGCGATTGCGGATGTCGTGTGTTCCGCGGCCGGCTTGCACTATCTTGGCGTTGCAGAAATCCTCGTGTCGGCTTTCCCGCTCGGCAGCGGCATGGTAAAGTGTGAGCATGGCCTCATTCCTGTTCCGGCTCCGGCAACGCTCGCGCTTATTCATGATTTTCCCTCACGGCCCGGCCCAATTGAATTTGAGTTGCTCACGCCCACGGGTGCGGCAATCTTAACCACGCTCGGCAAGCCTTACGATCAATCCGTATTCAAAGTGCTAAACGTGGGTAATGGTGCAGGTAACAAAGACTTCGCAAATCTTCCCAACATACTCCGGCTTTATGTTGGCGAAAGAGAAAGCTTCGAGATTGCGGACTCTGTGTCCGCGGACACCGTGTCCGTGCTCGAAACCAACATCGACGACATGAACCCCGAAATTTATCCCTTTGTGTTGGAGCGACTGTTGGAGACTGGCGCGCTCGATGCGTTCTTAACTCCGATCCTCATGAAAAAAGGCCGTCCGGCTTTTACGCTCACCGTTTTGTGTATGGCGGAGAAAGTGGAAGATTTGCTCGGCGTGCTTTATTCGGAAACCACGACCCTCGGCGTGCGCATGCATACGAGGCAGCGCCGCAAGCTGCGCCGTTGGCAGGAAAAGCGCATGACCTCGCTCGGCGAAGTCACGGTCAAGGTTGTGGCGTGGAACGACAAACAAACCACACTGCCGGAGTTCGAAGAATGCAAACGCCTCGCGCTTGCGCAGGGTTTGCCTTTGCGCGAGGTATACGATATTCTTCAGAGAGAATTTGAGCGCGAACGTTCGACGATTATTCTCAAAGATTCCTCCACAATGACAACGTAGAATCGCAAGCATAATCCGACACTGCGTGTTTTCATTGCCAAAGACAAACGCCATTGGCTTATTACAACAAACCAATGGCGTTTCTGTTTTGAGGCGGGTCTTCGGCCGCTCTTGCAAATGCCACCCACTTGAGAGGCGCGTGGCGCTTCGTTTGGCTCTATTTCATCAACGTTAATCTCCTCGTCATCACTTCGCGTTTGCCAAACTCTCCTTCGAAAATCACGCGCAGCAGATAAGCGCCACTGCTTACCGCCTCGCCTTTCTCATTCGCGCCATTCCATTGCAGCACGTGCGAGCCGGCGGCAAAAGCAGTCTCGTATAAGCGCTTCACTTCCTGGCCTTGCAGATTGTAGATCACGGCGCGCACTCGGCCCGGTTGCGGCAGAGCCAAATTCATGCGTGTGGCCGCTCCGCTATTGCGCGAGAAAGGATTGGGATAATTCTGCGAGAGCGCGAAGCTCGACGGAATGGCAGCCGGCGCCGCTTCGAGCGAAGAAGCCGCAGCCAACTCGGCTGCCGCAGAGCCGCTGCCCGTGATCGAAAAATCATCCACGGTCAAAACGCCGTTGATCGAAGTTTTGTAACCCGCCAATTCATAATAAAAAGCATTGCTCAGAGAATAGCCGGGCAGCGCAAACGGTTCGCTATACGCCGTCACCCAGTTCACGCCATCCAATGAAGCTTCGAAATAAATCCGCGTCGCATCGCAACGCAGGCGCAAATACACGACGCCATTGACTACAAGATTGCCGGTAACGTCGAGGCCGTTGACTGCGCCCGCTTTGTTCCATTGCGCGTAGAGTAAATACGGCCCGCTGGATTGATTGCGATAAACATAAAAGCGATACCAATTCGATTGATCGAAAATGCCGTTGCCCGAACCGAGATTGATCGTCGGAGTCATACCGAGATCGCCGTCATTATTGGGCTGCACCACTTTCACGGTGACGGCGGTGTTTTGCGCGATGTAGGCTTGTTTTGTCATCACCCAGCCGCTTTGCGAGCCTTGCGAACGCAGCTCGAGCGCATTGTTGACGAGCGCGGCTTGATTGCCGCTGTTGCCGCCGCGCGACCATTTGTTGAGATCGAGCGTCGCAACGTCGAAGTTATCCGAAAAGATGACGCCGCCCGCGGAGCTTGTCGTGAAAGTGAAATCTGCGCTCGTGGCAAGATTTTCACTCGCGTCTTTGGAATGCACGCGAAAATGATACAGCGTGTTCGCTTGCAAGCCCGTGAGGCTGAGGCTGTGCGCGGTCACACGCTGCGGCGCGAGCGGCGAGCTATTGCCATAGCTCGCAGTCAAGCCATATTCCACTTGTGAATCTGCTGGCTCATTGGTGGTCCATGTAATCTGTGCGGTGCTGCTCGTGAGATTACTCGCAGTCACTTGTGAAATCACGGGTGACGTGACATCCGAGGTGGCGTGCAGGTATGCCACGTAGCCGGAGTCCGGCGGCGTCAAAGTGAAAGCCGCGCTCGCGGTTCCGGAAAAAGTTGTGCTCCACGTGCCCGTGCGCGTATCGAGCCACTGCCCATTGATCGGGCCGCTCGCATCGGAGAGATCAATCGTGAAAGCGCCGCGCGTATCGACATACACGACGTACTCCACGCCCGGCAAGCCCGCGAGATAACGGCCGTTGGGCAGCACTTGGAAGCGCGTGAAGCGTTGCCATTCGATCTCATAACTGCCGTTGTTCGTCCAAAAGTTTTTGAGAATGGTCATGTACGCCGCGCCGACGGAGTTGAGGTTTTGCGCCGTCATCTCGGCGTCGGAGTGAAACGTGGTGAGATTGCCGTAAACGAAGAAGCCGCCGCGCATCATAATTTGCCACGCATCACGGCGCACGCCCGTGGCGTTTTGCATGCCTTCATAACCGAATTCGCTGTTGATCACCGGCTTATTATAGATGCGATCCGCGGTAATATGGCTGGGCTCGAAGAGTTGTTGATAGATCGTCGTGTGCCATGCCGCGTTGCCGAAATCATCCGCGCTGGTGTCGAGCGGATGCGTGGTCGTGGGGTGATTATAAATATCGTTGGCGTCGAGGTACTCACCGATGTGGCTGTGGCCGCCCGGCGGCTCCGACTCCTCGTATTCACCCGCGGTGATCCAAAACACGTTATAAGCACCGTAGCGATTCACGACGTACTGTACGAAGCGCTCCACTTGCGCCACGGTGGAAAAATTTTTCCAACCGTTATTGGCCCACGCCAGCATCAAGCCCGCCACCATGCCCTTTTGATTCATGTACGCCACACGCTGATCGAACGCCTGCCAAAAGCCGGGGTTGAGGTTGTCGACATTGTTCGCAAGAAAAGTTTGTCCGCCTTCATTCGCATCGTTGCCGGCAGGCCAGGTTTGATACAGCACGCCATGAACATAGTTGAAACCCTGCGCCGAGCGCGCATTCACGTAGGTTTGAAACTCCGTGGGCCAACTGATCGCGCTGGTGCCGAAGCTCCATTGTGTGTCGCCCATGATGAAGAACGGCGTGCTGTCTTCATGCGCAAACGTGTAGGGGAAAATTTTCGATTCGCGCACGTGACCTTTTCTTGAAATGTGCGACGTGGGCAGCGAATCTGCGCACGTGAATGCGCCCGACTTCGCGTTGAGTCCAGCATCACTCGAGCTCGAATTCCACGACCAATTTCCAAACGCCATCGGCGCAAAACGCGCGCGATAAACATTGCCGCCGTCCCAAAAGCCTTTCACCGTGAGCGATTTGCCGAGCGCATTCCCCGAAGTGCCGGTAAAGGTAATGGCCACCGCGGGCCCTTGCGTGTAGGGATTCTGCCCGGCATTGGCAGCGTTGAGCGTGATTTCATAAATGCCGTGCAGAGGAATCGTCGCGCCGGAGGGCAAAGTCGTGAACGTGAAATCCGCGGAAGCGGCTTCGCGATTCGCGCTGTCTTTCGCGCGCGCGCGATAGTGATACGTTTGATCGGGCGTCAAATTGGTGAGCGTGAGGGCATGCGTGGTCGCCAATAAACCATCGCTTTTGCTCTCTTCATATTCAGCGGCGGTGTAAGATTTTTGCCACGCGCTCGCCATCACGTCATAGCCCGCGTCGTTCGGATGTACGTTATCCGACATCCAATCCGTTGCCCAATTCGAGTTCGCGAGAAAGGCCGCGGCCATATCAACCAGAAAAATTTTATAGCCTGCATTGGCGCGATTGCTCACGACGCCGGGCAATTGCGCATTCACGTTGTCGTTCACGCTTTGCTTGTTGTCGCGCCGTGGAATCAAAGTAGAAAGAAAAACTTTGGTCTTCGCATTGTGCTGCAAAATCGTATCGACAATCGCAGTAATCTCGTCGAAGACCGTCACCACCGGATCGCCAATGCTCACGTCATTCGTGCCGATATGCAAGAACACCGCCTCGGGCTGCGATTGCTGCAAATAACTTTTCAACTGGGTTAGAATTTGATCCGCGCGATAACCCGCGTGGCCTTCGTGATCGGGATCGGGAATGTTGATCCCATATTGCATGCTGCCCACGAAATCAAAGCGGCTGCCGAAACTGGTGAGCAGAGCATAAAGTCCGGAGCGATAGCCCGCGTCGTCGCTGCTGCCCGTGCCCTCAGTGATGCTATCGCCGAGAGGCATCACGCGCGTGGAATCGTGCGCCAGCGTATCGTATTCCGCATAGCCGAAAGTATTGCGATCGGTCGTAAACGTGATCTGCACTGAGGTGCTGGTCACGTTCGCGCTCGTGACATTGGAAATCAACGGCGGCCCGAGGTCCGCCAAAGTCGTAAACGTGAAATCACTGCTCGTAGCGAGATTGCCCGCAGCGTCGCGCGAGTGGACGCGATAATGATAGACCGTGTTCGCGCTCAAGCCGGTGAGCGCAATTGAATGTGTCGTGTTCAAATTAGATTGCAGCGGCGAAGAATTTCCATAGCTCGCAGTGAGGCCGTATTCCACTTGCGCATCGCCGGCCTCGTTCGTGTTCCATGAAACCGTTGCGCCATTGGAAGTGATATCGCTCGCGCTCACGTTTGAAATGATCGGCGGCGCGGTATCGCTCGCATGCGTCGAGATCGACAAGTTGTATGGCCCAAGCCCGTTGGTGCTGGAGTCCCAACTGTACACGAAGAATTGCGAACCGTTGTCAACAATTACGGGTGAGTTGTTGGTGAGCAGCGTAGCGGGGTATTGCGTCCATGAAAGCAAATCCGTTGAAGTAAACATCGCTGCGGCCCACACATGCCCGCCGGTATCGTAATGGCCATAGGCATAATACACGTTTTCGATTTTGATGATGCTGTCGAAGGCGATATCCTTATCCGTTCCCAAAGGATTGGCCAGCACCGGATTGTTGGGATGCCGCGTCCAGTTGATGCCATTGCTGGAAGTTGCCAAGCCGACTTGCCCCTCGGTGGAAGGGCCATAGCCTTCATAGAGCATGTACCAAGTATTGCCTTCTTTCCACACGGTCGGCGTGCCCACGTCGTCGCTTTCCCAACCACCGCCGTTTTTCGCCAATACGGTGCCGTAGCGCGTCCAATTGAGTTTGTCTTGCGAGGTGTAGAGATTGATGCGCGCGCCCAGACCCGAGCCGGTGTATTCGTCTTCGGCGTACATGTAATACGTATTGCCCTCTTTCACCACTGCAACGTCCTCGATCCAAGTCTGACTGTAGATGGGATTGTTCGCCGACTTGGTCCAATGCACGCCATCCGTAGAGTAAGCATAACCCAAATGCACGAGATTGGGAACGGTGTGATCGTAATTGCCTTGCCAACCGGAGTACCAAACGTGATACGTGCCGTTCTCATACATGAACCAGCCGCGTTCGCGTATTCTCTCATCCCAACTGCCGGTCGGTCCGGGCGTGAGCACGGGGTTGGCCGGCGAGAGCGTAAAATTCACCAGCGCACTGAGCGTGACGAAGAATGTCGCGTTGCTGACGTCGGAAGTCGTGCTCGCAGACGCATCTGAAACGCGAATCAAACACGTGTTGGAAACGCCGGAGGGCACGGTCCACAGGTAAGAGCCGGTATTGGGCGCATTTGCACTAATCGTGCTCCAATTCACACCGTGGTCGCGGGAATACTCCAGCTTCACGTTTGGAATTGTGCCGGTGGTGTTCCAAGTGAGAGGATATTGCTCGCCCACGAAACGCCACTCGCCGCCGTTGGGAGAAGTTATTGTCAATGTAGCCGAAGAGGGGAGCGCACTCACTTCGAGGGCGGAAAGTTTGGGATCGTCAACGGTCGAGCTAAAATTAAGATCGAGCACGCCGTCCGTCACCTCGACTTCAAACGTGTAGAGCAACGCAGCATCGTGGCCCACGGTGGCGTAGAGATCGAGATTGTCGAGCGCGAGCGTGTTTTCGAGCATCACATCGAACACACGCTTGTTCTTGGCATTGTACCAAATCTCAGCGAAATGCAAATCCACACGATAGCGGCCGCTGGTTGGCACGGTGAAACGATACGCGGTCATGCCCCAACGTTCGGTTTGACAAAGCGCATCGTCGGTGGTGTTGGCAATGGGATCGCTCGTGGTATATGTGCCGCTGCTGTTGCCCACGTATCCCCACGCGCCGGTTTGAAAAATGCGATCTGCGTCCCACGTTTTGCCGTTCGCTGTGTATGCCGAGCCGCCGACATTGATGCGCTGCACATAACCGGCGGATTGCGCAGTCGTAGTGAAAGTGAAATCCGCGCTAGTGGCGAGATTGCCCGCGGCATCTCTCGAGTGCACGCGATAATGATACGTAGTATTGGCATTCAAACCGGTGAGCAGAACACTGTGCGCGGTGACGAGTGCGCTGTGCCACGGTGAAAGCGAGCCATAAGCCGAGGTCGTGCCATACTCCACTTGCGCGTCGCTTGCTTCATTCGTGTTCCATGAAATCGTGGCGCTGTTGGAAGTGAGATTGCTCGCGTTCACGGCCGAAAATACCGGCGGTGTGGAATCTGGTTCTGCGGTGCTCACTTCGAGGGCGGAAAGTTTGGGATCGTCAACGGTCGAGCTAAAATTAAGATCGAGCACGCCGTCCGTCACCTCGACTTCAAATGTGTAGAGCAACGCAGCATCGTGGCCCACGGTGGCGTAGAGATCGAGATTATCGAGCACGAGCGTGTTTTCGAGCATGACGTCGAACACGCGTTTATTCGCGGCATTGTACCAAATCTCGGCGAGGTGCAAATCCACGCGATAGCGGCCGCTGGTGGGCACGGTGAAGCGATACGCGGTCATGCCCCAACGCTCGGATTGATAAAGCGCGTCGTCGGTGGTGTTGGCAATGGGATCGCTCGTCGCGTATGTGCCGCTGCTGTTGCCGACATAGCCCCATGAACCGGTTTGAAAAGCTCGATCTGCGTCCCACGTTTTGCCGTTCGCTGTATATGCCGAACCGCCAACATTGACGCGCTGCACATAGCCGGCGGATTGCGCAGTCGTAGTGAAAGTGAAATCCGCGCTGGTGGCGAGATTGCCCGCGGCATCTCGCGAGTGGACGCGATAATGATACGTGGTGTTCGCATTCAAGCCGGCAAGGAGAACACTGTGCGCGGTGACGAGTGCGCTGTGCAGCGGTGAAAGCAAGCCATAAGCCGCGGTCGTGCCATATTCCACTTGCGCGTCGCTTGCTTCATTCGTGTTCCACGAAATCGTGGCGCTGTTGGAAGTGAGATTGCTCACGTTCACGGCCGAAAATACCGGCGGTGTGGAATCTGGTTCTGCGGTGCTCACTTCGAGGGCGGAAAGTTTGGGATCGTCAACGGTCGAGCTAAAATTAAGATCGAGCACGCCGTCCGTCACCTCGACTTCAAATGTGTAGAGCAACGCAGCATCGTGGCCCACGGTGGCGTAGAGATCGAGATTATCGAGCACGAGCGTGTTTTCGAGCATGACGTCGAACACGCGTTTATTCGCGGCATTGTACCAAATCTCGGCGAGGTGCAAATCCACGCGATAGCGGCCGCTGGTGGGCACGGTGAAGCGATACGCGGTCATGCCCCAACGCTCGGATTGATAAAGCGCGTCGTCGGTGGTGTTGGCAATGGGATCGCTCGTCGCGTATGTGCCGCCGCTGCCCACGTAGCCCCATGAGCCGATTTGATAAGCTTGATCCGCGTCCCAAGTAATGCCATTGTTTGTGTAAGAAGGACCGCCGGCATTGACGCGTTGAAGGAAAGCTGCAGTTTGCGTTGAAGTTTTGGCGAGTGGGATTGTTCCATGCTGCGCCGCCGCGAAAGAGGAGCACAGCAATGAAACACCAATTATGAGGCGCACGCGAGCGCGGAAGCCGGACTCAAACATGGAGACTCCTTTCTCCTTTGCGAGGGGCCTTGATTCTCGCGCGCAATCAAAGCGGGTGAGATTGAATTGTAAGTCTGCTAGCGGAAGCAGATCGAGCCGAACGCCGCAATTCCATCCACTGGAGTCGTTTCGGAAGAGTGTTGTTTGATGTTTGCAAGCTCAAAATTGCCGCGGAAGCACAAAAGCTTCCGCATCAACGACGAGCAGCATTGCTCAATCTGCAACGGGCGTATAAAAGCGAATCTTTGCGTTAAAAGCAAAGGCTTTTTTCTCCACAAACAACTGCCGTCTTGTTAAAGCAAAACTTTACTAAACTTGAAAAGTTTAGTAAAAGTCTGGTTCCGGCTCGGGCTTATGAGATAACCAATGGCCCTTATCGGCTAGCCTCTCTGCCGCGCTGAGCCCTCAACTATTTCATCACCACAAGCCTCCTCGTCGCCACTTCCCGCGCGCCCGATTCTCTCTCAAAAACCACGCGCAGCAAATATACGCCGCTGCTCATCGTCTCGCCGTGCGTGTTCGCGCCGTTCCATTGCAGCATGTGCGAGCCGGCATGGAACATTTCATCGTGCAGGCGCCGCACTTCCTGGCCTTGCAGGTTGTAGATCACAGCTTGCACGCGACCGTGTTCCGGCAAATCCAAATTCACGCGCGTTTCAATGTTGAAGGGGTTCGGATAATTCTGCGACAGTGCGAAGTCGCGCGGCCTCTCCGAGGGGTCTCCGCCTTTGACGTCCGCTTTTGCCAGTTGCGAGGCCGCGGACGGCGCAAGCGGGCCGCTTTCTTCCGCACCTTTATTGGTCGTCGAAACGTGCGAGCCATCGTAATAATTCTCATATCCCAAATACCACGAACCGCTCGCAGGCTTGGTGAAAACGAGTGTGACGGTGTACGGCACTACCTTGCCGTTCGGCAACACGAGGCTTTGCCCGCCAACTTGGCCCGCGAAGATGTATTGCTTGGTCGTGTTCAAGCGTACGTAGGGATTGAGCATGTAATCATTATCATCCGGGCCGTAGAGCAAATCCGCGGTGGCTTGCACTTGCAACTGTGTTGCATTCAGCTCCGTGACCACAATCTTGAGGATGGCTTCATCGAAAGTGTTGGCGCCGCTATTGGGATCGGATTCCCACGTGAATGTGCCGGTAAGATCGGAACCTCCGGCTGTCAAGGTTTGAAAAGTGAAATCACGGGAGATCGCCTTGTTGCCGGCCGCATCTTTGGTGTGAACGCGATAATGATAGGTCGAGTTGGAGGCCAACTGCGAGAGCGCGACGGCATGATTGGTCACGAGCGCTGGGTTTAGAGTTGTCAATGAACCATAATTCACGGTCAAGCCATATTCCACTTGCGAATCCGCAGGCTCGTTGGTGTTCCACGAAATTGTAGCTGCGTTTGCGGAGACATTCGTGGCGGCAACACTGCTAATCACCGGCGCTAGCGTATCTGCAACTTGCGCGAGCGGGCCGCTTTCTTCACCGCCTTTGTTGGTGGTCGAAGCGTGCGAGGCGTCATAATAATTTTCATATCCCAAATACCACGCGCCGCTCGCGGGCTTATTGAACACGAGCGCGACGGTATAGGGCACCGATTTGCCATTGGGCTGCACGATATTTTGCCCGCCGACTTTGCCCAAGAAAACATACTGCTTCACATTATCCAAACGCACGTAGGGATTGAGCATGTAATCATTGTCTCCGGAGCCGTAGAACAAGTTGGCCGTGGCTTGCGCTTGCAATTGCGTGGCATTTAGCTCCGTGACCACAATGGTGAGGATCGCTTCATCAAATGTGTTGACGCCGCTATTGGGATCGGATTGCCACGTGAACGTGCCGAGCAAAGCGGAGTCTCCGGCAGCCGGCGTTTGAAAGGTGAAATCGCCGGAGATTGCTTTGTTGCCCGCAGCATCTTTGGAGTGGACGCGATAATGATAAGTGGCATTCGGCGTCAACTGCGCGAGCGCGACGGAATGATTGGTCACGAGCGTTGGATCCAAAGCTGTCAATGAGCCATAGCTCGCGGTCAAGCCATACTCCACTTGCGAATCCGCAGGCTCATTGGTATTCCACGAAATCGTCGCTCCACTTGGCGAGACATTGGAAGTGTCGACATTGCCAATCACTGGCGTAACCGTATCTCGGGCTGTCGTCGTGAAAGTGAAATCCGCGGAAACTGCGCCGTTGTTGGAAGCATCCCAGCTCCAGACGCGATAATGATACGTGGTTTGCGGCGTTAAGCCCGTGAGTGTGACGCTATGATTGGTTTGCAGATCGGTTTCATAAGCGGTCCATTGCCCATAAGCGGGCGTGACGCCGTATTCGACTTGCCGTTTGGCCAGCTCATCGGTTTGCCAAACAATCGTGGCGCCCGCATCGAAAATATTCGTGGCTTGCACGCTGTTGATGGTCGGCGGAATCGTGTCGCTCGAAACCCAGCGCACGCGATAAACATTGGCGTGCGTATAGCCTGCGGCGTCAAAGCCGTTTTCGCCGTAGAGATCGGTGAAATACAACCCGTCCGGACCGAATGCCACGCCGATGACGGTGGCGTAACCGGCGCCGACGTAATCGAGAAAGATGGAATTGCTCAACACGTTGCCCGCGCCATCCAACTCGAAGGCTTCGATCTTTTTGCCCTGCGCGGTGGCGCCGAGCGCATAGGTCGGCCCGGACCATCCCACGAAAAGCTGGCCTTGATAATTGGAGGGAAAACCCGCGCCTTCGAGAAAATCCACGGCCACGGGCGCGACCGTGGGATTCCATAAGTAAATCGCGCCTTGCGTGAGATTATTCGGCCAGCCATAATCGCCGCCGGAAGTCACTTTGATAAGACGGTCATTCGTGCCTTGGCCATTGTCGCTGACGTACAGCCGGCCGTCCTGCGCGCGCCAATCTGCGCCGAAAGGATTGCGCAAGCCGAGGGCATAAGCATAGCTGTTGGGAAAAGGATTATCGCCAGGCAGTGTGCCGTCAAAATTCATGCGCAGAATCTTGCCGCGCAGATCATTCTCGTCCGCGGCCGCGCTTGGCACTTGGCCGTCGCCGACGTTCACGTAAAGTTTGCCGTCCGGACCGATGGTCACGGCATGAGCGAAATGCGAAGTCGTGACCGGAATGTCCGAAAGAATCGCGGTCTGCGTGGCCGCGGTTCTGCCGCCGTCGGTGCTGTGAAAGCGCACCACTTTATTATAATACGTTCCATTTTGATCATAAGGAATGGTCGCAAAGACGTCGCCCGTGACGGGATCGACCGCGATGCCGTCCACGCCAATCTCGTCAAGCTTGGGCGTGCTTCTCGGATCAAAATTCAGCAGGTTGGAAGCATACACCTGTTTCTGAAAATCGCGTTGCACCATCAGAATTTCGCCATACAATGAGGTGACGTAAAAATAGGGATCGCCGGCATTCGGGCCGGGGTTGGGCACAAAGGCGATGTTCATCGGCAAATCGACGTCCGTCACCACGGCCTCAACCTGGAAATTGGCCGGCGCTTGCCAGCTCGCCTGCGTGTCGCGCACTTCGAGCGCATAGGCTTGATTGAGCGAGACGCTGGGCGACTGGCTGTCTTGCACGCGCACCGTGAAGTTATACGTTCCCGTTGCCGTGGGCGCGCCGGCGATGTGTCCGGTGCTCGTATTCAACGTCAACCCCGGAGCCAACGCGCCGGCAACTAGGCTGTATTGATACGGCGGCAACCCTCCCCACACAATCAACTCCACGTCATATGCAATGTTGATCTCCGAGAGCGGCAAGCTTGTGATGCGAAATTGCAGCTCGGCATAGGGCGGCGCGGGCGTTTGAGCCGCGCCTTGATCGATCCATGTGCCGATCAAATCGGTCTCGTCGGGTGTGAGATTCTCCATCTTGCTGCCCACTGCCGGGTTGGCATTGGTGATTTTTTCGTAAAGCCAACTAACCGCGCGCTTGCCCGGATCGACGCGCAGCCATTGTGGATACTCCGTGCTCGGCACGTTCACGAGATTGTTGTATGATTGGCCCGCCAATAGCGCCAAGCCGGCCGGCGCGGGATTGCCTTGATGGCAGCGCACGCAATTGCGATCGAAAATGCCTTGCACGTTGTCAAACGCAACGTTGCCGCTGGAGCTGAGCGGAGCCGTGGTAAAAGTTTGATCTCCGCTCAAGCCTAAATTTCCGCTCGCATCCCGGCTCTGCACGCGATAATGATACGTCGTGCCCGGCAACAAGCCGGTGAGATTCACGAGATGGGACAGCGCCAAAGTGGGATCGAGAAGGGAAGAATTGCCATAGCTCGCGGTCAAGCCATATTCCACCTGTGAATCCGAAGGTTCGTTCGTGTTCCAAGTAATCGTGGCAGCGTTTGCGGAAACATTCGTGGCCGCTACGTTGCTGATCGCAGGCGCTAGCGTATCCGCAACTTGCCCCAGCGGGCCGCTTTCTTCACCGCCTTTGTTGGTGGTCGCAGCGTGCGAGGCGTCATAATAATTTTCATATCCCAAATACCACGCGCCGCTCGCGGGCTTATTGAACACGAGCGCGACGGTATAGGGCACCGATTTGCCATTGGGCTGCACGATATTTTGCCCGCCGACTTTGCCCAAGAAAACATACTGCTTCACATTATCCAAACGCACGTAGGGATTGAGCATGTAATCATTGTCTCCGGAGCCGTAGAACAAGTTGGCCGTGGCTTGCGCTTGCAATTGCGTCGCATTCAGCTCCGTGACCACAATGGTGATGATTGCCTCATCGAAAGTATTGGCGCCGCTATTGGGATCGGATTCCCACTTGAAGGTTCCAGTGAGCGGCGGCGGTGACGAGGTTTGAAACGTCGCATCGCTCGAAATGCTGAGATTGTTCACTGCGTCACTCGACATGACGATATAGTGATACGTCGTGCTCGCGGTCAAATTGTTCAACGTGACCGTGTGCGAAGTGACGCCGGTTTCAACGACGCCGGTGTCGTTCGTATAATTGTTGGGCGCGGTTCCCCATTGGACGCGACTGTTGGAAGGCTCGTTGGTATTCCACGTCACCGTCGCAGTAGTCTGGCTGGCGTTGACATGCAGGTTGGAAATGACCGGACCGGTATTGTCGGCAATGAAAGTGCGTGCCACTGGTGCGCTCGTATTGGAGGGCGTGGCGGCATCTGAGGCCTGGACGAACACGGTGTGGCTGCCCTCACTCGGTTGAGAAATGTTGAAGCTCCATGCGTTCGTGCCAGTGGCAACATTCCAAATGCCGGTCGTCGAATCAAGTTGCCAGGCCACGTGTGAAATGCCGGCGTTGTCCGTGGCAGTTCCGGAAACGGCAATCTTTCCTTTGAAGCTTTGGCCATCGTTCGCCGGCGTTGTAATCTTTACGAGCGGCGCCGTGGTGTCCACTTGAACGCTAATGGCAAAATTGCCGTCGCTGAGGTCCGCCACTGCGTTATTGCCGGCATCGCTCACGCGCACGCGGCCTTGCGTCGTGACGACTTGCGGCACGTTGATCAACTCCACGCCGTCGTTGGCCGTGTTGTTCGCCAATGTGAACGGAAAGCTGAGACCGCCGTCCGTGGAAAGGTCAATTTTGACGTTGGCAATTGCGCCAATGGATGACCAAGTGACGGTCGCGGTGCCGTTGGAAGCCCAAGTCTCTCCGCCATTCGGAGTGATGACCGTAATTGCGGGCGAGACCACGGCCGTGCGTTGGACCACATAAAGATAATCGTTGCCGAAGCCGGTAGTCGGAGTCGTTTGCAAAGTCCGGTTGCCGCCGCCGGCGATGGGAGCGAGCGAATCCGAAGTGGTGAGATTGGTGCAGCGATAACGCTTCACGGAGAAATTGCCGGAAACGCCCGCGAGATTCAACGTTGGTGCGCCGCCGCGATCCAGCCAAATAAAATAGCTTTCTCCCGGATCGGCCAGGCAAAGCGCGAGATTGCCGTTTTGTACAGTGACCAGTTCATTGTGCGGCACGCATGCGTTGAGATCAGAGCCGGGAGCATTGTTGAAGAAAATGGCGAGCTTGCCCATTTCCGCGGCATCTTCGCGATGCCGGGGATTGACGCTGTTCCAATTCACCCCCCATGAAGAAGTATTGTGCGTGCCGTCGGTGTCTTCATGCGCGATCTCGCTGAAACCTCCGGCCATCAAATGCGACCACGTGGCGATGCGGCTGCGCGTGACATTCGAGAGCGACCACACGCCCTCGGAATTGAAAACTGGAATGCCATAATCGTCATTGCTCGTAATGAACGTGCGGCAGTCCGTTGCGCCTTGGTCGGTATCGGCAACGCGGCGCTGCAAAGTTGCCAAATCAAATTCCGGCGCGTTGCCGGGGGACCAGTTTCCGATCGTGTGCGTCGTCACGATCGTGGCCCAAGGATTCTTCGCGCCCAGCTCCGCGGCATACGTGCGATTGCGATCCAATGCGCCGGAGCCGCCTTCTTCATACTCGCTGTCAACGGTCCAATGCCAAAAACAAGTGAAAGGCGCCCAACGCGCGAGGAAGTATTTGATGAAGGCCTTCTGTTGGGGACCTAAGGTCGTATTGTTGGGATAGTCCGTCGGACCGTAACTGCCATATTGCGGATTCAGCCCGCTGATACCGAACCATATCGCGAGCTTGACGCCTTTCGACTGCGCGTACGCAATGATCTGGTCGTTGTAACGCCAGGTGGAAATGTTGTAGCGATCGTAATCCCAAGTGCTGCCGTTTTGCAGAAAGTGCGGCCGATATGGATCGCCGAGCACGTTGCTCTCCGCGTGAAAACGCACCATCAAAGCATTCACGCCCAGTGCTGCGTGTTCGTCAATCCAATCGAAAGCCAGGGTTTGGTTGCGGTCTAGCAACATGGAACTGTGCATGGCAAACGGCGTCCACGGCGTGCCGTCATCATGGCGCAAGCGGCGAAAATTTTGTTGATCGGCGCGCACGTGGCCGTGTTCGCCGGGGAATTTATTTGCGGAAACATTGTAGGTAAAAGTCTGAGATGGCCCATTGGAAGTATTCGTGCCCGGCACATAAAAGCCGGCCACCACCGTCCATGTGCCGGGATGATCGAACAGCATGCGAAACTTCCACACGTTGCCGCTTTGCCCGCCTTGCCCGTTGCCGTCGTGAAAGCCATACCACGTGAATGAGGAGCCGCGCGCCCGGCCCGCAGGCGTGGTTACGTCTAAACGCAGCTCGGTCTCGGTGAAGGGATTCGCAAAGGAGGTGGTGTTCGTCATCGCTTGCTCGAGGCGTTCGTACAAGCTCACGTCCGCTGCCTGCGAAGGCAAAGTTGTGAAAGTGCGATCGCTGCTCGTTGCCAAGTTGCCGCTGGCATCGCTCGAGCGCACGCGATAATGATACGTGGTGTTGGCCTGCAAACCCGAAAGCGTTTGTGCGTGTGCGAGCGTCAAAGTCGTATCGAGCGTGGTGGTATTGCCGTAGCTCGCGCTCAAGCCATATTCCACTTGGCTATTCGCCGGCTCGTCTGTGTTCCAAGTGATCGCCGCGCTCGAAGAAGTGAGCGCGCCGGCTTGGATGTTCGAGAGCGACGGCGGCGTCGTATCCGGCCCCGGGGTTTGCCCTTCGACAAATTCGATCTTTTGATCCACAGGGATATTGGTGTATGTCTCCACCGCGCCCGACGGCCACTTGATCACTAAGCTTTGCACGAGAGTGCTGGCGCCCAAACCAACCGACTGAATGAGAGCATGTTGATTGCAATAGCCGCTGCCGCCCGATACTTCGCGAAGCTGCCGCGGCGAAGCGCCGCCCGCGGTGATTTCCAGGCGCGCGCCAATTGCGCTGCGGTTGCTCGTCGTTCCTTCCAACTCGATTTGCAGCCAGTGATTGCCGTTGCCTTGATTGTCGTATAGGCGATTGAACTCGTCGGAGTTGCCGGTGTACATATCGAGATCGCCGTCGTTGTCGTAATCCCCCAACGTGGTGCCGATGGTGCGGGCATAGTCCGCGGTCACGCCGCCCACTTCTGTAAACGTGCCGTTGCCGTTGTTGAAATAAAGCCCGTTGGGCGCGTTGTAATTTCCGGTGTAAATATCCACCCAGCCGTCGTTGTCGAAATCACCCATCGCACAGTCAACTGTGCGGCGCGCATCGTCCACGCCGGCTTGCGCTCCCACTTCGGTGAAGGTGCCGTTGCCGTTGTTGCGGAAGAGCAGGTTCGCTCCGAGATCGCTGCCGAGATAAATATCCAGGTCGCCGTCGTTGTCGTAATCCGCGGTTGCCGCGCCCTGGCCCTTGACGGTGTTCTCGACGCCCGCTTGCGCCGCGACGTTCGTAAACGAGCCGTCGCCGTTGTTGCGCCACAAACGATGCGGCTGATTGTTCCAGCGGCTCGCAAAGATATCGAGATCGCCGTCATTGTCGTAATCGAGCCACAGGCCGATGTTGGTATACTCATCGTATCCCAAACCCGCGCTCACGGTCACGTCGTCAAAAGTGCCGTCGCGGTTGTTGTGATAAAGCGCCTGCGCGTCGTTGTCCCAATTGGACACGTACAAATCCACGTAGCCGTCGCGGTCGTAGTCGCCCCAAGTGCCCACCAAGCCGTTGCCGGAATTGTCGACGCCGGCGCTGCTGCTCACATCGGTAAACGTCAAATTGCCGTTGTTGCGATAGAGCACGTCGCGATCGCCGGAGCAAAAGAACAAATCGAGATCGCCGTCATTGTCGTAATCCGCGACCGTTGTCCCGCGAATGCGTTCGCTCGCGCCGGATCTCGTATTCAAGCCTGCGGCATTCGCTTGTTCGCTAAAAGTGCCGTTGCCTTGATTGATGTAGAGATAATTGCGCGCCTGTTTTTGTGTGAAGCAAATGTCCAGCAAACCGTCACGATTGAAATCGGCGAACACCGAGCCGTGATCGAGGCCGAGCTGCGGGCCGGTGACGCCCGCGGAGTTGGCTATCTCGACGAAGGTGACGACTTGTGCTTGTGCGCCAACCCCGGCCGCATGCCGAGATTGCGCAAAAGCTTCGGCAGACAATGCCGCGCCCATGCAAACGATAAGTGTGGTTCGCATATGCTGTCTCCCTTTATTCTCGACCGACCACTCACAGCGCTCGGTCATTCATACAACAACCCAAGAATGGAATTTTGATGGAATATCATTTTTCTCTCGTTTTCACATGGACCGCTCATGTCTTGCCGCCTGTCCGCATCATTTTATTAGCATCAATCTCCTCGTCACCACTTCCCGTTTGCCCGACTCTCCCGCAAAAACCACGCGCAACATATAAACGCCGGTGCTCACGCTTTCGTTGCGTGCATTTGCGCCGTTCCATTGCAGCACATGCGCGCCGGCAGAGAATGCTTCATCGTGCAAGCGCCGCACTTCCTGGCCTTGCAGGTTGTAGATCACGGCTTGCACGCGGCCGTGCTCCGGCAAATCCAAATGCACGCGCGTTTCAATGTTGAAGGGATTGGGATAATTCTGCGAGAGCGCGAAACTCTCCGGAAGCGCTGCTGCGACGCCGTTCTCGGAAGCAGATTTTGCCAGCGTGGCGCCGTTCGTTGTAATGCTGAAATCATCGACAATCAGCGTGCCGTTGGTCGAAGTCTTGTGCGCGGCCAGCTCATAGTAGAACGCGTTGTTTAAAGAATAGCCGGGCAACCCAAAGGTTTCGGAATAAGTGGTGGTCCAGCTCGTGCCGTTCAAAGAAGCTTCAAAATAAATTTTGGTGTTGTCAAAGCGGAGACGCAGATAAACCGCGCCGCTGATCGCTAGATTGCCGGTCACCTCGGACCCTGCGAGCACGCCGTTCTTTTTCGATTCCACATACAGCAAGTACGGCCCGCTCGATTGATCGCGATACACGTAGAAACGATACCAATTGCTTTGGTTGTAAAACCCGGTGCTGGAGCTTGCGCTGAAAGTCGGGCTCATGCCGAGCGCGCCGTCGTTGTTCGGTTGCGTGACTTTCATCGTGACCGTGGTGTTGCCGGCAGCGTAGGCTTGCTTCGTCATCACCCAGCCGCTTTGCGAGCCGGTGGATTGCAGTTGCAGCGCGTTGTTGCTGACTGCAGATTGGTTGCCGCTATTGGCGCCCAACTGCCACTTGCTCGCATTCAGCGCGCCGCTGTTGAAATCGTCGGAGAGCAGCGGCGTGTTCGTTCCGGCCGCCGGCGTGGCGAAAGTAAAATCGCTGCTCAGCGCGAGATTGCCGGCCGCATCCTGCGAGCGCACGCGAAAATGATACGTGGTATCGCTCGTCAAATTCGTGAGCGTAATGGCATGCGCGGCCGTGCGGCTTGAATCACGGACGGAGAACAAGCCATAGCTGCTCGTGAGGCCATACTCCACTTGCGCGTCGCTCGGCTCGTTCGTGGCCCAGGTGATCGTCGCCGCATTTGCAGTGATATTGGTCGCCACGACATTGCTGATCACCGGCGCGAGCGTATCCGACGGCGGCGTGTAATTTTCAATTGCAAAATCATCCACGCGCAGCACGCCGTTGAGCGCCGTGCGCGAAGCTGCAAGCTCGTAGTAAAATTTGTCGCTCAAAGTATAGCCGGGCAGGGCAAACACTTCGCTGTAGCTCGCGGTCCATTGCTGGCCGTCCAGACTTGCTTCGAAATGAATGTTCGCGTCGTCCATGCGCAAGCGCAGATACACACCGCTTTGCGCGGTGATGACGAGGTTGCCGGTGACATCGAGGCCGCCGGCAATGCCGGCTTTCAGCCATTGCACATATAAATGATAAGCGCTCGTGGCCTCGCGATAGACATAAAAGCGATACCAATTCTCCTGGCCGTAAATGCCGCTCGTCGAAGTAAGATTGTACGTGGGCGACATGCCGAGATCGCCGTCGTCGTTCGGCTGCGTCACCTTCACAGTCACGGTGGTTTGGCGCGCAACGAAAGCTTGCTTGGTGATCACCCAACCGCTTTGCTTGCTCTGCGAGCGGAGCTCGAGCGCGTTGTTCACGACCGCAGATTGATTTTCACTATTGCTGCCGCGTTGCCATTTGGTGAGATCGAGAGCGCCGGTATTGAAATTGTCCGACAAGAGCGCAGCATTCGGCGGCGTGGAGAAAGTGAAATCCCCGCTCAACGCCAGAGCGCCATTCGCAGCGCGCGAACGCGCGCGGAAATGATACAGCGTGTTCGGCGCAAGGCCCGCGAGCGCAACCTCATGATTGAGCGTCTTGGTGGTATCGAGCACGGAAACATTGCCATAGCTCGCCGTCAAGCCATACTCCACTTGTGAGTCGCCGGGCTTGTCGGTTTGCCACGCGATGGTTGCCGTGGTGGTGCTCGTCACACTGGCGAGCACTTGCGAAATCGCCGGCGGCGTGGCTGGCGGCGCAACAACTAGATAAGCCGCATGGGCAGAATCGGGCGGCGTTAATGAAAATGCCGCGCTCGCCGTGTCCGAAAACGTTGCGCCCCAAACACCGGTGCGCGTATTAAACCATTGTCCGTTGACAATCGTCGCACCCGCGCTCTGTGAACTCGCGAGGTTAATTCCCCCCTTGAGGGGGGCTAGGGGGGTGTTATTGATTTCATGCACTGAGCGAATACTTTCAAAACTTGATTGAGGCTGCAGGTCTGTTCTGTAACCATTAGAAGGCATAACCCCCCCCTGACCCCCCTCAAGGGGGGAATTGAGATTGGCATCCGAAAGATTGACCGTGAACGTGCCGCGGCCTTCGGCATAAACCACATACTCCGAACCGGGATTGCCGGCCAGAAAGCGCGAACCGCTCACGACCTCGAAGCGCGTGAAGCGTTGCCATGCAATTGTGGGCGCATTGTTGCCGCTCCAAAAGTTTTTGAGAATCGTCATGAAGCGCGCGCCGGGCGAATTTAACTCCGCGCTCGTCATCTTCGCGTTGTAATGATACGTGGACGTATCGCCATAAACTGCGAACCCGCCGCGCATCACGATTTGCCATGCGTCCTGCCGCACCGCTTCCGCGCTTTGATCGCCTTCATAGCCGAATTCGGAATTGATCACCGGCTTGTTGTAAATGCGATCGCGCGTGATGAGAGCGGGGCTGCCGGTTTGCTGATAGATCGTCGTGTGCCATGCGGCGTTGCCGAAATCATCCGCACTGCTGTTAATCGTGTGCGTCGTGATGGGATGGACATACGGATCGCTTGCAGCGATGAGCTCACCAACGTGTGCGTGCCCTCCCGGCGGCGCCGCTTCTTCATATTCTCCGGCGGTAATCCAAAATACATTGTAAGCGCTGTAACGCGCGAGGGTGTATTGCACGAAACGATCAACTTGCGTGACCGTGGAAAAATTCTGCCAACCGCCGTTGCCCCACGCCAACATCAAACCCACGACGAGACCCTTCGCGTTCATATAAGCCACGCGTTGATCCAATGCCTGCCAAAAGCCCGGATTCAAGCTGTCGACGTTCGCGCCATGGAAGATTGGCCCGCCTTCATTACCCTCATTACCCACCGGATAGACATTGTAAATGAGGCCATGTATATAATTGAAACCCTGTGCTGCGCGCGCGTCCACGTAGGTTTGAAACTCCGCGGGCCAGGAAATCGCGGCAGTGGCAAAGCTCCATTGCGTATCGCCGAGGAGGAAGAACGGCGTGCTGTCTTCGTGCGCAAAAGCATAGGGGAAGCTTTTCGACTCGCGCACGTGTCCGCGCGCAGAAATGTGCGGCGCCGCAAGCGCGCCTGCGCACGTGAGCATGCCGGATTGATTGTTGAGTCCAGCGTCGCTCGAAGAACTTTGCCACGACCAATCGCCCAACTTGTTCGGCGCAAAGCGCACGCGATAAGTATCTCCGCCATCCCAAAAGCCTTGCACGATCTTTGTCGTGCCCAAAGCCGCGCCCGACGCGCCTTGGAAAGTCACAGCCACACTCGGCCCTTGCACATAGGGATTCTTCGGCGAAGTTTGCGCACGCAGCGTGATTTCATAAATGCCGTGCAACGGCACTGTGACCGGCGTGAACGGCGGCGTGGTGAAAGTGAAATCTCCGGAAGCGGATTCCAAACCGGCTTGGTCTTTAGCGCGTGCACGATAGTGGTACGTGTTGCCCGGCGTCAAATTTGTGAGCGTGAGGCTGTGCGCGGTCGCAAGGCTGTTGCTGCTCAACGCGTTTTCATACTCGGTGTTGATAAAAGCCTTTTGCCATTGCTGCGCCATCACTGTGTATCCCGCGTCGTTGGGATGCACGTTGTCAGCCATCCATTCGGTGGCCCAGTTCGGATTGGCGAGAAACGCTGCGCTGTTATCCACCAAAAAGATCTTATAGCCCGCGTTGGCGCGCTCCGCCACCACCTCCGGCAAATTCACATTCACCGACGCGGTCACGCTTTGCTTATTATCCTGGCGTGGTATTAAAGTGGAAAGATAAACTTTCGTTTTCGGATTGAACTGCAAGATCGTATCGACGATTGCGGTGATCTCGTTTACGACGGTGCCGTAATGATCGCCGAGGCTCACGTCGTTCGTGCCGATGTGAAGAAACACTGCTTGTGGTTGCGACTGCTGCAAAAAATTCTGCAACTCGGCGAGGAGGTCATTCGCATACCAACCGGCATGGCCTTCGTGATCCGGATCGGGAATATTGATGCCGTATTGCAAGCTGCCCACGAAATCGAAGCTGCTGCCGAAATCCGTGAGCACTGCATATAGGCCGGAGCGATAGCCGGCTTCGTCGCTGCTGCCGACGCCTTCCGTGATGCTATCCCCGAGCGGCATGATTCGTGTCGCGGCATGCGCGGAGGTGTCGAACTCCACACTGCCGTAGGCGTTGCGATCGGTGGCGAAAGTGATTTGCGCAGTGGTGCTGGTAATCGTTGTGGCCGTCACATTTGAAATCAGCGGCAATCCCGCAATGGGCAATGTTGTGAACACCGCATCGTTGCTGAGCGCCAAATTGCCGGCAAGGTCGCGCGAGCGCACGCGATAATGATACTCGGTGCTTGCGGCCAGGCCTTCCAAAGTCAACGTGTGCGCGCTGACGCGATTCGAGTCGAGCGCGGAAAGATTGCCGTAACTCGGCGTCAAGCCATATTCGATTTGGGAATCGCTTGCCTCGTTCGTATTCCAGGTGATCGTCGCGGCGCTCGAGGTTACATTGCTCGCGACAACGTTCGTAATGGTCGGCGCGATGGTGTCGAGCGTGGTCACAATCAGCTCCGGCTGAAAATTTGTCGATTCGCGTGCGTCCAACGAGGCCATCAACGCGCCTGCGCCTAGCAAGGCCAAATCATAAACACCATTCGCGGCCACAAACGGCGCAAGCGTTACTTCTTGCCATTGCTTCGCCGTCACATTGGGGAGCGTGCCCAGGGTGTTGCCGAATTGCGCCGGCTTCGTCAACCACGTTACGGTGCTTTCATTCCAGCTTGCGGTCAACGCGCGCACCGTGGCGTTCGGAGCGCCCGTTTGGCGACCGTGCAGTCGAAGCTTCGTTTGCGTCACCGCATTCGTCAAACCGGAAACTTGAAAGCGCAAATAGGCTTCGCGGCCCGCGCTGAGCGCGAGATTCATCTTGCCGAAATTGGCGTAATCGCGCGTTTTGCCGACCAATCCCGCTTGCTCGACGAAAGTATCCGCAATCGGTTTGAAGAGATAGACGCCGCTCGCGACCGTGGCAAATGTGCCATCACCGGAGCTTGCCGTGTTGCCGGCGTCATCCTGCGCGACGATGCGATAGTGATAGGTTTGATTTGGATTAAGATTCGCAAGCGCGGTGCTGTGTGTTTGCTCAGGCGGGCCGAGCACGGAAGTGCGTTGGCCGTACGACATCGTCGGGCCGTATTCGACATAGCAAGTCGTGGCTTCGTTCGTGGTCCATGTCAGCCGCGCCGCATTCGCATAAAGCGCGCTCGCCGCGAAGCTGGTGATTTGAGGCGGCACAGTGTCATTCGTCGCCAGTGTTTCTGTGACCAGTAAATTGGCATAAATCGGCCCGACGAGCGCGGGATATTGATTGTTGTTGAAGTTCGTGATGAAATCTCCGCTCACCGTGAAATCGCGGCCCACATAAAGATAGCGCACTTGCATGCTCGAAGAATGCGTGTGCGTGGCTTGCAAGACGCCGTTCAAAAAGTATTGCAGTTGGTTGCCGTTCCACACCATGCGCACGCGATAAGTTTGCGCTTGATTGAAATCATCCGGCTTGATCGTGTTCTTCTCTTCGTTTTCGTTGTAGGTCCATGAGAGCAGCTTCACGCCGGGGGTGTAGTTCGTGCCCGCGTGCAGATCCCAAACGGTTTCCTGATTTTCAGCAGGATGATGATTGCCCCATGGGTTGCGAAACATGCTCAGAAAATGGTGGCGATTGTAGCTGTTTTGCGCCGCGGGACGGAAGTTGCGGATATCTATTTCCAGCGCACCGTTTTCAATGTACGCGCCCAAATCATAAACCAACATGTCGCCGGTTGCTGTGACTTGCCAGCCGCCATCGGCAGCAAATTGCCCGCCCGTGCGTGTGCCCTTGGCGGAGCCTTTGATGGCATCACTCAGGATGGTGCGTGTAATGTTGCTGCCGCCACTCGAGGCGGTTTGAAACGTGAAGCCACTGCTCAGCGCGAGGTTGCCGGCAGCATCTTGCGAACGCACGCGATAGTAGTAAGTGGTGGCTGCGCTCAAGCCGCTGAGTGTGACACTGTGCGCCGTTGCG
This sequence comes from bacterium, assembly GCA_037444905.1. Lineage (GTDB taxonomy): Bacteria > Zhuqueibacterota > Zhuqueibacteria > Zhuqueibacterales > Zhuqueibacteraceae > JABWAN01. The sequence continues at coordinate 33,772 of JBBILN010000015.1, read as the reverse complement.
AGCGCGCTATTCCGCGGTGAAAACGAGCCATATGACAGGGTCGTGCCGTATTCCACTTGTGAATCGCTCGCTTCATCGGTGTTCCAGGTAATCGTCACGGAACCGCTCGCAGGCGCGGCGACGACGTTGCTTATTAGCGGTGCTTGCGTGTCGCCCGGAGCCGTGATCGCGAAATCATCGACGATCATCACGCCTTTGGTTGGCGTGCGCGAGGCTGCAAGCTCGTAATGGAAATTCGAATCCAAAGTATAGCCGGGCAAAGCGAACGGCTCACTGTACGTTGCGTTCCAACTCACGCCGTCGAGCGAGGCTTCGAAATGAATGTGTGTGTCATCGAAGCGCAATCGTAAATACACCCCGCTTTGCGCCGTGATGACCAAATTGCCGGTGACATCCAGGCCGTCTTCGGCGCCGTTCTTTTTCCACAGCACATACAAGCGATAATTGCCCGGCGTATCGCGGTACGCATAAAAACGATACCAGTTTGCTTCATTGTAAATGCCGTTGATTGCGCCCGCGGTGTAAGTCGGCGACATGCCGAGATTGCCGTCGTCATTCGGTTGCACGACCTTTACGGTGACGGTGGTGTTGCGCGCTGCGTAGCTTTGCTTCATCACCACCCAACCGGACTGCGAGCTGTTCGAGCGCAATTCAAGCGCGTTGTTCGCCACCACAGTTTGATTGCCGCTGTTCGTGCCGCGCTGCCAAACGGCCGTGTTCAATGTGCTGCCTGTGAAATCATCGGCAAAAAGCGTGTACGTGCCGCCGCCGCTGTCCACCGGCGTCGTAAAAGTAAAATCGCCGCTGCTGGCGAGATTGCCGGCAGCATCTTTCGAGAGCGCGCGAAAATGATACGTGGTGCTCTGCGCGAGGCCGCTGAGCGCGACGGAGTGATTGAGCACGCGCGCCGCGTCGAGGGGCGTCGTGGCGCCATAGTTCGCGGTTAAGCCATATTGCACCTGCGTGTCGGCCGCTTCATTCGTGTTCCATGTGATCGTTGCCGTGCTGCCGGTCATGTTGGAAGACGCCACATTCGAAATCACGGGCGGATCGGTGTCATTTGGCGGCGTATCGCCATAGCTGCCTTCTTGAATGGTGAGCGCTTGATTCGCGGCGACGTTGGTCAATACGTCGCGCTCGCCCGAAGGCCAAATTACTTCCACGCGCGAGGCGGTGCTGTTATTGCCCAAGCCAAAATGGAACGTCAAATCGCTGCCGCCGGAAACCATGGCAAAGCCCGCGAGCAATTGCTGCGTCTGCTGCACACCACCGCTCGTTAAGAGCACGCGCGCGCCAATGCCGTTGCGATTGCTGCTCACGCCGCGCAACACGAGCTTGAGCCACTTATTGCTCGTGTTCGTCGTATTGCGCAGCAGATTGCTATTCTGTCCGGAATTGCTGAAATAAATATCGAGCAAGCCGTCGCCGTCATAGTCCAGCACGGCGCTACCATAGCTGCGCGAGGAGTTGTCCGCGCCGGAGCCGCTCGTCACATCCTCAAAAGTTCCGTTGCCATGGTTGCGATACAAGCGATTCGTGCCGAAGTTGATCACATAAAGATCGAGCCAGCCATCGTTGTCAAAATCCGCAAAGAGGCATCCCAAGCTGCGGCTGTAGTCGTCGACGCCGGCTTGCGCCGCGACTTCGTTAAAGCTGCCGTTCTCGTTGCGATACAGCCGATTCGGGCCGCGATCGTCACACATATAAATGTCCAAGTCGCCGTCGTTGTCGTAATCACCAACGGTAACGCCCTGGCCGTGCGGCACGGGATCGGTTATATTGCGGCTCGCGGCTTCATCGACAAAAACGCCGTTGCCACGATTCACCAAAAGGCTGTTGGAAATGTTCTGCCCACGGCTGATAAAAATATCCAAATCTCCGTCCAACTCGAGATCGAAGAATACCGACTGAACCGACTCTGCAATCCCGCCCAAGCCGCTTGCGTAGGTGACCTCTGAAAATGTGTGATCGGAGTTTTGACGAAAGAGCTTGCAGGGATTTTCGTAGCTCGTAAGGAAGAGATCGAGATCGCCGTCGCCGTCGTAATCGCCCCATGACACGCTTTCACCCTGCATTTCATAATTACGCAAACCCACACTGTTGGCAATCTCGCTAAAACTGCCGTCGCCGTTATTGCGAAACAGCAGATTGTTTTGATAGCCGCCGGAGGCAATGTACAAATCGAGATCCCCGTCATCGTCATAGTCCGAGGCTGCCACGCCGCGATCTTGCAGCGTGGTGTTGTACGCGACGTTCGCTGACGCCGCGGTCTCGGTAAATGTGTCATTGCCGTTGTTCAGAAAGAGCGCATTCAGCGAGGTGTAATTGATCACGTAAATATCGGGCAGGCCGTCATTGTTGAAATCGCCCGCCGCAACGCCGTGGCCGTAACCGTTGGGATCATTCGGTGTGGAGACACGCGCGCTATTGGTCACATCTTGAAAACGCAGGTTTTGTGCGAGCGCAGCAACTGCGAAAAGGCTAATGAAAAATGTGATGCGCCCAAAAGAGTTTTGCCACGAATGTACCGAGAAACGCGACATGGAGTTTCCTTTCGATCGGCCGATTACCAATTGTCATGATTGTTTTGACCATCCGTGGCGAGGGAAAAAGATCGTTGGAGGTGTTGCTTGGTGTGCAAGGCTGGCCTACCTCAATTTTTCGCGCAGAAAATCGCCGGCCTTGAGGAATAAGAGGTGGAGTATATAGCGGGAATAGTACCGGCGAGAACGCGGCCGTGCAGAAGAGTTGAGAGATAAAAAGCCATTTCAGAAAGCCGCGCCGCCTTCTTCGACCTGCACACAAGGTTGTTCGGCTTGCCAAACGACAGTATCGCCGAGCGCGATTTCACTGTCGTTTAAAACTTCCGCGAACGCACCGCCGCCCCATTTGTGGCGCATGGCTTCTTGCAAGCCCGGCCAGGCAGCCTCCATCAATTCGCACGGCCGCGTTTCACCGTGAATGCGTAAATGGCATGCGCCAATGGCGAGCGTACGGCCGCGGCTGTTGTTCAAATCGATGCCGCTCACCATCAAATTCGCGCGGCGCCTTGCGGGCGAGAGCCGCGCGCCGAGCGCCTGCATGATTTCCTCCCAACGCTCTTTAGCAATGATGGTAACTTGCCGCTTGCCGCCTTGATTGGCGTTGCCAACGAGGCCGCGGCCCGCAATGAGCTTGGCGCGCTCGCGTGCATCCATCGGCCCGCCTTTGCCGCGCTTTAGCCAGATCGCTTCGAGTTTTCCGTGCAAGGGTTTCTCCATTAAAAAGTATTTTTGTAAGCGGATCGAGCAGAGTGCGCGGAGCCTTCGTTGCCGTTTTATTCGTTGCGATTCACAGCAACGTTTCTATTGCCCATGCGTCGCGCGAGTTCGATGCCCGCACACACAGTGGCGCCGAAAAGAAACGCCTCGATCGCGCTGATGATCATCAACGTCGTGCGGCCCAGCGGCACTTCGCCGAACCAGGCGGCGAGCGATTCGATGCGCAGTTGCGAGTTCGCAAACGAATGCGTGACGATAGCCAGGCTGCCGGTGAAGAGATTGCCGCCGATGAGCGTGAGCAAAATGCTCGCGCACGTGGCCCCCAACGCGGCGGCGAACATGCGTTGCCACGCGCGCGCGTTCGGCCGCAAGCTTTCCACGAGACGCACGCCGAAAGACAAACCCACGCCGATGACTGCGCCTTCAAATGCGCCGGTGATGCCTTCGAGGTCGCGACCAAAAAGCGCGTGAAAAATATCCACGCTGAGCCAGTTGGCGAGGCCGCCCATCAACGCGCCGCCCGCGGCTGCGCCCAAGACGGACCACCAGCGGCTGTGGCGATACGTCACACGATCGACCATCAACATGCCGAAACTCACGGCCATGCCGCCGAATGCACTCACCAGCACTGCGAGACTGACGAGCACGATTATGATGGAAGTGCCCTGCAAAATGGTGGTTTGCCGAATCCACGCGAGGCTCGAGCCCAGCATGAACCCGCCGATCACGCCGGCAACCGCCGCGCCCAACATTCCGCCCAAGCCCTGCTGGATAATTTCATTGCTATGGCGATGGAGGCGCAGCCACACGAGCTGGAGCAAAATCAAAAAGCGCAACACCGGCGGATGGTGCGCGAGCCGGACGAGTTTCCGCTCGTGATCGCGCATGAATGCCAAGCTCACGCTTTGCCGCAGCAAGCCCAGCTTCTCGTTCGGATGGGGAGTGGTGAGGGTTTGCTCTGCAGTTGCGGGCTCGATTTCTGCGAGCGCCAAAGTGGCGTTCCTGCGCACCGCCAGCTCGCGATCCCACAAAGCTGACGCGCGCAAAAGATTTTTCGTGGCAGCAGTTGGCAGGGCCTGGCCCGCTTCGATGACGCGCAACCGCACTGCAGCTTCCGGGCTGGCGCCGGCCGCGAGAATGATTTTTTCCGCATTGGGCGCGGCTTGCGCGAGCCATTGCGGCACGGTCCGGGTGCGATTGAGCACGCTTTTCAAAAGCATGTCCGCCTCCTCGCCGGTCAAGCCGAGCTGGCGGCCGAAGGGCAGCAAGAGCTGCAGCGCATCGCTATCCAACAGGAGCTGATGCACGCGATAATTTTCCATGCCGCGCTCGATGACGCCGCGCGCGCGTTTGAGGGCATGTGCTTCTGCGGTGAGCCAACGTGAAACTTCCGGCAGAAGGAAATCGTGCGCCAGTTCAATCCAACCTTCTCCGCCGTGATTGCGATAGCGCACGATGCGCGCCATGGCCAGCTCTTCCACGAGGCGATTGATGTGCGTGGCGTTTTGGCCGGTGCGCGCTTCCAATTGCGCGAGCAGCTCGGCAACGCGCAGCACTAAACGTTGCGGCTCCGCGGAGACGAGTGTGGTCAAAATTTCTTTGGCGAGATTCAAATCCGCGGGATTGAAACGCTGTAATACGCGTTCGAGATAGCCGGTGAGAATTTGCGCCGCAGTGCCGAGGCTTTCATATGCCGCAAGCGCAACGTGGCCGGATTGGTCGCGCGCGTCGTAAAGCTGATCGCAAACGATTTGCAATTGCGGCGGATCGACGTTTTCACCGTCGCTGAGATCCGTGAGCAGCCGCTCGACGAGCTGGGATTCCCAAATGCAGCCCGCGGCCTTGGCCGGCTCGATGATGGCGCGCGCAGCTTGTTCGCGGCTGAGGCGCTTAAGCCGGTATTCATGATGAAAAATTTCCGGCAACGCAATTTTGAGCTGGCTCATTTCTGCGAGCAGATCCTCGCGAATGGCAAAGACAAAACGCACGGGCAGCGTTTCGTGGCTGTAAAGCTCGGAGAGGGCGGCGAGGAACTTTTGCCGATGGTATTCCTCCAACAGGGTGAAAAGCTCTTCGAATTGATCCAATAGAAAGATGAAAGCGCGGCCGGGCGATTTTTCCGCAAGCTGCAAGATCAACGCAGTGAAGTCATCTGGTTCGGCGGGCGGCGTTTCCGCAATGAGCCGGAGCGCGTTGCGCATTTGTTCCAAAGGCGGGGTAAAGCAGCGCAGCACGAAAACATAATGGCCGTGCGCCTTCAACGCCGGCATCAAGCCGGCGCGCAAGAGCGAGCTTTTGCCCACGCCGGACCGGCCATGCAAGATGAACGACCGGTGCGCAAGAATTTGTGAAGTGATTGTTGCGACTTCAGCCTCGCGCCCGAAGAATAGCGCGGCATCTTGCTCGGTATAATAATCGAGAAACTTATAGGGCCGGGAAAAAACCGGAGGAGAGGGCCGGGCAGAAACCGCGTGCGGCTCGCCGTTGAGAGCGAGCGCATGGCCGATGAACACATAGCCATGTTTGGGCACGGTCTTGATAAAGCGCGGACTGGCAACCTCGTCGTGCAGTTGCTTGCGAATATCTTTGATGCACTGCGTGAGCGCGGCATCACTCACGATCACCCCTTCCCATACCTCGTCAAAAATCCTCTGTTTCTCCACCAACTGACCTTGATGGCGCACCAGCAGATGCAACACGTCGAAGTATTTCGAATTGAGCGCCAGCGTCTGCCCGCCCTGGCGCAGCTCGCGATTACGCAGATCCAACTGATAATCTTCAAACAGGTAACCGCTGATTTCAGAAAGGTTCGAGCTCATTTCGCATTTGCTCACAAATATCTCAGGCCGCGCTCACGCATCTCAGGCGGGCTTTGCTTAAATTAAAAAAGCTACAATGAAAACGGGGTGAGCATAAAGAATCAATCCCGCAGAAGCAAGAATTTTGTTATTGAGATAAAGTCACAAACTATTTTCAAGGTGAACATTTATGACGACGAGCGAAATCATTCACGAAGCGACAAACGGTTTGCACGTCGGCGTCATCATGGACGGCAATGGCCGGTGGGCGAATGCGCAAGGGCGGCCACGCTTCTCCGGCCATCGCGCCGGCGCGGAGGTCGTGCGCGAAGTTTTGGAAGCCTGCCCGAACTTGGGCATTACAACGCTGACGCTTTATGCCTTTTCTTCGGACAATTGGAAACGGCCGCCGCGCGAAGTGCACGGACTTATGCAATTGTTTCAATACTACATTCGCAGCGAGACCGCGAGGTGTATTGAAAACGGTGTGCGCGTGAATGTGATCGGCCGCCGCGATCGGTTGCCGGAGGCTTTGCAAGAAGCCGTCGCACAATTCGAAACTGCCACTGCCAAAGGGCGCCGCGTACATTTGCGCCTCGCCGTGGATTATTCCAGCCGCGACGCGATTATTGCCGCGGCGCAACGCTGCCAGGAGCAGGGGGAAATCTCACGCGCAGCTTTGGCGCGTGCGCTCTCGGAAATTCATCACCCGGGCATTCTTGTGCCGGATGTGGATTTGTTGATTCGCACGGGCGGCGAACAGCGCTTGAGCGATTTTTTGCTGTGGGAGTGCGCGTACGCCGAGCTTTATTTCACCAAACGCAAATGGCCGGAATTTACCGCACAAGATTTGGAAGTCGCGGTCATAGAGTTCCAACAGCGCGAGCGCCGCTTTGGCCGGGTCATGAAGCGGTCTGATGCCGCCACCTCCTCCCAAAAAAATGGCGCGTTCGACAGCAAGGCAATGAATCTTGTTGAAGCGATTTCGCGCCACTCCAAATTTGCGCCTTCTGTTTGAGCACGCATGATTGCAGAAACCTTAACGGCAGAGCCACGCTTAAAGCATAAGTGTGGAAAAAAATTTCAGCTTGAAAAATAATCAACCTTAACGAGGCTTTTCACATGAATTCAATCTCTTTCTGGAACAAGCTGCCGGTGCGTCTTGGTGCCGGGCTCGCCGCCGGAGCGGCTATCGCGTATGTAGACAACTTTGCTTTTGAGGGCGAGGTCAGCCCGATCGTCATCGTCGCCATGTTGCTCGTCGCCACAGCTATCGCCGGAGCGATCTGGGGGAAACGCGGGTGGGTTGCCGCGGCCGCGGCGTGGGCGTGCGTGCCATTGGCTCACCTGATCAAGCATGTCCTCGGCTTGCCGGACACCCTGCAACCGAACACTTACAAATCGATCCTGCTGCTGGCGGCGTTCACGCTCGTGGTTGCAACAATCGGCGCCGGATGCGGGGTGCTGATCCGCAAGCTCACAACCGGTGCCGTTCGGCCTGATTCCAGGTCCGTCTGAGATGATTTGCAAAAACCCGAGCACCCTAGTCCGATAGCGCAACAAAGCTCTGAAGGTTGCCATAAGGCAGAATGCTCTCTCGATAGCGTGAACTTGCTGCTCGTCGCTTAACGCGTACCGATGGAAACGCCATCGGGTTTGGCGGCCTTGACAGCCTCTCGGGATGAATACAGTGTTGGCATGTTTTGGCCGTTATCTAAACGCAAAAGCAGAGCCGCGCTTCGACCGCTAGGAGTCTCCAAAACCTGCCAACACGGTTATTTCGGCAACAGGCACGGCTGGCATAAACATGCCGGAGGCAGCCATGTTGCTCATCATCTTGCTGAGCTGTCATGATAAACGAGAAAATATGAGTGAAAAAAAACGTGGGCTCGTCGTCGTTCTGTTTGCCGCGGCCATGGCCTGGGTCGAATCGGCGCTCGTGGTGGATCTGCGCATGCTGGTCAATCGGCTGGAGCCTTATCAACCCAATCCACTGCCAGATGTGCCCAAGTTGGGCGAAGTTGAATTGATTCGTGAAATTGCAACGCTGATAATGTTGTGGACCGTCGGGTGCTTGGCCGGCCAAACGCGCGAGAAGAAATGGGGCTATGCGTTGCTCGCTTTCGGCGTGTGGGATATTTTGTATTATGTGTTTCTCAAAATCATCGTCGATTGGCCGCATTCGCTGTGGGATTGGGATATTTTATTTTTGCTGCCATTGCCGTGGTGGGGGCCGGTGCTCGCGCCAATGCTGATTGCCGCGCTGATGATCATCTTCGGCTCTGTGGCGACCCAATTCAGCGATCACGAACCTCCGCTCTGGCCCTCGCGCCGGGCATGGATTTTCAGCTTGTGCGGATGCGTGCTGGCGCTGTTGGTTTTCATGGCCGATGCGATTCGCGTCATCGAGGGCGGCGTCGAAGCTGTGCGGCAGGTCTTGCCCCGCAAAGCGGGGTTCAACTGGCCGGGATTTATTCTGGCGTTTCTCTTCATGATGGTTCCCGCCATTGAGATCATCCAAAAAAAATTGTCGGGACGCTTCAAAAAAGAAAATTATCCATTGGTCAAAAAAGCTTAAACCTCCTGCAACTTCTCACCGTCATATCAGCGTCTCAGTGTTTCCATTCACGTCGAAAAATCAGTTCCATCCTTTTCTCTTTTAACCAACGTGCATTACTATGCACCGCTGTAATGCAAAGACCTGCACGCAGAATGCATGATATGCACGCAACGCAACCATAGAAAGGGTGTTTTGTTGGCAATAAGCCACGCGCTGCACTAGTGGCACTTCATTTGCGAAAGCCATAAAATAAAAAAGCTCGATGAGAGCGGCAACTCTCACCGAGCCGGCGTAAAAGACTACGAATAGCCTTTCACAATCCAACAAAAGATAGCTTTGCCATTTTACAAAGGCAAGCTTTTCCTTCCGGCTATTCCTCCCTCTCTTACGCCTTCCCAGCTCAGCGCATTATTCCAAGCGCAGTTGTTTCCAACGAATGCTGCATTCCAATGTCGCTAAGAAGCGCCGTTGCTTGCGACGATTGTTGCTAGTGCCTTTCCTAAAGCCCATTGGTCACATGTCGGAACACGGCGTTTTCTTGGCGGCCTCATGAGGAAATCTGTGCTCAGGTTTTTGCTTTTTCTGCATTGCGTTCCAGTGCAGAAACGTTTGCGGTTTCATCTTCTTTATCCAACTAGAAAGGAGCGTCAATGGCCTCACAAGCGATCAAGTTGATTTTGAGCGCGTGCACTTCTGCGGTTCTGTTGTTGAGTTGCGCCGATGTGCCTTCCACCGGACCGCAACCGCCGGAGGTGCTTTCGGAATTTCGTTTCGTGCACGCCGCGCCGGAGTTGGGAAGTGTGCAACTCGCGGTGGATGGCGTTTCACAAGGCGATTTGACTTATAGCAATACTTTGGGCTATAAGTCTTTTCCCGCGGGCAGTCGCGAAGTCTCGCTCTCCAACGGCGAAAAACAGTTCGTCGCCATGTCCACTGATTTGCGTGGTACTGTGGCAGTGTTGCCGAGTATTGGCGGCGCGGCGCGAGAATTCTTTCGCATTTCCGAACGCCGGATATTTGACACTCCCGGGGTCGCCGTGCGCGTGTTGAATTTCAGTCCGAGCTACAGCGTTGATGTGCGCGTCATCGCGGGCGCCGATACCGTTGCGAATGCGCGTTTGGCTTATAAAGGCGACACCGGCTATCGCGTGGTGGCGGCGCGAGATTATGTAATCGAAGTCAAAGAAGCCGGCACGGACGTGGTGCTGGCCTCTTCGCCGCTCACGGTCTCGAACAGCCATACCGCGTTGATTTTAGGCGCTGCCGGCGCGCTAACGATTAAGAGCTTGTCGGATCATTGAAGCGTCGCTCATCTCAAAGCATTTCAAATTTTGTGCGCGAATCTATTTCTTCATGCCAACCAATCGTCGGAGGTCAAATGAAAAAACGCAAGAATCTGATCTACCTGCTGGCGGCTTTGCTCTTGCCGATGTTGGCGATGGCGAGCACCACGGGTAAAATCAAAGGCAAAGTTGTCGATCGTGAAACGAATGAGCCGTTGCCGGGCGCAAACGTGGTTATCATGGGAACGACTTACGGCACGGCGACCGATGTTACGGGGGAGTTTGTCATCCTGAACGTTCCGGTCGGCGTGTACGAGCTCAAAGCGTCGTACATCGGTTATCGTGAAGTCAAAATCGAAAACATCCGTGTCAATTCCGGTTTGACGACGGAGTTTGATTTCAAATTGCCCTCGGAAGCGCTCGAGGTCAATGCCGTGACGATTGTGGCCGAGCGACCGTTGGTCAATCAAAACGCCACCAATGTCACGCGCATTCAAAGCTATGATGATTTCAAAAACATTCCGGTGCGCACGGTGAATTCGGTGGTGGCGCTGCAACCGGGCGTGGTCGTGCAAAACGGCGCATTGTTCGTGCGCGGCGGCCGCAACGATGAGGTCGGCTATTATCTCGAGGGCGCGAATACGCGCGACCAGAATAACGGCAACAACGCGATTACCGTGATTCCGGAAGCGTTGGAAGAATTTCAATTGCAAGCCGGCGGCTACACGGCCGAGTTCGGCGGCGCGAACGCCGGCATTCTGCGCCAAACGCTGAAGAGCGGCGGCAACGACTATCGTTTCAGCTTCCAAACTGAAACCGACAATTTCGCCGATCGCGGCGAGACGTTTTTGGGCACGCACTCCTATGGCTATACCGATTATACCGCAACCGTGAGCGGCCCCTTGCTCACCAAACGTCTGAAATTTTTCCTTGCGGGGCAGAACATTTTCGAGCGCGATCGCGCTACGCGTTTTTGGAAGGGCTTCGAGTTTAACCACAGCGATACTTATGTCGACGAGAATCATTTCCCGCTCATACTCACCACCAATCGCGAGGCGCGCATCGAAGCTTTGATCCAAAGACAAGGCCTCAAGATGAGCGACAATGCGATTCCGGCGGCCAGCCGCAATCAATGGATCGGCAATGGCACACTGGTGTTCGACGCCAAACCGCTCATCTTCCGTCTTGGCGGCTCGCTTTCGTGGCGGCGGCAGGACGATCTCGCTTCCGCGGGAACGGTCGTGGGCAGTTTAGTCTCGCGCATGTTTAACGTCGATCGCACACAAGTGGAAGATTTAAGCACCGGCCTCTTGAATTTCAAAGTAACGCATTTGCTCGGCAGCAAATCTTTCTATGAGGTGAATCTCAATTACTTTGATCGTCGCGAAGTGCGTTACGATCCGATCTTCAAGCATAACTTCTGGGCGTATTGGGACAGCACTTCCAATGCCCAGGAAGGCGTGCAGTTCTACGACTATGCGGGTTTAGCGCCCTGGCGTGGCGGCGCGCAAGTCATGGACATCTATGGTTTCGATTTCATCGCGCCCGGCACCCCGGCGAATTACACGAAGAACAAACGCAATTATGTCGGCGGCTCTTTCGCGTTCAACACGCAACACGAGCAGCATGAATTGAAATTCGGCGGCTCGTATGAAAGGTGGACCGCGCGCAACTTTTCATTGGACACGCAGTGGTCGCGCACGCAGTTGCAAGCCGCGCGGCAAAACCCGGATGATTATCGTGATGCCTTGGCCGGCGATCCGCGCGCAGTCGGCGCGTTTCGTACTCTCGCCGGCGCTTCGCAAAGATCAACGTACGGCTACGATACCTTTGGCAATGAAATCGACGTCGAGGGTCCGGAAGGCTCCCGCCATCCATACTATTTGTCTTTTTACGCACAAGACAAGTTTGAAGCGCGCGATCTCGTAATCAACGCGGGCTTGCGCGTGGACGTTATGGATAACGACGATTTCGTGTTTGCCGATCCGACGAATCCACCATGGGATCGCACCAATCAAAGCTTGTTTTTGGATCAGCTCGTGAAGAAAGAAGCCGCGGTCGAAGTCAGTCCGCGATTGGGACTGGCGTTTCCGATCACCGAGCGCACCGTGTTCCATATGCAATACGGCAAGTTCGTGCAGGCCCCGCAATTTGGCTCGCTGTACAACGGCTCTTCATGGTTTGATGCCTTGTTCACGGGCGGCACTTCTTTTCGCTTCAATGTTGTCGGGCTTGGTTTGAATCCCGAAAAGACCACACAATATGAAGTCGGTTTCAGCCAGCAATTTAGCGACGCGGCTGCGTTCGATCTGACGGCCTATTACAAGAACATCGAGGATCAAATTCAGTTCTCGCGCGTCGTGGTCGATCCTACTTCGCCCGCGAGCGATTATAACGTGCTCGTGAACGGCGATTTCGCCACGACTGCGGGCGTCGAGCTTTCGCTCTCGTTGCGCCGCACGAAGCGCGTGGCCGGTCAAATCAATTACACGTTTTCACGCTCGTTGGGCACCGGCTCTGCGGCGAATACTGCAGTGGCGGGCATCGAACAAGTTACGCAAGTGCCCACCATCATTTCGCCGTTGGATTTCAACCGCCCGCAGCGCGGCTCCGCGAGCATTGATTACCGCTTTGCCAAAGGCGACGGCGGCCCGATTCTGCAACAACTCGGCTTGAATCTGCTGATGAACTTCAGCAGCGGCCATCCTTATACGCGCTCGGAGGGAGAGTTCGGCCAGCAAGATGCGTCCATCGGCGGCCAGATTACCGACCCGCGTTCGCGCCGTCCGCTCGAGGCCGTGAATGCTTCACTCACGCCGTGGAATTTCGATCTGAATTTGCGGCTGGATAAAACCGTTAGCCTCGGCCGCTTGGGTTTGAATTTCTACATGTACGTGCAAAACCTCACCAACCGGCAAAACGTCGTCAACGTTTATCGCCGCACCGGCAATGCTTATGACGATGGCTTCTTGAGCAATCCTGATTTGAGCGGGCCGATCATCGCAGCGAATGGCGGCGAGCAATTCGTGGCGTTGTATCGCGCCATCAATCTCAACGGCAATGGTGAAAACTTCGCGCTGGGTGAATCCGATGTGTTCGGCTTGCAGTTGCTGGGTCCGCCGCGGCAAATCCGCTTCGGCGCGCGGGTGGAGTTCTAGAAATTCCCCCCTTGAGGGGGCAGGGGGTGTTGCTTTTAAGATGTGATGATGAAAAGCAAAGCTGGGTGCATAAGATTGAAGCATGAAATTGAATTGCGACATCGCGAAGAACACCCCCCTGACCCCCCTCAAGGGGGGAATATTCATGGAAAGCCGGGAATGTTTATGGCAAATTAAATTTCGCAATCTGTTGAATCGGTTTGTGCATCATCCTTCTCTCCCAAAGAAGAGGCCCGGCGGGCTTAGCTCGGCCTGCCGGGTTTCTGGGATAAGTTCGAAGTCGAGTTTGTATTCAAACACGTGGAGTTGCGCTAGACATTTTCATTTAGAATCTCGGAGGATCTTTTTGATGAAAAAAATTATCTCGTGCCTTCTACTGGCGGTCATGTTGTGCAGCGTTGCGAAGAGTTTCGCCGCCGAAGAAGGAGCAAAAAACAAGTGGCAATCCCGCCGTAATGGGATGGCCAAAGTGAACGCTTCAACGAACCAAACATTGGTTAACGTCGCGCAAGTGGCGAGTTGGATTTTTTCCGACGGGCGATCTGCTATTCAACCCGACGGCAACTCCGGCTTGTATTTTCCGCGCGGCAGTTTGCTTTCGACCGCGATTTTTCAAGACGGTTTGGTGTGGGGCGGTCGCGTGAATGATGGCGGTGATCCGGTGATTCGCGTGGGCGGCCAGACTTTCAGCATCGGCACCGTGCCCGGCGCAATCCTTTCAAAAGGCGTTCCCGAAGATTTGAACGACCGGCAGAATGTGGATCGCGTGTGGCGCGTTCGTCGCGATTATCCCACGGCTGATCTGCGCCAAGATGCGGCAGAATTGAACCTCATTTCTGCGGGAAATGTGACCCAGGCCCAGATCGACGAGGTGCGGCAACAATACGCCGACGATTGGCGCGATTGGCCGGCACACAAGGGCGCGCCGTTTTATGATGCCAACAATGACGGCGTTTACACTCCAGCATACAAAGCCGACGGCAGCCCCAAGCTCTTTCCGGATGCGGATGAGCCGGGTGTTGCAGGTGCGGATCAAGTCGTGTGGATTGTTGCGAATGACTTGCAACAAAGCGCCGTGCAGAGCATGTATGGCTCGCCTTCGATCGGTTTGGAAATGCAGCTCACCATGTGGGCGTATCGCCGCTCCGATCCGCTCGGCAACATCATCTTCAAGCAATACCGTTTGATCTACAAAGGCACGAGCGCGACCCCAGCAAGCGCGGTCGTTGACAGCATGTATTTGTGCGCGTGGGCCGATCCCGATCTTGGCGCTGCCGGCGATGACTTTGTGGGCAGCGATACGAGTCTGAGCCTGGGTTATGTTTACAATTCGGTTTCGCAAGACGGCAACTATACGCAGCTCAATCTTCCGCCGCCGGCTTCGGGTTATGACTTCTTCGCCGGACCGCTCGTAGCCGATCCCGCAGGTGAAGCCATTTTCGGTTTGAAAAAGCGACCGGGCTTTCGCAATCTGCCCATGACCACGTTTGCATTCTTCGCGGCCGGGCAGGAGGATAGCGATCCCACGCGCGGCGGCGACTACAACGGCACGCTGCAATGGTGGAACCTGCTGCGCGGCTATCGTCCGCGTCCCGAGAATCCGCCGGAGCCTTGGGTTGATCCCACCACGAATCAAATCACCAAATTTCGCGTGCCGGGTGATCCGGTGAAGGGTACCGGCTGGATCGACGCGAATCCCGGGGATCGTCGTTTATTGATGGTTTCCGGACCATTCACGATGGCTTTGGGTGACACGCAAGAAGTTGTGGTGGCGGCCTTGGCTGCGCTCGGCTCCGACCGGCTCTCAAGCATTTCCGTGTTAAAGTTCACAGATCGCTTCGCACAAGAAGCATTCGACAACCTGTTCGATTTGCCCAAGCCGCCGCAATCTCCGTTTCTCACCGCAACGGAATTGGACGGGCAAATCGTGTTGAACTGGGGTGAGAACGAAGCGGAGGTCATCAAGACTGAGCTTGTCCCGAACAAAGGCTATGACTTCCAAGGGTACAATGTTTATCAACTGCCTTCCGCTGGCGCTGCAATCAATCAAGGCGTCAAGCTCGGCACTTTCGATCTCGTCGATGAAGTCACTACCATTTCGCAAGAAACTTTTGACGAGGCCTCCGGCTCGGTGCTGCCGTTGCCGGTGCAGCTCGGCAAAAATACCGGCGTGACGCGTTCGCTCCTGGTGGATCGTGATCGCTTCCGTGAGAAGCCGTTGATCAACGGCCAGACTTATTACTTTGCCGTGACGGCTTACAACTACAACGGCACGGAAGGATTAACCACCAAAACACTTGAAAGCTCACCCAGCGTCGTGACCGTGGTGCCGCAAACCGTGAAGCCAGGCGAAAGGTTGCGCACGGTCTTCGACGACACTTTATCTGCCAGTCATGCCGCAGGCCTCAGCAACGGCTTATTGTATCCGATCATCGTCGATCCCACCAAGATTACGGGCGATGAATACAAAGTTGTCTTTGAAGGCGCCCCGGGCCCGACGCAAGTTTGGCATTTGATCAACACGACCAAAGGCGATACGCTGCTCAAAAATCAATCGAACCAAAGTGGCGACGGCAGATACTTGAATGTTGATGGAATACTCGTGAAGGTTTTAGGCGCGCCGATAGAATTCGCTTCTGGCGGCGGAGGCATCGTCGAAGTTGCCAATCCTGCGGGCGATCCTTGCGGCTCGGACGCTGGCTCCACGGGCGGGTGCAAAGCTTTCGGCGGCAACACGGTTTGGCACAGCTCGAACAGCACTGGCGATTATTATGTGAGCGGCGGCGGCGGAGCCGGACTCGACCGTATTCAACGATATATCGGAAATGCCGTGCCAAGAGATTTCGAGTTGCGCTTTACGGAACGCGGCGGCTGGGCAGTCTTTGCTTTCACAGATGACAAGATTGCGCGCGTGCCGTTTGAGATTTGGGATATTGGCATCGCAACGCCCAACGATCCCTCCGATGACAAGCGCATGATTCCGTTTTTGAACGAGAATGTTGCAACCTCCGCGGCGTGGGGCTATGCGACCGGAACGGATCCGTTCGGCGGCGTTCCTAATTCGGACTGGATTTATTGGATGGATCCGGAGAGTGACACGCCGGGTTCCGCTTCATATGATCAGTTTGCTGCGCTTTGTGAAAACCTCGGCGCCGGCGCGACCTATCCTTCCGCCTCGGATGGTTCCCGCGACGGCTATTTCGCCAATTTTCATGGCGGTTTTGTTTATCCGATTGGACGCGTTACCGTCTGCGATCTTGCCGGAGACGGCACGCCACCGCCCGCGGGTACGACCATTCGCTTCATTACCAGCAAGCCCAATCAGCCCAGCGACGTGTTTACTTTCTCAACGGCCAATCTCAGCAAGACGGTCTCCATGGAAACCGCCAAGCAGGACGTGCTGGAAGCGGTCAATGTTTTCCCGAATCCGTACCTCGGCTTCAATCGCGCCGAAGCGGATCGTTTCAATCGCTACGTCACGTTCAATCACTTGCCCAATAAAACGACGATCCGCATTTTCACGTTGGCGGGCGTGCTCGTGCGCACGATCACGAAGGATAGTGATACGCAGTTCGCGCAATGGGATTTGCAGAATGAACGCGGCTTGCCCGCGGCGAGCGGCATCTACATCGCGCACCTCGACTTCCCGGATTTGAACGAAGTCAAAGTGCTCAAGCTCGCTATTGTGCGGGAAGATCAATTCTTGAGGAATTTCTAGTTGTTTCAACTCATCCCCTAAATCCCCTTCTCTTTTTAAGAGAAGGGGACTTTTAGGGTGTCAAACCGGTTTTCCCCCTTCTCTTTCCAAGAGAAGGGGCCGGGAGATGAGTTCAGAATCAAACGAGATCCCCCCATATCCTCCGGGTTAGACCTGTCAGGTTCCCCTGCTTGGCAGGTCTTCCCTTAACTTGAAGATGACAAGAAAGATTACTTGGGCAATGCCAAGGAGAATTCGAATGAAAAAAACTCTGACTGCAATTGCAGCAAGCCTGACGTTGTTGGTTTTGAGCGGCGGCGCGCAAGCACAAGGCAATCAGCCTGACGGCGAGCGCCGCGTTGGCACCAACGCCGCTTCGGAATTATTGATCCCGGTCGGCGCGCGTTACATTGCCATGGGCGGCGCCTCCATCGCCACCGCGAGCGGATTGGAAGCGATCTATTGGAATCCGGCCGGCTTGGCGCGCGCCAGCCGCAACGCCAACGCGATGTTCTCGCACATGCAGCACATCGCGGACGTCAACGTCAACTATCTCGCGGTAAGCTCCAACTTCAGCGGTTTCGGCACGCTTGGCTTCAGCGTGAAAGCGCTCGATATCGGCGACATTGCCGTGACCACGGAAGACAACCCGGACGGCACGGGCGCGCTCATTACCCCGCAATTCGTGACCGCGGGCTTCACTTATGCTCGTGTATTGAGCGATCGCGTCGGCGTCGGCGCCACCCTCAACATCATTTCCGAGAGCATCGATCGCGTCAGCGCCACCGGGTTGGCGTTTAGTTTCGGAGTGCAATACAACGACCTCGTGGCCATCAACGGCTTGAGTTTGGGCGTGACATTGAAGAATGTCGGCCCGTCGATGCAGTATGGCGGCACGGGACTGCTGCGCACCGGCAACATCATTGACGTCAGCCGTGGCAGCTCGCCGTATCAAATTGTAGCGGGCAAAGATGAATTGCCTTCTGCATTGGAAATCGGGCTCGGTTACAAGCTCAAAATCGGCGAGAAAAATCACCTCAACATCTCTTCGCTGTATCAAGACAACAATTATGACGACGATGCCTCGCGTCTCGGTGTGGAGTATTCTTTGAATGATGTGCTGTTCGTGCGCGGCGGCTACAGCTTTGCGTTTACCGCGGGCAACGATCCCGCCGGCGAAAGCCGCTACATTTATGGTTTGAGTTTGGGCGCCGGCTTTCAACGCGACCTCGGCGGCGTCGAAGTGAATCTCGATTACGCTTTCCGCCAAGTGGAGTTTTTCGACAACTCAAACATCTTCACACTCAAGCTGGGATTTTAATTTGCTGTGCTTCATTGCGAAAGGGTTGGGAGGCGACTCTCAGCCCTTTTCTTTTTGTAAGGAGGATAATTGAATTTGAGTAATCATCACGTCATCGCAAACACCCCCCTCAAGGGGGGAATCGCTCAACATTATTGTCGCGAAATTCTCCCTTCGAAGGGGGCCAGGGGGATGTTGCCCTTTCGAGTATTTTGTTGGCTTCTTCTTTTCCTCGCCACGATTTCCATTGCTCAATCGCGTTTGCAACCTGCTTTGGATTTGGCGCAGTTGCAAGACGGCGAACACGTGAGCTATCTCGAAATCAACTATGCCGTGCCGCGCGGCGGGCTTTCGCCCAAACCCAACGCCACGAATGACAGCCTCACCTTTGCGCTTCTGCTCGATCTGCGCATTTATCGCGGGCAAACTCTGTGGGCCACCAAAACCTGGAAGCTCGTCGAAACGGTTGCCACGCACGCGCTGCAAGCTTCCCAAAATGAATGGCTCGATGCGATCCGGTACGTGCTCGATGCGCCGGGGCAGTATCGCGCCGTGCTTCGCCTCCTCGATCTGCATCAGCCGGCGCATACCGATAGCGCCGAAGCTTCGCTCTCCACGCGAGCCTTTTCTGCCACCAGCCTGGAAGTGAGCGATGTGATTTTCGCGACGGATATTCGCAAAGCCGTGAGCGGCGCGGCGAGCGCGTTGAACAAAAACGGCTATGAGATCCGCGTTAACCCACACCTGCTTTATGGCGAAACGCAATCAACGTTGTTCTATTATTTCGAAGCCTATAATTTGAACACTGCGCTGCGCGGCGACTTTTACAAATCTTACTGGCACATTGAAAACGAAAACGGTGAGAAGGTGGCGGGGCTGGACGGGTCTCATCGCACGAAAAAACGTTTGCACGATAACAGCATTGAGATGGGGACGGCGAACATTTCAGCCTTGCCCACAGGGGTGTTTGCGTTTGTTTATGGCATCGCGGATTCCGCAAAAAATCCTTTGGCGCTGCGCCGCAAGAAGTTTTATGTCTATCAAGGCGCGCCGACTATGCTTGCGGTTGCGCCAAGCAGCCTAAACGTGGTGGCACAATTGCAAGATCATGAGCTCGACGAAGAGTTTAGCCGCATGCAGCATATCATTCAGCCGGAGGATAAAAAGCTCTATTCGAACTTGAGCAATGCCGAGGCCAAGCGCGAATTTATATCTTCGCTATGGGAGGCGTACAAGCCGGAGGAGTATACCGCGGGCGTAAGTTTTCGCCAAGTTTATTTGTCCCGCGCGCGCTATGCCGAAACGCAATTTCCCAGCGCTCTACGCGCCGGCTGGAAGGGCGACCGCGGCCGCGTGTACATTCTTTACGGTCCGCCGTCTCATGTGGAACGCGAGACGAGCAACCCCAACACCAAGCCGTATGAAGTCTGGCGCTATGATGATTTGCAGGGCGGCGTGATTTTCGTGTTCGCCGATCGCACCGGGTTTAAAAATTATGAGTTGGTGCATTCCACCCATCGCGACGAGCTGCAAAACCCCGATTGGGAGAGGTCGATCAGCTCGGGGTCGGGGGCGAATTTTGGAAGATGAGATTTTTTTGGAAGGGAAAACTGGGGGCTTGCAATTTGCCCGAGGAGTGAAAAGTTCAAAAATAAAAATGTCACTCTGCAAGAATCTCGTCATGCATGGCGCACCTCGCAATAACGGGGCGCATGCCGAGCACTAGAAAAGTTTCTTCCAGAATGACATGCTTCAGAAGCGCGAGCAGTGAATTTCGCGGTTAAGCGTGCTTTGGCGCTCCGGACAATTCTTCAATGGTCTCGTCCTCTTCCACTTTTCCATTGCCTTCCCACAACCTCTTCACCAAATCGAAATCAAAATTCGCAATATCGGTGCGGTCCACAATGGCAGCGCCGTTGATCGCGATGGCTACGGCAATGGACTCGCCGATCTCCTCGCGCGTGGCGCCGTTGCGTGCGGCTTTGAGCACGTGGCCCTTGAAACACCCGTGACAACCCGCGGCCAGCGAAGCCGCGATGGCGATCAGCTCTTTGGTTTTGAGATCGAGCACGCTATGCTCGTCGTTGTATAATTCTTGATAGAAAGTAAAATACCTTTCTTTGAATCGCTCGGGGATCATTTCATATGATTGCATGCGCTTTTTCGGCATGTGGTGCTCCTGTCGGTTGTGTTCATATCCTTCAGAAGGAATCCTTTTGCGCACCTGTACGACGCTAGTGCGGAAAAAGATTCCTCCGGAATGACAAGCTGCTTGGTTGCGTCTTGGCCCGGCAAGATAGCTAATTCGCAGTCAACTGCGCAACCATCTTTTTCGCTTCGGGATAGGCGAGCGCACGCTCCATGTTGCTGATGGAATTTTTCGCGATGGCTTGATAAATCTCCCGCGCGTAAGCCTTTTTGCCGAGCTTCAAATTCGCGCGCGCGAGCAACATTTTGTGAAAGGGGTCGTCTTGGTCGGCTTGCTCCAAAAGCTCCGCCGCGGTTTTGTAATCGCCGCTCTCGAGCTTGACATAGCCAGCCACGTAATAATAGGACGGCCAGTATTGTTCGCCTTCCTTGCCGCCATTTTCAATCATCTGTTTGATTTGCTCGGCAAGCGCCCAAGCTTCTTGATGTTTGCCCATGCGTGCGAGCGTGCGCGCCTTGCCGTGAAATAACCGGCCGTGCCACACCAGCTTTTGCGTGCTGTCAAGCGAGCTGCCCGGCACGGTTTCGTAACCTTTTTCATACAGCTTCATGGCCTCAGTCGTGTTGCCGAATTCGAGATTGATGCGCGCCATGTTGTTATAGATCCATACCGGCGGGAAATTTTGCGCCGAGCCATTGCGCAGATAGCGCGCGAGAAACTCTTCTTCGTTCTTGAGCGCCGATTCGGGTTTGCCTTCATAAAGATAAGAGAAGGTGATGCCGAAGAACGGGCCAAAGGGCGAAGCCTCCGGGCCGACTTTGGAAATCGCGGTTTGATAGTATTCACGCGCTTTGGCGTAGTCGTCCTTCAGCAAATAGCAATTGCCGATGAGCGTGTAGGCGCGCGGCGTGCTGTCGTCAAGCTGGTTCGCGGCTTCGAAATACGGCAAGGCCGCCTCGAGTTTGCCGTTGTTCATGTTGATCTGGCCGAGCATCATGCACACTCTGCGCTCGCCGGGATATTCTTTGCGCAGCTTCTCGAAGATCGGGAGGGCCTGCTCCGCCTTGTCGTTGAGCACAAGCGCCATGGCTTCGAGATATTGTTGCTCGCCTGCGGAAGCGTTTTTGCCCTTTGCCAGAAATTTTTCGATGAGCGCCGGGCGTTGTTGCTGCGGCGCCGTTGCCGCCATCAGCATGTAACCGAACGCGAAATTGGAATCGGCTCGCACGGACTCTTGCGCAAGCTGCCCGGCTTTTTGCCCATCGAATGATTCCACGGCTTGCACGGCTTGCGCCGTCAAATCTTTAGCCTGCTGTGAAGTGGTGGTCAACTCGATCTTCTTAAGGTCGTTCGAGCCGGCTTGGGCCAGTGCCACGAGCAGCACAAGCATGCTTGCGGCTGCTGGGTGGACGTGGTGACGAACAGTTCGCATACGAAAAACTCCTTGAGAAGTGAAGTAAGATTTTTTTTCTAAAAGACACCGGCTCGCGTTTTTTGTTCAATACAATGTAAATCAGCTCGGCACACGAGACGCGATGGGGGCTTCAGCTTATCTTTCTGCCACGGGCGACGCCACCGCATCCTTTGCCCGCGCTGCTGCAATGCTGCGTAGCGCGTGCTGCATCATGTGACTGTCATAGGCTGCCTGCACTTCCGGAAGAAGGTGATCCGTGCCGCGAATGATCTTGCGGCAATTCGCCGCGCCGCAGCCACACGCCATGAGAAAATTTTCATCCGTCTCACTGGTCGCGTAATCATACGTCACTTCTTCGCCGGGAAGAATGTCGCGCCGCGCGGTCATGGTGTGATCATTCACGAACCATGTGTTCGCGTCGCAGCTATGATTGGTATAATCCGCCGGGTCTTCGGGCTTGTTGTGCTTGCGGCCTGCATATGACGCTTCGCTGATTTGATAAGCGTAGCGCAGATAATCCTGTTGTTCTGCTTCCGGCCAGTTCTTCACCACTTCGATGGGCACGCGATATTGGCGCTCGCGTTCCTCCGGCGTTTCGTGCCACACCACTTCGCCCTGTTTAATGAAATCTGTTGCAAAGATGCCGGTACCCTGAATTCTGCTTTTCCGCACTTCAATCTTGGGATGCAGCATAAAGCTCCTTAAGATGGATGAATGGATTTGTGGGTTGATAGATTGGATTGGTAATCCCTCAGTTATTGGTGGTAACACAGACCGCCGGTCTGTAAGAACCGCCAGTCGGGCCGACTGGGTTACGATTTCTCACCAATAACTGAGGCATTACTTGGATTGGTGGATTTTTAGATTGATGGAGTAATGGAGTTTTGGAGTGAGGGCTTTCAACACCCCATCACTCCAACAATCCAATCAATCCATCATTCCACTTTTACGGTTTACACCAATCCGCTTCTCCGAGCATCAACGTGCGCACCGGCACGCCTTTCAAGCCAAAGCTTTCCCACGACCGGCCATAATCCGTGCTGCGCTGCACGCCGTTTTGATGCGTGCCTACAAAAATCGTTTGGCGGTCTTCGAGCGGCAACACGCAGAGCACGGTGCCTAGTGACTCGCTTCCCTCCACCGGCGCCCAATTTTCACCGGGCGAAGAGGCGCGGAATAAGCCTTTCTCGAAAAGGCCGGCGTAAATCGGCTCGGCCGCGCCGCCGCCGGCGAGTGCATATACCGAAATGCTGTCAAACCCCATTTCCACTTGTTCGAATTTTTCGCCGCCGTCGAAGCTTTCAAACAGGCCGTGATATTCCGTGCCCACCCAATAAATGCCGGGCCATGATTCCGGCTCGCGCAAGATTGCACGAATGGGGATGTCCGCGAAGGCGAGCAAAGCCCAATCCTTGCCTTGATTGAATGATTCAAAAAGTCCGGCTTCGGTGCCTGCCAAAATACGATGGCCTTGTTTGGGGTCGATGAGCAAGCAACTCACAAAAGGATTGGCAAGGCCTTGCTTGCGCGCTTGCCAGGTTTTGCCTTTGTCTTCGGAAACATAAACGCCCTGGCTGGTCGCAGCATAAATGGTTTGCGCGTCCTCGGGGTCGACGACGAGATCCAATACTTCGGTCATGCGCCAATCGGTGAGTAACTGCCAACCCGTGGGGTTGGTGAAGGGTTGCACGATGCCGAGCGGGCCGCCGAGCAAAAATTTCGGCGAACCATTGCCGAATGTCGTCGTCGTGGCGCGCACGGAAAAATTTGGCCACGATACCTGCTTCCAACTAGGCGCTTTCAGCGCGGTTTCGTATAGCCCCGCCGTGCCGCTTTGATTATCCAACAACGTTGCCGTACCGGCGAATAGCCTTTGCTCGTCTTGTGCACGAACCAAAGTGACATGCAACAGCGCAGCGAGCGCAATATAATGATAAAGCTTCATGGCAGTCTTCCTAACCGTTAAATGAATTGATTTCACGTTACACTTTACACGGTAAGAACTTCACTAAACTTGAAAAGTTTAGTGAAGTTTGGTTCCAGTTGTCCGGCTTAGAGTGTAATGTGTAAGACTATGGATTCGTCGGTCGAATATCGATTTCGCTTACCATCGCGCGTTGGGGCATCTGCATGGCAGAAAGAATGGCCTCCGCCACGTCTTCGGGTTGGACGATGTTGGGCTTCGGCGAACGCGGCATGCGTTCATTGCCAGCGCCGAATTCCGTCGCCACCGATCCCGGGCAAATCGTCAAAACGCGCATGCCGTGTTTACGTTCTTCCAACATGAGGCATTGCGCAAAAGCGCGCAGGCCCCATTTCGTGGCGGTGTAGCCGCCGCCGTTTGCAAAAGTATTCTTGCCCGCCAGCGAAGCAACGTTGACGACAAAACTCTCCCCGGCCGCACGCAGATGAGGAATGGCCTCACGTGTGGCAAGAAACACGGCGCGCAGATTGATCGCGAACATTTCATCCCATTGCGCGGTCGTCATTTCCGCGACGGAGCTGAAATAGCCCAAGCCCGCGTTGTTGACAAGAATGTCGAGACGCCCGAATTTACTGGGCGCATGTGCGATCAACTTTTTGATTTGCGCTTCGTCGTGCAGATCCGCGACCACGGTTTCAACCTCGGTTTGATAGTTTCGCGCTTGCTCCGCGACCTGTTGCAGGCGCTCGGCATCGCGTGCGGTCAAGAGCAGTTTCGCGCCGGCCTGCGCGAACGCCAATGCGATGGCTTTGCCAATGCCCCGGCTCGCGCCGGTGATGAGCACAACTTTGTTTTGAAGTTTCATGGTTTTCTCAGTGAGTTTTGCGAAGTGAACTTCTTTGCCAATTGTGAATAAGGCTTTGGAAATTTCACGGGCGTTAGTCTGTTAAAAGCACAATCTTTGCTTTCAAGGCAAAAACCTTTTTCGTTGCGACTTGTTCGCGTTGTGCAATTGCGCGGAAAGCTCTGCTCATTTACCTGAACAAAGCTATCAACAGGCTCAACTTTTGACGTCTGCCAACACCAACATTGGCGTTTCCGGTGTGAATTTACTCAATTCGATCTCGCCCATGGAGAGCACCTGCTTTTCATCCAGCAAACCGGTGAAGTCGATTAAGCGCGGGCCGACGGCCATATGAATCGCAGGTATTTGCGGGCCGCTGTCACCGTAGCGCGTGTGCACTTCGATGAAATGCTTTAACTTGTCGGCGGCATCGCCAACGATCATCTCTTCCAATTCGACGTGTTTGAACGTGAGCCGCACGATACCGTGTTGATCAACAATGACCACGGGCCGGGTTTTCTTTTGCAGCAAGCCGAAAAATTTCGAAGTGTGTTTGCGCGTTGCGTAGGCGATGAAGAAACCCGTATCGGCCAACACGTCGACGTTGCGTTCCGCGGTCGCGAGAGCGAGGGCGGCAACATCGGCGCGTTTGTGCGCGGAGACCGGATGGCCGAGTTGCTCCGACAAACGCACATCCGTGGAGCCGATGGCCACTGCCAACACGCGATGCGAGCGGCTGTCCACGTCGATTTTTACTTCCACGGTTTCCGGCGCTGCGCCCATGCGCACAACTGCCGCTTCAGCTTCCTGTCGTATGCGCAGGAGATCTTCCGCAGTAGGGCTTACGATACTGCGCTCGATGGTTTCGCGCACCATGGCCAGCGCCACGCCGATAGCAGAAATGATGGCATTATTCCTAAGCAATTCGAACGGCAATTTGGTGAGTTGCGAAGTATACGGCAAAAGCGTGGAAGCGCCGCCGCCGCCGCCGAGCAGCTTCACGGCTAAAGGATTGAGACCGTAGCTCTCCACCAGTTCATTAATCACGCCGGCCACGCGGCTGCATGCCTTGTCTAGAATCATCGTCGCTGTTTCCTGCGGTTCCCGCCCAAACTCCTCGCCGAGCTTTGCAAAAGTGCGCTCGATATTTTTTTCGCCGCCATGCGCGTAATCATACTCGGGCACGAGCTTGAGATAATTCGCGGCGCCGGTGACGGTGATCGCAAAATTCTTGTCGCGATTTTGCATGAAAACATAGTCGCGCGGATCGCCCGCTTTGGGTGCGCCGAACACCAGCTCGGCGCCTTCCAAATCTTGAATCTGGCAGAACGCTTCATACGGCATGCCCGCAATGTGCGCGCTGCGCGGGCCGACTTCGACGATGCGATTGTTTTGCACGCGCGGCATGCTGCCGCCGGCGATGCCGACCGTGCGCACGTCCAGAGTTTTGGTGTGCAGGGTGTGTTTGCCCACTTGTGCGGTGCGCATCATCACTTGGCCGTGGCGAATCACGCTGATATCGGTGCTCGTGCCGCCGACTTCGACGAAGATGCCGTCCGAGACTTTGGCATACATGAGTGCAGCAGCAATGCCCGCAGCCGGTCCGGAGAGCATGGTCAAAATTGGGCGCTCGCGCATGCCTTGAATATCCATGATGCCGCCGTCGGAACGCATCACCATCAACGGCGCAGCAATGCCGGTGGCGCGCATGCTGCGTTCGATCATTTCCGCAGTGGTGATCATCACCGGCAACATGCTGGCGTTGATCACGGCCGTGCGCGTGCGCAAACGCAAACCGTAGAGCTGGGAAACTTGTTGGGTGGAAGTCGCAGGCAGGCCCATTGCGTTGGCAAGCGCCACCACGCGTTGCTCGCGCGCCGGGCGATCAATTGAAAACGCCTCCGCGGCAACGAGCACGCGCGCGCCTTCCTCTTGCAACGCGCGAATGGTTTGTCGAATAACTTCGTCGTTGAAATTGCGAACGGGATCCAAAAAACGGTAGCACGTGCGCAGCAGTTTGCCGGGCGCAAGCTCGATATCTCCAATTTGCGTTTGCTGGCGGATGCGAATACGCTTGAGTCCGCTGCCCATGCCAATGATGCCGACCTTTGCGACGTCGCCTTCCAACAGCGCATTGGTCGCTTGCGTAGTGCTGTGCGCCACCAGCACCACTTCTTCCGGAGCAATACGCCCCTTTTGCAGCAGCTTCAGCAATGCGGTGAGAATGCCGGCGGCCACACCTTCTTCGTGATGATGCGTCGTCGAAGTTTTGGTTTGCGCGACCAGGCTGAAGTTTTGGGATTCGATCGCAACGGCATGTGTGAACGTGCCGCCCACGTCGATGCCGATGCGAATCTTCCTTATCGTCGCCGTAATACTCGCCTCGTCATAATTTTTCCACCAACTCGATAAGCACGCCGGCGGCGCTTTTCGGATGCAAAAATGCCACGCGGCGGCCTTGCGCGCCGGCGCCGCCCGCGCCGGGAAGAATTTCCATTCCATCCGCCAGCAGATGTTGCAATGCTTCTTCGAGATTGGGAACTTGGAAACAAATGTGGTGCATGCCCTCGCCGCGCTTTTCGAGAAATTTGGCAATGGGCGAATCCGGCGCAGTGGCTGATAACAATTCTAGGCGCGCTTCACCCACCTCGAACATCGCAACTTTGACTTTTTGGGTGGGCACCTCTTCGATATGTTGCGGCGGCCCGGCCGTCAGCGTGGTGTAGCGCGCCACCGCAGTTTCCCAGTCGCGCACGGCAATGCCAAGGTGATCGATTTTTTCCAACATCATTTCTAGTGGCTCGTACTTTCGTTCATACTACGAGCAAATGAAGACGCTCAAGTAATGGGGAGTATTTTGTGAAACGACACGAAGTTGAATTTCATGAGCCAACGCCTGCGCTAAAAATTGGGCGCATAATACCAAAGGCCCGAGTCAATTGCAAGCTTTGCTGTTGTTCCTTGCGGCAATGTTACCGTCCCGCCGCTACGAATTTACGGCGCGGCATTCAGCCCTTAATGAAGCGCGGAAGTGTGAGAGGCACAGCCGGAATCAAGATGGCTCTGTGCGCTGCCACATTTTCTGCTGCTGGCTTGGAGGCGAGGCGTTCGAGCCGCTTTTGGTCTGGGCATGAATCTTCGTGCCGCTGTGAATCGCAACCGTGCCCAGCATCAACGTTTCGAAGCTCGCATGGTTCAAGCCGGCGTCTTCCATGCGCACCCGTAGTTCTTCGGGAGTGACAAAGATGGAAACGGAGTGAGGAAGATAGCTATACGCCTCGGGCTGGCCGCTGATGAGGCGCCCCATGAACGGCACGACGCGGCCAAAATACCACGCAAAAAAATTGCGAAAGAAAGGCGAGCGCGGCCGGGTGATTTCCAAGCACGCGACTTTGCCGCCCGTTTTGGTCACGCGCGTCATCTCGCGCAAGAAATGATCGAGATTGCCGACATTGCGCAACGAAAAGCCCGTGACCACCGCATCGAACGTGTTGTCGGCGAAAGGCAGGCGCAAGCCATCCGCGGCCGCAAGCACAATCGTCTGGCCATTGCTCGCAGCCGCTTTGTGAATTTTATTTTGCGCATACGTCAGCATCTCGCGGCTGAAATCCGCGGCAATGACTTGCGCTGCGCCCGCGGCATGTGCGGCGAGAGCAATATCCGCGGTGCCGGTCGCAATATCCAAAACGCGGGCGCCCGCGGTAATGCCCGCGCGTTGGATGAGCCGCTTGCGCCATGATTGGTCTTGGCCCAAGGTCATGATGCGATTCATCAGATCATAGCGTGGCGCGATGCGATCGAACATCTCTTGTACGTATGCCGCTTTGTGCTCGGCGTTATCGAACTTGAATTTGGGATTGGGCATGTTGTTAAAATTTTTCGAAGTCATAAGGTGGGCAAAGAAGGCGGATCAAAGGAGCAAAAATGTCTCGCACAACAAAAGGCCGTACCGTCCTCAGGACTTTTTTGCAGACACGGTCTTCTTTCGACCGCGCACACGGCGAGTTCTATTTTGTGCATAATGAATGGCGCTGATGGCTTCAGGTGCGATAATCACCGGCAACCCCTCGTCATCAACGGCGATAACCACGATCTCAGTGACGATGATTTCAGGATGCCTGAGCAGTTGTTTTTCGCCGTTTCCCAGGTGAAACACCAGCGGCTTGAAAGGGCGGTCGCTCACATATTTGCGAATGACGTTGAGATTCATGAGCAATTCTCCAGTCAGCGTTTGGGTTTGGTGGGTTTATTTGCGCGCCGGGTGCGGCGTTTCGAAGTCGGCGCATAACTCACCGCGCTCACGGCCTCCGGAGCGATGT
This sequence comes from bacterium, assembly GCA_037444905.1. Taxonomy (GTDB): domain Bacteria; phylum Zhuqueibacterota; class Zhuqueibacteria; order Zhuqueibacterales; family Zhuqueibacteraceae; genus JABWAN01. Next base: position 5,066 of record JBBILN010000015.1, on the reverse strand, counting down.
AGATGAGCTGCCCGTTGTCATCCACCGAAACGATCATGATTTCGGTAACGATGGTTTCCGGATGGTTGACGAGTTGTTTGGTGCCATTGTCCAACTGAAACTCCAACGGCTTGAATGGGCGTTGCTGCACCAATCTGCGAATCTCGTTGACGTTCATGTGGCTGCTTCTCTTTATGTGCTTGATTCCTTCTGCTTTTCTCACCAAACGAAGATAACTCGTCTTTCGTATGATTTCAACTCAAATTTTTCCGGCATGAATTTTATCTCATGGAATGAATATAACGCAGAACCTCGGAATTACAACTTGACATTCTTCTCCGTATTGTTATCTTTGTCACCAGCTTGTCGGCACCTTCTCGCCAGCAAATTCTTCGCTGAGTTGGCTGTACACTCTTCTTTGGACTAGGGATCGGTTCTCGCAAAGCAACACACTCCTCGGCGCGAGAGCCGATCGAAAGTATACCCCAATTCAAAATCGCGCGCATAATTTATTTTTTGTGGAGACGGACTCTTCATCTGTGAGGACTCATGATGAAAACTCTTTCCAAACTCGCCTTGCTTTTTCTGCTGTTGCTCGCCTCTATTTTTAACGAAGCCTTTTTCAGCCAATCGTTGCAGTCGCGAAGCCCAAACGCCGTTTCGGAAAGCGCAATTGCGAATCCAACCATGATCGCAGTGCATCCCTCGAATGAGCGCATCGTGTTGCAAGATTCCTTGTACGCAAGCACAAAAGCAAATCGTACGGGCGGGCTGTTTGTGAATGGCGGCGGTTGGCAGGTGACTGCTCCGAGCGATATGCTGGTGTATGATTTGGGAACTTACATCGAAAGCGGTTCTTTGGAGTTTGTGTTGCGCAACTTTCAGCCGAGCCAGCAGAACGCGTTGCAGCGCCATCATTTTATCAGCATGTATCGCAACCCGTGGGGCAATCATCATCCCGCGGAGAATTTGGAAACCGTTTGGAATCTGCATACGGGCTTTTATTACAATCCCGGTGTGAAATTGTTGTCGTGGACGTATGACGAGAACGAGCAGAACACGATCAACAAGAACGAATGGCATCTCGGGCAGGCGTATCAAATCAAGATCGTGTGGAATGGCAGGCAAGTGAGCTATTTTCGCGACGGCGAGCTGCAAGCTTCGCACACGCATTCCGCGGAGATGCAATTGCGCTATCTTTTCGTGGGCCGCGATTTCACCGTGAGCGGCGATCTGCTCACGAATTATCAAAACAATCAATACCCGGCGATGGTCGGCCCGATTTTTTCGAATCTGGTCATCAAAGCACAGTTTGCCGGAAACGATGCGGCGCCGCCGCAATTTGCGAACGTGGCAAGCAACGAGGTTTTTGCGAACGGCGCGCGCGTGAACTGGGGCACGAATGAGGCCGCAAATTGCTATGTTGAATATGGCCTGACTTCGCAGTATGGACAACGTACACGCGTGCTGGGGCCGCCTGCGCAGAGTTTCTCCACCACGCTCGCGGATCTGAAGCCCGGCCAAACGTATCACTATCGCATCGTGGCAAGCGACACGGCTGGAAACACGAACGCAACTGCGGATCAGATTTTCACGACGAAGCGCAGCGGCGCATATGTATTCAAACCGAGCGCCGATACTTTTGTGGAGCGCGCGAACTTAGTGGGCACGAAACGTGACAACGCCAATTTCGGCTGGATGAGCCTGCTCGCCAACGAAGGCCGCGAATGTTATTTGCGCTTCAATGTGAGCAGCATAAGTGGCCGCGTGACGAGCGCCAAGTTGCGCCTGCACGGACGGCAGTCCGGCGACAGCGGCGGGACTTTGCAGGTGTTGAATGCAAATTGGAATGAGTCTTCCGTCACGTGGTTGAACAAGCCGGCAGTCAATGGCAAAGCCCTCGGAACGATTGGCAAGGTCAACGCCGGGCAATGGCATGATGTAGCGCTCGATTCCACAATCACTGGGCAGGGCGTTTACAATTTCGCCTTGATCGGCTCGGGCAAAGATTTGGTTTCATTTGATAGTCGTGAATCTACGAATCATCAACCTGAATTGCTCATTTACACGCGTGAAAAGCCCGTGGCTTTGTATGAAATTTACGAGGCCGTATTGACGGCTGCCACGCCGAGTGCGAATCCTTATTTAAATGGGCCGCAGGTTTCTGTTACTTTCACCGGCCTCTCTGGTGAAGCGGCTGGCAAGGTTTTCACGGTGCAAGGTTTTTGGGATGGTGATAGCACATATCGTGTGCGTTTTGCGCCGATGGCGATGGGCGAGTGGAATTGGCTTTCGAGCTCAACCGATTCCGGTTTGAATGGCAAGCGGGGAGAGCTTTTATGTGAGGGCGTTTTACCGGAGGCGCATGCCTCATGGAATGGGCACGTGCATGAATCGAAAGCCTTTCCCTATACCTTTGCGCGCGAAGACGGTGCGCCGTTTTTTCTGCTGGGGGACACGCAATGGTCATTTAGCACGAGCGCGATTTCATGGCCGCAAGAATTCCAAACATATGTTGATACCCGCGCCTCGCAAGGTTTCAATTACGTGCACGGCGTTCTTTATCAAACTTATCCAACCGGGCGCGCACAGAACGAAGGCGGGGAAGCGTTTCTGAACAATGATGTCGATCGCCTTTCCTCGGGTTTCTGGCGTGCAATGGATCAACGCGTGGCTTATATGAATAACAAAGGGATCGTTGCCGGAATGATGCTCGCGTGGGCCAATGATGCGTGGCGGCACTTCCGCACGACGGCGCAAGTCGAGCGGTTTGTTCAATATCTCGTTGATCGTTATGCGGTCTACAACTTGTTTTGGATTACTGCGGGAGAGTATGAAGAAGCCAGTCCACCGGGCGGACACGCGCACATTGGAGAGTTGCTTCACGCGCGAGATCCCTATCGGCACCCGATCACGACGCACACGATCAAAACCAGTGCAGATGATTTTGGCGCTTCCGCATGGCACACGACGATTTATCAGCAAACGGCCGATATTACGCTGATTACGCAAGACCGCAAATACAACAAGCCGGTGATCAATTCGGAGTATGGTTATGAGGGCGATCAATCAGCCGAGGACGTGCGCAAGGATGCTTGGGAAATTGTGATGCGCGGCGGTTTTTCAGTATATGGCGACACCAACACGTATCACTATGGCGCCGCCATGACGCCTACGAATTTGTATTCCGAGGGCGCAGCCTACATGACAATTCTTAAGAAATTTTGGACAGAGAATGGCATCGCTTGGTGGCGATTCTCGCGGTTTGATCAACTCGACAACGATCAGTGGCTGGCGGCATGGCCGGGGTTTGAATATGTCGTTTACACGAATAGCGCCGCAGCTTTCACCATCGATTTAAGCGAGGTGAAGGGAGAAGTGCAAGGCCGTTGGTTCGATACAAAAACGGGGCAGTGGGGAGCGTTGATCACCGGAATGCCGACAGCCGGTTTTGTGCTCACACCTCCGCATGTTGGCGCCGCCGCATATATTGCGGCTGTCGACGGTATGCCAGCCACGAATATTGAGAATGTCGCGGTGACGGGCATCTCGATGCGCAGGGCCGTGATTACGTGGCAAACGAACAAGCCGACGGACGCCCAAGTGGAATATGGCTTAACCGAGCAGTATGGCTTCCGTTCCTTGGTGGACACGACGCGCAGCACTTTGCATCGTATTGCGCTGGCAGGGCTTATGCCGAACGTGACCTACCATTTTCGTGTGCACTCGCGTGATGATAGAGGAAACTTGACGACGAGCACGAATTCGACATTTACAACGAGTGCGACGAGCGGCAAGAATGCTGCGTTGTTTGCACATGCTTCTGCTAGCAGTGAAAATGTTAAGCTTCAACAAACTGCGCACAAAGCAATTGATGGTGTTGCAGAAGGCTACCCGGGCGACCAAAGTCGTGAATGGGCGACGCAAGGCCAAAGCGTTGGTGCATGGCTACAACTTGATTTCCCGGAGTTGGTAACGGTCGATCATGTTGTCCTGTATGATCGTCCGAATCTAAGTGATCAGGTATTGGGGGCAGATTTGATTTTCAGTGACGGATCTTGGCTAAAAGTTGGCGCGTTGGTAAACGATGGCAGGCCGGTGTCGATTGCGTTTTCATCACGCACGATTAGGTGGCTGCGATTTGATGTAACGAATGCGAATGGTCAAAATCTTGGACTTGCTGAAATCGAAGTGTGGGAAGAGGGGAGTGTTGATTCCAGTCGCACTACTTCCGGAGAAAATCTGCCCGAGGTTTTTAAGTTATCGCCGGCGTATCCGAATCCTTTTCGCCATGAAACACGCATGTATTTTGATGTGCCGAAAGAAGGACGTTGCCGTGCGACAATTTTCAATACATATGGGCAGGAAGTAAAGCGCTTGATTGATGAAAAAGTTCAGGCGGGCCGGCATGGTTTGATGTGGTTTGGCAAAAATCAACAAGGCGCACAAGTAAGCTCTGGCATCTATTTGTTGCGGGTGGAGTACTTCGCATCTACTAGTAGTGGTCGTGTTGTACTTACCCAACGACTTTTGGTGATGAAATGAAGATGCTTCAGAAGAAGCCCAAAAAAAATCAAACGAGCAGAAAAAAAGCTTGCATTCACAGAGAGATTTTATTATAATGGATTCTGCGATGCGGAACGGTGTCGCAAACGAAAAAAGCGTTTCATTGTTCTTTGTAAATAAAAGCGTGCACGGCCCAAAGGTTGTGTAAGTCATTTCCTTGAGTCAGTAAAAAATACTACGAAGAGTTTGATCCTGGCTCAGGACGAACGCTGGCGGCGTGCCTAACACATGCAAGTCAGGGAGAAAAGGGTAGCAATATCCTGAGTAAACCGGCGAACGGGTGAGTAACACGTAGGTAACTTGCCTTAGAGTTTGGGATAACCCCGCGAAAGTGGGGCTAATACTGGATGAAGCAATTTGTTCGCATGGATAGATTGCCAAAGCTATACTTCGGTATAGCGCTCTAAGATAGACCTGCGCCCGATTAGTTAGTTGGCGAGGTAAAAGCTCACCAAGACTATGATCGGTAGCCGGCCTGAGAGGGTGATCGGCCACACTGGGACTGAGATACGGCCCAGACT
>JBBILN010000014.1:26576-132810 GCA_037444905.1 bacterium | reverse complement strand
GCCAAGCAGTGGTTCTGCGCTGAAATATTTCTCGCGGAACTTCACGGCCACGTTCACGAGCATGATTAACACCGGCACCTCCACCAGCGGGCCGATGACCGTGGCAAAGGCGACCGGGGAATTGATACCGAACACGGCAATGGCCACGGCAATCGCCAGCTCAAAATCGTTGCTGCCCGCGGTGAATGCCACCGTCGTGGTTTTGGGGTACGAAGTTCCCATGCGCTTCGCCAGGAAAAAAGTGGCAAAGAACATGAAGGCGAAATAGAAGGTGTAGGGAATCGCCACCCGGATCACATCCAGGGGCAATTCGATAATCTTCTCGCCTTTCAAAGAGAACATTACAAAAATGGTGAAGAGCAACGCGATGGGCGTCAACACCGAGATCCGCGGAACGAAGCGCTTGAAATACCACTCATTACTTTTGACTTTGCGCAGAATGGTGCTGGAGAGCAATCCGCCCAGGAACGGAATGCCCAGGTAAATCAAAACCGTGACCGCGATCTCGCCGATGGACACCTCAACGATGGCGCCGCTCAGCCCAAACAACGGCGGCAGGATGGTGATGAACACATAGGCATACACCGAATACAGGAACACCTGGAAAATGGCATTGAAGGCCACCAGGCCGGCAGCCAGCTCCGAATCACCTTTGGCGAGATCATTCCACACCAGGACCATGGCGATGCAGCGCGCCAATCCCACCAGGATCACGCCGACCATCATCTCCGGTTTGTCCGGCAACAGAAGGATTGCCAGAATGAACATCACCAGCGGCCCGACGATCCAGTTTTGCACCAGCGAGAGCGACAGCAGCCGGAGATTGCGAAAGACTTTGGGCAGCTCCTCGTAGCGCACTTTTGCCAGCGGCGGATACATCATGAGGATCAAACCGATGGCGATGGGGATGTTGGTGGTGCCGGATTTCATCGTGTCCCAAAACTGCGCGACGCCGGGAAAGAGAAAGCCGGCAAGCACGCCGAGGAACATCGTGAGAAAAATCCACAGTGTGAGATAGCGGTCGAAGAACGACAGTTGCTGAGATACTTTTGGCATTTGGTTTCCTCCTCAAATTTAAAAGATTTCCAAAAGCTGCAGGCGCTCGGTCAGTTGTTTTTTGGCGATCTCGCCAACCAAATCCAGCACCTTGAATACCCGCGGATCGGTGACGCGATACATCATGCGCACGCCGTCTTTGCGCGCGACCACCAGCCCGGCCTCTGCGAGTGCCAGCAAATGTCGCGAGAGATTCGATTGCTCCAATTTGAGCTTGGGGCCGATCTCGCAGTTGCAAATCTCTTCGCCGCTCCGCAAGACTTCGAGAATGCGCAGGCGATTGGGATGCGCCAGCGCTTTGAGAATCGCGGCTTTGAAATCATGAGCGGTTTTGGACATGGCCTCACCTCGTTACAGTGTTAAGCTTCCCCACAACAGTCCGGCGATGATCGACAGCACGACAACCGTGAGAATGTAAGTCATGGCTTGCTTCGCACCCATGAGTTTGAACAGCACCATCATGCTCGGAATGCTGAGCGCGTTGCCGGTGAGAAACAGTGTCATCGCCGGGCCGCGGCCCATGCCGAGCTGCATGAGCTTTTGGATGATCGGCACTTCCGTCAACGTGGCGAAATACATCAGCGCGCCGGAAACCGAGGCGATGGCGTTCGCCGCGAGCGAGTTGCCGCCGACCGTGGCGGTCACCCAATCTTCCGGAAGAACTTCCCCAATCGCACCGGCGGCAAAAATTCCGATGAATAAATACGGCATGATCTTTTTGGATAAATCCCAAGTCTCGGCAATCCAGCGGCGGTTGTCTTCGGATGAAAACTTGTGGAGAACCAGCACGACCAGGCTCAGCAGTGCGATGCCGGCAATCGCATATTTCAAACCTTGCGCGATGCCGAGTCCGAAGACGACTAAAATCACCAATTGCAGAATGAAAAAGGCAATCACTGCGGCGGTAGAATATTCGGCCTCGCCGTTGGCGCCGCTCGCGAAACCCGCGCCGTTTTTGCGGTCGTGATCGCGGAAGAGCAGCATCATGACGATGCCGGCGAGAATGGCGATGGTCATCGCGAAAAACAGGCGTCCCAGCGCAAAGTCGAAGCCAAGCACCGAAGAGGTGAGAATGATCGCCGTCACATTCACTGCCGGTCCAGAGAAAAGAAATGCCGCAGCCGGGCCGATGCCGGCGCCGCGTTTGTAAATGCCGGCGAACAACGGCAAAATCGTGCACGAGCAAACTGCCAGCAATCCGCCGGAAATCGCGGCCACCGGATAAGCAATATATTTTTTCGCCATCGGCCCAAGCAATTGCAGAATCGAATCTTTCTTCACATAAACCGCGATGCCGCCGGCGATGAAAAAGGCCGGCACCAAGCAGGTGAGCACGTGCTTGCGCGCATACTCTTGCAGCAACGCCAGGCCACCGGCCAGCGCGCGGGTCGCGTCAGTCGAAGTGATGGGCAGGAAATAAAAAGCCAGAAACGCGGCCATGAGCCAGAAGAATTTTTTCCACTCTTCCACGGTTTCACTAAAGAATGCCAATTGCCAGTCTTGCCAGCGCAATCGCAAAGCTTGAATATACTCGGCCATTTTGATTACCTCGCATCGGTTGAAAATTGTTGCAGCATGGTTTTGATTTCTGCCACCGTATTGACGCGGCCTTGACTCACGAGCTTGCCGTCAATCGCCAGGCCGGGCGTGCGCACGATGCCGGCCTCGATCATGGCGTCGATCTCTGTGACTTTCTCAAATTCCGCCTTCACGCCCAACTCCTCAGCCGCGCGGCGAGCGCGCTGCTCAAGGGTTTTGCAGTTCACGCAACCCGGGCCGAATATTTGGATCTTCATTGCCGTTCACCTCGCTATGCTATTTTGCTTGTATGAGCAACTACTCATGGATTAACTCAAAAGAAAAAGCACTTTGTGCTTCATTGCAAAAGCATTTCAAGTCGCATGCCAGTTGAAGGAGAAGCTTTTCTTTGGGTGGGAACGAGTTTTTGCGGCAAGTTACAAGGTGAAGAGTTTCGTGGAAGCAGCAGGAATTTCTTAAACGCAGGAATGTTGCGGGGTTCTTTTTCGATCTTGCGAAAGCAAGAGATGAGTGGACTTCTAAAACTTGCCGATCTCAAACAACGAAATATATCCAACCTCCTGCACCACGCTTTGCCCCTCTTCGCTCAATACCCAATCGATGAACGCCTTCACCGTGCCCGTGGGCTTGTCTATCGTGTAGAAATAAAGATAGCGCGCGATTGGGTATTTCCCATTGCGCACGTTTTCTTCGGTGGGATTCACGCCCTCGATCGTGCAATGCACCAGCTCTTTTCCGTATGCCAAGCCGCCATAGCCGATTGCTTGCGGATTGCGGCCAATCTCTTCCACCATGGCGGCGGTGGTCGGCATTGTGATCGCGTGCTCCGCGTAGCTTTGTCCGCCCAGCACGTGCTCTTGAAAATAGAGATAGGTTCCGGAGTTGGGATTGCGCATGAGCACGAGGATCGGCTCATCTTTGCCGCCGAGCGCTTTCCAATTCGTGAGCGCGCCGGTGAAGCTGGCTTGCGCCTGCGCGAGGCTTAAGTTGCGCACGGGGTTTTGCGGATGCACGTAAATGCTCAACGCATCCTTTGCGACCAGAAACGACACCCCAAGAAAATTCTGCTGCTCTAGTAAACGCCGCACTTCCTCGGCTCGAATGGGCCGCGAGGAGGTGCAGATTTGAATCTCGCCTTTGATCAATGCCGCAATGCCGGTGGCCGAGCCGCCGCCTTCGGTGTAAATCGAAACGCCGGGTGTGCGTTTCATGTAGGCCTCGGCCCAACGTTGTGTGAGAAAGACCATCGTGTCCGAGCCTTTGATTTTGAGCACGGGCGAGGTGAGCGGGCGCGTGGCGCCGCAGCCATACAAGCAAATTGCGAAAACTAGCAGGCAGGTCTTCATTGGGATTAACGCCTCTCTGCGATGGTGCGCAGTCTTGCATTCACGAACGGCGTTCCTGCGCGCCATTGCGGTGCGTCCTTCATGCCTGCTAGTGCGTAACAGAATGCGAAGAGAATTTGGGAGTGCTGCTGTGCGGCTTCATAATTGATGTTCTGCTTGAGATCGTCAAACGGCGTGTGATAGATTTCTTGTCCCCATTTCAACAAGCGCTGCAGCCCCTCCGCGAGCGGGGTGCGGCGATAGTGATAACCTTCCATGAGCAACAGCGCGGGAATACCGGCGTTGGCGAAGAGGAATTGATCGGAGAGCGCGAACGCCGTGCTCGCAGAAAACGGCGCGGGCACGTTTGAAGTTTTGAGCTGCAATTCGCGCGCGATTGCTTCCAGTGTTTCACCTAAAGTAGAAAGCTCCGCGCCGACGCCGACCACGTCTTCGAACGTGTCGAACATGGCGAGGCCGTCAACATTCACGTTGGCTACGGTTTGATAGAGCGGCACGAGCGGATGATCGGTGTAATACGTCGCACCGAGCATGCCTTTTTCTTCTCCCGTGAGAAAAAGAAACACCAGCGAGCGCGCCGGCGGTTGCGGCAATGAGGCGAAAGCGCGCGCAATTTCCAACACCGCGGCCACGCCCGCGGCATTGTCAAACACGCCGTTGTAAATCGAATCGCCCTGCACGGCCGGGCCGATGCCAAGATGATCGTAATGCGCCGAGATGAGCACAAAAGAATTTTTGAGCAGCGGATCGCGGCCCTGCAATTCGCCCGCGACATTTGCGGCTAAGAAATCGCGCTGCTGAAAATAGCCTCGAAACGAAGCTTTCATTGGCAAGGAAAAACTGCGCAGTGTGTTCGCCGCATCCATTTTGAAAAGCTCGTCCAGTGAATACGCCGCGCCTTCGAACAACTGTTCAGCGGCGGCGGGATTTAGAATCACGCTGAGATTGCGGGTGAGACTGTAATAGAGACTTATATCTTCGAAAGCGAATTCGCGCTGCCGCTCTTGCCAGGTTTTGTGCGAGGGCGTGCGCGGCGTAGGAATCATCATGCTGCCCGCAGCGCCGCGCGCGAGCGCGAGAGTTTGTTTGGCGCCTGGCAAGGAGTGCTGCGTGGCTTGCTCGCCCGCGAAGTAGCGCACGTCGTTGGAAGGCGGCTCGCCCTCAAAAAAGACTACAATTTTGCCGGCCACTTCCAACGCTTGATAATCGTTGTAATCATACTCCGGCGCGGTGATGCCATAGCCCACGAACACAAGCGGCGCCGGTATGGGAATGAAAGCCTGCGCGCCCGCATTGTCGAGCAAATAATCTTGCCACAATTTCAGCGTGAATTCATTTTTCTTTCCGAAAATTTGCAGGCTGGAATTCGCGAGCGGCTTGCTGCCGTGCATGGGAATGTCTTGATAGTACGTACTATCCTCGCCGAGTGGAACTAGCTTGAGCTTGCGCAGCTCACTGGCGAGATACGTGGCTGCAACATATCCCGCGGGTGTGCCGGTTCCGCGGCCTTCGAGCGCATCGCTGCCGAGAAATTCGAGGTGGCGTCGCAATTCATAAGTGGAAATCTGCGCCATGGCCGCACGACCTAGAGAATCGAGTGGCGGTGTTTGTGCGAGGCCACGGTTTGGGATGATGAAGGCGAGAACGAAAAGATAAGACGTAAGCCGAACCATAACGTCATCGCAATGTGTGATGCGGGCGAGATCATGTCGTCGATTAAACGTGTAAACCTCTCTGTGCAATTCGTGGGCAAGCAGCGCGTGCAGCAAGATATTGTTTGCGGTGCGAGATGCAATCTTTTTTTTCAGAATGAAGTTGTAGCTTGACAAGGCGTGATGCCTTTGTTATATTATTTCGTCCCATTCAGCAGTTTTTGTCTATTTGCTTTCAGGAAAGCAAATCATCAGGACGTCTTGCGCGCGTTTTCTCCACTCCTCTTTGGCTGTTGATTTTCAAGTTCCGTTATTTGCCAGATGTTCATGTCGCGGTAGTTGCGATGTTTGCATGTTTGAAGTGTAAGTTTGCTACCGCCACGCTCACATCGTGAATGCGTTTTGGAAAATGGACATGAAGAAAATCACAGAGCATCTCTCCCCTCATTCCTACTAAGGATAATCAGCCTATGAGAAAATTGTATGCGAGTTTTCTGCTCGCCGCCCTACTGTCGTCAAGCCTGCTCCTCGCCGGCACGACCGGTAAGATCGCAGGCACGATCACGGATGCCGACAATGGCGAACCGCTGCCTGCGGTCAGCGTCGTGATCGAAGGTACGGCCATTGGCGCGGCCACCAATATGCAAGGGTATTTCGTGATTTTGAACGTGCCGCCCGGCGTTTATGCGCTGCGTGCGACTTTGATCGGCTACACGGCGCAGCGCTTGACCAATGTCGCGGTGAAAATCGATCTCACCACGGAAATCAAACTTCAAATGAAAACCGAAGTGCTTGCCGGCGAAGAGATCGTAGTCGTCGCCCAACGGCCCGTGGTCGTAAAGGACGTTTCTTCAAGCCAGGCCAACTTGAGTTTTGAGGAAGTGGAAGCGCTGCCCGTGGTTCGCGTTGAAAATGTGGTGGCGTTGCAGGCCGGCGTCCGCCTCGGCGATGATGGTATCATCATCCGAGGCCAGAATAACGCCAACACTGCCGCCCAAACCGCCTTTGTCGTCGACGGCATCACGTTGCGCGATGAACGCAATAATAAGCCGTACACTGGTATTAGTTACACCGCCATCGATGAAATTCAAATTCAAACCGGCGGCTTCAATGCCGAATATGGCAACATCCGCTCGGGCGTCGTCAACGTGACCACCAAAGAAGGCAGCAAGGAGCGTTATAGCTTTGGCTTGATTGGGCGCTACAGCCCCGCAGCGCAGAAGCATTTCGGCAAATCGCCGCACGATCCAAACTCTTACTGGATTCGCCCATTTATCGATGATGCGGTGTGCTGGACGGGAACGGACAATGGCGCATGGGATACATATACTATCCGGCAATATGCGCCCTTTCTCGGCGGCTGGAACAAAGTGGCGCTAGACCGTTTGAAAAATGACGATCCGAGCGACGACCTGACGCCGCAAGCCTTGCAACAACTCTTTCTTTGGCAACATCGCCGTCAACTCGATATCGTCGATCCCGATTATGATCTTGACGTCAGTTTAGGTGGGCCCGTACCGATAATTGGCAAGGCCCTGAAAGACATGCGCTTCTTCGCGTCCTATCGCACCACGCAGGACATGTATATCATTCCGCTTTCGCGCGACGGTTATCGGGATTACAACATGCAGGTGAAACTCACCGCGGACATTACGCCGAGGATGAAGCTCATGGTGGAAGGTCTTGCGGGCCGGGAACGCGGCACCAATGACAACAACGCCGGATTGCCGGGCATCTTCCGCTCGGCGGGCAGCATCGCCACGGTGCTGAATCGCGTGAATTATATCGACACGCGTATGTTCAACACCGATTACTGGGCGCCCACTTCGATTTCTCGCAATAGCATCGGCGCGAAGCTGACGCACATGCTCAACTCTTCCACCTTCTACGAAGCCACCCTGCATCGCTTTCAGTCCAAATATGAAACAGCACCGGGCCGGGCCAGAAACACAGCACGGATCTACGAATTTGGCAATGGGTATTTTGTGGACGAAGGGCCTTACGGATTCTATGGATTTCCGGCGCCCGGTTTGGGCACGCCCGATTTCCGCATGGGTTTCGGCATGAGCAATTCGCGCGACAGCAGCGAGGTGACCGTTTACAGCGCCAAACTCGACTTCAATAAGCAGGTCGGCCGTTTCAACAACTTCAAAGCCGGCTTCGAAGTTGTTTACACCGACAATAACGTCGACTACGCTTTGATCGATTACTATCTCCCCGACAATAACGCGCGTTCGCAGTGGCACACCTTTCCCAAACGCGGCGCGCTCTATGTGCAGGACAAGCTCGAGTTCGAAGGCATGATTGCCAACCTCGGCTTGCGTTTGGATTATTCACACGCCGGCGGCGATTGGTACGTGCTGGAGAATCCTTTTGATTCTGCGCTCTCGGGCGCAAAAGCGGATGGTTTGGATACGCTGCTCGCCAAAGAGCCTACCGAAAAGAAGTTCAACGTCAGTCCGCGCGTGGGCGTCGCTTTCCCCATTTCCGTGAACAGCAAACTCTTTTTGAATTACGGCCACTTCCGCCAGTTGCCCACGCCCGACGATCTCTTCTTATTGCGGCGCGCCTCGGCCACGAAAGAAGTGACCCGGCTGGCCAATCCCAATAATCCGCTGCAAAAGACCGTGGCCTATGAGTTGGGTTACGAGCACAATCTTTTCGATCAATATCTTTTGCGTCTCGCGGGTTATTATAAGGACGTTTCGTTGCAGCCGCGTTTGGTGAACTACTACAGCCGGCGCAATGTGGTGGATTACTTTGCCGCGGAACCGGTCAACTACGAAGACATTCGCGGCTTCGAGTTTACCCTCTCCAAAAATCGCGGCAACTGGTTTCAAGGCTTTTTGAACTACACTTTTCAAGTGAACACGCGCGGCAATTTTGGGTTTGATGAATATACCGACGTGCGCAGCCAGCAGGAAAATTATGAGAATTTTACCCGTTCGCACTATCAAGTCAAACCCTTGCCCGCGCCGTTTGCGCGCGCCAATCTTTACTTCTTCTCGCCCGCGGATTTTGGGCCTAGAATACTGGGCCAGAATTTGTTGGGCGAGTTGCGTTTGAATGTGTTGGCAAGCTGGTCTTCGGGCGCACACTATACCCCACCAGGCGGCTCCAACATCAAGGATCTACAAGATATTCTGCAGTGGAAGGATTTCTACAACGTGAATTTGCGCTTGAGCAAGACCTTTAAACTGGCGAACGCCGACGTGCAGCTTTTCATGGACGTCAACAATGCCTTGAACCTCAAGTACATGTCCCAAGGCGGATTCGTGCGGCTGGAAGATTATCAGTACTATCTGCAATCCTTGCACTTCCCCGAAGACATCAGCAAAAAGCTGCGCAGTTTCGACCCGCTTTATTCGCCCATCATCGGCAACGATCGACCAGGCGACTATCGCACGGTGCCTTATGAGCCGTACGATCCCAATGATCCCGATGAAGCTCGCAAGAAAAGAATTCTTGAAACCAAGGCATACATCGATATGCCGAATCAAGACTTTCTCACGTTTCTTAATCCACGCGACGTCTTTTTCGGTTTGAATTTGTCCTTCAACTTTTTTTGAAACAGCAAAATGCTCAGGAACTCACCCCCGGCCCCCTCTCTTCTTAAGCGAGGGGGTTGTTTGGGTGAAAACAGAGAAACACGAACTCAAAGTAATCCATGCCATCCCCTTCTCTTTTTAAGAGAAGGGGGTAGGGGGATGAGTTCAATAATTATACTTTCTTCTTCTTGAGGAAACCATGAAAACGAGATCTTATCAGATGCGCGCATTGCGATTTCTCGCGGCGTGGTGCGCGCTTGCGCTCTGTGCCGCAGCCACAGACAGCTTCGCGCAATATCAACTCAAGTTCATGTCAGCAGGTTCGTTGCACAGTTGGTATTCCGCCATTGGCTGTGAGATCGAAGTCGGCGGACCGGTCGGCACCCAGCAAGACGGCTTGCAGTGGCCGGCGATTCATCCCTATCAAGATGCGCAAGCCGCCAAAGGCATGTGGATCGGCGCAGTGAATTTTACGGACGAGACCGGCACCAATTACCCTTATAAAGTTGTGCATGTCGGTCCGCGCGTGAACGGCGCGAACGAATTCTTCCCGATCGAATTCAAAATGGTGAGCCGCTTCGCACCGCCGGAAGTTACGGTAGACGGCGAGGCTTCCTTTGATAAACCCGTGGACAATGATGAAGTCGATCCGACTATGAAAGCGGACCGCATGATCATCAACGTGGTCAACTCGGGGCTTGGCATCACCATGACCCGCAAGATCATGCAGTTCAGCCAGGAGTTTCACGACAACTACATTGTGTACGAATACACCTACACGAACACCGGCAACACCGACGCCGATGCGGATATCGAATTGCCCAACACCACGCTCGAAGGCGTGTACTTCTATTTTCAATACCGTTACTCCGTGTGCGCCAACACACGTTACGTGATCGGCAATGCCACGGGCTGGGGTATCAATTCCATGCTCGATACGCGCGGCGACGGCGTGAAAGTCGATCCGCCGAATGAAAACTTCCGCGCACAGTATGCGTGGCATGGCAGGTATCCGGCCTTTACAGCTTATGACAATATCGGCGGGCCGATTTGGGCGCCCGGCAGCGGCGAAGGCACCACCGAAGCTGACACCACGGGCCGTTTGGGCGCCAGCCAGTTTGTCGGCGTCGTTACTTTGCATGCCGATCGTTCCGCGACTGATAAGGCTGATGATCCCTCCCAACCTTCCACCACCAGCTACGAAGGGTCGGACGAGCCGCTGCAATCCAACAACAGCGCTTTCAATCTTCCGAAGATGGCGCTGGAATATGAATGGATGTCGAAGGGGCATGTTTCGCCGCGGCATGCGGATAAAGTCGAGCCGAGCGGCAATTTTATTGAGCCGACCGGTGATCCTGCCTTGGGCACACCCGGCGGCTTTTCGAATGCCAACGGTTATGGCCCGTATACGTTGCGGCCGGGAGAGAGCGTTCGCATCGTGATGGCCGAAGGCATGTCCGGTTTAAGCCGTATCATGCAAGAAAGAATTGGGCAGCAGTACAAGCGCCGCCAAATCACCGCGCGTGAGAAAAACATCTGGGTGATGACCGGCCGCGATTCGCTATTTCAAACCTTCCGCCGCGCGATTGCAAATTTCAACTCCGGCTACAACATTCCTCGCTCGCCCTTGCCGCCCAAATCCCTCACCGTGGAAAGCGGCGGCGACCGGATTAATTTGTTGTGGGACGTCTACGAGAATGACCCCAATCTCTCCGGCTTCGAGATTTACCGGGCCGTGGGCCGCCGTGACAGCACGTATTATCTTATTCACACGGCCGGGCCGCAAGACCGAAGCTATTCGGACACGACCCCAATTCGCGGGCGCGACTACTACTATTATCTCGTGGCAGTAGGCAAACCCGAGCAAAACGACGGCAGCGGCCTGACGCCGCGCGGCGCTTTGCGCAGCAATCGCTATTACGCCCAGACCTATAATGAAGCCAATCTCAAACGCCAAGCCGGCACTTCGTTGAGCCAGATTCGCGTTGTGCCGAATCCCTATCACCTCTCCTCCACACTAGGAGAGTTGCGCTTCGATCAGCCCAACCAAATCAAGTTTTTCGATATTCCCGGACAATGCACGATCAAGATTTTCACAGAAAGCGGCGAGCTGATTCAAACGCTGGAACACACGGACGGCAGCGGCGACGAAGAATGGAATCTCATCACCTCTTCCAATCAAGTCATTGTCAGCGGAGTTTATATCGCCGTGGTCACGAACAACGACACCGGTGAAAGTGAGATCGTAAAATTTGTGGTGATACGCTGAGGACGAATCATTCCCCCCTTGGGGGGCAGGGGTGTGTCAACGGCATCATCGTTTGCAAAGAAAATTTCGGCCAGAAAAGAATTAAAGCGTGACCAGGATGAAGTTGGTCAATATTGTCGCTATCAAAAACACCCCCCGTGCCCCCCTCAAGGGGGGAATTTCGTGCGCGGTCCTTTTAGATTCGCGCGAAAACAAATACCGCGGGGCGAGATTATGCTGGACAGTATGAACCTTTAGCCAATAGGTGTAGCCATCATGAGACGGAACCTAATCTGGAAATTGAGTGGCGCGCTGCTTGTGCTCACCGCGGGTGCGGGCTGGTGCCAACAAAAGCTGGCGCAGACCGGTTTGAAGTTTTTGAGCGTCACGACCGACGCCCGCGTGAGCGCGATGGGTGAAGCGGCCGTGACCGCAACCGGCAGTTCCTCTGCGATGTTTTTCAACCCCGCGGGCATGGCGCGCTTGAACAACAGCATCGACATTTCGCTCGGGCGCGTGAATTGGATTGCGGACATCAATTACTCCTTTGGCAGTATGGCGCTCAATATTGCCGACGGCAAATTCGGCGTCTTTGGCGTGAATTTTCTCTCAGTTGATTACGGTGATATTCGCGGCACCATCCGCGCGACGAATGACGCCGGTTATCAAGACACCGGCATCTTTAGCCCCACGGCTTTTGCCGTGGGCATCGGTTATGCCAAGGCGCTTTCCGACAAATTCTCTGTGGGCGGGACCATGCGATATGTGAAACAGGATTTGCAGAGCAGCATCATCGCTTACAATCCAGACGATAGCCCAATTCGGACCGACAACCGTGTGGACGTGTATACTTTTGATTTCGGCATTCTCTACCGCACGGGCTTCAAAAGCCTGGATTTCGGCATGAACTTGCGCAATTTTTCCGAAGAGATTGAGTACGTCGAAGAAAGTTTTCAATTGCCGTTGACGTTCGAGCTGGGCATTTCCATGAATGTCATGGACCTGATTGGGGCTGAAGATGCACAGACCGATTTCAATGTGTCGGTCGACGCCGTGCACCCCCGCGATTTCAACGAACAGTTCAACTTTGGCGGCGAATATGTTTTTATGGACATGTTCGCGTTGCGCGCGGGTTATACTTTCCCCAGTGACGAGCATCACTTCAGCGCGGGCGCCGGCTTTCGCAAAAACTCGTTGTTCGCGTTGGATTATGCTTACACGCCTTTCGGCCTGTTTAAAGATGTGCATCGTTTCTCGGTGCACTTCGGCCTTTAACGCGCGCGTGAGGTATTGCACCTAGAAATTTTGTAGTCCCCGCCCCTTGTGGGCGGCTGTGCAGCAACTCAGTTTGGGTTTTTATCAGCGCCCCACAAGGGGGCGGGACGACTTCGGTCATGAAAAAGATTGGAACGGAATCATGAAAAAGAATATGATCAGCTTTCGCAGCTTTAGTTTCGGGCTCGGGCTGCTCGCCGCTTTCTTCTACATGGGCTGCGAAGACGAGCCGACGCCGAGCCTGTTCGATCCCAATTATGTCAGCCGCTCAACGCCGGTTATCAGTAGCGTCACACCAGCGGACACCTTTGCTGTTGTCGGCGTGGTGAATATTGCAGGATCGGATTTTTCGGCAATCAAAGAGGAGAACTTCGTCTACTTTGACGATCATTTCGGAGCCGTTCTGGAAGCGTCTCCCTCTCAACTTAGAGTTCAAACACCCAAATTGGTTAAGAGCGAGGTCAAACTCAAAATTGCAAAGTACAAAGCGGAGAAATTCAGCAATGTGATTGATTACAGCCTCAGGGCAGCGGTGGAAGAGTTCTACGATTTCCCTGATAGTGAGCAGCCCTGGGCGATCGCGTGCGATGCGGAAGACAATGTGTTCGCCTCTTATGTGAATACGCAAGTCCAGGCGGAGTCCGGCGTTTCAAAACTCACACCGGACGGCGGGCGCAGCAAGTATGCGCCCAAGCCTTCCGGCACACCGATTCGCTATAACGGCATGAAACTCGGGCCTGGCGGTTTCTTGTATGGCGTCACTGCTGAGCGGCGCATTAGCCAAATTCCAGTCGGCGGCGGCACGGCGTTGAATTGGGTTGTGATTCCCAACCCTCCTTCTCCAGCTCCAGCACTCAAATTGGCCGATCTTGATTTTGATCGCGAAGGCAATTTGTGGGCGGCCGGCAACGTAGATTTGTACTCCGTTAAGCCGAACAAAAGCTGGCAGAAATTTCCTTTCGCCGGCACGGTACGCAGCGTACGGTTTTTTAGCAATGCCGTATATCTTGCTGGCAACCGAGACAACGCGGAAAAAATCTGGCGCGTCCCCATCGTTTCCGCCGATGCCGTGGGCCCGGAGGAAGAGTACTTTGACTTTTCGGCGAAATATAGTGGCGCAGCTCTGGCGATCACATTTGCGGCTGACGGTGATTTATACATTGGCACCGACGGGCCGGAGTCATTCGTGGTCGTACATCCCGACAAGAGTACGGCAGCGCTGTATGACGGCATGTTTCCCACGACGGCACTCTCGTATGTCCGCGTCAGCCTGTTTCCTGCGCCGGTTCTCTCGTTCGCTTGGGGCACGGGCAATTTTCTTTATGTCACGCAAGAGGCCGGCGGCGTTTCCAAAGAACCGCAAACAATTCTTAAAGTCAATATGCTCAAAAAAGGCGCGCCGTACTACGGTCGCGGGGATCAATGATTTTTTACTGCGTGGGGCTCGTGTAAGCAGGCGCGCATAACGTGACGTTGAAGAAGAAAGGAGGAAATTCAAAGCAACCGTACACGCAGTGGAGTTTTACCTCAATTCATTCGTTCGGTCATTCATTCATTCTTATTCTTCGCGAAGGGAGTAAGACATGTCAAAGTTTACCACCTCGTTTCTCGTAGTGATTGCCTTGTTTATCGGGAGCGCACAAGCGCAGACGTATTGGAAATACGCCGGCAACTTTCCGAACGACAGCTTCACGGGCAATACTGGCGGTCACGGCATTGCTGTAGATCCCGATGGGAAGGTTTGGGTTCAGATTTACGGCGTTTCGGACAGTATAACGACGGCCCAAGGCACCAAACGGGCCACTCGTGTGCTCAACGTCTTCAATCCCGATGGCAGCCCGGCTTCGTTTTCACCGATCAAGACCGTGACCATCGGCGGCGTGACGGATACCTTGTACAATAGCGCCCGCGGCTTGCGCACCGACCATGAAGGCAACATTCTGGCATCATACTTCGATACCATCTACAGGATCAACTACAAAACCGGCGCAGGCATGAACAAAGTAGTTCCACAAGTAAATCCCAGTGGAACACAAGGTTCTACCGAAACCGTGACGGCACCGGCAGTTGATAACCAGGGCAATATGTTTACTGCGCAGGTCTTTCCAGAGTGGCCTATTCGCATCTTCGACAAGGACTTCAACCTCCTTGGCAACGCCGTGGACAGTTCCAAGGGTTTTTCGCGCAGTTTTGAAGTCTCAAAAGACGGCAACGCCATCTATTGGGCCGGATACACCAATCACGCCGTTTATAAGTACACCCGTCCGGATGAGTTTTCTTCGTTCACGGTGACGGACACGCTTTTCAAAGGCTTTGATACCGAGTCGATGACATGGGAACCCAACAGCGACAATCTCTGGGCGAGCGCGGGTTCGTACAGTGATCTACCTAATCGCTTTCCGGGCATAATCGGCACCAATTGGCAGCCCAACGTTTGGTACGCTTACAACACGGCCACGGGAAACATCGTGGATAAAATCGAGTGGCAATTCAACACGCCTGGGAACGTCAATGAGCGCCCGCGTGGTTTGGCATTTAGCCCGGATGGCAACACCGCTTACGTGACCTGTTTTGGCGCCAGCAATTATCCCATCGTGCAGAAGTTTGTTCGCACACCCCTCGCTAGCAATTTCAATCAACGAGGCAACTTTCCGAACGACAGCTTCACGGGCAATACTGGCGGTCACGGCATTGCTGTAGATCCCGATGGGAAGGTTTGGGTTCAGATTTACGGCGTTTCGGACAGTATAACGACGGCCCAAGGCACCAAACGGGCCACTCGTGTGCTCAACGTCTTCAATCCCGATGGCAGCCCGGCTTCGTTTTCACCGATCAAGACCGTGACCATCGGCGGCGTGACGGATACCTTGTACAATAGCGCCCGCGGCTTGCGCACCGACCATGAAGGCAACATTCTGGCATCATACTTCGATACCATCTACAGGATCAACTACAAAACCGGCGCAGGCATGAACAAAGTAGTTCCACAAGTAAATCCCAGTGGAACACAAGGTTCTACCGAAACCGTGACGGCACCGGCAGTTGATAACCAGGGCAATATGTTTACTGCGCAGGTCTTTCCAGAGTGGCCTATTCGCATCTTCGACAAGGACTTCAACCTCCTTGGCAACGCCGTGGACAGTTCCAAGGGTTTTTCGCGCAGTTTTGAAGTCTCAAAAGACGGCAACGCCATCTATTGGGCCGGATACACCAATCACGCCGTTTATAAGTACACCCGTCCGGATGAGTTTTCTTCGTTCACGGTGACGGACACGCTTTTCAAAGGCTTTGATACCGAGTCGATGACATGGGAACCCAACAGCGACAATCTCTGGGCGAGCGCGGGTTCGTACAGTGATCTACCTAATCGCTTTCCGGGCATAATCGGCACCAATTGGCAGCCCAACGTTTGGTACGCTTACAACACGGCCACGGGAAACATCGTGGATAAAATCGAGTGGCAATTCAACACGCCTGGGAACGTCAATGAGCGCCCGCGTGGTTTGGCATTTAGCCCGGATGGCAACACCGCTTACGTGACCTGTTTTGGCGCCAGCAATTATCCCATCATTCAGAAATTTGTGCGCGTGGGCACGAGCGTAGAAGGCAAGGAAAGCAATTGGGCTTATGTCGAAACCTTCCAGCTTCACCAGAATTATCCGAACCCGTTCAACCCGCAAACGACGATTCCGTTCGATCTGCAAAAAACCGGACCGGTGCAGGTGCGCGTGTATGACATGACCGGCCGCGAAGTCGCGACGTTGGTCGATAAAGTGATGCCCGCGGGCAGCCACAACTTGACCTTCGATGCGCACGGCCTCGCCACCGGAACGTATTACTATCGCCTGATGTTCGACGGGCAAACGTTGACGAAGCGCATGTTGTATGTGAAATAAGTATAAATGAAGTGGCACGCACTTTCGAAGTGCGAAGCACTTCATTGAAATAGAGTAGCACGTGTGAAGAGCGCAGTGCGCTGTTCACGGATCACCTCAAAAGGCGCTTGAGTTTTAGCTCGAGCGCCTTTTTTGTGTGTGATGGCTCTTTGGCTTTGGCATGATAAACTCCCGCTTGCAATTGCACGCCTCGCTGCCTATTTTTACTCAAGCCATTGAGCAAACGGGAAAATTCCAATGCAGATTTCTAATTATAAAAGAGCTCTGGTTTCAGTTTTAGAGCAAAGATTGCGCGAGCCGCGACGCTTCATGCAGGTCCTCACTGGTCCGCGGCAAGTCGGAAAAACCACGGCCGTGCAGCAAATTTTACAAACGTGGCAGGGCGCGTCCCATTACGCCACCGCAGATTTACCTGCACCTCCGCAGCCGATTTGGATCGAGCAGCAATGGGGGAGCGCGCGCTTACGTCTGCAAGGCGGCCAAACCGTGGTGTTGGTTTTGGACGAAGTGCAAAAAGTTTTGCGCTGGTCCGAAGTCGTCAAGCGGCTTTGGGATGAAGACACCTCTGCTCGCCGTGACATTCATGTGATCATTTTAGGATCGTCTTCTCTACTTGTGCAAGCCGGATTGACGGAGAGTCTTGCCGGCCGCTTCGAGCAATTGCACGCTACACATTGGTCGTGGCCGGAATGCCGAGATTGCTTCGGGTGGGAACTAGATCGGTATTTGTATTTTGGCGGCTATCCCGGCGCAGCGACGTTGATCGACGACGAGCCGCGTTGGGCGCAATACGTACGCGACTCCTTGATTGAAACCACGCTGAGCAAAGATATTTTGTTGTTGAGCCGCATCGAGAAACCGGCTTTGCTGCGCCAGCTTTTCGTTATGGCCGCGGAATATTCGGGGCAAATCGTATCGTATCAAAAGCTCGTTGGGCAATTGCGCGACGCCGGCAACACGACAACACTCGCACATTATCAAACTTTGCTCGAAGGAGCAGGCTTGATCAAAGGCTTGCAAAAGTGGCAAGGCACGCCGTTGCGCCGCCGCGCTTCCAGCCCCAAATGGCTGGCATTGAACACGGCATTGATGACGGCAACAGCCGGCGCCGGATTTCCAGCTTGGCGGGACGATGCCACACGCTGGGGGCGGCTCGTCGAGACTACGGTGGGCACGCATCTTGTCAACAGTTCGTTGGGAACCGGGATCGAAGTCTACTATTGGCGCAATCACAATCATGAAGTCGATTTCGTGCTGCATCGGGGAGGTGAGCTACTCGGCCTCGAAGTCAAATGCGGGCAACGAAAACACTTTTCAGGTATGGCAGCTTTTCAAAGCAAGTTTGCCAATGCGCGCGTTATGCTTGTTGGCCCGGACGGCGTTTCTTTCGAAGAGTTTTTGCAAAAGCCCGCGCCGTTTTGGCTTGAGAACTTCAACCGCTGAAACGAATCTGAGGACGTATGGAAAAATTGCTACGAACGTTTGCCCTTTTGTGCACGCTGCTTGCTACTCTCGCTTCCGCGCAATCTCACCCGCCTAAACGCGAATTCCGCGGCGCGTGGATCGCCACCGTTATCAATCTGGACTGGCCCTCTTCGCCGTTCCTCACGCCCGCAGCGCAGCGCACGGAACTGGTGCGCATACTTGATGAAATGCGTGCGCACAATATCAACGCCGTCATGTTTCAAGTGCGCTCCGAATGCGACGCGATGTATGCTTCGCCGCTGGAGCCGTGGTCGTTCTGGCTCACCGGCGCGCAGGGCCAACCGCCCTCGCCGTTTTATGATCCGCTTGAATTTGCCATTTCCGAAGCGCATCAGCGCGGCATCGAGCTGCATGCCTGGTTCAATCCCTATCGTGCTTCGCGGGAAGTGGGCAATTATCCGAATGCTCCCAATCACGTAACCGTCTTGCACCCCGAATGGGATATTCAAATCGGCACGATAAAATTTCTCGACCCCGGTTTGCCGCAAGTGCGCGATTACGTCACGAGCGTGGTGATGGACGTCGTGCGGCGCTACGACGTCGACGGCGTGCACTTCGATGACTATTTCTATCCCTACCCGCCGAATCAGATTTCGAATCAAGACGACGCCACGTTTGCGAACTACTCGCGTGGCTTCACCAATCGCGGCGATTGGCGGCGCGACAATGTCAATCTGCTCGTGCAAATGATTCATGACAGCATTCAAGTCGTGAAGCCGTATGTAAAGCTCGGCATGAGTCCGTTCGGCATTTGGAAGAGCGGCGTGCCTGCAGGCATCTCTGGACTGTCGGCGTACAGCGACATCTATTGCGACGCGGTCGCGTGGCTGAACCGCCAAAGCATCGACTATGTCACACCGCAGCTTTATTGGCCTTTCGGCGGCGGACAAGATTATGGCAAGCTCATGCCGTGGTGGGGCACGCAACGGAACGAGCGCCACTTCTATCCGGGCCAGGCTGCATATCGCGCGGTGAATTGGAACGCAAATGAGATTCCCCGGCAAGTGCGCGCCAATCGCGGCAATGCCAATGTCGGCGGCAGCATCTTTTTCCGTGCGCTCAATTTCAGAGAGAACGCCAAAGGCTTCGCCGATAGCCTCAAGAACGATTTGTTCCGCGCGCCGGCTTTGCCGCCGATCATGGCGTGGAAAGACCTCGTGCCGCCCAATGCGCCGCAAAATCTCCGCTATGATCGCATTGCCGGAACCGGCACTGCCGGCTTGCAATGGGATTTGCCCATGACCGCGAGCGACGGCGATTCTGCTTCGCGTTATGTGATCTATCGCTTCACGACGCCGAATATTCAACCCACGGATTTTGACGATCCCACCCACATCATCGCTATGACCAGCGCACGGATCAATCAGCCGCAAACGCCTAACACTTCGGGCCCGTTCTTTTTTGCGATCACCGCGCTGGATCACAACGCGAATGAGAGTTTGCCGAGCAACTTGCTCGAAGTGGGCTTGCCGGCAATTCCGGTTTTGGCCTCGCCTGCGAACGGCGCGCAGGAGCAGCTTGAAAGTGTGACGCTGCGCTGGTATTATCCAGCGAATGCCGCTTCGTATCGCGTGCAAGTCTCCGCGGATTCGAGCTTCGGTTCTTTCGCGGTCAATGCGAGCGGCGTGGAAGACACGTCCTATGTCGTGACCGGTTTGGCGGGACAGAAAACTTATTACTGGCGCGTGAGCGCGGCCAATCTTGCGGGCGCGAGCGCGTACTCGCAAGCCTTCAGCTTCACGACCGGCTTTCCAGCCACCCCCATATTGGCTTTGCCCGCAAACAACACCCCGAATGTTCCCATCGAGATGACGCTGCAATGGCATCGCATACCCAGCGCGCAGAAATATCGCATGCAATTAGCGCGCAGTGCGAATTTCGAAGCAACGGCCATGGTCGTTGATGTTGCCGATTTCAGCGACACTTCATATTCTGTCGGCCAGCTTGAGCTGAATCGTTTTTATTTTTGGCGCGTGAATGCCACGAACGCACTCGGCACGAGTTTGTGGTCGGAGACGTGGCGTTTCAAAACCACGACTTCAACCGCGGTTGCGGAAGCGCACGAAGCGCCGCAAGAGTTCACGCTCTATCAAAACTATCCG
This sequence comes from bacterium, assembly GCA_037444905.1. Lineage (GTDB taxonomy): Bacteria > Zhuqueibacterota > Zhuqueibacteria > Zhuqueibacterales > Zhuqueibacteraceae > JABWAN01. The sequence continues at coordinate 112,663 of JBBILN010000014.1, read as the reverse complement.
AATCCCTTCAATCCCGTCACGACGATTGCGTTCGATCTTCCCAGCGAAGGTTTCGTGCGCTTGAAAATTTTCGACGTGCTCGGCCGCGAAATCGTCACGATTGTCGAGCACGATATGCCCGCCGGACGCCATCAAGTGCCGTTCGATGGCCGTCTCGTCGGCTCCGGCGTGTATTATTATAGGTTGGAATTTGAGGGGCAGGTGCAAACGCGAAGGATGTTATTGACGAAGTGAATCTGCTCATGGGTGGGAAAAGAACTCTTTGCCCTCTTCGTCAATGTGCTGCTTGAGCTTTTCATTTTTGATTTTTTCATAGTGCGCCACATCGAAGAAATAAGGCAGGGGCAAGTCTTCGTTGAGCAAAGCAAGCAGCCGCAGCACGGTCGTATGCGTAATGTTTTCTCCATAGACGGCGAGATCGACATCGGAGCCGGGTTTATAGTTTCCCATCGCACGCGAGCCGAAAATCACGGCTTTTTCGATTTCAGGGAATTTTGAAAGCGCCGCGATTAGATAATCTTCGTCGCGTTTGCTCAACCCGAATTTCATGCTGGGCCCTTTTCCTGCATCAATTTAAAAAACTGGCGCAAGGCTGGAAAATAATCTGCCCGGATTCTCTCTTCAATCTCCAACGCCGTGTTTTCATCATAAGTATGGACGGTAAGATTTCTGTCTTCTAACGCATCTAACCAAGTCTGCCCGTCTGCTACAAGCTCGGACTGAAACGCCTGTTTGATCGCATCTTTCGGACTCCGCACTTGAAAACCCTGTGCTTCGAGATAATCTTTCATGAGTTTCCACGCCAACTCGAATGCCATCTCGAAGAAATGAATAATGCCGGCGCGCGCCAATTCATCGGAGCTTTCATTCGCGATGTGATTCTCCAAAAGCGCATAAGCTTTTGCAAAGTTGTCAAGCCGCTGCCGCCAGCGAATTTCTTTTTGGTTCATGGGGCTGCTCTTTCCGGTTTTGTTTGCTGCAAGAAATATAACCAGGATTCTTTGGTTGCGCAAAGAGATTTTATGCGACTCGATAATCGACTCTATTATTTCAGTGCCAGATGATACGTTTGGATCATTAGAAGGGTTATCCTTTAGAAAGCCTGGATACTATGTCCACACCGCAAGATCGCCTCGTTTCACTCGATGCGTTTCGCGGCCTCACCATTGCCGGAATGATTCTCGTCAACAACCCCGGCAGTTGGAGCCACGTTTATCCGCCGCTGTTGCACGCGCCGTGGCATGGTTGCACGCCCACCGATCTCATCTTTCCATTTTTTCTTTTCATCGTCGGTGTGGCCATGCCGTTCGCGTTCTCGAAGCGCTTGGAACACGCGCACGACCGCAGAAAATTATATCTCCGCATCCTCAAACGCAGTCTCATCCTGTTTGGGCTGGGGCTTTTTCTCTCCGGGTTTCCCCTTTACAAGCTCGCCACAATGCGCATTCCCGGCGTGTTGCAGCGCATCGGCGTGGTGTATGGCATCGCCTCGCTCATTACGCTCAATACGAGCGCGCGCGGGCAAGCGTGGGCCACGGCGTTATTGCTATTCGGCTATTGGGGTATGATGACTTTGATCCCGGTGCCCGGTTATGGCGCGGGTGATTTGTCGATGGAAGGCAATCTCGCCGCGTATGTCGACAATGCGCTGTTGCACGGCCACATTTGGAAACCGACGTGGGACCCCGAGGGCATTTTGAGCACGATCCCCGCAATTGCGACGACGCTCACCGGCGTGCTAACCGGCCACTTCTTGCGTTCGGGGAAAGAAAAGAGTGTGATCGCCGGATGGCTCTTTGTTTATGGCTGGGCCGCTATTCTGCTCGGCTTGATTTGGAGCATTTGGTTTCCGCTCAACAAAAGTTTGTGGACGAGTTCATACGTACTTTATACGAGCGGCGCGGCATTGCAGCTTTTCGGCGTGTGCTATTGGTTGATCGACGTGCAGAACATGCGGCAATGGGCCAAGCCCGCGATCATTTACGGCGTGAATGCCATCGCCGTTTTCGTGCTCTCCGGTCTTGTCGCGCGCACGCTGACGCTTATCAAGTGGCAACCAATCAACGGAGAGACTGTTACGTTGAGGAATTGGTTGTATCAAAATGCCTTTGCTTCATGGGCGGGAGAATTGAACGGCTCGCTCGCGTTTGCGCTCGCAAACATTCTGTTCTGGCTCGGCGCGATGGCAATCTTGTATCGCCGCCGCATCTTTATCAAAATTTGAAATAGGTGTTCAGCCACGGTTAAACCGTGACTTTCTCTCAAAGTGATTAAACACCGTTCGCCAGCTATGGCTGAAAACTTCAACCTGAACAAAAGAGCTTTACATGAACCTCTCTTTCATTGAGCTGCGCAAAGAGTACCAACAGCAAACGCTGCACGAAACCGAAGTCGAGGCCGATCCGATTTTGGAGTTCAAAAAATGGTTCGATCAAGCCATGGCCGCGGAGATAACGTACCCCGAAGCCATGACGCTTGCCACTGCAACGCAAGACGGGAAACCTTCTGCGCGCGTTGTTTTGCTCAAAGGCGTGGATGAGAACGGCTTCACTTTTTTCACCAATTACGAAAGCCACAAAGGTCGCGAGCTTGCGCAGAATCCGCACGCCAGCCTGGTGTTTTGGTGGAAAGAGCTTGAGCGGCAAGTGCGTATTGAGGGCCGTGTGGAGCGCGTTTCAGCCCACGAGTCGGACAACTATTTTCGCATGCGCCCGCGCGGCAGCCAAATTGGAGCCTGGGCCTCGGCGCAAAGCGAAGTGCTGCCCAATCGTGAAGCCTTGGAGCAAAGCATGCACGCGTTTGAAGAAAAGTTTGCAGAGGGCGAAGTTCCCCGCCCGCCGCATTGGGGCGGCTTTCGCGTGATTCCACACACGATCGAATTCTGGCAAGGCCGGCTCAATCGTTTGCACGATCGCATTCGCTATCGCTTGCGGGAGAATGGAGAGTGGTTTAGGGAGAGGCTCGCGCCGTGATTTAATGCGGCGAATGGCCCAACGCCAAAACGGGACGAGATGCATGTTTTCGGTATCGGGAAGAAGATGTCCTTTCTTACAAGGACGTCTTTGGTAAAATCTGTCCTTCTGTGCAGGGACAGATTGCCCGCCTTTCGTGCTTACAAATTCACACACGAACCCTCCGCAATCGCGCCCGCCGAGAAGTATTGAAGCACAAATCACGAAGCACACGCGCTTCCCACTTCCCCCCTCGATAAAAACAACTCCACGGTTGCTTATGAAAAGCCGGCGCGGCCTCTTCATAATTCTCCTCGGCATACATACGGCGTTTCCGTCGGCGTGTCAAGACCCGGCCAAAGAAACGCGCGTGGCAAACGAAGCTTTACGCTCCTCGGAGGAGGCGCTCGGCGACTATTGGTTCGATACGCCGGACGGTCGCCGCATCATTTACACACCGGTGGATTCGCAGCTCGTCATCACTTTCTCCGAGCGCATGACGATTGCGCGCAAACAGGAAATCTTTTCACAACTCCATTTGCAGTGGCTGAATCTTCCGCGGCATTCTCCGGCTCCGGCCAAAATCACGGACACCACCGTCGTGGTGCGAGTCGTGCACGGAACCAGCGACGCGGTTCGCGTGAAGCTGCTCAATGAATATCGCGACGAAGTACGCGGCGCATTGCCGGCGTTTACGCATGAAGGCTCGAGCTCGCCTTCCTTTCTGCGGCCCACCCGTTTCGGCGTGGTCTTCCATCTTGAAGTGCATCAAAACAGCGTGCGGGCGTTGTTGCGGCGCCATGCGGTTGCCGTGCCTTCGCATTGGGTGGAGGAGCATCTGTATCCGTTCTATGTCATGCGCCTCGCGGAAGTGGTTACGTCACAGCATGATAATGTTTTCGAAGTGATTCGCGCTTTAAGCAAAGCGCCGGAAGTTTACTCGGCTTTTCCGTTGTTCGTCGACAGCGGCTATGCTTTACGGCACGGACCAGATCCGATTTCTGGCAATCATCTCAAAGTGAAAATGAAAGGCTATGATAAACTGGATTCGCAACTCGGCCATCGCCTTTTGGTCACTAAAACTGCCTTGCCGGAGATTATTCGACTGACAAGTGCCGGCCACAGTTTGGGTTTCATCAGCGACTCTCTTGATGTGCAGATATATTTCGTCGCTGCAGATTCGCTTGCTGCGCTTCGGCGTTTGCAACAACTGGGCATGAGCATTCAGTCTTGTTATTCCCCTTCCTATGCTCCCGGAGCTAGAACAGTTTTCGGCAGGATCAATTGGAGAGACTTGGAAGGGCTGATGGCTTGTGAGATTGTTGCCCGCATCGCCGACCCGGGCCTCGGCGCAATCACTCCGTTAAGACCGGATTGAGAAGCTCAACCTCATTTTGCAGAGGCCCGCGGCGCAAATTCCTCTCCCCTCCAAACAAACTTTGCAAACTGCGCACGGGTGGAAAAATAGACGATATAAAACGGATGCAGCATCGCAGCGAGAGGGAAGTAACGCAACAAACTCTTTTCGCCGAACCACTGCGCAGCCTTCTTCAAATATAAAAACTCAAAACCCGCCTTAGTCACCCCGCACACGAGCGTGAAAAGGAAAAGATCTATTTCCCCTAAGCACAGTGCAAGTACGCCGCAACACAAGAAGAGATTGAGCAAATAGACCGCAGCCAGCGCCAGCGTCACGGATAATTTATAATGCCGGCCTTTGGAAGCATAGCGCGTGCGCTGCGCTTGAAAATCTTTCCACGAATCCGGTGGGCGCACGGGCACATGTGTCGCGGCATGGCCGGCAAACTTGATTCGGCCAACGCGATGCTCGTGCATCTTGTGCAGCAACAAATCGTCGTCGCCGGAAATCCAATGCGCAATTTCATCAAACCCGCCAATCGCAAAATACGCCGCACGACGATATGCGAGATTGCTGCCCGTACAGGTCAACGGACGACCGACGCCGATGCTTCCCGCGGCGACGGCCGCAAGCGAGAAATATTCGAGCGCCAAAGTCTTTTCCCACAAACCCGTGCGCGGCCGATACGGCGAATAGCCGCAAACCATCGCCACATTCTCCTCGAGCTGTTCCGCCATTTCTCGAACCCACTCCGGACCTGGCTCGCCGTCGGCGTCCGTGAGCACAATAATTTCGCCCGTGGAATGCCGAATGGCATGATCCAACGCGCGCTTCTTTGGCGCGAAACCCGGATGCGTGTCTGCGATACGAAAATATTTGGCGTGGGCATGTTGGGCCGCGAAGGCCGCCATCACATTACTCGTGCGATCCGAGGAGCGATCATCAACCAAACAGATTTCAAGTTTTTCGGCGGGATAATTCTGCTGCGCAAGGCTGGACAGCAACTGTGGCAAGTTTCTTTCTTCATTGCGCGCACTGACCACGATCGTGGCGGAAGGTAAATCGCGCGACCCAGAAACCGTTCCCGCAAAATTCGTTTGTGACTGCGCGATATGCAAACCGCGATGCAGCCCAAGTAGGCCGATGATATAAAATAGCGTGAGCAGTGCGAAGAGGCTTGAGAAGAAAACCATATGCCGGCACGCGGAAGCTATATAGTATTCCAACCTCGGCTTGGCCGAGCTTTCATGATCACGCTGCCGCGCACATTGTGCCGCCTCGAACAAGCCGTGTGTTTTTCAGCCGCCCTCATTGCTCGCCGAGCTTCGCTGCAATCATCGTGAAATCATCTTGCAGTTTGACTTTCCCCGTAAAGTCGCGCAGCGCATGGCGGAGTTGGTGCAGCAAAGCCTGTGGCGAGAGACTGTGATTGCGCCGCAGCAAATCCAATAAACGTTGCTCGCCATACTCTTCATCCTGCGCGTTCATCGCCTCGGTCAAGCCATCGGTATAAAGCAAAAGCAGATCACCAGAGGCCAGCCCGGTCTCAGCGATTCCATAACTGAAATTTTCGACCAAGCCAATCGCCGCGCCGGTGGGCTTGAGCCATTCCGCGTGAAAGCCCTCTTGACGCTGGCGCACAAGCAACGGCGGGTTGTGCCCGGCATTGCAATATTCAAAAACGCGCGTCTGCGGATCATAGCTGCCGAGAAAAATCGTGATGAATCGAATCAATTGCGTGTTGTGCACAAACAGCGTATTCAATCTCTCCATAACCGCTTGCGGCGAATCATGCTCCGGCGCCAGAATGCGCAAAGAAGCTTGCAGGCTCGCCATCAACAAACTGGCGGGCATGCCTTTGCCCATTACGTCTGCAATCGCAAAACCGTACGCCCCGTTGCGGAAACGGAAGAAATCAAAATAGTCGCCGCCGACAATTTCCGCGGGCTGGCTATACGCCGCAACTTGCAGATGAGGCACCTGCGGCAGGTGTTGCGGCAGCAAGGATTTTTGGACTTTGTGCGCCAACTCAAGCTCAGCTTCCAGCTTGCGCCGCTCTTCCGCGGAGTAGTGCTCGATACAAACGCACGCGGTGAAATCCATTTCGATACGGCTGGTTTCAACATAGCCATTGCAGACCTGGCACAATCCCAAAGTGCTGTCTTCGGCTTTGCCGAGCGCTTCATTCAAAACCTGCAAGTGCTTCGCCACTGCCACCTCATCGGCATTGCCCATGTGAATTTTCTTTTTCTGCGGCGGCGTATGCCCCAGCCATTCGAAGAGATTTTCGCGTTGCCTCTGCAGGTTCTCGCGAATCCGTTGCATAATCTTCGTGTCCATATTGCAAGCTCCGTTTGGTTTCCGGAGTCATACGCAAAGCGCGCGTGACGGTTGCGTGACGATCACAGTCCGAGCATGTTTCTTTACGGCCGAAAAGACGCGAGCAGCTTTCTATGGTTTGTCGCTGCTTCACCGCGGGTTCTTCTTTGCTGGTTTACCTCACTTTTATTTCTGCGCGCGAGGTGGCTGCAAAGCGACGGCCTGCCGCCACCGCGCTGATATTTTCAAAAATCCACACGCAGAGCAAACGCCGCCCGCCTGCGATTGCGCGCAGCACCGCTAATGAAATTAGCGTTTCTCAATCGCTCCCAATCAAACTCCAATCCTACATAAACATCTCGCCGAATCTGATCTTCCACTTCCAAATGCACACCGAATGTTTGCGCAACTGTGCCTTTGAGAAAACCTTTGGAAGGGCCGTCTGTTTCCAGATGTGGTTGAAAAAGACTGCCGCGCCCATTGCGCTCGAAGTGCAGGCGCGTAACGAAACGCACGTCGCGATGCGGCTGATAGCCGAGTTGCATAAGCACGCGATCGGCATTCGGACCGAATCGCCCGCCCAAAGCTTCGCCATCGTTCTCATAAACATTCGTGGAATCATCGTGCGTGTATACAAACGGGTCGATGCGCGCATACTCGAAGCGCAGATCGGCTGTGCGCCAGCCGAACGGCTGCACCCAAAACGCGCCGGCCAGGTACGCGAGTTTGTTTCCGAAGTACGTTCCAATTGGAAATTCCAAACTCAAATCATCGATAAAAATCTCGCCATATAATTTGAGGCCGCGTTTGGGAAAATACGAAAAATCGAGCGTAAGCACATTGTTGTCCTTATCGCCCAGCAAATGCTCCGCGGCATGATAAAGCATGAGCGGATTGAGATACTCAAACTCCGCGCTACGCTTGCCGTAAATCACACTTTCGCCCACACCGAAAAGGAAATTTGAAAACGGCATCACTTCCAAACGATGCGCCGCAAGAAATTTTCTTTGCGCCGCGCGAAGATTGGCGTGCGCAAACACGAATCGAAACTTGCGCCAGCGCGCATCAAAACGCACGAGATCGAAAGGCTGGTTATCGCGCGACAACGCCAATTGCGTAAGCGGGCTTACATTCCACGAAAACTGATTGCGGCCCGCCTCGATTTCAAACCAAGGCAAGCGCACGCGGCCATAGGCAATGGCAGTCTCACGAAAAGCCGATTGCCCGGAAAGCACGACGGGTGAGCCGCCGCCGGGCTGAAAAATTTCGGCGCTGTCGTTGACGCCGCGCTCGAGAATGTTGCTCAGTTCCGCGGCGAGCAGCAGGCGCGGCGGAAGCTGCGCGCGCAAGCGCACGCCCGCCCGCGTGCGTGACACTTCTTTCTCACCGTTCCACCACGCGCCACGCTGCACTTCGAAACGCTGGCTGCCAAACAAATCTACGAAGAGCTGCGCGTCTTTTTCTTCATATCGCAAAAAATGTCTCTCGCCGCGGTCCGGCATGCGTGCGCCGACTTCCGGGTCCGTAAATTCGGCGAGGTACTGTTTGAGCAAGGCTTGATCAGCACCGGAGAGCGGGAGATGAGCGGCTTGTGCTTCCTGCAATATTGCCAACGTTTGCGCGCGATCAATGGGAACGACGTGCAAATCCAGCGCGTGTTGCGGAAAATACGTGACGAGGCGTTCGAGAAAGGGATAGATCGCGTGCTGCAACGGCACAGCCGCGGCTTGTGCGGACGCAATGCTTGCAGATGCAAGAAGGCATGCAGCCAGAAGGAATTTCAGTGGAAAATATTTGCGTCGGCGGGGCATCGGGCTTGGAATCTCATTATAGGAAACGGGGAGCTATGCACGTTGTTTGTGGTGATAAAACTTGCCAAGTTGCGCCGGTCGCGCGGGCCGGTATTTCCAAACGAGCCACATGCCGAGCAAACTCGGTGCGAGCAAGTTGATGGCAAAGAGTAACAGACTGGCGTCGAATGCGGCTTGCGGCGAAAGGTTCATGCGCGCAAAAAAAAATGCGGCCGCGCCCTCGCGCACGCCGAGATCGCCAATTGCGATCGGCAAAAGGCTCTTCGCAAAGAACGTGGCGGCTGCCCCGATGCTGCCTGCATATAAAGACACGTCCACGAAGCCGCGCAACAGAATGACGAATTGCAAAGAATAAGTGAGCACAAACAAGAATGATATGAGCCAAACGACCGCCAAGTTCTTTGCAGAAAGGCGGGTGAGAACTCGCAATGAAGGGAATTTTTTCGTGTGAGTTTGCTTCAGCGTGTGCGCGAGACTTTTAAGCACGTGCGGTTGCAGAGCAAGCGCGTTGAGCGCAATGAAACCGAAGAGCAGAATGACCGCAGGCTGCAGCATGGCTTGTGGAAGAAACGCCGATTTGATCAAACAGATTAATGCGATCGCGCCGAAGAGCAAATTAATGAGCAGGTCAAAAACTTTGTCCACCGCGGCAAGGAGCATCACTTGATGTCGGTTAACCTGTGGCAGAAAGAACGCGCGGCCCAATTCGCCCCAGCGCCCAGGCGTGATAAGTCCCAAAGGAAAACCCGCGAGTAGAGAGAATAGAGAAGCGCGCGGCGTGAGAGCGCGCGTAGCACAACGAAGCAAATAATGCCATTTCAAAAATTGCAGGCCGAGATTCAAGGGCAATAGGCCGCAGGCCCAAAAGATTGCCGCAGGGCGGACTCGCTGGAAAACCACGAAAAGGTCATGAGAGCGCAGATAATAGATGAGCCAGGTAAAAATACTGAACGTGAGCAGAAGTTTAAACAGATGGAACCAGGGCAATCTAGATGAAAAGCCCGATTCCCTGATTGCAATTCTTGCAGATGTCGATCGCATTGCGCTCATTCAGCATTTGGTGACGAAAATTTGAAGAAGATTCGGACTTCCATATCGTGAGAAATTTTTGGGAAGTGCGCAACTCGCCGGTGGTATGGTGGCCGTTTTTGTCGAAACAGCACGGCACCACGCTGCCGTCCCAATTCACCATCGTCGTAAGCCAGGGCCGCACGCAAATGCCCTTGCCGCGCTTTACGGTGAAAGCATTCTCCGCGAGACGATAGCGGCGATAGTTCTCTTCATTCGGCAGCCATTCGCGCGCTTCTTCCAATGTTTCGACTTGAGTATTTTTTTTGAGCAGCCGGTCCACGCCAAGTTCAGCAGCCATGCGCTCCATGGCCGGAATTTCGTGCTCGTTGTGTTGCATGACCAAAAACTGCATATATAGATACGGCGTTTTGCTGCGCAAGCGCTGTTTGGCTTCTACGAGCGCGCGAATCCCTTGCTGCACTTTGGCCAACGAACCGCCGACACGATAGTGTGCATAGGTGGCTTGCGTCGCGCCATCCACGGAGAGCACGAGCGTGTCCATCCCGCTGCGTACCGTAGCTTCTGCCGTCTCCGCATCGAAATAGTGGACATTGGTGCTGGTGGTCACATAAATCCCACGCCGTTTCGCATAAGCAACAAACTCGTTGAGGCGGCGATGCAAATACGGTTCACCTTGATTAAAGAAAACGAGATAGAGCACGCGATCACCGATTTCGTCGATTAAACGCGTGAATGTTTCAAAATCCATGCGGCCATAGGGGCGCTCCATCGTGCCATTGCCCGTCACGCAAAGAGGGCAGCGTAGATTGCAAATATTCGTCGGCTCAATGGTAAGCACCGGCGGCACGCCCCAAACAATGGGCCTTTTCGTCAGTATCGAGAGCAAAAGGGCCGCTAGCATTTGGAGCACATTCCAAATGCGTTTGAAGGTAAGTGCCTTGCCGAGTTGAATGAAAGATACTTCTTTGCCGAAGCCCAAATCCAACCTGTTCGAAGACGAAGTTGATGAAGTGCTCTCGTTGATATAGTTTGGCGCATTTGGGGAATCAACAATGGGGAGCGAAGTCATGGCCGAGCGTGTAAATGAGTGTGGCACACGATTTAAGAAAGCGGCGGCAAAGTATCTAACCACGTTTCAAAAGGCAAGGGAATTTCCTGGAAGAAAAAAAGGGACACGGCGCGCGAAACCATGTCCCTCTTCTTTGGGGTAGGTGTCCTTAAAAAAACGAGTTTTTTTAAGGATGGAAGTATATGGATGATGGGGTAGCCGAAAACCAGTAACTCATACCAGCATATCAAGGGTTGCTTGCTTGTACGCTTCATCCTTTTGCACATCGTATGCCATTGCCGAACAAAGCCTCAGCCGAGTGTCAGGTCTATCCCTAACTCATAGCAAGTTATAGCTCTTGTCACAGTTGTGGTTTTGAAGAAAATGTTTAAAAAAATGTCTCACAACAAAACACTGTATCGCAGCAAGTCTCGCAAGTGGACATTTTCAAGCGCGGAAAGAAATTTTCTGTGAACTTTCTGGGACCTGATGCCCAGTTCTCGTTTCAGAGTGCCCTCGAATATTCCCCCGTTGAGGGGAAAGGGGGGTGTCATATGGCTTCATAAAAAAGCTCGGAGTGGAGAACGTTGCACCGCCACTTCTGCATGGCCCCGAGGTTCATTGCAAAATACTTTTCTGCTGTATAACTTCTAATGCCTTTGCGATGGGCGCCTGCCGGGCTGTGAACGGACCCTGGGCGTCAAATGCAAAGTGAACTCCTTTCACTGCGATTATGTCTGCTGCGCAATTCTGTCAAAAGCCGGCGCGCTCGTATGCAATCGCAACCAAAAGCAAAAGAAGCACTCGCTTGCGGAAGCAACAGCGCAAAGTTTTTTGAAATTGTTTTGCCCCAAATCGTTTTGCACTCATTCAACAAGGAGGAGCACATGAGATCCAGTTTCAAATTTCACCGAACGATTTTCATCGTTATGATCTTGTGGTTTGCGGCGTGCAGTGAACGGCCCGAAGATCAACCCCGCCTCGCGCCTTTGCTCGAAGGCATGGGCGAGCTGCACCATCCTATCACCACTAAAAGCGCGCTAGCGCAGCGCTATTTCAATCAAGGCTTGGCGCTCTCATATGCGTTCAATCACAAAGAAGCTGAGCGCGCGTTCCGCGAGGCCGCGCGGCTCGATCCCAATTGCGCGATGGCCTATTGGGGCGCGGCGCTCGTGCTCGGGCCGAACATCAACGCGGCGATGGATCCCACCGAAGTGCCCCATGCCTACGCCGCCATGCAAAAGGCACAAGCGCTCGCTGCGAGTGCAAGCGAGAAAGAGCAAGCTTATATCAATGCGCTCGCCAAACGCTACGTCGCAGAACCAGTGACCGATCGTGCGGCGCACGATCAAGCTTATGCCGGCGCCATGCGCGAGCTCGCACAAAAATACCCGGAAGATCCCGATGCCGCGGCGCTCTTCGCCGAGGCCTTGATGGATTTGCACCCGTGGAAGTATTGGGAGAAAGACGGCGCGCCCAAACCGTGGACGCCGGAGATTTTGGCCACACTTGAAACGCAGCTCGAACGCTGGCCCAAACATCCCGGTTTGAATCATTTCTATATTCATGCCGTTGAAGCCTCGCCGAATCCCGAACGCGCGCTGCCGCACGCCGAGCGCTTGCACGATCTCGTGCCGAATGCCGGACATCTCGTGCATATGCCCGCGCACATTTTTCTGCGCACGGGCCGTTATCATGACGCGGTGCTGGCGAACGAAGCGGCGATTGCAGCAGATAGCAATTACATCACGCAATGCCATGCGCAGGGTATGTATCCGGTTGCTTATGTGCCGCACAATCATCACTTTCTCTCCGCCGCGGCAACGTTTGGCGGCAATAGCGCGCAAGCACTCATGGCCGCACATCACATGGCCATGCAGCAAGACTCGGCGCTGATGCGCCAACCCGGTTACGGCACACTGCAGCATTACACAACAATTCCACTCTATGCCATGGTCAAGTTCGGCAAGTGGGAGGAGATTTTGAATGCGCCCGCTCCCGTCGCGGACTTGCGCTATCCCACCGGCGTTTGGCACTTCGCACGCGGCATGGCTTTCACACGCACGCAACAACTCGAACCGGCTGCGCAAGAGTTGGAAAAACTCGCAGTCATAGCCGCAGACACTTCGCTGCGTCTCGTGACGATTTGGGATATCAATACCACATTCGATCTCCTGCAAATTGCGCGGGAAATGCTTTCCGGCGAGCTCGCTGCACAACACGAGAATTATCAAACCGCGATTGCGCATCTGCAAAACGCCGTGCGCGTCGAAGACAATCTTACTTATGATGAGCCGCCGCCGTGGTACACGCCCAGCCGCCACAATCTCGGTGCAATTCTATTGGAAGCGAAACGCCCGGCGGAGGCGGAACAAATTTATCGGGAAGATTTGCAGAAGTATCCGGAGAATGGTTGGTCGCTGTACGGCTTGCAACAAAGTCTTGTGCAGCAGGGCAAGCAAGAGGAAGCGCAAGCCGTCGCGAGGCGTTTCGAAACGGCATGGAAAGAAGCGGATGTGCAGCTTGTGGCGTCGCGGTTTTAATGCGCCGCCATGCAGCGCCAATTGCTCATGGCTTTCTATTTCAAGCCGCTTTCGGGCATCGCCATACCAATTCGTCGGAAATCTCAAAACCTGCTTGGTGGTGTGAAAGATTGAAAGGTGAATGATGGATTCCAATTCTCGAGGTAAATTGCGCGGCATGTTTGCTCAATGGCTGCGCAGCACGTTTTTCGGCTGGGTACTCGGGGTCGTATTGACGATCATTGCGATCATCGCCGTAGATGCAATCGGCGTGCAGGGAACGCAGTTTCTGATTGGCGCAGGCATGGGCATGGGCGTCGGATACGCGCAAACGCGCACGGTGCGGCAGTTGCTCGGAGGAAGTGGACGATGGCTTTGGGTCACAGTACTTGGGATGGCGCTTCCGTTTGTGTTTTTTGACCTCAGTCGCATACTCGGGGCCAAACTTGGTTATTCATTGCCGCTCTGTGTGGCGGCCGGCGGCGTGTTCGTCGGCGTGTTGCAGCGCGGCATTCTGCGTTCACATTCGGAGCGCGCAAACTGGTGGGTGCCTGCGAGTGTGGTGGGTTGGCTGCTTGCGGCCGGAACGGTTGTGCTCAATGACAAGTATCTGCAAGAAATGCTGCGACGAAACCTTCCAGGTGTGTTGGGAGCGCTCATCTATCTCGGTGTGATTCTATCCGGCGGATTGGCCCTCGGCGCCGTGACGGGCGGCGCACTGGCATGGATGCTACGGCCGCAATTAACTGCTCCGAAATGACAACCTCAAAAGATCAATTCAAACCCAGTGTGTGCACGCGCTGCGAGTTTGCCAAGAGCCGGCTGCATAAAAAAACGCCCGTGCCGAATTTCTGCACGGGCGTTTTATATTTAAAATGGGATTGGCAGCGGCGCTACAGTGAAGATTACTTCCTTCTCCATCTCTTCACCAACACCAACGGCAGCAAGAAGAACGCGAGATTGAGTGGAAGCTCGACTGCGTATTTTGCCGGCCCTTGCAAGTCGCCCATAGCCATGGCGGATTGTCCGCAGCAGCCACCGCCGTCGCCGGGATCCGGCTCGCTCGAGATTTTAAAACTGTACGTGGGACCGAGCGTACGATTGCCGGCATTGTCCGTCGCGAGCACCATGTAATTGATTGTCGTATTCAACGCTTGGCCTGGAATGTTCGCGGAATAAGAATCGAGGGTGCCCGGCGTCATGTTGAGCGTGTCGCCGCCGGCGCCGTTCAAAGTATAGATCAAACGCACGCTCGCCACACTCTGATCGTCAACGACGGAGGTGCTCACCGCGTATGGTCCCGAGGTGTTCGTGGTGTTGCTCCAATCCGTAGTCAGCGCGATGAGCGGATTGGTCGACATCGCATTGAACACATTCAGCCTGCCGCCGGAAACCATTTTGCCGATGAACGCCGATTTGCGATCCACACCGCCGAGCAGGCGCACGATCACTTGGTGCGAGGCGAGGCTCGGATAGCGCGCCATCACCAACGCTGCCGCGCCGGCCACGTGCGGCGTCGCCATGCTCGTTCCACTCAGGCGTTGATAGCGGCTCAACGGACGCGTGCTATAAATGCTGGAGCCGGGCGCGGAGAGATCGACTGTGCGACGGCCGTAGTTGGAAAAGCTCGAAAGATTATCGCTGGCATCGTTGCTCGCCACCGACACCACGTTGGCCACGGCGTAGTTCGAGGGATAATTCGGCGAGCTATCGGTGTTCTTGCTGTCATTGCCCGAAGCCGCAATGAACAACACGCCGCGATCTTGTGCATATTGAATCGCATCTTGCAGCACCTGCGAAGCATCGCCGCCGCCCCAACTGTTGCTCAAAACCTTTGCGCCATTGTCCACGCCGTAAATGATCGCCTCCGCGGCATCCGCAGTGCTGCCCGAGCCGTCGCTGCCGAGAAACTTCAGCGGCATCAGCTTCACGTTCCAATTCACGCCCACCACGCCTTTGCCGTTGTTGCCCACCGCGCCGATCGTGCCCGCGCAATGCGTGCCGTGATCGTTGTCGTCGTAGGGATCGTTGCTGTTAAAAATAAAATTCCAGCCGCGATAATCGTCCTTGTAGCCATTCCCGTCGTCATCTACATTGTTGTTCTCTTTGCCGCCGCCGCTCTCGCCGGGGTTTTTCCAAATGTTCGCCTTCAAATCTTCGTGATCGTAATCGATGCCGGTGTCGATCACGCCCACAATGATATTCGCATTGCCCGTGGTGAGTTCCCAAGCTTCGGGCGCGTCAATGTCGTTATCATTGCTTTGGTGCATGCCGTACAACTGGCTAAACTCCGGATCATTGGGAAACACCGGCGGCGTTTCAAGCGCATAGAGGCGATAGTTTGGCTCCACGTACTCGATATCGGAGTGTGCGCGGCATTGCGCCATCACTTGCTCCAAATCACGGCCTGGCGCGACTCTGCCTTTTATAAAGGCCAACTTTGGTGCGCTCGAAATTTGCACCACGCCCATGTCCCCGAGGCTCTGCACGGTATTCGCCAGCACGGTGCCGGCTTTATACTTGATCACCAATTCGCCCGGCACGACGCGCGGTTTGTTTTTCAAGGAAACTTGCGCCCATGCTTGCGGCACAGTGCCGAGCACAAAGAGCGCGATGAACAACAGCTTTCCAAGAGACTTCATAAAGTGGCCTCCTAAATAGGTTATCATCCATGAAAGGATTGTGAAACGATAGACACGCGCTGCGAGAAAAAATCTTATACAATGGGATTGTGCAGCTCGCCGAAACCGGAAATACTCGTCACCATGTGATCGCCGGGCGCGAGCGGTCCCACGCCTTCGGGTGTGCCGGTCGCAATAATATCGCCGGGTTGCAACGTGCAGAAGCGTGAGAGATAGCTGATCAACTCGGCGACGGGGAACACCATATCCGCGGTCGAGCCTTTTTGGCGCACGGCGCCGTTGACAGTGAGCGTGATTTCAAGTTTTTGCGGGTCCGCAACACTGCCGCGCGGAATGAGATACGGCCCAAGCGGACAAAACGTGTCGAAGTTCTTCGCGCGAAACCACGGCAAGTTCGCAGCAGCGTCTTTCTTCTGCAGCTCGCGCGCAGTCACGTCGTTGAGAATTGTGTAGCCCGCAACGAACTCCATCGCATCCGCTTGCGAAATGTGCGAACCGGTTTTGCCGACGATGATCGCCAACTCGGCTTCGTGATCAATGCGGCCCACTTCGCGCGGCAAACGCACCGGCTCTTCGTGCGCGATCAAAGCCGAAGGCGATTTGCCGAAGAAGATCGGTTCTTTGGGGAGCGGATTTTTTAGCTCGTCCGCATGGCCGCGATAATTGCGCCCGATGCACAAAATTTTCTGCGGCCGCGCAATCGGCAGTTGCAGCTTCGGGTCCGTGGTGAGAATCAAATCTTTCAGCGGTCGGAACTCTTGCAGCGTCGTGAATACTTCATCAAAAGATTCGGCGTGAAAAAGATCCAGCTCAACCATGACCTGCAAAAAGTGCAAGTCCGGCGCCTTGTTGTTCAGTTTGATTTGTTTAAAAATTTCCCACGCGCGGGTGAAGTTGTAGCGAGCAAAAGGCGCATTCGGTTTCTCGCGCCATTCCACGCCGATTTGAGGTTGTTGCTTCTGATTGAGGTAGGCGAATACGCGGGTCAACGGAAGTCCTTTCTGCATTTTTGAAGAAGGTGGCAGCGTTAAAAATGCGCGCGAATGGTAGCAACAAAAGGCTCAAAAGGCAAGGGAAAAGTCCGGGCACAGCGGAGGCCCCGGCGAGTGGCGGCGCCATTTCGAGCGCAGTGCGCAATCTTTGTGGCGGAATGCATCGGCGGAATAGATTTCACGTTGCGTTCGAATTGACGAACTCGCAATTGCTATTTTGATTCTGCGCTCACTCCGGCCTTTAATAGCTTCTGCGGAGTTTTGTCACGGCTTGCTTGTTTATGGTGAGTTTTGTAGCTTGAAAATAATTTCAGTGTGAGCCTTCTTCCATTTCGGATTTTTCAACGAGAGCTAATCGACTCCATGATCACCTCCCCCAATCTCGAGCTTTCTCCCGAGGCGATGCAGCATATGGGAGAAAGCTGCCTGCGCGCGATCGTTGCGCACCTCACGAACTTGCCGCAATCTCCGCGCTCCAATTTGGACAACGCCGCCGAAATCGCTCGCTCATTGCGCGAACCGGCGCCGCAAAACGGAACTTCTTTCGACGAGCTTCTGCAATTCCTTATGCAGCGCGTTATTCCGCATTCGATCAATTCGGCGCACCCGGCGTATCTCGGTTACATTCCCGGCGGCGGGCTTTTTCCTTCTGCCGTGGCGGAGTTTCTCGCCGCAGCCACGAATCGTTACGTGGGCGTGTGGTATGCTGCGCCCGCAGCCGCGCGCCTCGAAACGAATGTGCTGGAATGGTTCGCGGAGTTTATGGGCTATCCCGCCAGTGCGCGCGGCATCTTTACGAGCGGCGGCTCGCTGGCGAATTTCAGCGCCGTGATCGCGGCGCGCAAACACCTTCTCAACGAAAATATCGCCGCCGGCACGCTTTATCTCTCCGATCAAACGCACCATTGCGTGATGAAAGCGGCGATGCTCGCCGGCATTCCGGAGCGCAATATTCGCGTGCTCAAGAGCGACGACTACTTCCGCGCCGTGCCCGAATACTTCGAGCTTGCCATCAAAGCCGATCTCAAAAACGGCTTGCGGCCTTTCATGATCGTCGGCAATGCGGGGACGACGAACACCGGCGCCATCGATCCTTTGCGCGAGCTTGCCGAGCTAAGCGAGAAGTATGCCTTGTGGTATCACGTCGATGGAGCATACGGCGGCTTTTTCAATTTGTGCGAGGAGGGCAAACGCAAGCTGTTGGGCGTTGAGCGCTCGGACTCCATCGTGCTCGATCCGCACAAGGGGCTGTTCGTGCCCTATGGCTGCGGCAGTTTGCTGGTGAAAGACGGCGAACGCTTGCGTCGCAGCCACGTGCTGAGAGCGGA
The DNA here is from genome assembly GCA_037444905.1 of bacterium. Taxonomy (GTDB): domain Bacteria; phylum Zhuqueibacterota; class Zhuqueibacteria; order Zhuqueibacterales; family Zhuqueibacteraceae; genus JABWAN01. The sequence goes on along the minus strand of JBBILN010000014.1, from coordinate 94,658 downwards.
TTATTTGCAGGATCAATTCACGCCCGAAGATGAAACCAATTTTTCCGAATATTCGCCGGAGTTGACCCGGCCGTTTCGCGGCTTACAGGTGTGGCTGCCCTTGAAGATGTTCGGCGCGCCCGCGTTCCGCGAAAACTTGGCGGAGAAATTGCGCTTGACCGAATGGATGTATGAACGCTTCCTCGCAGAGCCCGGCTTTGAATGTCTTTCCGTGCCCGAGCTTTCGGTCATCACCTTTCGCTATCGTCCGCAACGAGGAGACATTGCCGCGTTTAACCGCCGCTTGCAGGCATTCATTATGAAGAGCGGAAAGCTGTTTCTCTCCAGCACGATTTTGAAGCGCCAGTTCGCGATCCGCGTGTGCATTCTGAGTTTTCGCACGCATCAAGCGGAAGTGGAGGAGGCGTTCGAAGTGATTAAATGGGCAGCAAGGGAAGTGGAGGGGAAGGATTAAAAATCGAAATGAAATCGGCAAAATTGTTTGGCCTCACTTGTTTTGTGCAAAGCGACTTCGCGCAGAGCCCCCTCTAAGCCTTTGATGAAATCCGGCTAATATAAACGTTTTTAATCGCAACCCTTTCGATAACTTCCATGCCATTCGCAAAAATCACGGCATGCTTTTATTGCACAGCCATAGTCATCGCACAGGCGCAGCAAAGAGACAGTGTCAAAGCCGCGTCGCAGAACCCTTCGCCGATGGTGGAATCCACGCGGCGTCATGAACGCATTCCACAAAGAGAATATGAAGGATTGAAATTCGAATTGGCGCAGCTTTTTGCGAAGCCGGTCGAGGTGTTTATTCCACAGAAGAGCCGGAAAGCGAGCACACTCGATGTGCTTTGGCATTTTCACGGCGCAAGTTATATCGTGCAGCACGCCGCGACGCAGTATCGCGGCCACCTCGCTGCCCTCTCGATCAATCTTGGCTCGGGTTCGAGCGTCTATGGCCGTGCGTTCGAAGATTCCACGAAATTCGCCGCGGCCCTGGATTCGATTCGATTTCAACTCGAACGCCGTTTGGGCCACGCCGTCCAGCCGGGCAAGATCATTCTGAGTGGATTCAGTGCGGGCTATGGTGCAGTGCGCAAGATCATCAGCACGCAAAACAATTTCGCGCGCGTGGATGCCGTGCTTCTGCTCGATGGCTTGCACGCGAGTTATATTCCGGAAGGAAAAGTTTTAGCCGAAGGCGGCATGATCGACAGTACGGGGCTGGCGGCATTCATGCGCTTTGCGCGTGCGGCTATGCAAAGAGGAAGCTCGAAGAAATTTCTGATCACCCATACCGAGATTTTCCCCGGTACGTTCGTGAGCACTACGGAAGCGAGCAATTCTCTTTTGATGGCTTTGGGCATGAAACGCGAAGCGGTGCTCAAATGGGGGCCTTTGGGCATGCAGCAACTTAGCGTTGCGCGGCGCGGCCGTTTCGAAGTGCAGGGCTTTGCGGGCAATACCGCGCCGGACCATGTGGATCATTTGCACGCGTTGAGCTATTTTATAAAGCGTGTAGGTGAACTGTGAAAAATAACTGCTGTTTGAGAGTTTCATTTATAATTCATAGGGACCGAGAAAACGCGTGCCGTCGAAATGGATAAGATGAGAAGGCGCTTCCGCAACCCACACTTCCGTCTCCCATGAAATTTCAGACAAGTAGCGTGTCATCTCAGCACGCGTCTGAAAGGCTGTGACATATACCAACCCCGCCTGTGATTTCTTGAAAAGCCTCTCCAATTCGATTCTGCGCTTGCTATCCACCGGGCCATGACTCGTTACCGCTTCGATCAGAAAAAGCCATTTTTTCTTTTGATCAAACACAACCACGTCTGGCATCTTGCCATGAGTATCTATGGCCAAACCCATTTCTCCCAACATTGCTTCATCCACGTGAGCCCACTTCGAACCGGTATCCCCCACGTAGACAATTCTTCCTCGGGGAACAAACCTCGGGCAGAAACTTTCGACAATATGCCTGATCAACTCGCTGTGTTTTCCCGCAGAGAGTTGAAGTTTCAAGTTTGATCCGACAGATACATGAACCAAGAGCATCTCTCTTTCACGCGCATATTTTTGCTTCAAGGTCTCACGCTTTCCCAAGTAGCTTGTCAACAGCTTTTTCCAGTTGGCGTTACCATAGTTTTTGATCAATGCGAGCGTCTCGGCTTCGATTTGATAACACCAATTAGGACTATTGATGGGTCGGTCGGGTTGATCGGGATTTTGCACGGCGATGCCGGCTTCGACAAACTGATGCATCGTAAACCTGCGAAAAGTCTCGCGTGAATTAGGAGCATATTCTTTGCCGTATTGATCACGGCTGAAATTCATAATGGGTGTGATGCCCATCAAAGGCGCTTGCGCGTTTTTCCAAAAATCTTTGGGCTTGATCGCAGTAATCGCGAGCAAAGTCAAAGCAGAACGCTCGTTTTGCTGCGCTTTCGGCAGCCCCAGTTCGCGCAGAATCGCCAGCGCTTCTGCGATACGCTTCCTTATTCTCACTGGATCTGGAGAAGAAATTTTCGCCATGTATTGAATCATCGTCTCTAATGCGGTGTCGATCTCATCCTGTGTTGGAAAGCTGTGGCCTTTTACGAGGGTGCTCAGAGTTTTGAGAAACTGCTCATCGGGATAACGCAGCATTCTCAAATCAGAAGCATTGACCTGCGTGTGTCCGTTGAACTGTCGAAAACAAGTATCAAGCAATGTAGAGTTGAGATAAACGGCCAGGCCTTGCGCCAATTCGGGAGCGAGGCCGCTATGATTGGAATGAAAAACATTCAAATGGTTTTCAAAACCGATTTTTTCCGAAGGCATATCCTCCGGGTAATGGATCGCGGCGACAATTCGCCTGAGCTCTTCTTTCGCAGAAAATCGGCGTACTAAAGCATAATGCCCGTTGGGAAAGAGCCATTTTTGCACGGCCGGAACATTTGCCAACGCATTGGGCTTGCGGCCGTTTCTTTTCGGCCACCGCACAAAATGATTCTCAAAATGCAAAGGATAAACGAGCGGGATGCTGTACTCACCAGGTTCGGAGGAAATGTATTCCTGCAATCTGAAATCTACCACCGGACCCGTGGCAACCTCGATACGCAAATCACTCAAACTGTGCGTGAATACTTGCATCCGCTCGATCACGTACTGATCCAATCTGCTCGTGATGATGCGCATGACGCGCTCGGGATCACTCCGAGCAATGATTTGATCAGCCGAGGCCTTGAAGATCGTCACATCTCCGAAACCCGGTCCTTCAGATGCGGTGATCGTCACTTGCTGCGTTTTTTCACCCTTTATTGCATGAAAGATGAGATTTTCTTGCAACACCTCGTCGTCCCGAAATGCCTGATCACGGCTCTCAAAAACATGCACGTGCCGCAAGCCCATCTGCTCAAACAAGAATTTTCGAAACGGTTTGAAGTAAGGGCCATTGCAAAAGCTGCGCGGTACGATAGCGACTAATTCGCCGTTCTTTTCTAGAAGTTTGATCGCGAAAGCTAAAAAAGCCGTGTACAGATTGCTGGTTTCGATGCCGGCGGAACGAAGCAAGAGCCGGGCGAGCGAATCGCTGTTTATTTTTTTATAAGGAGGATTGATGATGACGTGCGTGAATTTTGATTTCCGCTGCGCAGATGAAAACAAATCTTCATTCAGCGTTTCTGCGGCGGCTGCCAGAAAATCCTGTTGAACGATTTCATATTCAAAATCAATGCTTGCCGCTTCACATTTCCGCCGACAGCTTTTCAAAGTTGCGTCGAGATAAGGTATCAATAGCGGATCGATCTCATATGCGGTTACACTAAGGTTTTCAACGGCATTTTCGTCATGGCATATTTTCTCCACGAACGCTGCTGTCAGCGACCCGACGCCTGCGCCCGGATCGAGCAAGTGCAGCGTTCGCGAAGAGGCCTTCTTATAAAGTGTTGCCATAAATGCTGCAATTGGCGCGGGCGTCATGAACTGGCCTAGCGCAGAGCGAGTATCTGACGGGAGTCGTCTTACGGCATCCGTTCTATAAAACTCAACTTGCTCTGAGAGCCGGTTATAAGAATCGATTGCCAAGTCATCAACAATCATAAGAGTTCCCTGTCGATCTAACCTTGCTAGTTCGTCGCATGAAAAAAGCGTTTCGCAAATTGAAAAGTCTTGCGGCGATACTCCACATAATCGGGATCGTTTTCATCCAGACTGTTGATGCGCACAAAGTCGGATGCATGAATGAAGTGCGCGCCGCCAAGCGAGATGGCGACGTGCGTGATACGATCTTCTTCCTCCCCGAAGAATAACAGGTCTCCGGGCATTAGCTCCGCGAAGTCTTCGCCGACCTCGAGCAATTCTCCCTGGCGCGCTTGCTGGCTGGCGTCGCGCAGAAGCCGTATGCCATTTAAACGAAAAACTGTTTGCGTGAAACCGGAACAATCGAAGCCGGAGACAGAAGTGCCGCCCCACAAGTATGGAATGCCCAACATGCGTTGCGCTTGCGCCACCACGGCAGCGCCGGAGAGCGGAGTCTGCGGCAGCAACTCTTGCACAGTCGTCACCATCTCACTCTCAATATAACCCTGGCGTCCATCGGGTAAAGCCACGGCGAGCCATTTCACTTTGGCATTAGGGTTCGGCACGGCAGTCTCGGGCACACGCCGCAGCACGTTTCCCAACACCACCGCGGTGAGCGGTGCGGCGTCGGCGCGGCCTTCGACACGCACGGTCCCGTTCATCGCTTTGATCGCGATCAACTCCGCAGCGCGCCATGCTGCAACCATGTTATGATCGCCCACTGACAACGCACCCCGCGGAATCCACGCGAGGTATTGCTCTTCGGTTTGCACATAATACCAGTTCCCCTCTTTTTTGAGAATGGCAACGCTGCTGCCCAGAAGCAATTGCAGCGCAAGCTCGGCTGCGTGCGCCGGCCGGCTGCGCAAATTGGCCACGCTCACGCGCACCAACCCGAAGCGTTCGCCCTCGGGTAAAGTCTCATCCGGAAGAATGCGGGTTTCATCTTCTACTTTGAAATCGGGCATGGCAGTTTTGACGGCTTGCAACAGCTCGCGCTGCGCCGCAGTATCGGAAAGCTCGCCCGTGAGCTTGAGGTTGGCGCCGCGTATTTGCACGTGCACGTCAAACACGCACAGTCGTTGATCGGGGCAATACTTCTGCCGCACGCCCTCGACCGCGGTCGTGAGCACAGGTGGAAGATCTTTCTCAATTCTTTTGCAAGCCAGTAGCGCGAGCAAAACGGCGCCGGTGAGGTGAAAACCGCAACGCATACGTGAAAGAGACAGTGATTTCATTTGACTAGTCACGGAACTCTCGCCTTTGAATTAATTTTTAAACAATTTTTCCACTTCAATTTTATGCCACGCCAACGTCACCCTTTGCCTGCGCATGGCGCCGCAAGCACGCCGGAGCCTTACGCCGCAGCCGCTTTCTTGACGAAGACCAGATTGTAGAGCAGGATCAATGCCGTTGCAACGAAGCCGATGCCGGCAACAATGTACCACATCATGGCAGGATTCATGGAATCACGCAAGTAGGTTTGCACCAACCACCCGCCGAGCGGCCCGCCCACGAAAGAGCCGATGGCAACCGGCAAAAATGCGAAGCCCATAAACGTCCCGACTTGGTCCTTGGGCGCAAGATCCGCTACGTATTCATAGAAACGCGGCGATTGCGTGGCTTCGCCGAACGCAAACAGAGCCACGCCAATAATCGCAGCGGCGACAGTGGGTGAGCCCGCGATGATCAGCCACGAAACGCTCGCAAGCGCAAAACCCAAAAGCATCGCGGTGATGGGACGCCACTTCTTCACGAGCGCCGCCATCGGTACGCTCACTAGAATGATCGTCCAGGCATCCACGGTTTCCAATAATTCGAAACGGTTGAAATGCAGGACTTCCGTCACATAAAAGGGGAAGGAATAAAATATTTGCCAAAACATAATCCAAAAGCCGGAGAAGATGACGAGAAAACTGATGAAGCGAAAATTGCGAAACACCAGCAACATGTCGCGCATCACCTGGGCCAGCGTGCGATTGCTGTCGGTTCCGGGTTCTTTGAAGAAGATGAAGGTTCCCGCAAGCAGCAGCAGCGAAGTAAGTGAAGACATCACCAGCACGTATTCGATGCCGAGATTTTCCCGCACGAAGAGCGCGAGCGTCGGCCCCAGCGCGCCGCCAATGTTGACGAGCGTGTAGTAAATCGAATAACCGAGCGCTTTGACGTCGGTGTGCGCAGTTTTTGCCACGGTGCCGACAATGCACGGCTTAATTAACGAGCCGCCAATCGCGGTGAAAATCAAGACGGTGGTGACATACGTGGTCTTGCCCATCGCGGCCACGAGCCCTTGTCCCGATTCCAAACCGGCGAGGCCGATGAGATAATAACCGAGGCAAAACATCGCGAAGCAAGTCATCAAAGCTCTGCGGAAGCCATAACGATCGACGAAAGTGCCGGCGATGATGGGAAGGGAAAAAATAAGCCCGGAATAGAGACCGGCAAGCGAGCCTGCTGCCTGCGCGCCGAGACCGACTTTGTCCGCGAGATAAACCGCTAACACGGCTTTGGAACCGTAAAACGCCAACCGTTCAAACAACTCGAGAATGTTCGCCACCCAAAAAGTCGGCTTAAACCCGTTACGCCAAGTCACGGCACGTTCAGATGACATAGCTCCTCGCTCCGTTTGGTTTACCAGATTTTCATTTGCATTTCAACGCGAATTTTGGCTTTTTGGTGGGTAATTCAGCCGTCAGCAATTTCATAAAACTTCCGCGGAATAGCAATGAGAAATTCCTCAACGCATGACAATACCGAGGCGCCGCAACCGGCGCACGCGCCCAACGCAACGCCCGATCTTTCTCCGGCGCTCGCGCAACTGCACGTCAACTTTCCCGCGCCTTTGCGTTTCAACAATCGCGAGTTGAGTTGGTTGGAATTCAATGCGCGCGTGCTGGAAGAGGCGTGCGAGGCGTCGGTGCCGTTACTCGAGCGCATCAAGTTTTTGGCAATCTTCGCCTCGAACCTCGATGAGTTTTTCATGGTGCGCGTGGCCACCGTGCAGCGGCAAATCGAAGCTGGCGTGACCAAACCCGGACCGGAAGGTTTGACGCCTTCCGAAGTGATGGCGTTGATCAAGGAGAAAGTGCAGCACGCGCACGAGAGTATCGGCGCGTGTTTTCGCGCGCAACTCATGCCGGAATTGGAGAAGGCCGGCATTATTTTGATCGATGAGCGCACGGCTACGAAACAACAAGTCGAGTTCGCCAGCAAATATTTTCACAAACATGTGAAACCGCTGCTCACGCCGCTCGCCCTCGATCCCACGCATCCTTTCCCGCAGCTTGAAAACAAAGCGCTCTATTTTTGCGTTGAGCTGGGACATCGCAAAAAATCCAAAATGAAAATGAAGCTGCGCCTCGCGCTCGTGCCAATTCCTTCACAAACGCTGGGACGCTTCGTGCCGCTGCCAGCGGAGGGCGACAAACATTTCGTGATCCGCCTCGACGACGTCATTCGCCTGAATCTGCACGAAATTTTCCCGAATGAAAACACGCTCGGTTGTTATGCCATTAAAGTCGTGCGCGACGCCGAGTTGGAGATTGTTGCCGACGAGGCGCAAGACTTGTTGGAAACCATAGCAGAGAGTTTGGAGCAGCGGAAGCGCGGCCCGGCCACGCGCTTTTTATATGATCCCGAAATGCCGCTGCGCGTGTTGGAAATGTTCGTGAAGCGGCTCAAGCTTGAGCCCTCGAAAATTTTCCCCGGCGCGCGTTATCATTCCTTTTCAGATTTCATGCAATTCCCCGGCTTCGAAGCGCCGCATTTGCAAAACCCACCCATGCCGCCGTTGCCCGTGGCCGTTTGGGAACGCAGCGAGAATATGTTCGCGGTCATGCGCCAACAGGACGTGATGGTCCATCATCCCTATCAAAAATTCGATTACGTCGTGCGCTTTCTTGAAGAAGCCGCGGACGATCCGGAGGTGAAGGCGATCAAGATGACGCTGTATCGCGTCTCTTCCAAATCGCCCGTGGCAAAAGCATTGGGCAAGGCCGCGAAACACGGTAAAAAAGTTTTCGTGTTGGTGGAATTGCAGGCGCGCTTCGATGAAGAGACCAATATCAATTGGGCGCGCAAGCTGGAGAAGGAAGGCGTGCACGTGATGTATGGCGTGCCCGGCTTGAAAACGCACGCGAAGCTCGCGCTCGTCGTGCGCAAAGAGGAAGACGGTGTGCGGCGTTATTGCCATCTCGCCACCGGCAACTACAATGACCGCACGGCGCAAATTTACGGCGATCTCGGCCTATTCACGACGCATGAAAAAATTTGCGCGGAAGTTGCGCAGGTCTTTGACTTGATCACGGGCTATGCGAACCCGCAGGGATTCGAGCATTTGCTCGTGGCGCCGCAACACATGCGCGAGGAGTTCATCAAACGCATTCGCCGCGAAGCCGAGAATGCGCAGCATGGAAAACGTGCGGGCATTATCGCAAAAATGAATTCCCTCGTTGATCCCGAAATGATCGACGAGCTTTATCTTGCGAGCCAAGCAGGCGTGCCGATTCAGCTCATCGTGCGCGGCATTTGTTGCTTGCGCCCCGGCGTGGCAGGGTTGAGCGAGAATATCAAAGTCATCAGCATTATCGACCGCTTTCTCGAACACGCGCGTGTGTATATTTTTGAGAATGAGGGCCAGCCGGAATATTTGCTCGCCAGCGCGGATTGGATGCCGCGCAATCTCAACACGCGCGTGGAAGTCGGCTTCCCGATTCTCGCGCCCGAGTGGCAACAATACGTGCGCGAAATTATCGCGATGCAGCTTGCCGACAACGTGAAAGCGCGCGTGCTGAATGCGGATAGCACGAATGTTCGGCAACGCAGCGATGGCCGCGTAATGCGCGCGCAGGTGGAGTTGTATGAAATGGCGAAAAGGTGGGCGTGAAGAGAACGAGAGAAGAAAGCGATTGGGAAGGCGCCGCAGTTATGGCTCTTATTCTAATTTATTCTCGCCGATAATCTCAAGCTTTCGAATCACTGCGCTGGCGGTTTTTTCGTCGTTTTGAAACGACAAATAGTCGAACCCTTCCACGAATTGAATAATGTGCCTGGAAGCCTCCAAGATGTCTTGCAAGAAAAGCTTGAAGTCCCTGTTCATAAATAAACCATGTCATTGTAGATTTGTGTTCTCAGCTCTTTTCGAATTGCGGCAGGCGTGACAATATCGACCTTGCGGTGCAGTTTCTCCTCTAGAAAATTACCCAGTCCGGCCAAATGCAGTAAAGTAGCGCCCTTCTCGAATTCCACTAAAATATCAACATCGCTGTTCAACGCAGCTTCACCGCGAGCGAAAGAGCCGAAGACACCCTTTAGCTCAGCGCGATATTGCGTGCGGACAATATCCTTCACGCCTTGAAGAATTGTTTGGAGTTGCAATTGCGTCATCATAAAAGGCATTCGTCGAAAAGCAGCAAAGTTTTTTGTGCCGCCGCCAAGATATTTCACGATTGCGCGAAAGTCAAGATGCGTTTTGATGAATAAGAAACACAGAATCTTTATTAAACGCTCTGCGCGCATTTGAATGAGGCTCATCTCCCCAGTAATATTCGCAATGCGGCTATAGCCGCATCTAACATTCTGGAGATTGCTGCCGCAAATTTGCGCAGACATTTATCTGCGGCAGCTAAAACAAAAAAGCCGGCGCTTGTTGCAAGCTCCGGCTTTGTATATAGGATTCAAACCCCGCGAGGCTTCGCGGGATTCTACGAGATAGATTACAATTTCACTGACAATCCCACCGAATAGGCCGAGCCTTTCCAATTGCCTTTCACTTTGCGAGCGCCTCGGTCCGGCATATCAACCCATGCTCCTACTCGAGAATACGTTCCTGTACCTCGAGTAAGAGTACGAGTTGGAGTAAGAGAAGCAACTTTTGCCGCGCCTCATTCCGTGGTTTCAGGCTCAGCGTTATTCAAAACGGCGTTCACTTCGATAAAATCATTTTACGCGTTTGCGCCACGCCGCCGGCTTCGAGGCGATAGAAGTATGTGCCCGTGGGCAAACCTGAAGCCTCCCACGTCACCGTGTAAGTTCCCACGGCGCGCACGCCTTCCGCCAAACTCGCCACTTGCTGGCCGAGCATGTTGAACACGCCGAGTCGCACCATGCCCGCTTTCGCCACGCTATAGTCGATCTTCGTGGAGGGATTGAACGGGTTCGGATAATTTTGGCTCAACGTGAACTCCGCCGGAGGCGCGGAAGAAGTTTGGCGTTCTCTCACTTTCGTGGGATCGCCGCTGCCGTTGGAAGTGAGAATGCCGAGTTGCGCGAGCACGGTCCAATCCGCGGCCCAATTCAAATCACCGAAGGCGCCGAGGTAATTTGCCGATTTGAAAAATGGGTCGTTCGCCGTGGCTGCGCCCGTCAATGCCGGACTGCCTGAGGCTGGACGCGGATCGAGGCCCTTATCCGTGGTGCGACTGATGCCGCGCAATTGCGGATTTACGAAGCGATTGTTGTTCGCCGCGTCGGTGACATACGCGCGCGTGAACGCTTGCGTGATGAATTCGTTCGGCGTGGCGCCAGAGCCGAAGCCGAAGAAGATGTTGTTCTGCAACACGAGATCGCCGGCCTCCAAACGCGCGCGGCTGTCTTCGCCGCTCGCCAAATCTTCGATCTGCACCGCGCGACCGAAGAAATCCGTGAAGATGCTGTTGTAATACTTGCCGCCCGCGTTGTCGCGAATGTTGAGCGCGAAGTCGTTGCGCGCGTTGCCCGAAGTTGCGCCCGAGCCGATGTACGTCGCGTTGTAGATGATCGGAATCGCAAAGGGCTGGCCGTCTTCCGGCGTGGTGCCGCCGTCATGCTCGCCGCCGGAACCCGCTTGCAACGGATCTTGAATCAAAAACCAAAATTGATTTTTGCCGCGCCAGCCTTCATCATAATCAAAGCCGTCGTCGTCATTGAACGCGCTCACGAGATAACGCGAATTGACCGTGCCGCCGAACCATTCATAGCCGTCGTCGGCATTGTTGTACACTTCGACAAACTCAATGGTCGTGCCGCTGCCGACCGCGCCCATGGTGAGGCCGTTGATCTCATTGTTCGCGCCGATGTTGGTGCCGCCGTGGCGCAATGAAACGTAGCGAAACACGCCGGAGTTGTCCGCGTCATCCGTGCCGCCGTATGCGCCGCGCGTTTCCGTGACCGGAATGCCCTCGATGTTGCCCACGCCCGTCGTGGTGTTGATGCGCGCGCGACCGAGAATGATCACGCCGCCCCACAAGCCGCGCGCATCGAGAGGAAGATCATTCGGGTCATCAACGTTGTCCGCTTCCGCGGTGAAGATAATGGGATTGGTCGCGGTGCCGTTCGCAAAAATTTTCGCGCCGCGCGTGATGATGAGCGCGCTCGCGCTTTCGCCCTGGCCCGGCTTGCCCTTAATCACCGTGCCGGCTTCGATGTTCAACGTGGCTCCATCTTCCACAAAAACGAATCCGTTCAAAACATAAATGTTGTTCGCAGTCCAATTCACGGTTTGGCCCGCGCTGATATCCGCATCGAAAACGTTCACGACATTGCCGCCCGAGGCGCGCACATAACCGAGTTTGGAAAGCAGAGTCCAACCATCGAGCCACAGATTATCCGCACTGAATGCGCCGAGGTAATTTGCCGGTTTGAAAAAATGATCGCTCGTCGTGGCCGCGCCCGTCAATGCCGGACTGCCGGCGGCCGGACGCGGATCAAGACCTTTGTCAGTGGTGCGACTGATGCCGCGCAATTGCGGGCTTACGAAACGGTTGTTGTTCGCGGCATTGGTGACATACGTGCGCGTGAACTCTTGCGTGATGAACTCGTTCGGCGTTGCGCCAGAGCCGAAGCCGAAGAAGATGTTGTTCTGCAACACGAGATCGCCGGCCTCCAAACGCGCGCGGCTGTCTTCGCCGCTCGCCAAATCTTCGATCTGCACCGCGCGACCGAAGAAATCCGTGAAGATGCTGTTGTAATACTTGCCGCCCGCGTTGTCGCGAATGTTGAGCGCGAAGTCGTTGCGCGCGTTGCCCGAAGTTGCGCCCGAGCCGATGTACGTCGCGTTGTAGATGATCGGAATCGCAAAGGGCTGGCCGTCTTCCGGCGTGGTGCCGCCGTCATGCTCGCCGCCGGAACCCGCTTGCAACGGATCTTGAATCAAAAACCAAAATTGATTTTTGCCGCGCCAGCCTTCATCATAATCAAAGCCGTCGTCGTCATTGAACGCGCTCACGAGATAACGCGAATTGACCGTGCCGCCGAACCATTCATAGCCGTCGTCGGCATTGTTGTACACTTCGACAAACTCAATGGTCGTGCCGCTGCCGACCGCGCCCATGGTGAGGCCGTTGATCTCATTGTTCGCGCCGATGTTGGTGCCGCCGTGGCGCAATGAAACGTAGCGAAACACGCCGGAGTTGTCCGCGTCATCCGTGCCGCCGTATGCGCCGCGCGTTTCCGTGACCGGAATGCCCTCGATGTTGCCCACGCCCGTCGTGGTGTTGATGCGCGCGCGACCGAGAATGATCACGCCGCCCCACAAGCCGCGCGCGTCGAGAGGAAGATCATTCGGGTCATCAACGTTGTCCGCTTCCGCGGTGAAGACGATGGGATTGGTGGCGGTGCCGTTCGCAAAAATTTTCGCGCCGCGCGCGATGATGAGCGCGCTCGCGCTTTCGCCCTGGCCCGGCTTGCCTTTGATCACCGTGCCGGCTTCGATGTTCAACGTGGCTCCATCTTCTACAAAGACGAATCCGTTCAAAACGTAAATATTGCTTGCGGTCCAACTCACGGTTTGGCCCGCGCTAATATCCGCATCGAAAACATTGACGACGGGACGATTCTGTGCAAAGACCAAAAGCGGCAGCAACAGCAGAAGTAGCAAAGTGCGATGACGCATGCAACACCTCCCTATGAAAGGTTAAAGGTCATGAAACATGGTGAGCGAAAAACGGATTTGAAGCGTTGGCCGGACGATTTCAAATCCCAAGGTGAATTGCAAAATGGTGCGGGTGGTTGCGAGTCGAGTTCTGCGAATTATACTGCTTTCGGATTGATTTGTAATTCTCCTCTACAGCAATGTCATCCTGGAAGGAACTTCCCTAGTGCTCGCGACGCGCTTCAGAGCTTGAGTTTCTTCCGAGCACGAGGGAAGGTTCTTACAGAATGACAAACCGAGGTGAAGTCACAAAGCAGTCTACTGCGAGTATATAGAGGCCGGGGCGTCGCAAGTTGCCAAGCCCCGGCCTCTGCCTCTAGAAAAGGATTCTTTGAGCGCGCATTAAAAGTAGAGCATACAACTATTCTCCCTGCTGCGAGCATACATATCAAGCTCTGAAGAACACCCCCTGGCCCTCCCTCAAGGGGGGAATTTTCAAACGCGCTTTAGTTGACGTTATAAGTCAGGCTCAAAGAAAACGTGCGGCCGAGTTTGTGGCTGCGCGAAACGTAATCCTCGCCTTTGTAGTGATGCACCTTGCGCACCTCGCTATCCAGCAAATTCTTTGCGCCGGCTTTCAGCGTGAGGCTGTGCCACACGCGCTGCGACAAGGTCAAATCCAGCAAGCCGCGCGGCTGCTCGTAAATGTTCGGCGTGCCGCCGAGACTCACTTCCGACAAACGCTCGCCGAAGATGTTGTAGAACACGCTCACTGCGGTGCCGGTTTTCAAATTGTCGTAGCCGAAATCCAAATTCAGAATATAGGGCGATTGGCCCTGCAGCTCGCGTTTGCCGCTCGCGTTGGGATCGAGATCGCGAATCGTGGCCAATTCAATCGCGGGAACATCGACCTCGGAATGAATCAGCGAGAAGTTGCCGCCGACTTGAAAATCCGCGAGCGCGGCGCTGATGACGTCGAGACGCTTGCGCGCTTCGAACTCCGCGCCGTACACGATCGCTTCCTCCACGTTTTGAAACTGGCCTTGATTGTTGTTGGAAACGATGGCGCGCTCGATGGGATTCTCGAAGCGTTTATAAAAACCGCTCACCGCGTAGATTTCGCCGGGGCGCGAGAACCATTCCCAACGCAAATCATAGTTGTCAACCAGCGTGCGCTTCAAATCGGGATTGCCGACGAAGATGAAATCGCCGACGAAATCGAATGAAGCGAAAGGCGCCAGCTCGCGGAAAGTCGGGCGCGCGAGCGTTTTGCCGTAAGCCGCGCGCAAATTCATGTTCGAGCTTAATTGATAAACGAGGTTGAGCGAGGGCAGCACGTCTTCATTCTTTAACGTGCCGTTGGGTTTTGCCGGATTTTGGCTCGCGACGAAAATATCCGTCTCTTCATAACGCGCGCCGCCGATGAAGCGCAAGGCCGGCAGCAGCGGCAGGTCGATCATCGCGAAGCCCGCGCGCACCTCTTGATTGCCGTCGTAGTTGTTGGAAGTCTCGCTGGCGTCGACGATGTAGTTACCGAAGCGATAGCGGCCGTTGGTGCTGTCCATGATGCCCACGTATTGCGGCGAGAAGAATTGCCCGGGATTGCCGTTGTAACGCGCGAGAGAAGTTTGGTGAAATTCAAAACGCCGTTCGCGGAAGAGGCGGTCTTTGCCGCTGAACAAGCCGCCGAATTTGAGGCTGCTCGCAAAACCCTGCCATTGCTTGAACGGAAGCGTGACGTTGAAATTGCCTTCCCATTGCTCTTCTTCCATGTCGCGATAGAAGTGCGACGGGCGCGCATAATTGGAAGCGCTGATGGTGTAGAACGTCGCGGCCGGCGTCGGCGTGTAATCATTGCTGAAGAAGCGCAGGTCCGGTTCTTCCTGTTGCGTGTTCGAAAACGAGCCGGTCCATTCGAGGCGCGCGTTCCAAAGCGAGGGCAGCATGTGCGAGCCGCTCAATTGCGCGGAGCGCAACTCACGTTCGGTGTATTGCAGCGTGCGCGTTTCATAGAACGTGCCTTCCGCCAAATCGCGCGGCAACTCGCCGTTTTGATAGCGCGCGGAAGCTTCCGCGGCGCGATTGTAAATGTAGTTGGAAGAGAGTTGATGATTGAGCGACAGTTTGTAAGAAAGATTCAGCAGCCCGCCCCACAAAACCTCGTCCGTGCTCTTGCTGTCATCGAAGCGCGAGAGTTTGTTCAATTCTTCCACTTCGCTCACTTTGCCGGTGAGTTGATATTGTCCGGTGGCGCCGCCCGAGTAGGAAGAGTATCCGCGACTGTAAGTCAAGCTGCCGAGAAAGCCCAATTGCCTGCCGAAGAGCGAAGTTTGATTGCCGAGGGAAAACGCGTAGCTTTGATCCAGCGGCCCGGTTTTCGATGAAGGCGCCATCGCGGAATGGAACGATTCGGAAATGTGATTGAGCTTATAAGCCGCGTCGCGATTGGAAAACGCGGAGCCGACGTCCGGGATGCCGTTCGCAGAACCGTTTACCGTGGCCGGAATGTCGCGCGTGCCGTCGTCGTACGCGAGCCAATCTCTTTTGCCGCCGGGGTAAGTGAGAAAATTATTTTTCAAAGTCGTCTGCGTGTTGAAGGAAGAACCCGTGGAAAACGAGAGGGAGAAACTTTCGGGAAAAGAGCGCGTGGCAATATCCACGCTGCCGCCGGTGAAACTGCCGGGCTTGTCGGGCGTGAAGGTTTTGACCGTCACGATGTTTTCGAGCAGCTTGCTCGGGAACAAATCAAACGCCACGGTGTTGCGGTCGGGATTCGCGCTGGGTAAGGTCACACCGTTGAGTTGCGTGTTCATGTAGCGGTCGCTGAGGCCGCGCACATAAACGTACTTGCCGTCAACCACCGAGGCGCCGGTCACTTGCTCCATCGCATCCGCGGCGCTGCCGCTGCCCGTGCGTGAAATCAACTCCGCGCTGATCGCGTCGCTCACGGCTGCGGCCTTTTGCCGGTTCTTCAACAAAGAAGCTTCCGTATTGCGCAGCATCTGCGCTTCGACAACGATTTCCCGGCCCTGCAAAGCTTCCGTCGTCAAAGTGAAATTGACTTCTGTAACGCCTTTGTCCGCCACTTCGATATTCGCCACGCGCATTTTGGCGTAGCCGATCATCGAGGCGACCAAGGCGTATTCACCCGGCGCCAGCGCATTGACCATGAAGGTGCCATTTATATCACTTGCCGCACCCTGCGCGGCGCTTTCTACCAATATGTTGACCCCGGGCAATGCTTCACCCGTTTGTGCGTCTACAACTTTACCCTTGATACGACCGCCATTTGTTTGTGCGCCGGAAATCGCTGCACAGATCATGACGAACGTCATTGCTGCAAAGACGCTCTGCCGCAATTGCAGTGCTTTCAGCATAGACAAGCTCCCTTCTTTTTTCTAGAGGCGAATAACTTTCCAATTTTTCTTACGAGGAGTATAACGCCCGGAGGTTAAGAGGGAATGAAAGACGCGTTAAAGGATCATTAACAGTCCGAACGGTGACCAAGCCGTGCTTTTGTGTATGCACCACGGCGTGACGTAAATTTTTTGTTAAGAATATCGCGGCAACGCAAGCAGTTCATGGGCACTCGCATTACTTTCAAGCTTCACTTAAACGTGCAGTTTCAAAAACTGCCTCCGCCGCGATGATTTCTTTTTCCGTAAGCCACATATTTTCTGAACTGCCGTCCCAGCGCAGGAAACTCACTTCGTAGTAGGGCCAGCGCTTGGTGGGCATCCCGACAATTATGCCGTTAACAAGTTCTTCATCTAGCTCTGCGAGCTTGACCAATTGCCTGAGTTTGAAATTGATCATTATGCTTCCTTCCACTCTCCCAGTTGGGGGGTGTTGCAATCATCTTTACAATACATCAATTCAAGAGTCGCCTTTGCTCAGTCGGCCCAAGCGAAGACGCGATGATGGCCCGCTTCCAGCATGGTGGCATACACATTTCGATGAATGCCGCGCACTTCCACGGCGCAGCCGCGCTTACGCATGATCTTCGCAAAACGAACGAGATAACGCATGCCTTGCACGCTAAGAATTTTCAGATCCTGCATCTGCAAAGTCCAGCGTGTGCCGATGAAGCTTGATACCGCTTTCAGGAAATCCAGCAGCGTTTGTGCGCTATCGCCGGCGATGGCGCCGCGCAGCGTAATGTTCACACTCTTCTCCTCGCCGTTCAAATTGAAATCGACCATCGCAACGGAGTGCCATTCCGTGAATTGCGCGTTGCTCGCGGCCGCGGCGGTCGACAAGGGCATCGTGATTTTCAGCATGTTGAAATCCTCCAAAATGAATACAAGTTACTTTGATGTTTTCAGTTCCAGCAAGCGACCGTTTGTGTTATTCGTCGCCTTTGCGCTTTTTCCGCCCTAAGATACGGACGCAACATAAGGCAAAGATGAAAGGCGCATCAAGAAATCGTTAAGTGCAGCGCCTCCAAGTGATTGCGCGCGCGAATTGTGCAGTGCGCCCAGCAATTTTCACGATTATTTTGGCGCTCATACAAAATCCATTTGGTCTTTTGAGGAAGATGACATTACATTATCATCACGCTGCGCGGAAAACTCATGACGAAAGGATGGCTATGGGTAAACGCATTTTGATCGTCGACGATGAGCAGGACATTCTTGATCTGCTCCGTTTTAATTTGGAGAACGAAGGCTATGAAACCATCATTGCCAGCGATGGTTTGCAAGCATTAGAGCTGGCAAAGAATCATCCGGACTTGATCATTCTCGACGTGATGTTGCCGGGCAAAGACGGCTGGGAAGTGATGCGCGCCTTGCGGCAATCACCCCAAACGCAAAACATTCCGGTGATTTTCCTCACGGCCAAATCGGGCGAGATTGATGAAGTGGTGGGCTTGGAATTAGGCGCCGATGACTACGTGGTGAAACCCATCAGCATGCGCAAGCTGTTGGCGCGCGTGAAGGCCGTGTTCCGCAAAGCGCATCCCGCCGCGCTCGAATCCGATAAGCCCATGCGCTTCGGCGAAGTTGAGATCAATACATTAAACTATTCCGTTACGGTGGCGGGCAAGTCCGTGCCCTTCACCAAAAAAGAATTTGAGCTGTTGGTTTATCTCGCCAAACGCCCCGGCAGAGTGGTGACGCGTGACACGTTGCTCAACGAGATTTGGGGCGATAACGTCGTGGTCATCGACCGCACCATCGATGTGCACATTCGCAAAATCCGCGAGAAGCTCGGCGAAGACAACATGCAGCTCATCGAGACGATTAAAGGCGTGGGGTACAGATTAAAAGCCGAGGAGTAAGATGGAAATCTTAGTTACGGAGATGCGTTCGTTGCGTTATTCACTGATTCGTGTCGTCAAAGCTTCTTTGCGTCAAGCCGAGACGCGCGCGCGAAAAACTTCCCCATGGAGGGGGGCCAGGGGAGCGTTCTCGTGCGCGCCATCGTTCATCAAGCTCTTCAAGTTCCCTTCCAATCCGTCGCAAGCTTTTTTTCTCGACGCTAACAGTAACACCCCCCTAGCCCCCCTCAAGGGGGGAATATCTGGTGAGCGAACATGAAAACCTCCCTGCGCCATCGCCTCATCTTCGTTCATCTTCTCATGCTGCTCGTGGTCACGATTGCGGGCGGCTTCATCATCAGCTATCAACTCGAAAACTATTACGAGAGCCGGCTTTTTCATCAGCTCAAAACGCACGTTGATGAAGTTGAGTACTTGCTCGCCGTGGGCGCATTCGGAACGAACAGTCTGGCCGCGTCTTATAATTTGCTCGTGGATTATGCCGAAACCGTGAACGCGCGCTTGACTTTGATTGATTCGCTCGGCGTGGTGGTGTTTGAATCCGGCGTCAAGATGGATTCGTTGCGTTTTGTGGAGAATCACGGCTCCCGCCCGGAAGTAGAAATGGCTGCGCGCGAAGGCATCGGCGGTGCGCGCCGTTTAAGCGCCACGGTAAAGAGGCGTTTGTTCTATGCCGCTAAAAAAGTCAGCCCGCGTTATCGCGAGGCGCATTTGCTCAAAGGAGTAGAGTTCGTGCGTCTCGGTGTGCGTTTGGAAGAAGTGGAGGCCGTGCTGCGTGATTTGCGCTGGAAGATTTTCGGCGGCGGCGGGCTGGCTTTGCTGTTGATCGCACTAGTAAGCTATTGGGCTTCTTCGAAATTGACGACGCCGTTGCAAAGACTTGCGCGCGTGGCCGAGTCCGTGAAAAAGGGAGACATGGAGTCGCATTTCGAGCCGGAATCGCGCGATGAAATCGGCGAGCTTTCAGAGCTATTGAACGACATGCTGGCAAAACTGCGCGACGACGTGAAGCAAATGCGCAAGTTGCAAACCATGCGCAGCCAATTTCTCGGCAACGTTTCGCACGAGTTAAGCACGCCCATCTTCGCGGTGCAAGGCTATCTCGAAACCCTGCTCGACGACAAAGTGAAAGACGAGAAACTGCAAAAATCTTTCATTGAAAAAGCCTACCGCCAAACCAAGCGCCTCAATAATCTGCTCACCGATCTCATCGACATCTCGCGCATCGAAACCGGCGACATGAAAATGAGCATGCGCTATTTCGAGATTCAGGAATGGCTCACCAAACAAATTACGGAGTTGCAAGCCACGGCACAGCAGAACGACATCACGCTGGAGCTTTTGCCTTCCAACACGCCGGTCAATGTGCTCGGCGATCGCGAACGATTGGCGCAAGTAATTACGAACCTTGTGGAGAATGCCATTAAGTACAACGTGGCAGGCGGTCGCGTGCAAGTGGGCCTTAAAGATTTCGTTGACGAGGTGGAAATCTTTGTGAGCGATACGGGACGCGGCATTCCGGAAGAACATCTCGGTAGAATTTTCGAGCGTTTTTATCGTGTGGATAGAGAGCGCTCGCGCGCTGTGGGCGGCACGGGCTTGGGTCTTGCCATCGTCAAGCACATCGTCGAAGCGCATGACAGCCACGTCCACGTGCATAGCCACCTCGGCAAAGGCTCGACGTTCAGTTTTCGTTTGAAGAAAATGAGCGAAAGCCACCTTGTGCAGATCCAAAATCAGATGATGGACTGATTTCTTAACACACACTTAATCTTAATTTCACAGTTCAATAAAGTTCACGCTATACTTTTTAACATAAAAATAACAGCCGGACGGGGCGCAGGAGGATTGCCGCAACCGGCATGTAATTTAACACTACGAGTGGAGGAAAGATGAGAGACGCAACACGAGTGCTTTGTGGCGCGGGGTTCGTCGCGCTGTTTTTTTCATCCTCAGTTTTTTCACAAGAGATCAAGCCCGCGAATTCGAAAAGCTGGGAGGTCTCAGGCAACATTCAGTTTCAGCATCTCTACAACACGGATATCGCAAGCGATTCAAGCCGCACCAATGAAGGCTTTCGTATGCGTCGTGGCCGTTTGGTGGTAAAGGGGAAACTCACCGATTACGTTGAAACCAGTTTTCAAATCGACGTGCGTGACAACAGCCCGCGCTTGAAAGACGCCGAGGGCAAAATCAAGCTCGCGAATGAATTTTTCTTTCGTTTCGGCCAATTCAAAGTGCCGGTGTGGCGTGAAGAGTTGCGCAGCTCGACGCGCTTGTTGATGGCGGAACGCAGCCCCGCCGCGGATTTTTTGATCGCTTACAATCTTTCTGCACGGCACCTCGGCGTGGAGTTTGGAAGAGCGTCTAAAGCAGGCTTGCAGTTTGCTTTTAATCTTTCCAACGGCGCGGGCGAAGGTGGCCGCGAGGAGGCTGGTGTCACGAAAGGCAATTTCGTCAACAACGGCAAGCTGCTCACAGGCAGGTGCAATTGGATCGCGAGCAAAACATTTCAGCTCGGACTTGCCGGAGCCGTCAACCATGTCGGCGCGAAAATTTCGAATACGGATAATACCGGCACGATCACGGCCATCGCTCCCGATTTCGGCGCCTATTTCGCGACGGGCGAGAAGAGTCAACTCGACATCGAAGGCGGAGCGGCTTTCGGCAAAGTGAGCAAAGATTTTCTGGGAACCGCGGCGACCGACGATCAAGGCTTCACGCTTTTTGATGTGACCGGCCGCTGGCTCTCGCAGTTGGGCACCGCGAACGCCGGCCTCGGTGGACTTGATGCTTTCGAATTGGCCGCAGGCTTCAGCTTCATCGAGGGCAATTCCGAAGTCTCCGACGATGAAGTCAAATATCTGCGCTTTGGTCCCGCGTTTTATTTCGGCAAGAACACGCGCCTGCAATTCAATGCGGAGATGATCATGCCCAATGCCTCCGGAGCGGATAACGTTTTTCAAATCCGCTCGCAGGCAAATTTCGTTTTCTGATCTATCATCAAACATTAAACCGCGCTACAGCTCCAAAGAAGTTTCTAAGCGGATTGAACGGATCGACCAGTTATCCGCTATATCTGTTCAATCCGCTTAGCGAAAAGTTTCTTGACCTATTATCTGAAACTACATTCTGCCGGCAAACTATCCCGCCATAGACTTTCAGCCTCTCTAGTTGGATTATCCTAAGGTCGATGCGCAGCTCTACTTTCAATCGCCTCAGCGCCTTGCGCTTGCTTAAACCCCAGTCCGCCTTTCCGATTTCGTATCAAACCCTTCGCGCCTTTTAACGAAATCATAAATTCGCCTTAACACAAACTTAATCTTGAAGCGTTATCCTGTAACGTCGTAAAGCATCGCCGTATTTGCAGCTCGCTCTGCGACGCGATCTTGATAGGCTCAAGCCAGGTTTTTATTCTATCGTTGTACATCACTGGAAAGGAGATTTCCCATGAGTAAGAGCAAAGCAGTTTTCACTTGGTCTATGGCGTTGCTGTTTCTCGTTATGGCCACTGTTGGTTTTGCGCAAGAAGCCGTGAAAGTCGATGCGGCAATTCCGAAGTATAAAAAGACGAGCGGTGTTTCCGGCTCAGTCAGCAGCATCGGCTCGGACACGATGAATAACTTGATGACGTTGTGGGCGGAAGGTTTTGCGAAGTTTTATCCGAGCGTCAAAGTGCAAGTCGAGGGCAAGGGCTCGAGCACCGCACCGCCGGCGTTGATCGCGGGTACATCGCAACTGGGTCCCATGTCGCGTGCGATGAAACAGGAAGAGATCGACAAATTCGAAGCGCAATTCGGCTACAAACCCACTGCGATTCGCACCTCGATTGACGCGCTCGCGGTGTACGTGAATAAAGACAATCCGATTGCAAGCATGAGCATGCCGCAAGTCGATGCCGTTTTTTCAAAAACACGGCGCGGCGGTTTCGCGCAAGACCTTGCCACGTGGGGTCAACTGAATCTCACCGGCGAATGGGCGAAAAATCCAATGAGCTTGTACGGCCGCAATTCTGCTTCCGGCACGTATGGCTATTTCAAAGAACACGCGCTCTATAAAGGCGATTACAAGGACACGGTCAAAGAGCAGCCCGGTTCCGCTTCCGTGGTGCAAGGCGTAACGGAAGATCGTTACGGGATCGGTTATTCGGGCATTGGGTACATCACTTCTGGTGTGAAAGCCGTGCCGCTTGCCAACAAGGAAGGCGAGCCGGCGTACGCCGCGAATATGGAAAATGTTCTAAGCGGCAAATATCCGCTGTCGCGTTTTCTCTACGTGTACATCAACAAAGCGCCCAACAAGCCGCTTGATCCGCTGGTAAAAGAATTTTGCAAATTCATTTTGAGTCAGGAAGGCCAGCAAGTAGTGGTCAAAGACGGCTACATGCCGATACCGGCAAACGTCGCGCAGGAAGAATTGAAGAAGCTGGAATAGCTGCGGCTATCTGGATTTGACTCGACACCACCCTAAAAAATGTCATTCTGGAAGAATCTTTTTATGCACTGGCAATAACATTGTGCCGAGCGCTGAAAAAGATTCCTCCGGAATGGCAACGCTAGCCGATTCACTTAATTGCTTTGACCATGCAACTCGAAACCGAGAGTGTCATCCAAACCTCTTCAGTTGAAACCCGGGCGCGCAACCGGTTCCGGAAGTTATTGGATCGTTTCGCAACGGTGATGGTCACGGCCGGCGGCTTGGCGGTGATTATCAGCATCATCGGTTTGTTGATTTTGTTTCTGGCCGTTATTGCTCCGCTTTGGCGAAAAGCCGAAGTGAAGACTGTGGCCCGCTTTCCCGTTGCCAAGCTGTTTGAAACGCAACCCGAAGCGGTTCTCGGACTCGGCTGCGAAGAATATCAGCAAATCGGCTTCGTAATGAACTCCGCCGGAACGATACAATTTTTCGAGCTTTCCACTTTCTCCCGTTTACAAAGTTTCACGCTCGCATTGTCGCCGGAGGCGCATCTTCTCAGTGCGCAGTTTCATCACGACGAAAAAACTTTTGCGCTCGGCACTAGTCAAGGCGAGATCCTGTTTGGCGCAATCGATTATGGCGCTTCCTTTCAAGAAGCGCAGCGAGTTTTCAATCCCACTGTGAACGTCGCGCCTGCCCTCCGGCTCGATAGCAGCGGGCAAGCATTGTCTCAGATTGCTTTCGCCGGCTCGCCTTCGGAAAATTTCTTTGCCGCGGGCCTCACGGCGGATGCGCGCCTCGTGCTCTATCGTCGCGAAACTGCAGCTTCACTTTTCGGCGGCGGCGAGGTGAAGGAGAGTCGCTTCGTGCTCTCCGGTTTGCCCGCCCCTCCCACGGCTTTGCTCGTGGAAAAATCGTTGCAACATCTTTTCGTGGGCCTGGCCAATGGCGTGCTGCTCAAGTATAGAGTCGACGTGCCAGACACGCCACAGCTTGAAGAGCAAGTACAAGCCACGGACACCGGAATTGCGCAATTGGGTTTTCTAATTGGCGAGCGCTCGCTCGTGGTTTGCGATGAACGCGGCCGGGTGACCGTGTGGTTCTCCGCTATTGATGAAAGCGGCACGGGCGAACCCAAATTACGCAAGGCGCACACACTCGCTGCGCATCACAGCGCTATTGCGAGCTTCGCGGCCTCACAACGCAATCGCTCCTTTTTCACCGGCGGCAATGACGGCGAGGCCATTCTGCACTATGCCACGAACGAGCGCACGCTTTATCAAGACAAAGTATCTGCTGCGGCTCTCACGGCGATCACGTTTGCGCCCAAAGGCGACGGCGCGCTGCTGCTTGATGCGCAACAAAATTTGTTTCAGCTCGCCCTCGACAATCCTCATCCCGAAGCGAGCGCAGCCGCGTTCTTCAGCAAAATTTGGTATGAAGGCTACGCCAAGCCGGAATACGTTTGGCAATCCAGCGGAGGCACGGACGACTTCGAACCCAAGCTGAGTTTGATTCCGCTCATTTTCGGCACGCTCAAAGGCACGGTCTACGCACTGCTCTTCGCGTTGCCGCTCGGTGTGCTTGCCGCGCTTTATGTCTCGCAATTCATGCACGTGAAGCTGCGCGGGCTGATAAAACCCGTGATGGAAATCATGGCCGCGTTGCCGAGCGTGGTATTGGGCTTCCTCGCCGGCTTGTGGCTTGCGCCACGCTTGCAGCCCGTGATCCCCGGCTTGCTGGCCGCGCTCGTCATTGTGCCGATCACAACTTTGCTCTTTGGCGCGCTGTGGCAGTATCCGCTGAAACGCTGGACGAAGCCGTTGCGGCCCGGCATAGAAATTTTTGCGCTCATTCCCATCGCAATTGGGGTTGCCGCGCTTTGTTTTGGTTTGAATGAAAATGTCGAGCAGCTTTTTTTTCAGGGTGATTTTCGCGAATGGTTGCTTGAAGCTTTCAACCTAAATTATGATCAACGCAACGCTTTCGTGGTCGGCTTGATCATGGGCTTTGCCGTGATTCCCATCATCTTCACGGTTTCCGAAGATGCGCTTTCAAACGTGCCGAAAAGTCTAGTCGCTGCTTCTTTGGCGCTCGGCGCAACGCCGTGGCAAACCGCACTGCGCGTCGTGTTGCCCACGGCCAGCCCCGGAATTTTTTCCGCGGCCATGATCGGTCTCGGCCGCGCAGTTGGCGAAACCATGATTGTGCTCATGGCCACCGGCAACACGCCGCTCATGGATTGGAACATCTTCAATGGCTTTCGCACGCTCTCTGCCAACATCGCGGTGGAAATTCCCGAAGCGCCCGCGGGCGGCACGTTGTTTCGCACGTTGTTTCTCTCCGCATTACTGCTGTTTCTGATGACCTTCGCCGTCAACACCGTCGCGGAATTGATCCGCCAACGCATGCGCGCGAGGTATGAGCGGGCGTAGCTCGCGGTGGTTTTCATCTAAAGAGCGAATGCATACGAGCAACTCACATCATTGTCATTCTGGAAGAATCTTCTCTAGCGCTTGTGACACACTCTGTTTTGAATTTAGTGCCGAGCACGAGGGAAGTTTCTTACAGAATGACATCCTATAAAAAGTCTTGCAGCAACTCATGCGAACCTTCTTCAAAAACGGCAGCGCGCTCATCTGGCTCACCGCATTGGCCACGGGCCTCAGCTTGCTCATGATCGTCGCGTTGCTCGTGCTCGTCATGATGAATGGCCTCGGCATCTTCTGGCCTGCGCCTTTGGAAGAGTTTACACTCAAGGAGGGCGGCAAGATTCTAGGTGAAGTTTGGGAAGTCGAAACGATGCCCGCGCATGCGGAAGGCAAAATCGGCGCGCGGTTGCGCATGAAGATCGGCAATCGCGATTTTTACGGCCTCGATTTTCGTTGGGTGAATGAAGAAGATATCGTGGCGCGCAATCGGCCCGCCGCTGCCTTCGTGTTGGAACGGCAGGCCTGGGGCAACGCGTTCGGCTATCTCACCGAGTTGAAAGTAAACGGCGAAATCAAAGCCGCAGGCGTGCTGGAAACCGCGCAGCAATTGCCGGAATATTTGGAACAAGCACAACGCCTCTATGCACAAATTCATGCGCTGGAAAAGGACCGTATCGGCGACCTCAATCATGAAATCGAGCAGCGCCATCTTGCGCTGAAAAGCGCCGCGTTCGGCGCCTCCGCGCGACAAAAACTCGAAGCCGAAATCGCACAGTTCCAACAAGAATATCAAAAGCTCGAAGGTGAATTGGAGATTTTGCGTGCGCAAGGCCAGGCGTTGGAAGTCACCTTTCAAACTGCGGACGAGCGCACCAAAACGTTGGCGTTGATGGACCTCGTGCGCGTCTATCAACCCAATACGCTTTCGTGGTGGAATAAAACCGAACTCTATTGCGGCCGTCTTTGGGAGTTTTTGAGCGAGGAGCCGCGCGAAGCCAACACCGAAGGCGGCGTGCTGCCCGCAATTTTCGGCACGGTGTTGATGGTGATATTGATGAGCCTCGCCGTGGTGCCGTTCGGCGTGTTGACTGCGATCTATATTCGTGAATACGCAAAGCAAGGCCTGTTCGTGCGCATTGTGCGCATCGCCGTGAACAATCTCGCGGGCGTGCCTTCGATCGTGTTCGGCATTTTCGGTTTGGGCTTTTTCATCTACACCATCGGCGGCACCATCGACAAGTTTTTTTATCCCGAAGCTTTGCCTTCACCGACCTACGGCACGGGCGGAATTTTGTGGGCTTCGCTGACGCTCGCGCTGCTCACCGTGCCGGTCGTGATCGTGACGACCGAAGAAGGTCTGGCCGCAGTGCCGCGCTCAATGCGCGAGGCCTCCCTGGCATTGGGCGCAACGAAGGTCGAAACCTTGTGGCGCGTCGTGCTGCCCAGCGCCTCGCCCGCAATTCTCACCGGCTTAATTCTCGCCATGGCCAGAGCCGCCGGCGAAGTTGCGCCGCTGATGATCACAGGCGTCGTCAAGCTGGCACCGACGCTGCCGCTCGATGGGCGTTTTCCCTATCTGCACCTCGAACGCAAATTCATGCATCTCGGTTTTCATATTTACGACGTCGGCTTTCAATCGCCGAACGTCGAAGCCGCGCTGCCGATGGTCTATGCCACCACGCTGCTATTGATTCTCGTTGTGCTCGGCTTAAATATGACTGCGATACTTTTACGCAACCGCTTGCACCGGCGCTTCTCGCTCGGGCAGCTTTAGCAACGCTTTGGGTGAAGGATTGGTGGAATGTTGGATGCATGGATTTGGGGAGTCGCTGGTTCGAGCACAAAACAAGTTACACTTCGTGCTACTATTTCCGCCATTCAGAAGGAATTGCCATGCCGTGGCGACGGCGCACCGGAGCATGATGAAAATGTAGTTCTGCCCCCTTGTAGGGGCACTTTAACGTGTGCAGAATTAGCGGCCCACAAGGGGCCGGGACTACGCATTTTCATGGTAATCTTTTTAAGCGCTCGGCAACACCTCCAGCACATAAAAAGATTCTTACAAAATGACAGCGCGAGAGAGGGCGCGGCTCGTGCAAATAAAAATGCCGTGTTTCGTGAATGAGGAGAAATGCAATGACGCTCGCAGCCGTGCAACCCCAAACGCTGCATAAAATGGAATTGCGCAGCTCGCCGATCAAGCCCATTACAATGCCGGGGCTTGTACATACGGAAGCTATGACCGCGGAGCATGTTTTGTCCGAACGAAACGACGCGATTGTAATCGCAAACTTGAATTTCTATTACGGCGAAACCCGCACGCTGCACGACATTTCGCTCGAGATTCCGAGCCATCAAATCACGGCGTTCATCGGGCCTTCCGGCTGCGGCAAGTCCACATTGCTGCGCTGCCTGAATCGCTTGAACGATTTGGTGGAAGGCGCGCGCCTCGAAGGCCGCATTCTAATCAACGGCAAAAACATTTATGATGCCGCGCTCGACATTATCGGGTTGCGCCGAACCGTGGGCATGGTGTTTCAGAAAACCAATCCTTTCCCCAAAACGATTTATGAAAACGTGGCGTATGGGCCGCGCATTGCTGGCTTGCGCAACCGCAATGAATTGGATGAGATTGTCGAGCGCAGTTTGCGCAACGCAGCCTTGTGGGAGGAAGTAAAAGACCGTTTGCACAAGAATGCGCTCGGCCTTTCCGGCGGACAACAGCAGCGCCTTTGCATCGCGCGCGCGATCGCGGTGCAGCCGAAAATCGTCTTGATGGATGAGCCGTGCTCCGCTCTCGACCCCATTGCCACCGCTAAAATCGAAGAATTGATGTTGGAATTAAAAAAGAATTTTACCATCGTCATCGTCACACACAATATGCAGCAAGCCGCGCGCGTCTCCGATCGCACCGCTTTTCTCTGGCTCGGCAAGCTCATCGAATATGATGTCACCACGAAAATTTTCACCAACCCCGCGCAAAAGCTGACGGAAGATTACGTGACGGGAAGGTTTGGATGAGAAGTCTGGAGTGTTGGATGAATGGATTGGTGGCTTGATGATGGGATGGATTGAGGGTGTCACCCGGCCCCCAGCCAACCTATTAATCCAAAAATCCAATACTCCGCCAATCCAAGTTCTATAAACGTGAAGGTTGTGGGTATGCATCGCCATTTTGAAGATGAATTTGAGGATCTGCGCAGCGATCTGCTTTTTATGGCTTCGCTGGCGGAGAAGGCCGTAGAGCTTTCGATTGCGGCGCTGACGACGCGCAATGAGCAGCTTGCCAATCAAGTCATAAAAGATGATGCGCGCATCAACATGCTCGAAGTCAAAATCGATAATGCGTGCGTCGAGCTGCTGGCAAAGCACCAGCCCATGGCCGGCGACCTGCGTTTCATCGCTTCGGCCATGAAGATCAATAATGATCTCGAGCGCATCGCCGACCACGCGGTTAATATCGCCGAGAGCACGCTCAATCTGCTCAGCGAGCCGGAACTCAAGCCGCTCATCGACATTCCACGCATGGCAGTTTTGGCGCAAGGCATGGTGCGCGAAGCGCTGGATGCCTTCATCCATCGCGAGGTGCCGCGCGCGGTCATCGTGTGCCAGCGCGACGATGAAGTCGATGCGCTCAACGATCAGCTTTTGCGCGAGCTGATTACTTATATGATTGGTGACAGCAAAAACATTTCACGCGCGCTGTCGTTGATCCTTATCAGCAAAAACCTCGAGCGCATCGCGGATCTTTCCACCAACATTGCCGAAGAAGTCGTATTCATGGTGGAAGCGCGCAGCATCAAGCATCATTTGGGAAAAGCGGATGTGCATCAGGAAGGGAAGAAATAGGAATGGAGTATTGGAGTCATGGATTGTTGGAGTGAGGGATGCCCGTAATCCCGTAATCCAACAATCCAAAACTCCATCACTCCACCGGCTGGGGCGGCGGGCCTGTTGGAATGTAGGGTTTATAAACGTGCCCCTGTGTTTGTCCTTCGAATTCACTCCGAATTGCTTCGCGAATTTTTTCATTCTCAAATAAGTCGACCATCGTTGCGGCAAGAGCTTTCGCTGCGTGCATCATGCCCTTGTGCCCGATGGACATGCCGCCGCATGCAACCACGGGCCACGCATGCCAGGGCGCGCCTTCCGCGGCAGTGGTGACGGAGAGGTGCAATGTTGGCACCACCCAGCTCACGTCAGCAACATCGGTCGAGCCGCCGGGCGGATCGGGCTTCGGTTCTTCGAGCGGTTGAATTGCGCCGCTCAAGCCTTTCTCTTCCACGCCGGTGGCGCGTTGAATGCCGCGCGCGAAATTTTGTTCTTCGGTGGTATATTGAATGGCACCGAGCCACGTGAGATTTTCATGCAACAATTTCGCGCCGGTCATGTTCACGAGCATTTCATAATCGCCGGTTTGAATCATAAACTTCGCTTCGACGCCCGCCATTAAGCCTGCGCCCTCTGCTATTTGACGCACACGTGCGAGCACTTCTTCCACACCCGTGCGCTTCGAATCGCGCACCCAGCACCAAATCTTCGCATACTCTGGAATCACATTCGGCACCTCGCCGCCATTCACAATCGTGTAGTGCATGCGCACCGTGGGTCGCACGTGCTCGCGCAGCATATTGAGGCCGTGCGTGAAAAGCTCTAACCCGTCAACCGCGCTGCGGCCATTCCACGGATCGTATGCCGCGTGCGCGGCTTTGCCTTTGAACTCCACGATGAAATCCACCATGGCTTGCGAGCCTTACACGTCCGCGCGCGTTTTCTCATCGGGATGCCACGCCAGGCACACATCAACGTCATTGAACAAACCCTCGCGCGCCATATAGATTTTTCCACCCACGGATTCTTCCGCGGGTGTGCCGTAAAACCGTATCGTGCCTTGCAACTTTCCTTCTGCAATCAGCTCTTTGATTGCGATGGCCGCGCCCAAGCTTGCCGGGCCGAAGAGATTGTGTCCGCAGCCATGGCCTGCGGCACCGGCTTCGTATGCTTCCTTTGCCGGCTGCGCTTTTTGCGAAATGCCCGGTAGCGCGTCATATTCGCCGAGCACGCCGATGACCGGGTTGCCCGAGCCGAAGCTCGCAACAAAAGCCGTGGGCATCCCCGCCACGCCGCGTTCGACTTTGAAGCCTTGTTGCTCGGCGTAATCCGCGAGCGCTTTGGACGAGCGCGTTTCTTTCAGCGCCGTTTCCGCATACGCCCAAATTTGATCGCTGAGCTTGATCATTTCGGCGCGCTGCTTTTCAATCGTCGCGAGCGCTTCGGTTTTCTTTTTAAGATCGGCGCCGTGCAGGAGTGCAGCCGCGAGCAATAAGATTGTCAGGCACACGCGCAGGCAAATATGCAGCATAGTTTTCCCTTAAACTCTCACTTGTGTTTATCCAGAAAAAATTTATAACCGATCAGTTTATAAACCAAACGTGCGGCAAAAAAATCCGAAACCGTCGAGCCTTTGAGCGGCATGAGTTCCACCACGTCGCAACCCACCACGTCGCGCTCGCCAAACAAACGCCGCAGAAAATCGAGCGCCATGTACCAACCGAACCCGCCCGGCTCCGGCGTGCCCACGCCCGGCACTTCCGCGGGATTAAAAAAATCTAGATCGATGGTGAGATAAACCCGGTCGCCGAGGCGGTTGAAAACTTCGTTTTGCCAATTGGGATTTTCCAGCATTTCATGCGCATAATAAATCCACGAAGGCGCGCGCAAATTTTGGCGCTCGCCCATGATGCCGCTGCGAATGCCCAAGCCGATCAAGTTCGCGTGCTCAGTCACGCGCGCCATGGCTGAAGCGTGGCTATACGGTGTGCCGTGATACGAGTCGCGCAAATCGCTGTGCGCATCGAGCTGCACGACCCACAGATCGCGATACCTCTCGCTCATCGCGCGCACTATCGGCACGGTGACGGTGTGCTCGCCGCCCAAACCGATAACGAACTTGTCGTCTTTCAGAAGTTTCGCACAAGCTTTTTGCATGCGCGCCACGGCTTTCGGCGGCGTCATGCGCGTGATGGCCGGCGGCTTCACGGTTGCGATACCAACCTGGCACGGTTCGACGTCCAGCTCTTCATCATAAAACTCGACCTGCTGCGAAGCCTTGATAATCGCGGCCGGGCCGCGCTTCGTGCCTTTGGCATATGAAGTCGTGGCCTCGTACGGCAACGGCAGAATCGCGACGTTCGCCGTGCGATATTCGGAAAGTTCTTTGGGGAGACCGAGAAAGTTGTTTGGAGTTGTAGGCATGGACTTCCTTCAATAGAATTGGAGCGAGTGAACAGTTGAATGATTGGAGCGATGGAGTGATGGGCTTTTGGAGTCATGTTTTTTCATCAATCCATTGCCCCAACGCTCCACTACTCCACTCGTTTTAGAAATCCGGATTCGCCCACCATTGTGCTTTATTATAAACCCCGAAGACTTGCCCGGTGAGCTCCCAGCCATGAAACGGCGTGTTGCGCGATTTCGAATACGTGCGGCTGCGATCGACTTGCCACTTCTTATCGAGAGAAAAGAGCGTCACGTTTGCGGGCGCGCCTTCTTTGATTTGCGCTTGCGGCAGATTGAGAATGCGGCGCGGCGCAATCGTGACTTTGGCAATCGCCTCAATGAGCGAGAGTTTCTTGGTGTGAACCAGTTGCGAAATGATCAAGCCCAGCGCGGTTTCCAAACCGGTGATGCCGAACGCCGCAGCAGTGTATTCCACTTCTTTTTCTTCGGCGGCGTGCGGCGCATGGTCCGTTGCGATGACTTCGATGGTATTGTCTTGCAAGCCGGCGAGCGCCGCGGCTACATCTTCTTGCGAACGCAACGGGGGATTCATTTTGGTATTGGTATCATAGCCGCTCACGGCCTCGTGCGTGAGCGTGAAATGGTGCGGGGTCACTTCGCTGGTCACGCGCAAACCGCGTTGTTTGGCTTCGCGCACCAATGCAATCGCACGCGCGGAAGAAATATGGGCAATGTGCACATGGCAGCCGGTGTATTCCGCCAACAAAATATCACGCGCGACGATGATGTCTTCCGCGGCGGTGGGCATGCCGGGCAAGCCAAGCTTCGTGGCCATCACGCCTTCGTTCATCACGCCGCCAATACAGAGGGAAGCATCTTCCGCGTGCTCGATGATCGGACGATTGAACATGCCCGCGTACTCCATCGCGCGTCGCGCCAGTTCCGCGGTTGCAATCGCGCAGCCGTCGTCGGAAAACGCCACGGCGCCCGCCTCGGCGAGTTCCGCCATTTCAGAAAGCTCTTTGCCCTCGCGGCCTTTCGTCGCCGCTGCAATCGGATGCACGTCAACCATCGTGCGCTCGCCTTGCCGAATAATGGCTTCGACGATTTCACGTTTGTCAACTGCGGGCGAAGTATTGGGCATGGTGCAAACGCCCGTAAATCCGCCCGCGACCGCTGCGGCGCAGCCCGTGAGCACGGTTTCTTTATCTTCCCGGCCTGGTTCGCGAAAATGCACGTGCATATCAAACCATCCCGGGGTGAGTATCAAACCGGAAGCTTTGATGATTTCGCAGTATTCATGCACGCGCAAGTTTGCGCCGATTTTTTGAATGCGGCCCTCGTCGATGTAAACGTCGAGCGTTTGGCTTATGTCAAGGCCGGGGTCCAGAACGTGCGCGCCTTGAATGAGCAGGCGCGGCAGCTTTTGTGGAGTGAGAGTGCGAGGCATAGGGTGATTTCAGTTGGTTTGAAAATTTCGAGTCAATGTTGCAAATTCCACAGCGCGAGCGCGGAGGGCAGAGTATATAACAACAACCACGCGCGCCACGCCAGCCCCGGCAATAAAACTGCCCACTTGATTTCACTTTCAAAGAAAAAGAAAACGATTAAGACGACGAGCAAGAGATGTGACAACGCGCGATAGATACGATAGCTGTCTTGTTGCACTGCGTCGTCGATTCGTCCGCGCGCTCGCCATTCAATCATAACCATGAGTCCGGCAAGAAGGAGTGCGAGCGCCACGTCCACGCCGCCGACCCATAGCGGCACTCGTTCCGCTTCGCTTACGCTTGCAACAATTGGAAACGAAGTAGAAAGACTGAAT
This sequence comes from bacterium, assembly GCA_037444905.1. Lineage (GTDB taxonomy): Bacteria > Zhuqueibacterota > Zhuqueibacteria > Zhuqueibacterales > Zhuqueibacteraceae > JABWAN01. The sequence continues at coordinate 61,566 of JBBILN010000014.1, read as the reverse complement.
AACAGCAGGCCCAAAACGATCAGCCCGCGACTGTCTAATAAACGCCCCGAAGTTTTCATATTGCACCTGCGTTATGAATATTTGGTGATGCAATCAATCAAAGAGCGAACTAAATAGCTTTCCCAACCGAAAAACTCCCTCCCGTCTGTCATTCCGCAGGAATCTTTTTTACACACTGGAGATACTGCCGAGTGCTTAAAAAGATTCTTTCTGAATGACAGCGAGTGTTAGTGCGTCTCAGAGTCTCAAATCATTTTGTTCTCGTTGTTCTCGTTGTTCTCGTTCCCAAACTCTGTTTGGGAAGGTTTCTGCTTCATTGAGTTTGTGTTGAGCGGTTTTCACTCATTGCCATTCACCACTTCCAAATCGCCGCCGCATTTCAAATAGAGCGCAGCCATGCGCACGGCCACGCCGTTGGTGACTTGATCGAGAATGACGGAATACTCGCTGTCGGCAATGTCGTTGTCCAATTCCACGCCGCGATTGATCGGCCCGGGGTGCATGATGACCACGCTCTTCTTCGCCGCTTCCAAGCGCGCGCGATTGACGCCGAAATAGGCCGCATACTCGCGCAACGAAGGAAAGAGGCCGTTGTGTTGGCGCTCGAGTTGCAGGCGCAGGACATTGAGCACGTCGGCCCAGCGGATCGCGTCATCCACATTGGTAAAAACTTCTACGTCCTTGCCAAAGGCTTCGCGATAATCGCGCGGCAGCAACGTTGCTGGGCCGCACATCGCAACGCGCGCGCCCATGGCCTGCAATCCGAAAATATTGCTGCGCGCCACGCGGCTGTGCTGTATATCGCCGACGAGCGCGATTTTGAGACCCTCGAGTTTGCCGAACTTGTCCGTGAGCGTCATCATGTCGAGCAGTGCTTGTGTGGGATGTTCGTGCTGGCCGTCGCCGGCGTTGATGACGCCGGCTTCGATCATATTGGCAAGCATGTGCGGCGCGCCCGCGGATTGATGCCGAATGACGACCATGTCGATCTTCATCGCTTCGATGTTGCGCACCGTGTCTTTTAGGGTTTCGCCTTTGGAAACAGAAGAGCCGGAGGAAGTGAAACTGATGGTGTCTGCGGAAAGTCTTTTTTCGGCGAGTTCGAAAGAAATGCGGGTGCGCGTGGAAGATTCAAAAAAGAGATTGACGACAGTTTTACCGCGCAGGGTAGGAACTTTAGGAATGGGGCGGCTTAAAACTTCCTTGAACTGCTGGGCAGTTTTTAGAATAAGAGCGATTTCCTCGCGCTTCGTATTTTCCAAGCCCAGCAAATTTTTTGAAATGACCATTCAGACCTCGAATTTGGTTCCGTGACCTACGGAGCGTGGACTGACTGGCTGCCGGGTGGTGGTGTCGGATATTTACTTGGCTTTCTCATCCATCCAATACGTCAACTAGATCCACTGCATCTACACCATCAACACTCGCCAACTTCACCCTCACTTCTTCTCCCGGCGTCGTCACCATTTCTTTGCCAATAAAATCCGCGCGAATGGGCAATTCGCGATGACCGCGATCGATGATTACGAGCAGTTGAATTTTGGCGGGCCGGCCAAAATCCATTAAGGCATCGAGCGCCGCGCGAATGGTGCGCCCGGTGTAGAGCACATCATCCACGAGGATAACAACCTTGCCGTCGAGGTTGAAGGGAATATCCGTCATCTGCACTCGGGATTGCTTCATGCGCCGCATCATCCCGCGTTGGTTGTAGGAGAGATCGTCGCGATAAAGCGTGACATCCAAAGAGCCGAGCGGGATTGTGCGCGCTTCAATTTGCTCGATTTTCTCGATCAACCGCTGCGCCACGTGAACGCCGCGCGTACGAATCCCCACCATGACCAGGTTTTCAACGCCACGGTTCTTTTCGATGATTTCATTTGCCAAGCGCGCGAGCGTCCGATTGAAGCCCGGCGCGTTCATGATCTCGGCTTTGAATCTGCTAGGGGAGGCCGTCATCCTGGGAGCGACATGCGAAGTTGTGTAACGGTTCATAGCACTACGCGTTTTGCCTGGGGCAATAGAAAAACCTTTCCCTGCGCCTCGATAAAGAGGCAAAATCTGAGACACAGAAAAAGGCTTCAGGTGGGTTCGCATAAGCGTGGGCATAATACATTTTTTTTGCAATTGTGTCAAGCGGTAATTGGGCAGTGTTGTAATGCCTCAGTTATTGGTGGAAAACGTAACGCAGACATCTTGTCTGCAGGCAGTATGCCTGCGCTACTCCACCCGTAACTGAGGCATTACGCAGTGTTGTAGGCGCCTCCGCTCTCGCTGGAAAACGTAACACGGTTGCTGCGCAATGGCTCTGAGGCTCAACGCGCACCGTGAGGTTGGCCTTTTTTGTGCTGTCGCTGCTGCACCGAGGGGCGTTCTCCGCTTGTTTACCGAGGTGGCCTCTGCGCGCGAGGTGACTTGGAGCCAAAAGACGCGCTGACATATTGCCCCGAAAGCCGTGCGGCTGCCACACAGCCCCGCGACATTAAGCAGCTTTATGAAAACTGTCGGGCGTACTTTACAGTCTGGAGTCATGGGCGTCTCGCCGCTGCAATTCGTGTTCATGGCAAGCCAACCGGTCTCGCGCGAAAAACGTAATTTCCTCTTCCTGCAATCACGAATCGGAATTTGAGGACGAGGCGCGGTCGCACATGAATGTAATCGCGACCAAACTTGTTTGCTTGAATCTCCACTAATTCCAAAAAAATGGCCAAGCAAATTGCTGCGCCGGCAAGCAGAGTTTGGTGGCGCATGTTTTGTATTGCCAAAGGAAAATTTTCTCTGGGTTGTTTTGACCGATGGCTTCTTATTGTTCCAAACATGTTCACATGCACTATTATGAATTTTTGGAATAACAATTTTCTCTCCTACTGGCGCAAGCTCTGGCCGAATTGTTTGGCCGCAGCCACATTACTTTGGCAGCCGAATGTCGAGCGCGATCTTGCGGGATACAAAGTCTATATCGGCGAGAAACCGAAACAGTATAACACGGTCGTCAACGTCGGCAAACGCACGCGCTATAGCTTGGATAGTTTGCCGCGCGACAAAACGTACTATCTCGCAGTCACCGCCTATGATGCCAGCGGCAATGAAAGCGCGCATTCACAGGAAGTCGTGCTAGCGGCAACCACGGGCGGAGGTGGTGCGGCCCCGCCGGGCAATGAAAAAACTTTGGAGCGCGTTTACAATTTTCCCAATCCGTTCCGCGCTGGAAACGGAGCAACCACGGTGCGGTACTATCTTGCCGACCCGGGCCGCGTGAGCATTAATGTCTACGATGTGAAAGGCGATTTGATTAAAACCGTGCTCGAGCAAGTGCAACGTTCCGCCGGAGAAAATCTCGGTGATGTGTGGGACGGCACGGATTTGAACGGCGCGCAAGTTTCGCCGGGCTTGTATTATGTCGAGGTGAAAACCCAAAATCAAAAGACCGTCGTCAAAGTCGTCGTGATGCCGTAGTGTGTACGGCTTCAGAAAAGCTTGGCGGCGCCTGTTTGCTGCGCGACAAACCATTCGCAACATTTTTGGATATTGAGATGAACTTCCATTCTTTTTCGTTTCGAATATTGCTCTCTGTGTTTAGCCTATGCTTGGCGGGACTCGCTTCTCACAGCATGGCGCAAAGCCTCGGCAGTGCCGGAGCGTTTATGCGCATGGGAATTGGCGCACGCGCCGGCAGCATGGGCGATGCCTACGTTGCCGCGGCGAGCGGGCCGGAAGCAATTTATTGGAACCCGGCCGCACTGGCCATTTCACCTGCATGGCAAGTGGCCCTCACCCAGCGTCGCTACAGCTTTGATCGCAATTTCACTTTCGCGGGCACCACAATGCCGTTGGGAACGAATCACGCGCTGGGTTTGGGCTGGACCGGCTTCCGCACGGGCGGCATTGAGGCGCGACAGGCCAACACCACCAACCCCGACGATTATTTTTCAGACGATGAGAATGCCTTTGCACTCACGTGGGGCTATCATGTGAATTCATGGTTGTACGCCGGTTCGGGCGTGAAGCTCGTGCATCAAAATCTTTTTAATGAAAGCGCTTTCGGCTATTCCGCCTCACTCGGCTTTTTGATCAAGCCCACCCCTAGGCTTTCGTTTGGCGGCCATTGGCAGGATTTCATCTCGAACTATCGCTGGAGCAGCGGGCGGCAAGAAAAATTTCCCAAAACCCTCATGCTCGGCATGGGTTTGCAGTTTTCGCCGCAGTACTTGGTGACGGTGGATTATCATTATTCTTCTTCGCAAAACGTTGCGCAGCAAAACAACGGCGCCTTTCGCGTCGGTTCGGAATTGCGGCTCGTGCGGGTGCTGCCGTTGCGCCTCGGCTATTCGCAAAACGCCTTCAACACCGGACTGGGGTTTGAGATTCCCGTGGCGACTTCTCTCGTGAGGCTCGATTATAACTTTGCGGTGCAAGACGGCCTCAACAAAGATGGCCATGCGCTTTCGCTCGCAGTGGAATTCGGCAGAGTGAAGCGCAGCGCGAAAAGAGAAGGGGATAGTGATTTTGCCGCGCGCTTCGGCGGCAATGAAATGTCTTCTGCAATGTCCACCGCCGCCACCACGGATTCTCTTGCGCTCGAGGGTTCCGATGCAATAAAGCCGGCACTGCCTTCGGCCATGAAGTATCAAAATATCGGAAAGCAGTACATCACCACTGCTGCGAAGAGAGTGATCGTGTATTCGGGGCCGGGAGCTTCATTCAAAGGCTTGGGCGTATTGCGCACCGGCGGGCGATATGAACTCGCGAGCCAAAAAGGCGAATGGTTTCAAATCAAATTCGCGGGGAACAAAACGGGTTGGGTTAATCGGGAGCAGGTAAAGCGGGCGGTGGCAAAAAAATGAGCGTGTACTAGGCGTCGAATGCATGCCCAACAACATTCCGTCAGAAAAAATTTATCACGCAAAGAAGAATTTCAAATAGCTTGTCGTTCGGTTAGCCATTACAAAAAGCCTCTACGCCGCCATCTCCATCACAAACCCGGTGCTTTGCGGCTGCACTTCGAAAACATTGCTGCGCTGCTCCTTGCCCGGCATGCGCGCACTGAAGGCGCGTTTGATTGGAAACCGCTCGCGAATCAAGGCGAAAACCGGATCTGAGACGAGAATATCCGCCTTGGCCGCGCCCGTCAATTTTAGCAATTGTTCGGTGATTTGCCGCGTTTCACCGAGCACCACCCATTGTTGCCGCTCTGCGCTGCCGACCTTGCCTACGGTCGTCAATCCTACGTGCAAGCCGATGCCCAAATTTACCTCCGCTTCGAAATGTCGAAAGAGATATTCTTTCAACTCTTTGCACGCCACACTCAGGCGGCGGGAGCAGCCGACGGCGCTGTTGATGGCATCGCGAATTTCGCCTTCAAGGCCGAACACCGCCAACACGCTGGCGCCGTGCGTTTCGACGATTTGGCCGCCATGTTCCTGCAATAAGGTTTCGAGTGTGCTCCGGAATTGGTGCAGGATACGCACGCTGTCGTGCGGCAGGCTATTTACTGCAAACACATCGAATCCGTGCAACGTGGTTTTCATGAGCACGAGCGGAAGCTGGCTTCCGGGCAAAGGGGGCATAGTTTGAGTAGGGTTGCTCATCATGGCTGTGACTTCACTTTCTTCGCGCACCAAAATTTGCAATCGTATCGGACCGAGAATCCTTGTCGAGCATGCCAGGCGAACGGGAGGGCGGAGATGGTGTGCGGCCAATATTTTTGCTTCATGCTTTTCCACCGGCGAACAGTTTTGCTCCCCGCCAAGAATCCACACCACGCAGCTCGGCCACCGGCTGGCTCCGCTGCAATGACAGGCGTGAAATAGCCCCAAGTTTTTGGAAGCCTCCAGAATTGTGCTGCCGATTTCCACTTCGAATCGGCCGGTTTTGTGATAAATGACGCTGGTCCGCACAAACGCTCCGCGTTGAAATGCAATCACCAGAATATACCGACATCCTGTGCAATTGCAGCAACGCCGCGCGCGTGCAGAAAAAAATTTTCGTTACAAAATTAGAAAAGCCGGCGGCAATCGCACACCGGCTTTCACAGGTATTCACAAGTTGTCATTCCGGGAGCTATTCAGCGTGGAGCAGAAGGGTCGTCTCTGCAAGCCTTCCACATGCATGATGGACTCATGGGTTCTTTAGAGCTTTCGTTAGGATGCGCCTGGTCCACGGTGGTGGTTAGCGCCCTTTCCGAATCGTAATGTTTCCCGCGCTGGTTTTCAGCGTAATGGGATCGCCGCCGCCGTTGATTTCGCCTTCGCCGCGAATGTACTCTGCAGAGCGGCGCTCGCCTTCGCCGCGCTCGATTTTAAGCGGGAAGTCCGAAGAAATATCGTAGCGTTCGCCCCAGCCCCACTTGCTTTCGAGATAGATTTCGGCAAAAATCTTCGCGGGCAATTTTTCCGGGATCGCCAATTCTATGTCGCCGCCGCTGCTGCTGAGCGCGATGCCGTGCGGCTTTTTGAAATCCGTGAGCGTCATTTCGACTTCCACATTACCGCCGGAAGTCGACGCGTCCAAACTTGCCATCAAGGCGCGCACCACGATGTCGCCGCCGGAAGTTTTCAGACGGCTGGCTGCGTGCAAGCGCTCCGCGCGAATGTCGCCGCCCGAGGTTCCGGCTTCAAGCTCACCCTTGATATCGCGCAGAACCAAGTCTCCACCGGAAGTCGATACGTCAACGTTGCCGCTCGTGTTTTCCACTTCCACATCGCCGCCGGAAGTGCTCGCGACAACGTTGCCGGCAACTTCGAAGATTTCAATGTTGCCGCCGCTCGTGCGCAAGTTCACTTCTTTGTCCGCGGAACGCAAGGTAATGTTACCACCCGAGGTGGTTGCATCGAGCCGCCCTTTGATGCGCTCCAGCTCCAAATCGCCGCCAGAAGTTTTGGCGTCTACGGCGCCCTCCGCATCGCGAACGACCACGTCACCGCCAGAAGTTTTGGCTTTTACAATGCCGCCGGTGCTCAGCAATTCAATATCGCCGCCGGAAGTGCGCAGCGTCGTGTTGCCTTTCACGCGAGCGATGGAGATATCGCCGCCGCTGGTGCTGAGGTCTAAAGTGAAGGTGGCAGGCAAGGTGATGTTGAAGCGCGATTCCACCGAGCGACTCGGCCGCATTCTGCCATCCACAAAAATGCGATTACCGGTTTGCGAATACGAATCTTCACATGCTGCCAGCACACGCTTGGCTTCTTCTTCGGTATAAACGTCAATGCGCAGCGACTCGAGAATTTCAACCGTAGCGCCGGTGCCGGCTGCGACTGTAATGTCGCCGCTGACTTCGCGCATTTCCAACGTTCCTTGCGCGCCGACCGCAAAGGATTTCTTAATCTCGCGCAGCGAGCCACGGCCTTCGCGGCGCGAATCTTGGGCTGAGCTGATCTGCGCCAAGAAAAACATAAGCGTCACAGCGCACAAAGCCGTCATCAAAAGCTTTTTCGTGTTCATGAAATTTCTCCGGTTCTGTTGAAAGTGCACTCATTGCAAATTGGTTTGTAGTTCTCTTCAAGAAACGATTCATTCAAATGAAGGTGTTGTATTCCAAAACTCCATCATTCCACAACTCCAGTGTCCCTTTCTCACTGCACGTTCTCGCTGCGCAGGGTCTTCAGCATGCGTACCGCTTCACGGCGAATGTAGCCGTTCGTGTCACTTGCCGCGGCTTCCAAAGCTTCGAGCTTTTCCTCGGCGAACTGCGCGCCACTCAAACTCTCCAATGCTGCGATGCGTACGCCGGAGTTTTTGTCGTGCAGCAATGTTTGAATCAATGCCTGCTTCACGCGTTCTACACCGGTAGCGTTTTTGAGCGCTTGCACCGCCTTTATGCGCACACCCGCGTTGGTGTCATCGGCGAGCATTTGCAGGACCGCATCAATCAGCTCGTCGTCTTGGGTCAAGTTGGTGGGCACGGCGTCGCCCATGGCCTTCACCGCGCGTAAGCGCAACCCGGTCGGCTCTTCTTCCCGCATCGCATGCGCCAAAACTTGTCGCACGATGGGATCTTCCGCGGTGCCGCGCAGCGAAATGTTATTGACCGTACTGAACTCAATCTCGATTTGATTCGTGTTTTGATCCAAGCGGATCTTGTGCACGTTCGCCAAGCGCGGCGAATATATCGACTGCCCCGTCGCGATCGGCTGCTGCGCGAGCAACAACGGCAAGAGCTCCGTTGCCGTTGGTTTCACGATTTCCTCAGTACGCGGAAAAAATTGTCGCCCGATCAACAAACCGGCGAGCAGCATTGCAAATGCAAAACCGAATTGCAACACAGGCCGCGTGTTGCCCAACCACGCTGCGCGCACATTCTCAAACCAAGAAGCTTTGCGGCTCGCTTTTTCCAAATTCTCAAAAAGCTGGTCGCGCAAACGGTGCAGCGTGTGCGGCTCCGGTTCATATGGGCGCACTTCTTTCAGCCTGTTATGCAAAATACGAATTGCCTCCAGCTCGGCTTGTGCATTGGCATTGTCGCGCAGCCAGTTCTCCACTTCGTCGCGTTCTTGCGGCGTGAGCTCGTCGCTATCGTAGAGCGGCAGCAACGCACGCAAACGATCTTGTTCTCTCATATTTCATCCTCATGATAAGCGCGCAGTCGCTTTTGCAAATGCTGCGTTGCGCGAAAGAGATAGTTTTTCACCGTGCCTTCGGCGGTGTCCAAAATCTCCGCGATCTCTTGCAGCTTGTGGCCGTGAAAATGGCGCAGCACGAACACCGCGCGCTGCTTTTCCGAAAGCGTGGCCAGCGCCGACATGATTTCCTCCCCAAGCTCGCGATTGAGAAGCTCCCGTTCCGGATCGAGTCCCGCGTCTTTGAATTGCGACAAGGGCTCTTCTTCCTCAACAAAAATGCTGTGCTCCAAAGGCTCGTGGCGTGCGCGCGTGCGGCGTTTGCGAAAGTTGATGCAATGATTGACCACGATGCGATACAGCCACGTCGAGAAGGCGCTTTCGAACCGAAAAGAGGGCAGCTTGCGAAAGACGTTCATGAAAATATCTTGATAGACGTCTTGCGCGTCCCGCTGGTCGTTCAACAGTTGCTGGGCAAGCTGCAGCACGCGCCGGTCGTGCAATGCGACGAGCTGCGCGAACGCGATCGAGCTGCCGCTCTGCGCCTGCCGAATGAGTCGAGTTTCTCGTTCATCCATATGGTCTAACGCAATAGACAATCGTGCACAAAAAAGGTTTGCAGGAAGAGGCGAGATTTTGTTTATTGGGAATGATGCAGGAAAACGATTCCAAACGCAAGGCGTTTATCGCCATTGCCGGCAACATCGGCGTCGGCAAAACCACGCTGACGCGCATTCTCATGGAGCGCCGGCAGTGGCTGGGCTTTTTGGAGAAAGAAGTGTTCAACCCTTATCTCGCCGATTTCTACGGCGACATGAAGCGTTGGGCGTTTCACTCGCAGCTTTTCTTCTTGAAGGAAAGATTGAAAGATCATTTGCGCATTCAGCAGAGCGCGGTCACGTGCGTGCAGGACCGCACGATCTACGAAGACGCCGAAATTTTCGCGCGCAATTTATTCGAGCGCGACATGATGGAGGAGCGCGATTACGCCTGCTACACGGATTTCTATCAAGCCATTGCTGCCGCGCTCAAACCGCCCGATCTCATCGTTTATCTGCGCGCTTCGATTTGGACATTGATCAGCCGCATTCGCAGCCGCGGCCGCGACTATGAGCAGAACATTGACAAAGAGTATTTGGCGCAGCTCAATATTGCCTACGATCGCTGGGCCAAACGCATGGCGGAAGAGCATCGCGTGCTGGTTATCGAGACGGATGAATTCAACGTGCACAACGATGAGGCGTGGCTGCAAGGCATCGTCGATAGAATTACGACGGCACTTTGAAATATTTATCATCGCAGCGCTGCTCGCATACATTTTTCCAACGCCATATAGTGCTCTGCAATCTCCAACGTCTTCCCGCTCCATAACTCCAACGCCGACACCCCTTGATAGATCAGCATGGGCAAACCGTTCAGCGTCACAGCGCCGGCGTGCCGGGCTTGCTGCAAAAAATATGTTTCCGCGGGATTGTAAATGAGATCGAGGGCTACCATGCCCTCACGGAAAGCAAAGCCCGGCAAGAGCGAATCATTTTCGGCCGTTGACATCCCCACACTGGTCGCGTTGATAATCATGCGGAGCCCTTGCGCGCGTAGTTGTTTTTCGCGCCCCTTCCAACTGATGACAAGAACCTTGTTCTGTTCCGGCGCCGGCAAAGTTGCGTGCAGTTGCCGCGCGCGTTCTTCGTGGCGATTACAGAGATAGATGCTGCGCACACCCGCTGCGAGCAGCGCAAAAATGACCGCCTTCGCCGCCCCGCCTGCCCCCAGCAATAAAACCTCTTGGTTACTCACGTCGAGCCGTGCCTGCTCCAAACTGCGTTGAAAGCCGCTAGCATCCGTATTGTAGCCGATGAGCCTTTCATTCACAACACCAACGGTGTTCACAGCACCGATACGATCGGCCGGGTAGCGCAATTCATCCAACCATGGCATGATCGCTTGCTTATGCGGAATCGTCACATTCACGCCCGCCAACTCGCCGTTACGAAGACGAGTAACGACTTTGGGCAAATCCGCGGCCCGCACATGAAGCGCTTCATATGTGAACGGCAAGCCGAAATGCTCGATCAAAAAATTTTGCAGCACTGGTGAAAGCGAGTGCGCGATGGGATCGCCGATCACGGCGAGTCGCTTTTGAAAATTCCCCCCTCGAGGGAGGTTGGGGGGTGTCGGCTTTTGAGCAGTCATTCTGATAAGCAATGCTCGCGCAGCAACTCAAAAAATCCTGGGAAGGAAATATCCGCGCACTCGGAATGCTGAATCGTTGTGGGCGAGTCCGCGCACAAACCCGCGATGGCAAACGCCATTGCGATGCGATGATCGTGAAATGAATCCAATCGGGCGCCGTGCAAACGTGTGGGGCCATGAATGATCAAACCATCGGGAAGCTCTTCCACACTCGCTCCCATGGCGCGAAGGTTTGTCGCCAGCGCAGTGAGACGATCGCTCTCCTTCACGCGAAGCTCTTTCGCGCCGGTGATGATCGTTTCGCCCTCGGCCTGCGTGGCGAGCACGGCGAGAATCGGAATCTCGTCAATAAGCTGCGGCACCAGCGCTTCGTTCACACGCACGCCGTGCAATCTTTGCGAACGCACGCGCAGATCGGCAATCGGCTCAAAATTTTCGCCGCGCGTTGCCTCCAGCGTGAGCGTCGCGCCCATGCTCTTTAAAACTTCCAACCATGCAATGCGCGTGGGATTCACGTTCACGTTGGCCAAAAGCACTTCGCTGTTTGATAAAAGCAAAGCGGCCGCAATTAAAAATGCCGCCGAAGAAAAATCGCCGGGCACTGAAATGTCCATACCGTGCAACGCGCTGCGTCGAATGCTCACGCGATTCGTTGCGCATGTGATCTGCGCGCCGAACGCTTTCAGCATGCGCTCGCTGTGATCGCGTGTTGCGCTCGGCTCGATCACAACTGTTTCGCCTTCGGCCTCAAGTCCCGCAAAGAGCACGCAACTTTTCACTTGCGCCGAAGCCACGGGCAGCGCGTATGCAATGCCGTTGAGTTTGCCGCCATGAATCGTGAGCGGGGCCGTTCCTGCCGCAGTAGCTTCGATCTTCGCGCCCATCAATTCTAACGGCGCAATAATGCGCCGCATCGGCCGCCGGGAAAGCGAAGCGTCGCCGATGAGCGTTGCAGTGCATGGCCGCGTCGCAAGAATGCCGGAGAGCAAACGCATCGTCGTGCCGGAGTTGCCCGCATCGAGCGCATGCGCAGGCGCACGCAACACAGCCAAGCCGCGGCCTTTAACGATGAGCGCGTTTGCTGAAGATTCGATTTCGGCGCCGAGTTGCTGCATGCAGGTTTTGGTGCTCTGCACATCCGCGCCGGTCGCCAAGCCTTCGATGCGGCTTTCACCTTCGGCAATGGCTGCCAGCATGAGCGCGCGATGCGAAATGGATTTGTCGCCGGGAACTTTGAGACGGCCGCGAATGGAATGAACCGGTGAAATAGTGGTGTGCATGGTGTTGAGTGCGACCTTCCAGGTTCTAAAAACCCGGAAGGTCGGTGCCCTTAAAAGAACGTATACGTCAAGCCGAATGCCAATGCCTGCTTCACTTGCACTTCGGTGAGAATGTCTTCATCATAGAAGGAATAGACATTGAAGTTCACCGAAAAATATTTGCTGATTTTCGCAGTCAAGGTATTGTCCCACGCCACGTCCGCGGTATTCAAATTCTCAAATGAAGTGAACAACTCCAGTTTGGATTTGAAGAGCAGATTCTCCGCAAGCTTGAGCGACAAGTCGGTCGTGGATTCGATGCCGGTTTCAACGCGCACGCTTTCATCCGGTTTGTTGCCGTAGCGTTCGCGGAAACTTAAAGCTGAGCCGGCAATCAATCCGTCATCACTCACGATCGTCTCTTTCACCGAAACACCGAGACGCGTGACGAATTGTTCGTTTGGTTTATAGCCCAAACCCAAGCTTTGGCGCAAGAAAGTTGGCGAGAAAGCCGATGAAACTTTTACTTTCGTATCTTCGGCGGGATATTCATAACCCGTGGCGATTTGGGTGAGGCCGTTGAACGACACATACGGATTGAGATATTGCCCGACTTTGTACGTGAGCACGGATTCCACATTCAACTCGTCATCGCTTTTGCGTATGCCTTGATCGCCTTGTTTGACTTGGCCGAACACGAGTTTGCCGGTATTCTTCCAATTGGTTTTTACTGCGTTGTTTTCCCACTTCGTTTCCGCCACACCTTTCCACGCGACGGAGTTTTCTCCGCCTTTCGTCCAATTGCTGCTATAGCGATTCTGCGTGAGATTGAGCGCGCCGACCATGGTTTTGATCCAGCCGAATTTCTCTTCTTTCTTTTCCTCTTGGGCGGCAACCGATAGAAAAGTGGCGCAGAGCAAACCAGCCGTCAACTGCATCATTCTTTGTTGCAACATTGCTGCCTCCATGAATGAAATTGATTCTGACCACCGTGACCGACGAGCATGCAGATCCAAAGATAATCGGCCACGCACGAGGTTATGATTCACGCCACAAAATAGCGAATACTCCGCGCGAAGGCAAGTGCTTTGGCCAACCTTTGTGCCGGCGAATACTAAACTCGTTGGCTGTTAACCGCTCATGCGCGTGGCGCTGGTCGATGAGCAAGGGTACCCGCTGCGAAAGGAACTCACGACAAAATGATCATTGACAAAGGCTCTTCCGTTGTTTATTGTAAAGGGAGAATTTCGGCTTTATAACTGCAATTATGCCTTGCAGTTCATCAGCACAAGACGGAAAGCAAATCATGTCAACTGCACAAGTCATTCAAACTGCTGAACGATTGCCGTTGCTAGAGCGTTTTCAGGTTATCGAGGCGCTTTATGCTTCGATCAAGCGCGAGTTGGCGCTGAAAACCTTGCCTATTGCGGCAAAAAACGATGAGCCTTTTGAACTCATTACCTTTGACCTCGGCCAAGAAGTTCATGCCGATCGTGATCAAATCTACGCCGAGCGAGGTTTATAGTGTTCGCCCTCGATACGAACATTTTGGTTTACGCGCACAATACCGGCTCAATCTTCCACGCCAAAGCTTCAGCATTCGTCAGAAAGATAGTTGCGGAGCGAGATAAGAATGGTCAGCATGTCATCGGCGTATCAGCGCAGGTGTGTGCCGAGTTTATCAACGTGATCACGAGACAGACGCTAGAAAAACCTCTCTCGCTTGCCGAAGCGGTGGCAGTAATTGAGAAATATATCAAGGCGGGTGTGCCAATCATTCACGCGCAAACAACGCAGCTATTCACTTTTCTGGAGCTTGCAAAATCCGTGACAACGAGGAAGAAGACCTTTGACCTCTTCTTAGCGGCGACCTTGAAAGACAACGCCATTGACGGTCTCTATACTGTCAACACGAATGACTTTCAAGATTTCACATTCTTGAACGTCGTTAATCCGCTGGTTTGAACTCCTCACTTGCCTGCAATCTCTCTTCAACTCCCCAAATCTTTCTTCTTCGGCTTCACCACTTCCTCTGCCCCTAAAAACTCATGCGAGCGCTCGCCCACCAAGCTCGCGCGCGCCGCGGCGTCTTCGCCGAATTTTTCTCGCAGCGTATCGAGCAGTTGCGCGACTTTGTCTTTTTGCTTGCTCTCGGGTTGATCGAAAAGCCCAAGCTGTTCCGCGCCGTGCGTATTCAAATCCGACATATTCACCCCGATGAGGCGCACCTTTTTGCCTTCACGTTCGAAATCGCGAAAGAGTTTGACGGCGACTTCGCGCATCGTCTCCGCGTCGTTCGTGTGCTCACTCAACGTCTGCCGGCGCGTATAAGTGAGAAAACCTTCAAGCCGAATTTTCACCGTGAGCACGCGGCTTTTGATTTTTTCCTCGCGCATGTAGCGGCTCAGGTCGTCCGCGATTTTCCAAATGCGTTTTTCAACAATAGCGGGATCGGCCACGTCTTCATCCCACGTGTGCTCCTGGCTGATGGATTTGCGCGGCCCGCCCTCTTCCACCGCGCGATTGTCAATGCCGTTGGACAGCGCCCACAAATGCGCGCCCCATTTGCCGAATTTCTTCGCGAGCGTTTCTTGCGAGCATTTGGCAAGATCGCCGATTGTATGAAAACCGTAATCACGGAGATGCGCTTCAGTTTTCGGCCCCACGCCCCAAAGTTTGTTGATGGGCAGCGGCGCGAGAAATTCTCTTTCGTGGCCCGGCGGACAAATCGTCAAGCCGTCGGGCTTCTGTAAATCGGAGGCGACTTTGGCGACAAACATGTTGCCCGCAAGACCGACGGAAGCAGTCAAGCCGACTTCATGACGAATGCGGGCTTTCAACTTTTCCGCCAAACTCTTTGGCCCGCCAAACCCGTTGGCCGTTTGTGTAATGTCGAGAAAAGCTTCATCAATGCTGATTTGTTGCAACACCGGCGAGAAGTCTGAGATGATGCGCATCACGTGGCGGGAGATTTCCCCGTAACGTTGCGGCCGGCCGGGCACAAAGATCGCGTGCGGACACAAGCGATACGCTTTGGAGACCGGCAGCGCGGAACGGATGCCGTACTTGCGTGCTTCATAATTCGCAGTCGAAACCACGCCGCGGCCCTTGCCGCCTTTCGGATCAGCGCCGACCACGAGCGGCTTGCCGCGATATTCAGGGTGATCCATTTCTTCAATGGCGGCGTAGAACGCATCCATATCGACATGGATGATGTGGCGCGTGGCGGATTGTGAGGAGGAGACTGTCATGAACGGCGCGAAAATAATTAGGAAAAAATTTTCTGCGCTGGAACATAGAATTCTGCGCGCACTATTGCAACTCCCTTTTACGCCGCCCAATGCTCTGCGCAAATCTGGAATGCTAAACCGCAAGAAGCGGGTGGCAAATTCGCGCGCGCGTTAATATATTTCGCCGAACACAAAAACGAGGCAGGAATATGAAGACCAATTACGCACAGTCCGCAGAAGACTATCAGCGCATCGCCAATGCCATCACGTTCATTGAAAAGAATTTCCGCCGCCAGCCCAGTCTCGACGAGATTGCCGCGAGCGTGTATCTCAGCGAGCACCACTTTCAGCGTTTGTTCAGCCGTTGGGTGGGCATTAGCCCAAAACGCTTTTTGCAATTCCTCACCAAAGAATACGCGAAAAAATTACTCGCGCACTCACCCAACTTGCTGGACGTGACATTTGCATCCGGCCTGTCAAGCCCCGGGCGCTTGCACGAGCTCTTTGTGACGTGCGAAGCGATGACGCCGGGCGAATACAAAAGTGAAGGCGAAGGCCTCGTGATTTCCTATGGCTTTCATCCCACGCCTTTCGGCGAATGTTTGCTGGCGCTCACCCAGCGCGGCATTTGCGCGTTGCAGTTCGTCAAGAAGAGCCGCAAACAAAACCTCGCTTGGCTAAAAAAAAAATGGCCGCGCGCGCGTTTGGAACATACGCCGGCAGCAACGCAGCCATATATCACGCGCATCTTTTTTGCTCCACGCCGAAAGGCTTCGAAGCCGTTGCACTTGCTCGTGGATGGAACGAATTTTCAACTCAAAGTGTGGGAAGCGCTGCTCAAAATTCCAACCGGAGCGCTGGTGTCCTATCAAGACGTGGCCGGTTATCTCGGTGTGCCGCAAGCTTCGCGCGCCGTGGGTAATGCCGTGGCCAATAATCCCATCACGTACATCATCCCCTGTCATCGCGTCGTGCGCAAAGCCGGTGCGCTAGGAAATTATTCCGGCGGCGCCACGCGCAAGAAAGCCTTGCTCGCATGGGAAGCCGCGAAAGTGAATGGCAAGATGGAATGAATAATCACGAGAGAAGGTGGCGCGAGCGCCGCGAGGCACTATTCTGCAGTGCGGCTTCCGCCTCGGCGCTTTTTTTGTTCTGTCGCTGCTTCACCGAGGTTTCTTGTTTGCTTGTTTATCTCACCTAGACTCTTCGCGCGAGGTGACTTAAAGCCGAGCAAAACCTCCCGCGGTTGAACTTGAATTTTCAAAGACGAACTCACCGCTCCCACCGCATTTTTGATTTCAAAACATCGCGGTGCGATATTTTGCTTGCCGCGCTCGCAGCCTTCCAGAATTCCAGCACAATCGCGTGAATGTTGTTCAACGGCTATTTGTCTTTCTCAATCTTTATCCAACTGTGCCAAAGTTGCCTTCTTCCAAGGCGTTTCAATGCCGCAGCGTTGCGGCATACTGTTGCGTCCAGCCGAGATCGAAATGCGAAAAGGTAGTGAAGTGCAAAGTCACGGGCTGGAAGGCGAACGCCAGCCCGATCGTGAAGCGATCCGGGTTGGTCGCAATGCCGGCCCGCAACAGCAGTGGTGAGAACAACGCCAACTCAATGCCGCTTCGGATTTCTTGCGCGAAACCGCTTTGTTTGTACAAATCAATTTGTCCAGTGAATCGTGTGGAAGGCCGGTAGTGCAGTCCGAGCGCGAGGCTGCGCGGCTGTTGTTCTCTGCCCGAACCGATCACATTGCCGAATACCGCACCCCATGCGAGACGCGGTGTGATGGGAACCACAAGCCCGGCATTCATGCGCCCGGAGTGCAATGTCTCATATCCCGCAATGCGGACCCTGCGCCACGCGCTTTGTACACCGAGCAAAAAATGCTTCGCCTCGGATCGGCGCGCAGCGAGCAGCGAAATTTTTGCCGCAAGAGTCAATTGATAGGTTTGATCGTCGAATTGCGCTTGCGCGAGATGAACGATAGCGCCGCCGAAACTTATTTTGCCGAAAGCTGTACTCGCCGCCACACTTGACAAAGTGATTTCTTTTATGCCAAACGGGCGCGAATAAAATAATGTCACGGCACTCCCGGGAACTTGTGCGAGCGCGGCCGGGTTAATGAACTGGCCCTCAGGGTCGGTCGCGCAAGCCACACCGCTGCCGCCCAAGGCCTGCGCTCGTGCGCCGAGATTGTAATCTTGCGCAACAACGACACGGCTCGAAAGCAACATGAGCATCCAGACGAATGGCTTGACTTTCATAAAGCCCCCTGGCTATATTAACATGAGCAACAGAATGTGATTTCATTTAAGCGATGGAGAAAGATACATGCGCGCACCATATCATGCTTCTCGGCTTTGTCTTCTCGCAACGGCTGCGTTCGTCAGCTTCGGCGCCGCGGTGTTTGCAGACGAGGCAAGCGCGGGCAAGGGCAACCGTGTCATTACCGCCAAAGTCACCGTCATCGTGGATAAGCTGCCGCAGGAGAAAAAAACGCGCATGGCCAATTTCGGGGAAAAAGTGCAAAACTACATCAACAACAGAAAGTGGATCGAAGAAGATTACGTCCATCCCTTTCAAGTCGGCTTTCAATTCTTTCTAGAAGACAATCCTTCCGGCATCGAAGATCGCTATCGCTGCAGCATTATCGCGAACGGTCCAGATATTCAATATTACGACAAACGCGCGCTCTTTCCTTTTCAAGAGGGCGAGGTGATCGAAGAGACCGCGGCGTATGTGCCCGTGCGCGGCTTGATTGACTTTTTCATGTTCATGATTATCGGCAATGAACTGGACAAATACGGCGCTTCCGGCGGCGACCATTATTTCGCCAAGGCGCGCAGCGCGATGCAAGAAGGGAAATACAGCTTGTTCGCCTATGGCTGGGATATGCGCGAAGACCTCGTGCTCGCCTTGAGCTCGGACAATTACAAAAAGTTTCGCGAAATGAAAGACTACTTCTTTTATGGTTTGTGGTCAACGGAAGAAGCGGCGCAGACCCGGCATTATTTGATGGAAGCGCTGAAGCGGTTGGAAGAAGTGCTCAAAGAGAATAAGGACAATCTCGCCGCCAAAAATTTTGTTGACGCCCATTATCAAGAGTTCATCGAAGTTTTCAAGCAAGGCAAGGACGCCACCCCTTTCGAAATCTTGCTGAAGATCGATCCCGATCGTAAAGAGATCTATAACGATTACATCGACGCGAATTGAAGCAAAGCCTCCCAAGTTTTGAAAACCCGGCAGGCTTCATTCTTCACACCTCAAACTCCTCCCCTTCAAACGGCACGTGGACGTTGGAAAAGCCGAGGCTGCGAATGCTCTCGGCCAATGCCTCTGCCGGCTCCGGCTCGCCGTGCACCAGGAAAATGTGCTTAAGCTTTTTCGGATTTTGGCGCTGCACGAGTCTCAGCAATTCGTCGCGATCGGCATGCGCACTCAAGCCCTCGAGTTTGCGCACTTCGCACTTCCTTTCAATAATCTCACCGAAAATTTTTGCTTCCGTAGCGCCGTCGCCCAAACGCCGCCCCAACGTGTGCTCGGCCATGAATCCCACCAACAACACGCAGTTCTCCGGTTTGCCGATATGATGCGCGAGATGATGCAACACACGCCCGGCTTCGGCCATGCCCGAAGCGGAAATGATGAGGCACGGCGTGGTCATGTCATTGAGCTTTTTCGAATCCTCCAGCGAGCGCACATAATTCAAGCGCGCGAAACCGAACGGATCGAGATTGTCTTCCAAAAAAATGCGATTGGTCTCGCGATCGAAGCATTCCGAATGCGCGCGAAAAACTTCGGTGGCATTCACGGCCAGCGGGCTATCCACATAAACCGGCATTTCCGGAATGCGATTCATTTGCCACAGCTTGTGCAGATAATAAACCAATGCCTGCGTTCTGCCCACTGCAAATGCGGGAATGATGATCTTGCCGCCGCGCCGGTGCACCGAGGCGACAATCTCCGCTAATTCGTTTTCAATGTTTTCAAAATCGCTGTGCAGCCGATTGCCATACGTGCTCTCGAGAATCAGCATATCGAGATCGTCGATTTGATCGGGATCGCGCAACAGCGGCGCGCCCGCGCGGCCCCAATCGCCGCTGAAACCGAAACGCAGCTTGCGGCCCTGGTCTTGAAACTCGAGCGTAACACTGGCCGACCCGAGAATGTGTCCCGCGTCGCGAAAAGTAACTTGCAGCTCCGGCGCGACAAAGAACGGGCGCGAGTAGGGCATGCCAACAAAGTGCTGCAAAGCCGCTTCGGCGTCGGCCATCGAATACAGCGGCTCGATCTCCTCTTTGCGTTTCTTGCGCAGCCACTCCGCGTCTTTCTCTTGCAAAAAAGCCGAATCGCGCAACATCAGGTTGCACAAATCCGCCGTCGTGCGTGTGGCGTAAATCGGGCCATCAAAACCGCGTTTGACCAGTGAAGGAATGTTGCCGGTGTGATCAATGTGCGCGTGCGAAAGCACGAGTGTATCAACACGGGTGGGATCGAAGTGGAAGGATTCATTCTTCTGCCGCGCCTCGGCGCGATGCCCTTGATACAAGCCGCAATCCAGCAGAATCCGTTTGCCGTTGGTGGTGAGCAAATGCTGCGAGCCGGTCACCGTGCGCGCCGCTCCGCAAAATTTGATGCGCATGCTGTCGTTCCTCCTCGTTTAGAAGCGTTGTCAATCTATACCGGTGCTTTTTGAATGTCAAGCGGAAATTCTTTTCACACTGCGAAGTTTGAATTAGTGGACTGTTACTTTAGTTTTCTAGTCCCCCCCTTGTGGGGTGCTGTCGCAGCCAATAAATTCGCGGGTTGCAACAATGCCCCCACCAGGAAGCAAGGCAACGAACTCACGGTAACAGAGCACTAGTACGACCGCTTCCAGACAGTTTTTTTTTGCTCTGTCGCTGCGCGTTGTTGCGTATCATCTGCGCTTGTTTACCGAGGTGGCTAGTGCACCGAGGTGACTTACAGCGCTGCGCAGATTTCAAAAAGCCAAAGTCCGCGCTTTAAGAAATGTGAAAACCAGAGGCGGCGATACTGCGGCGAGGGCATTCAACAGTAGCCTTTTTGCGGCCCGGGGATTGTGCCGAGTGTTAAACATTCTCCATACCGAATGACGTACGTAACGAGTGCTTTCGTGTTCTCCGCTTTAAGTCACCTCGCACGAAGAGGCCACCTCGGTAAACAAGCAGAGAAGAACCCTCGGTGCAGCAGCGACAGAACAAAAAAAAGAAAAGCCTAAAGCGTTTTGCGAGAACCGCAGAGCTGACCAAAAATGACTGCGCTGGTTTCGCCGCCATGAACCGAGGCAGGACTGCGCAGCGGAACAACGGCTTGACTTTTTGCAAAAAGATGTGCATCATTGCCCGAACAAATTTCACCTCACTAAAAAAGTTTACAGGTCAGGAGCAGGTAATGAGAGGTGAGCCACGAAATAATTTGAGAGCTGCCACAAGCATGAATCGTGACTGTCTTTCGGAGCGTTTGCGCTCCCTTTGTATTCCCGCGCCGTGGTTGTTGTGCGGCCTCTGTATATGGGCCTCGTGCTTTTTTACGCAGGCTGCGCAGGCCACGGAAAAATGGTACCGCGCCTATGCGAACGGCATTGCAGCGATGCAGCGCAACGATTGGCGCCAAGCCATTGCGCAATTCGAAACCGCGCTCGCGCAAAAAAAATTTGACGCCGGCAAAACCCGCGCATACGGCGCGGTGTTCATCGAGTATTTCCCCAATCGTGAGGTCGGCGTTTGCTACTTTCATCTCGGCGAGATGGAGCGCGCACGACAATATTTGCAGCTTTCGTTGCAGCAATCCGCTTCGCCGAGAGCACGTGAATTCTTGCAGCGCATCAACGGCGGACAATCTGCTCCGCCTAGCCAGCCTGCAAATCTGCCGGAGCCACAGCCGGTAGTCAAGGCTCCGGAGCCGGCAAGCACGACGTTGGTCGGCGATCGTCTCAATATTGCCATTCTGCCGTTCGTTGCCAAGGGCATTGGCGGAGAGTTGGGCGAGATCGATTTGCTCGACAAACTCACCACGGTCTTCGTAAATCTAAATCGCTTTAAAGTGATCGAACGCGCGCAGCTCGAAAAGATTCTCGAAGAGCAAAAGCTCGGCATGGCCGGCATCGTCGACGTTTCCACGGCTGCAGAAATCGGCAAGGGGATCGGCGTGGACGCGGTGGTTTGCGGCAGCCTCGTGCGCGCGGGCAACAGCGCGAGCATTGATGCGCGTTTGGTGGATACCGAAACCGCGGCGATCATTACTGCCAAAGATGCCTTTAGCAACAACGTATCGTTGGCGGCCCTCACTCAAATGATCTCGGAAGTGGCCGGTAAGATTAAAAGCGATTTGCCGCTGGTGTCGGGGTATGTCATTCAGTTGGAGAGTCAGCGGCTGACGCTGGATCTGGGTCGGGCGAACAATGTTCGCAAAGGCATGAAGTGTCACGTTTATCGCGAAGGCGAGCCGATCGTGCATCCGGTCACGAATCAAGTCATCGGCAAAGCCATCGCAGAAATTTGTGAAGTACAATTGGTGGAAGTGTTTGATAGTTATTCGATCGCGACCATTACCAAAGCAAAAAATGGTGTGCCACAGGTTCGCGATCGCGCCATTACCAAATAACTGTGAGCGAGTGGTAAATTCGCTTTTGTGCAATTCACAACTCAATTTTTCGGGAGAAAAAAATGAAGCCCTCAAAACTGCTCATCACGCTTTTGGCGCTAGGCGTTTTCGCGAGCCTGGCGTTTGGACAACGCCGCAATCAAATCGAGTTTTACGGCGGCGCGGCTTTTCCTTTGTCACCTGAGACGTTCAAAGATTACACCAAAGTGGGATTGAGCGGTAATGCACAGTATGTTCTGTTTCCTTCCCCGCGCTTGGGCATCACGTTTAATGTTGGCTATGAAGCTTTTTCCACCGACGATGAGAAATTTACGGATGCCTTGAGCACGGAGTTCACCGGCCAGACCGCCTCTTATTGGGTCGGGCAGGGGTTTGGCATCAGCCCGAGCGCCACGGTGAAGTCCAACCTCTTGAGAGTCGGCGCAGGTGTTCGACCCTATTTGACGGATCCGGAAGCGAACACGCAATTTTTCCTGCTTGGCCAAGTCAATTTCAATCTCATCAAGAATGATTTCAGCGCCAAGGAAATTCCCTATCAATACGATGCCATCAACGAACAACTCTTTTTTCTAACCTTCAATGATGAAGATTATGAGAAAGATGTGGAGGAGAATGATGACAACGTCGTGGGTATTGGCGCCGGGGCCGGCGTGGAAATTCCTGCGGGCTCGTCCTTCAATATCGTCCTGCAAGGATTGTTCAACATACTCTTCACGGCGGATGAAAGCACGTCCTTTGTAGGCGTGACTGCAGGCGTTGTGTTTTGAGGCAGAGCGTATCTGAAATAAGAAAGCCGAGGCGCTATTGAAGCGCCTCGGCTTTTTTTATTCGTTGCCGCGTCATTTCGTTGAAAAAGAGCCGGCGCGGTCAGATCAGCCAATCGCAGTGCTCGTCGTGGCCGTTGGTCGCGGCAATCAATTGTTTGAAGAAGGCTTGATACTCTTCCAACTCGGCGTTCATGCGCAGAGCCGTGGCCAGGGACTCCGTCGCCATGTTCAACTCGCCTTTGAGCAAAGCCACATAGCTCAACGCAACCAGCGCGTGGCTGTTGCGCGGATCGAAATTCAAGGCTTCGAAGAATTCCTGCTGCGCCGCGGCAGGCTCATTGAGCAGAAGATACAGATTGCCAAAAAAGCAGTGCACGGCCGCGGAGTTTTTGATATGGGCACGCAAATTCACGAAGCCCGCGAGCGCCTGTTGATAGTCGCCGTTGTGATAGGCCCGCAAGGCTTGTGCGAGCGCGGCGTTTTTGCTTTTAAACTCGTATTGCCGGGCAAGCAGTTGCTGAATCGGAAACGCTGCGATCAACTCGTTTTGCAGCCGTTGCGCGGCAAGCAGCATTTGCGTCTCGCCGCCCTCGCTGAGCGGGCGCATGGCATTCTCCGTGCCCTCTTCCGCGCTTTTCTCCTCGCGGACCGGCCAGGGTTTCAACCATCGTCCGTTCTGATCCACATAGGCCTGCACTTGCGCACGGGTGAGATAATGGTGCTCGCCTTCGCCCAATTTCGCGAGAATTTCCTCAACGCTGGCGTGATGATTTGCGCGCAGCACTGCGAGAATGGCTTGCTCCTGCTCGGTGCTCATGAAGAGCGTCGCCAAATCCGCCTCGGTGGCTTCCGGGTGTGGCTTGTCCAAGTTGCGCAGGATGTTTTTCAGCACAATAACGGTGAGATCGTCTTGTGCAGGCTGGCCTTCCGCAAATTTTTCAAGGTAACGGCGCAATTCGATCAGGAATGCGGTCGGCTCCAAGTCGCCGTGTTCGGCCAGAAATTCCACGAGCCGCTGCCTGCCAAACACTTCCTTTTGCGGGTTGCGCGCGGCGAGCACGCCGTCGCTATACAACACGAGCAGATCGTTTTGCTTGAGCGCAACTTTGGCGCTTTCGATCTTGCTCAAGCTGGTCACGCTCGTGCCGTTGACGTTATTCGGACTGTTTTCGCCAAACGGAGAACCGGGTGTGTTCAATAGAAAAATTTTGCCGAGGCCGGGACGATACAGCATCATGGGCAAATGACCGGCGCTGGCAAAATTCAGCAGGCGTTTATTCTGATCGAAAATAGCATAGAAAGCGGTAAGGCTGAAATCCTGCAAACAGGCATCTTTGAGCGCCTGTTCGAGATAGCGCAATGTGGCCGCGGCAGACAAGCCCGTGCTATTGGAACGAAGCACGGTTTTCAAAACCGGCGCGCTGTCATCGGGCAGCTTGCCGCTCACGTCCGCAAGCAATACCCCGACGCGATTCTCCCCCAAAATGAGAAAGTCCACTTGATCGCCCGCTTCCTGCACCGCCGGGAGATAGAGGTAGTCGATGAGCAGGCCGCTGCGCTCTTGCCGTTTGCGCGGGATGTAAGGAAAGACTGTGGACTCGTGTTGGTCGTGGGAAGATGGTTTGGGCTGACGCAACTCGACGGAAGGTTTGGACGCGGGCATATGTGCGCCTTCGAATGAAGTGTCATCCAGCAAAGCTGAATGCTCTTCTTTCTCAAACGCAGACTCCATTCCACCCGACAGATGATCGTCGAGGAAGGCTGCGCGAGTTTGCAGCACAGAATTTTCTTCAAAATTCGCGCGCATAGCTACCCATTGAGGGAATCACGATCACACCAAGGCCGAACGCTCGCACCAGCGCGTGCAAGCGATGTACATCTTTTTCGTCAATTGGAGGAAGCGTTGAGCACAAAAACGACGAAGCAACTATAATGCGCTTTTCCTCCGATGACTACTTGCTTAGGAAGGAAGCGTGAATGCGATTTTAAGTTTGTGAATGAGGATTGACGTTTTAAGCCGGACTTGAACGCGCGAATATACCATTGGTCTCCAGTTTTGTCAAGCGAAAACTTGCCGAGTTTTGCCATGCCGTATTTCACTTGCGCGGAGCAGGCTTCTTGTTATCGAAAGAATGGCCGCACGGCGTTTTCCCACAAATCACTCAGGAAACCAGTACGTTTTTACCGCTGCAACATGCTGAACTGCACTTTTGTAATTGCGTGTTTCAGCATGGAACATTTGCACAAAGCTCTTTTCGAAAGCAACGCAGCCCAAATGCTCATTTAGAGATGGGAGAGGTCGAAAGCGGGAGCCACTCAAACAGTTCTGCGAGACTTATACGGTTAGTGAATCGTCACGAAGATGGGGGCTAAGCTGGCATGTTAGTTGTAAAACGTGGAGCATCACCGATTCGAAAGCATCAACTTTACATAAATTTTTCCATCCACCCCTCCTTTCCTGGAACGGCGGAGGCGAGTAATCGCCTCCGCCGTTTTTATTTTAACAGAACCTCACGATCCTAGCCCGCGAGCAAAGCGACTCAAGACCGTTGGCGAATCGAAATCGAGCCATTCGTAGTGCGCAGGGTGACGGTGCCTCCGGCATCGCCAATTTGGCCCTCCAGAGAATTTCGTCCGCTCCGGCTCTCCATCTTCACGGGGAAATCGCAACGAATCGCGCCATTGGTGGTGCGTGCAGAAATCCTTGCGCTGAAGTCCCGCGGAAATTCGGCCACGACACTGCCATTTGTGGTTTCGAAGCGCATGGCTTCGTTGGGTGCAACTTCCCGGAGTGATACGAGAATGCGGCCATTCGTAGTCTCCGCCGAAATGCTGCCTTGCGCATCTTCCACTTCGACGCCGCCATTCGTCGTTTCCAACTCGGCTTTGCCGGAAATTTCACGCGCTTCGATCTTGCCATTCACAGAAACCACCTTCATATAAATTTCCCGCGGCACCGTGACCCAATAATTTACGATGACATTGCTGCCGCCCTCGCCAAAAATCCAACCCCAAAAGCTATCGCCGCCGGTTTTCGGCGTACGAGTATTGATTTCGATGTCGTCTTCACCTTCATGAATGATTATCTCAGTCGCTTCCAGCAATCTCTGCGCTTCGCTTTCACGTCCGGAACGTGCAATCTTTTCCGCTTCGATTTTGACTTCGTTGCGGTCCCAAGCCGTGAGATACACTGCACCGTTGGAATTATCCAAGCTGAAGCGCCCGTGTTGGTTGAGTTTGCAGGTCTTCTCGAAACGTTCACGCAACTCGCCCGCAATCAAGCTCGTGCAGAAAACGAGCAGCGCAAGCCCGACAGTTTTCAAATGGAAAGATCGCATTGTTTATTCAACTCAGTTTGCGGCTTACAAGCCTTATGAACATCCTCACTTCTGCCTCCGCACTTGAAACAAGTACGGAACAATCGCGCTCACTGCAACTCAACGCGGCATTCGCCAACGCCGGAGCTGATGCGTAAATGCAACGTACGCTCGGCACGCTCGTAATTCTCCGAGTAGTAATACCGTCCGTCTTTGTGCAAATCATAGGGCAGATCAACGTGCGAGAGAAAGAGAAATTTGGAGACGGACAATCTCGTTCCGGAATCGCGCGGCAATACGATGACGGTCTCGCCGATGTCCAAATCCACACGCGCAACCGCGTCTTTCGCCATCTCGCCACTGAAGTCGATGGTCAACTCGCCAATGCCGCCGTTGATATCCGCATCGCGAAAGCGCGCGTTGCCCAAGCGTCGAAAATTAGATTCTCCAACTTTGGTATTCAGCGTAAGGCTTGCCATCTCAATACGATTGGGCTCGTCAAAATCGAGATTCACTTCACCAGCCAGAGTCTCCAACGCAAAATCTACGATCCGCAAACCGCCCAGGTCCATATTAATTTCACCGGCTTTGATTTTGAAATCCAATTGCAGTTCGCCTTCCACGGGCAACTCGATATCGATTTCGGCAAAAGTACGATCACGCTCGTGATCGAACCAACCTTCCTTGTCAAACTGCACTTCGAGCGCGTTACGATTTTCGTTGAACCGAAACGAGTGATGGAATTGGTTCTTATTGTAGGCCAAACCCACGCGCACTTCGTCCCGGCTTTTGCCTTTAGCAACGCGAACTTCACCTGCATCGACATCCACGCGCAGTTGAAAAGGCCCGTCTAATCCAACTTTGAAGCTATTTTGCAACTCTTCGATTCTGGAATCATCTCGCCGGGAGTCCTCACGCTGTTGCGCGAAAACCAACCCGGACATGACCATCGTCAGAATCATTATGCGAGTAAGATTGGTTTGCTGCATGGGAATCCTCATTGAAGAATCAAGGGCCTGGGTTTTCTGTGCCCCCAATTACGAATGAAATTTCACAAAGTTACCTATCAACTTGAAATCCATGGCTTAATTTTCTCAGAAGAAAATCTAGTGTTCACACCGCACTCGGAGTTTTTAAACGCGCTTATGCCTGGTTGGAATGCGCGGTGACGTCCTTAAACTTCTTTATGTTGAGATGAAAAAACGCGGCTAAATGAATCTGCACAACCAGGCGTATATGTGTCCATTTGGCGATGGTGAACATTCGAGCGGCGAGAGACCTGTGTTCGCCCGCAAACGGCATGAATATGGTTTTGTAGGGCAAGTGAAAACACCTTTCGCCACAATCTCCAATTTGGCTTTCGATTCAGCAGGTTTGAGGCGGAATACCCGGATATCATCGGGTTTGAATAATATGCACAACTTGGAATACCTCGGCAGGTTAGCCGCGGCAAAATTTTCATTTCGTTTTTTACTCATTTTGCTATACAATCATCTTGCCTGCCCGGCTTGCGCCGATTCGCAGGAAGACTATTGTCAACGGAGAGAGAGAGAGAGGAAAACATGCCGAATTTTATCAAATTTCTCGGCACGGCCGGGGCGCGTTTTGTGATGATTCAACAACTGCGCTCCTCGGCGGGCACTGTCGTGTATCTTGATGGGAAAAAAATCTTGCTTGACCCCGGCCCCGGCACATTGGTGCGTTGCAATTCGAGTCGCCCCAAAATCAATCCGGCAAAGTTGGATGCGATCATTCTCAGCCATCGTCACGTGGATCATTCCACGGACGTAAACGTGATGATGGAAGCCATGTCCGAAGGTGGTTTCAAAAAGCGCGGCTTGCTATTTGCGCCCGAGGATTGTTTGGAGGGCGAAGACCCCGTGGTGTTGCGCTACTTGCGCGATTATATTCAAGGCGTAGCTACATTGCGAGCGCACAGTCACTACGAAGTCAATGGATTGCATTTTCGCACGAGTGGGCAGCACGCGCATGGCGCCGAAACCTATGGCTTGATGTTCGAAAGCAGCGTCGGAAGAATCTCATTTTTGCTGGACACAGAATTCTTTCCGGAGTTGCTCGACTGGTATGCCGGGGCGCGCGTGCTCGTGCTCAATGTCGTGCGCTTCAAGGAAGCGAATGACGGCCGGCTCATACAGCATCTTTGTCTGGCTGATGCCAAACAAATCATCACAACGCTCCAACCGGAGACTGCCATTCTCACGCACTTCGGCTCCACCATGCTGCGCAACAAGCCGTGGGAGCTGGCAGAGCAGCTCACTCGTGAAACCGGAGTCAAGGTAATTGCAGCTTCGGATGGGATGAGCTTTGCGTTGGATTAAAAATAGATCCAAAACTGCGTCGGTCCGCCCGCTTGGCTCTCCAGTGAAAACTCGAAGCGATGCTGTTTGAGAATTTCCTGCACGAGCGTCAAGCCAATGCCTTGGCCGTTGGCTTTCGTAGTGAAAAACGGCCTGAAGAGTTGCGCGCCCGCTTCGGGAGAAATACCAGCACCGGTATCTTCAATCACCAAAAAACTCTTCTCCTGTTTCTTGCCTAGCCGTAACGCAATCGCACCGTCTTTGCCGATGGCTTCCATTGCGTTCTTGCAAATATTGATGAGCGCCTGCGCCATTTGACCGCGATCCAGCGCAATGGGCGCGAGCGGTGCTTGCACTTCCCATTTCCAAACGATGTTCTTCTGTTTGCTCTCCGCTTGAAAAAGCAGAGCAATCTCTTCCAACAACTCCTGCACGTTGCACGGCTGCAAGTTGGGGCGCGGCAGGCGCACGACTTCCGCAAAGCCGCGCATGAACGCATTCAAATGCCCGCTGCGCGCAATCGCCACTTGCAATGCGTTCGTAAAGTCTGCGCGATCTTCCTCGCGAAGCTGCTCTTTGTAATGCAAAAAAGAATGCAAAAGCGAATTGACCGCGCCCACGGAATTATTGACTTCGTGCGACATCATGCGGATGAGCTTTTCATAAGCGGCCTTTTCCGAACGCCGCAGCTCTTCGGTCAACTCTTCCATCAAAATAAAACTGCGCGCGAAGCCTTGATCCATAAACAATGACTTTTGGCATTTCACCCGCCGGCTGCCTTGCAACGGGAGCACTTGCGCTTCGTTCGTTTGCAGCCGCTGCAAGGCTTCTGCAAACGGAATATGCAAATCTCCCAGCCGTTTGCCGATGACCTCACGCGCCTCCCGCTGCAACATTTTCGCCGCGCTCGGATTGAGCAGCATCACGCGCTCCTCAAAATCAAACGTGATAATGCCCGAGGGCGAAGCCGTGAGCACTTTGTCGAGAAAAAAATTCTGCTCTTGCAAACGAATGCGCTCCTCGCGCAGCTCGTCAACCATATGATTGTACACTTCAATAAGGCGGTCCAGTTCCGGCTGCTTGATGGGAAGGAATTTTGAGGAAAAGTCGCGATGCTTCAGCGTTTCGACGCCGCTCTTGACTAATTCAATGGGCTTGAGCAAGGAGTGAAAGAGTCTATAGGAGAGCGCAAAAGAGAGCAAGAAAAACGCTTCGAGCGCCAACAGCCACACGCGATGCGCCCACAAAAAATAGACGGCGAAGGCGGCAAAGGCGGAGTGCAGAAACAGCAAATAGAGAATGAACTTTCCGCGCAAGCTCACGGCGTGATTCCGAATTTTTCAAAGCGGCGATACAGCGCCGCGCGGCTCAGCCCGAGCGCCTCCGCGACTTTGGTGATGTTGCCTTCGTAAAACCGCAACGCTTTTTCGATCATCGCCCTTTCCATGTCATCGAGCGTCATGCTGCCCACCGCAGGCAATCCGTCTTTGCCGCTCTCTTCTTGTTGCATTTGCAAAGAAAGACTGAAGTCTTCCTTTTCCAACGCGTCTTTGTTGCTCATCAGAACCGTGCGTTCGATCACATGTTTTAGCTGGCGAATGTTCCCCGGCCACGGCAAGGATTGCAGCCAGTGCCGCGCGCTGTTGCCGAGCGTGAGTGCGGGCCGGCGATACACTTTGCCGAGGCTCTGCAAAAAATACTCGGCCAGCAACGGAATGTCACTGCGCCGCTCGCGCAACGGAGGAAGATGCACGGCGATGAGATTCAAACGATAGAGCAAATCCTCGCGGAACTGGCCTTGCTCGATCAATTCCGCGAGATTGCGATTGGTGGCGGAGATCACGCGCACGTCCACCGTGCGCGTTTGACTGGAGCCGACGACTTCGTAGGTGCGGTCTTGCAGCACGCGCAGCAGCTTCACTTGACAACTCGGATCAAGATCGCCGACCTCGTCGAGAAAAATCGTTCCGCCGTGCGCCAATTCGAAGCGGCCTTTGCGATCAAAGCGCGCATCCGTAAACGCGCCTTTGACGTGGCCGAACATCTCACTTTCAAAAAGCGTGGCCGGAATGCCGCCGAGATTGACTTTCACAAACGGCTTGTCTTTACGCAGACTGTTGCGATGAATGGCTTCGGCTATCATTTCTTTGCCGGTGCCGCTTTCGCCGGTGAGCAGCACGGAGGCCTCGGTCGCGCTCACACGGCCGATGATTTCCAGCACACGCAAAAATTTTTGCTCGTGTCCGGCGAGTGCTTGAAAATCATAACGCGCGTCCAATTCTTCGCGCGAAAGCATTTGCGAGGTTTGGGCGGAGGCGTTCGCAAACGCAAGCCCGAGCGCCGTACGCACCGAGTGCAGCAGTTGTTCGTTGCTCCATGGCTTGGTGATGAAATCGGACGCGCCGGCTTGCATGCCTTGCACGGCCAGTGCAATCGAGCCCCACGCCGTCATGAGAATCACGGGCAACTGCGGTTGCTGCTTTTTAATCTCCTTCAATAGCGTGAGGCCTTCGGCACCGGTCGTTTGGCGAGAGAAATTCATATCAAGTAACACGAGTGCGATTTTTTCCTGCGCGGCTTTGTGCAAAACTTCACGCGGATTCGACGCAACCTGCGAAGCATAACCGGCTTGCTTCAACAACAAAGCGAGTGAAGTCGTAACGGAATAATCATCGTCTGCGAGCAGAATGGTATGCACAGGAGGGTTAGTTGTTGCAGGCATGACTCAATTAGACTCAGACAAGTTTCCAATGCAGCGAGACGGCTGTAATCCACGTGAAGAGCGCTGATATCATCTCACCGCTCAACGCGTGAGCAGTTCGTCCACCGTGGCTTTGATTGAAAACAATCGCTCATGGTCGAATTTAAAAGTATTGTGCACGTAGTCGCCGCTGGGCAAACGGCGATAGAGCGGTTCGTAATGCTTGCGATTTGCGCTGAGGTGATGCAACGCGGCCACGAGCGCATCCACGTCTTTCTCCGTGTTGTAAATGCCGAAGCTCGCGCGCACCATGCCTTTGTGCAGCTCCGCGAGATTCGCCAACTCTTCGTCGGAAAGTTGTTCGGCCTCTTCGGCGAGACTGAGCATCACCATTTCGCGCACATACGGATGCGCGCAGAAACACTCGTTGCGCACGGAGATGTTGAAATAATCGTTGAGCACTGCAGCCGTCAAGCCGTGATCAAAATTACGGAGATTAAAAGAAATCGCGCCGGTGCGCTTGCAAAGACAGGGATCAGTCTCGCCATAGATGATGAGATCGTTCACTTGACTTAACTTTTCGAGCGCGTAATTAATGAGCCGCGTTTCGTCTTCCGCAATCACTTCCATGCCGACTTTGTGCAACGCATACAGCGCCGCACCCAAGCCAATCGTGCCCACGATATTCGGCGTGCCTGCTTCTTCACGATCGGGAAAATTTTGCGAGATGGTATAACGATTCACCCAAACCGTATCGACCATGCCGCCGCCGACTTCCTGCGGCTCAATCTCAGCGAACAAATCTTTGCGCGTGACGACCACGCCGGGCGAGCCGGGCGCATAAATTTTGTGTCCGGAAAATACGAGCACGTCGAGATCGCGCGCCGAATTTTCGTGGCCGCTCATGTGAATCGGCATGTGAGCCGCCATCTGTGCGGCATCTATAACAATGAGAGCACCGTGACGATGCGCCATCTCCGCCACTTCATGAATGGGATTAATGATGCCGGTGACGTTCGACACGCCGGTGAGCGAGATATAATTCACGCGGTTTTTGTGCTCATTGAGCGCTTGCTCCATGCGGTCGAGATCAACGCAACCGAGCGAGTGCGCGGCCATTTGCGCGGGCACGTGCACCACTTCGCGATAGTGCTTACGATGCGGCAAATCGTTCGAGTGATGCTCCATGATCGAAGTGAGCACCACATCGCGCTCGGGCCGTTTCTCGCGCAGCGTGCGCGCCACACGATTCATGCCCGCGGTCGTGCCGCTGCCGAGAAAGAACGTCGTGTAAAGCAGCGGATCGGCATGCACGAATTGCAGCACCATGTCATGCACCCAATGATATTCATGCGTCGAAAGCTTCGCGCCGAAGTGCATCACGCTGTGCGTGTTGGAATAGTAGGGCAGATAGCGATCCAAAACTTCCTGCACGACTCTGAGTCGCAATGTGCTCGCGGTGCTGTCGAGATAAATGCGCCGCGTGCGTTCGCCGTTCGCAAGCGTGTAGCTCGTGTTCAATCCCACCGCCTCGCGGCGGAGTTTTTCTAACAAAGCTGTGTGGCCGTTTGGGTGTGACATCGCGCATGCTCCATCAGTTGTGCCTATTCTATTGGCGTGTTTTCTTGGGTTGATGAACCTTTCAAGGCAAGGTATTTCTTTGCGGCGGCTAAAAATTCTTCCGCGGCATTTGCGGCTTCGATGGCGTCTTGTTCGGTGAATTCGGCATCCCGTACATAATCGGCGGCTTGACGTTTATGAAAGCCATTGATCAAGAGCCGATGAAATTTAGGATCGAGCTTTCCCGTTTTGGCGAATAATTCGCCATACTGCGCTTGCACCGCTCTGTGAGAAGAACGTTCAACGCCTTCTTCCCACAGCAAACCTTCGGCAACATAAAACATCGCGTAATAAGCTCGTGAGATCGCGATCTCATAAAACCGTGCTGCAAGCAGCATGTCGGCGGCGCGAACATTCTCTGCAGCGCTTTCCAAATACTTTGCCGTCTCAGGTTTCATACGATCTCAATCCCCTCTGCCCTCAGGTTGTTCATAAAAAAAGATTTCTTTTCTCGCCACTCATGTTCGCGCAGAGGAACAAGCGCAATCAGGCTGTCATAATCCAACGAAAGCTGCGAGGCTACTGCGCTGGTGCGATTAATTTCCAGGGCAGGCCGCTCATAATTTTTCAAAATCATCGCGACGTCAATGTCAGAATCCTCGTGCGCCTCGCCGCGCGCGTATGAGCCGTAGAGAATGAGCGCGACGAGTTGATCGCCGTAAAGCTTTTGCAGCTCGCGTTTCAGCTCGCGCAGGAGTTGATTGAGTTGTTGTGTGCTCATGGTTCAATCGTGAATATCGCTTCTGTGTTGGTCACCAATGCGCCCCCACAAAACGTCAATGGCAAGGAGCTTCCCTCGCACTTGAAATACCTCTCAAAAAAGGTTTGGCTCCGGGCACTAGAAAAGATTCCCACGGAATGACAGGACAGACGGGTGCTCTCAAGGCTCATCCGCGGTCGGTCCGTATACCGGCGGCAGCGGCACGTCCAGCAAGCGCAAATAAACCGAAAGCTGCCCGCGATGATGCATGAGGTGATTGAGCGCCATCGCGCGCAGCACGGCCAAACGCGGCATTTCGAAGATCACGCGCTCGCCGTATTTGTAGCGCCATGTGCCGAGCAATTGCTCCGCTGTGAGTTGCGGCAAAGTCGCGAGCGCCGCGGCGACATTGCGATCAAACGTCGCGACGATGTCCGCGGTGCTCGCCGTCGCGCCGGGCTGATACGCATTGCGATCAAACTCCTCGCGCGCCAAATTGGCGATGAAAACACCGGGGAGATGGGCAATGTGCGAGGCAACTTCTCCGAGCGTGCGCGACTTCTCGTGCGGCTTCCACGCGAGCTTGTCTTGCGGCACGCGTTCGAGCATCTTGCGCGTGGTTGCGGCCTCGTGTTGCAATTCGGCGACGAACGAATCAGTTATATTCATTGAACGGTCTCTCTTCTTGATCCAAATTGCTCTTTCATCGCGAGTGCATGCCCTCTCAAAAACTCCGCGACGCTCATTCTTCTTTTTCCTTCCAATTGCAGTTCGCGCAGCGCGAGCGCGTCTTTTCCGGTTTGAATCCACAACTCGCCGTGTTGCGTATCGACATGGCAGACTTGGCCGGGCAGAAATTCTTGCGCTGCATGCTCGCGCACTTCACTCGCAAAAATTTTGAGTAGCTTGCCCTGCCAGTGTGTGTATGCGCCCGGTGCGGGATTGAGCCCGCGAATCCAATTGCGCAATACGCTCGCAGGTTTGCTCCAATCAAGCTCTGCCATTTCTTTGGTAATCTTCGGCGCGAGAGTAATTTCGCCTTGCTGTGGGCGGCTTTGCAACGTGCCTGCGGCAAGTTGCGTGATGGTCTTGAGCAAAACTTCAGCGCCGATGACAGCCATGCGATCATGCAATTCACCGGCTGTTTCATTTTCTCCAATGGCAACGCGCTCTTGCAAAAGCATCTCGCCGTTGTCCATCTTATCATCAATAAAAAAAGTCGTGACTCCGGTTTCGGTTTCGCCGTTCATGAGGGCCCATTGAATCGGTGCGGCGCCGCGATAGCGGGGCAAAAGCGCGGCGTGGAGATTGATCGTGCCGCGCGGCGGAAGCGTGAACACTTCGCGCGGCAAAATGCGAAAGGCAACGACGATGAACAGATCGGCGCGCAACTCACGGAGGGCAGCAACAAAAGCAGGGTCGTTGAGTTTCTCGGGTTGCAGCACGGAAATGCCGCGCTGCACCGCGAACTGTTTGATCGGCGTCTCAATGATCTGCAAGCCACGGCCTGCGGGCTTGTCCATGCCCGTGACCACGGCAACGACTTGCGCGCCGGCGTCACACAGCTTTTGCAGCGAAGCCAGCGCAAATTCCGGTGTGCCCATGAAAACGATTTTCAAATCACGGAGGGACATTCTCGTTGCTGGTTGCCGACCACTGATCACTGGTCACTGTTGACTGATCACTGGTCACTGTTGACTGATCACTGG